>JAJFGN010000005.1 GCA_021776115.1 Kiloniellaceae bacterium | reverse complement strand
GTCATGTCGTTCTCCTGAAAAGGTTGGGATTTGTCGGCAAAACAATCCTAACCCCAATCAGGAGCGGCATGGCCACACCGGGCCTTGTCATGACAAGGCCCGGTGGGGCGCTAACTGTCAGGCGAATACCGTCTCAGCACAGCTGAAAGTCCTTCGTCTTCTCGCAATGGCTCCGAATGAGGAAGTGCGCCGAAGCGCTTGGAAGGATTTCAGATCGCACAGAAGCAAGAATGCATCGTGGATATTGCCGGACCTTGCTGCGAAAGGTGCGAGAGATTTGGAGTCTCTTCGGCTTGCTACTGATCCCTCTGCCGAGCACACGGCGATCCTCGATCAGATAAAGCAGATAGGTTTCTATACTGACTGTTTGGGTGACGCCCATTGGAGCGAACCTCACGAGATTATTGAGGAAAAATTGGCAACGTCACTAGTGGATATTGCGGAGCTATTTGCAAAGAGCACCACAGTCACGGTCAAAGAGGTCGAGCTTTGGATTGAGCATATGAAACCTACTTACGGTGGGTCGCTCGATCGTATGAAGACCGCGCTCTTAAACTGGTATGCAGCGATGCGAGAGTGCGGTCTTTGGGAAGATGGCGAAATACCGGTTGAGACATTTGTTTATGGCGCGCAGACAAGCACATCAGATTTTGACTGATGTTATCTTCTCACCGTTACTTCCATGAAGGCGGTTGAAATTATGGGGCAGGCTATTGGCTGAGACGGTAGCAGATTTTGCCGATTTGATTGGCGGTGAGCTGGATGACTACATTCGGCGCTCGGCTCCCCTCAATGTTTATACACGCGTAGAGAATGCCTCAGAGCATTACACCAAAGCACAAAAGTTGGATCGCCTGGATGACGAGATGGGCGTTATTCGGCTGATAGCGGCAGAGGAAGAATTGGTAGTCGCAATTTTCGAGGCCCTAAAAGCACATGATGATCAGCTACCCAAACACCGCGATTTTGTTCGCAAATATAAAGACCACCGCGTCAAGCAGGCTTTCTATCCAGTACTTCTCAATATGCGGCACGTTTTGGAAGATTCATTTCGCAGCGGTATTACCTTTGATGGCTTGGAAGATGTAATCCACTGGCATGTTCGGCCAGTGATAGACGGCGACGAAATCAAAATTGCAATATTTGACGATAAGGGAAAGCGCCTCGTGGCAACGAACGCGTTATCCACGGCTATTAGCCTGGACGACAAATCACCGGACGAGGTTGCTGACAGTTTATACCGCGACATGGTCTCTAAGATTAAAAGTCAAAAGGACATGACGCTGACGGAGTACATGGCGTCTCGAAAAGACTATCGAAACAAGATATTCTACGCAGATAGCGATAGGCGATGGGTGATGGAAGAAAATCTGGCCGAATTATTACCTCAATACCGTCAAATTTTTCATGACTTGTTATGGACGCTGGCTTTGTTGCTCGGGAACAGTATCCCAAGCAAATCATGGGGCGTGGTGAGTCAATTTATTTTTGTGTATCGGCGAGTGCTGGTGGAATGCGAGGTTCTTAAAGAGATCGAGCCTGGCTCTTAATCTTCTGATCAGGAGAAGACGAATTAGCATGTCAGAAAGTGAGTCCCGGCGCCTGTTTCGAAAGCTTACTGTCGAAAACTGGCGCGCCCACGATGGGACCGCCGATCAAATTGTCAATATCAAGCCGGACGGTTCGACTTCGGAAATTTCCGACGACCAATGGGCAGCGCTTATTCTAGAAACGGAGTTGTCTACACGGGTGCCCGAAGATATACGCAATCTATTCGAGGTTGCCCAAGGTGTGCTCTGTTACGGAGCCATGTTTTATCCGCTTTATACGCTCGGCAGCGAACAGCTATATCGCGTCTTTGAAGCAGCTTTGCAGCACAAGTGTACACAGTTGAGCTCGCCGCCCAACGTGCAAACGTTTTCTCAAGCACTTAGTTGGATTCAAGCCCGGGGTCTGCTTTTGGAAAAACGGTATAATCAGTGGGAAGCGGCTCGCCATCTCCGAAACATGGCGAACCACGCTGATCGCCAAAGCATTTGCGATCCAACAATGGCCGTTGGAAATTTACGCATAGCCTCTGAGTTAATAGACGGGTTGTTTGAGTAGTTGGGGCGCTGGCTTGTCGTCTGTGAAGAATCCGGGTTGAGCGGTTTTCCGTTTTCTAACGATATGCGTTCGTTCGGTAGCTAGATTCCCAAAGCCACTGTACGAGAGCAGTCGCGCAGCTTATTTTAACCCTAACCGCGTCATTTGTCGCGCAAATGCAGGCAAAATAAATGACTTCGCATGGGAAACGTCTGGTCGTGTCGGAGACACATAAGGAAGGTAACTTTTGAGCGAACTGCAGTTCTCCGAAAAGTTCATAGCGTTTTTCGATATTCTCGGTTGGAAATCGCACGTCCGCGCCGCCGAGGAAGGCCGTGGGATGTCACTCAGCGAGCTTTCGGAAGTCGTCAGGGCGTTAGGCACCGATGATGACCGAAAACATTTCGAGAAATATGGGCCGACGACCTGTCCTGAAGCCCCGCGTTTAAAGAAAGGTATGGACTTTCGGATCACTCCCGCATCTGACTGCGCTATCATTTCCGCAGAAGTCTCCCCAGCGGGACTCATCAATCTTGTTTCCCATTGCTGGACCGCATGTTTCAAATTGCTGTCCAAGGGCATTATGTGCCGTGGATACATCAAGCGAGGGCAAATATACCACACGGATGAGCACCAGTTTGGCACGGGTCTCAGCGATGCAGTCGAACGTGAGAAACAAGTATCGGTTTTCAAGCAAGACGCTGAAGAGCGCGGCACCCCATTTATCGAGGTCGATCAAGAAATTGTTCGATACGTAAATGTGCAGCTTGACCAGTGCGTGAGGGAGATGTTTTCTCGACTAGTCAAAACAGAGGATGATCTTGCGGCAATTTTTCCATTTCAGCGCCTAAACCATGACTTCATCATTGCAGGCTTCGGAACGGCATTCGATCCTGAGAAAGAGCGTGCTTCGGTCAATGTCGTTCGGGGCTGGATACATAAAATGAAGGAACAGCTTCAACGCCACATCGATCCGTCGGATGACTCCGCCGTTCGAAAGGGCGGACACTATACGCGGATGCTCGATGCCCAATTGATGGCCTGTGATAAGACCGAAGAGGTTATAGATCGACTGAGCCAGCCTTTTCCGGGACGACAAATGAGCGATCTTTGGGGTGGCAACGAATAGCAACGGCTTGTGCAATCTGCGATTTACGTCTTCATCAATCCCCGCGCCGCAAAGAGTAGATAAAATTGGTTGTGTGCCCCCGCAACCAGTTTAAGCCAAGATAATCCAACTAAATCAAAGATTAACCCAGGCGAGCCAACAGCCCGCTTTTGTCGCTTGACCAAAAATCAATGTGTACAGAGATG
This sequence comes from Kiloniellaceae bacterium, assembly GCA_021776115.1. Lineage (GTDB taxonomy): Bacteria > Pseudomonadota > Alphaproteobacteria > Kiloniellales > J153 > JAJFGN01. The sequence continues at coordinate 127 of JAJFGN010000005.1, read as the reverse complement.
GTAATGACCTGACACATGCCGCTCCCGGCCGGGGATAGTTTAGGCGGCATTTTTCGATTTTTCCTCCTTTGTGTTTTTTGGACTTGGCAGGCCGTTGCGGAAGACTTTTTCCGGGGTCCGGCCGTTC
>JAJFGN010000040.1 GCA_021776115.1 Kiloniellaceae bacterium | reverse complement strand
CAGCCCGGCGCCGACCCGACGCCGATTTGTTCCATGTTGAGGTTGGCCTGGTGGCCGGTGTTGAAGAGCGCCATCAGGACGCTGGGGATGAGCGCGACGACGACGCAGTTCATGGCGCGCGTCACGCTCATGCCGTCGCGCACGTGGGGCGCTGTCCGGGTGACGGCCGAGGGACCGGGACGGTGGCCCAGCAAATCCCGCAAGGCTTGCATCAAGCCCCTTTCTCGATGGTTTCCAGGCAGGCCCTGAGCAGCGGCCCATAATTGATCTTGCCGGGGCAGACGAAGCTGCAGAGCGCGAGGTCTTCTTCCTCCAGTTCGAGACAGCCGAGCGCTTGAGCCATGTCGGTATCCCCCACGAGCAGCGCCCGAAGCAATTGCGTCGGCAGGATGTCGAGCGGCATGACCCGCTCGAAGCCGCCAAGCGGAACCATGGCCGTCGGCGTTCCGTGGCGCGCGCTTGTCAGAGCAAGCTTCCGCCTTTGGGGCCGTGCGGAGACAGCGGGGCTGTAGACGGAGAAGGCGTTCTTCGTGCGCGGCGAGAACCAGCCTTGGCGCGGCTCTTCGCGGGCCTCGGCGATGACCGACACCTGGTTGTGGAAGCGCCCGAGATAGCCAAGCGCTCCTTGGGCGTGGTGGCCGGACAGCACCGAGCCGGAAATGATCCGACAGTCCGGGCCGCTGAGTTCGCCGCGCGTCAGATCATCCGTATTGGCGCCAAGGCGGGTGCGGATCAGCCGTGGCCGTCGCACCGCCGGGCCGGCCAGGGCGACGACCCGCTCGGCCACGAGCCTGCCGGTCCTAAACAGCCTGCCGATGGCAATCACATCCTGATAGCCGAGGTGCCAGACCGTCTTCCGGGCGCTCACAGGATCCAGATGGTGGATATGCGTGCCAACCAAGCCCGAGGGATGGGGGCCGGAGAACGGCACCATGGTCACGTTGTCCGCCTCCCCCATGGGTAAGGTCGCGTACGGCGCCTGGCAGACGAAGACAGGGCCGTCGGTCAAACGCGAGACGGTCGTCAGGCCGTTCGCGAAATCCTCTTGGGCGCCTTCGATGATCAACTCCGCCTTGGCCGCCAGCGGATTGCTGTCCATGGCGGTCACGAAGACGGACGACGGTGTGGCGCCGGGGTCCGGCGTCTTGCCGTAGGGCCGGGTTCGCAACGCCGTCCACAATCCCGATGCGAGTAGGCTATCGATAACCTCATCGCGCCGCAGATCGGGCAGCCGATTCACGGGCCAGCTATTGAAGGTCAGTTCGTCGTCGCCGGCGAGTTCCACTACGACGGACAGCAGAGCCCTTCTTGCCCCTCGGTTGATCTGCCGGACGATGCCGCTGCCGGGGGAGACGAAAACGACCTCGGGATGCCGCCGGTCAGCAAAGAGCGGCTGCCCCAGTTTGACGCGCTCGCCCTCTTCGACGAGCATCGCGGGGTGCAGACCGATGTGGTCGCTCCCGAGCAAGGCGACGGAAGTCACGTCCCCGCCGTCCGCGATCATCTGTTCGGGCTCTCCCGCGATCGGGATGTCGAGCCCCTTTTCGATCCTGATTGGCGTGACCGCGTCGACGCCCGGATCCGGTGCCCGCGGGAAACGCAGCCTCCGCATCATCCGAACGTCCCGATTAGGTTTTCTGCGTTTGCATCGAGCACCGCACCATTCGATCTCTGTGGCCGACTCCAATCATAGGTACGGCGTTCGGCATTGTCACAAAGATCCGGGCGCCACAGGCGCGGACCGGCCGACCAGGGCGCATAGTCGCCGGGCGTCCCGGACGGCATAGCCCTTCTCGTCGTTGTCAAAGTAAACAAAGGTATCGAGACCTGCCTTACGCCAAGTCAAGAGCCGGGTTGCCCAGATTGCCAGGGTGTCGTCCTCGTAGCCGCCCCGATAGGCGGCGCCAGGGCCGTGAAGGCGCAAGTACACGAAATCGGCGGTAACCTCGATCGGAGACAGCTTGCCTGCAAGGTCGTAGATACATAACGCCGCCTTATGGCGCGCCAGAAGCTCACAGACCGCCGGCGAGAACCAGCTTTCGTCGCGGAATTCGAGGGCGATGCGCTGACCGGTGGGAAGGGCATCGAGAAACGCCGCGAGGCGATCCAGGTTGAGCCGCCAGCGCGGCGGCAGTTGAAACAAGATCGGGCCGAGCTTCTCTTCCAGCGGTTCAATCGCCGCGAAGAAGCGTTTGCTGCTTTCCGTTGGGTCCCGGAGCTTCTTCATGTGGGTGATGTAGCGGCTTGCCTTGCAGGCGAAAATAAAGCCTTCGGGCGTGTCATCGCGCCAAGCGGCCAAGGTTTCGGCTTTGGGCAGTTGATAGAAGGTGTTGTTGATCTCGACCGTGGCAAGATGGCGCGCATAGTGACCCAGATACGCCTCTGGCCGTAGATCGCGCGGATAGAAGGGCCCCACCCAGTGTCTATAGTGCCAGCCCGAGGTGCCGATCAGAATGTCCGGCCGTGACCTCAAGGCAACGGTTCGACCAAGTGATGCTTACCGATCGGGTCCACGGTGCTCGCTTGCGGGCCCTGGGCACTCTCACCCACGGCCACAACCAAACGGACCTCGCTGCCGACCTCTAACTGATCGAAGCCCTCGCGCAGCACACTGGCCTTGTGAAAATAAATCTCGCGTCCGTCCGAGGCGGCGATGAAGCCATAGCCTTCATAGGGAAAGAGGCGCAGGACCTTGCCGTGGAGCGGCACCTCGTGGCTCTTGACCTTGCCGCCCATCTTGCGCACGCGGTCCTCCAACTGGCGGCGTGCCGCATCGAAGGCGTCGCGGACCGCGACATAAACATCCTCGTGGGCGTGCTTGTCTTTCGGGTGGCGGCTTACGACCAGCTCCTTGCCGGGCAGGCCGAGCTCGATGCGGACATGAAACAGCTTGCCCTTGTGGCGCCGGCGCTCAGGCGCCTCGACCAGCACCCGACAACTGGTGAGGTGGCCGTAGAATTGCTCCAGTTTCTCAGCCTTTTCCCGAACCCGCGCTTCGACCGCTTCGGAGCGATCCATGTTGCGGAAACTGACCTGCAGGGGAATGTCCATGATCGATCCTCGTTCAGTTTATCCCTTGATGCAGACGAGTGGGATGAGTTTCGCGACCTTGCGGGCAAGTCCTGCCGCGTCGGATGCGTCCACAACCGCGGCAACATCCTTGTAGGCGCCGGGCGCCTCCTCCGCGACACCGCGCGCGCTCTTACTGCGGACCAAAATGCCCCGCTCGGCCAGGTCGTCGACAACTTGCCGGCCGCGCCATGTCTTAAGCGCCTGGTGCCGGCTCATGCGGCGGCCGGCGCCATGACAGGCGGAGCTGAAGGCCCGCGCTTCACTCGCGGCCGTGCCCGCCAGGACATAGGAACCGGTGCCCATGCTGCCACCGATCAATACGGGCTGGCCAAACGGACGCAACGCATCCGGCAGGTCCGAATGGCCGGGCCCGAAGGCGCGGGTCGCGCCTTTGCGGTGGATATAGAGGTCGCGCGGCTCGCCGTCTACTTTATGCCGTTCGACTTTGCAGGTGTTGTGCGACACATCGAACAACAGCTCGAGGCGCGCTTGCGGGAACAGCGTCGCGAAAACTTCGCGCGTCAGATGACCGATGATCTGCCGATTGGCCAGCGCGCAATTGATCCCGGCGCGCATGGCGCCCAGGTAGCGCTGCCCGACCGGCGAATTGATCGGCGCGCAGGCGAGCTCGCGGTCGGGCAGGGAAATCCCCTCGCGGTCGGCGGCGATCGCCATGTCGCGCAAATATTCCGTGCCGATCTGATGCCCAAGGCCGCGCGAGCCGCAATGAATGCTGACGACCACACCGCCTAAACTCAGTCCGAAAATGGCCGCCGTGTCGGCATCGTAGACAGCGGCGACTTCTTGGACCTCGAGATAGTGGTTGCCGGACCCCAAGGTGCCCATTTCATCGCGCTGGCGGGTCTTGGCCTTGGGCGAAACCAACTCGGGCCGGGCGCCTTGCATGGCCCCGCCCTCCTCGATCCGCTCCAGGTCGGCGGGTTCGCCGTAGCCGTGGCTCAAGGCCCAGCGCGCACCGCCGGCGAGCATCGCGTCCATTTGCTCGGGGTCGAGCCGGATCCGTCCGGTGCTGCCGACGCCGGCGGGAACCTTGGCGAACAGCGCATCGGCAAGCTCCACCTTGTGCGCCTCGATCTCAGTCCGGGTCAGACCGGTCAGCATGGTGCGCACGCCGCAGGAGATATCGAAGCCGACACCTCCGGCCGAGATGACACCGCCGCCGGCCGGGTCGAAGGCCGCCACACCGCCAATCGGAAAGCCATAGCCCCAATGCGCATCCGGCATCGCGTAAGACGCCGTCACAATGCCCGGAAGCCTGGCGACATTCGTGACCTGTTCGTAGACCTTGTCGTCCATGTCCCCGACTAAATCCTCGTCCGCATAGATCACGGCCGGGACGTGCATGCCCGCGCGCGGCGCGATATGCCATTCGAATGCGGAGACGCGGTCTAATTTCGCGAGGTCCATCCTATTTAGTTCCGTCAGGCGTCGCTGTGCCATGCCCTAGACATCGACGACGCACTGGGCGACCCAGCGCCCATTTGCCTCTTGCGCGACGCGCAGCGCCGTATAGGTCGCTCCCTTGATTTCCACGCCTGGCTCGTGCCGGGCGATGTCGATCGGCTCTCCCCAAGCCCTGCCGTATAGCTTCTCGCCTTCTATGCGAACGGCGTATCTGCCAAACAATGTCCGGCGCGTTGCCATTTCGTATATGATCGCGTTCAGCCAATCGACCAAGAGCAATTCGTCGTTCGGCGCCTCACAGACGATCTCGATTTCATCTTTCGGCTCAACCCGTTCCGGCTCGACCAGCGCCGCGGTCAGGGCGTAAGCGGCTTGCTCGAAAGCCGCCTCCCTGGTGGGCCCAAGACCCCGCACCCCCACATCGGCTCCATGCGGAAAATGTTCCCAGCTCTTGGCCGGGGGCGCTGCGCGAGGCTCCGGCGACTCGAGCCGCACGATCTTGGCACACATGAGACGTCAGACGTCCTTGTCGTTTGCCGAATAAATAGCGCCTTTCCTCAAGGCGTGCCTTGATGCAGCGCAAGCGCCGGGGTCAAAGGCTGCGAATAGCGCCACCGGCACCCTCCCTCAATCCGCGAACTCGGGATAGAATTCGCTGGCGCCGCCGTGCTTATTGATCCGAATCATAGCGAAGGCGCCATTCGGTGTCGTAGGGTGCCGCACAATGGACGTGACCCGTCCGCACGACTCCGTTCCGATACGAGCGCGCGGAGGGCCAGTTTCCGAATAGCTCTTGCGGGAGGGCAATATGCGAAAACTTAGTAAGCTCGTGCTGGCGACTGCTCTGGTCGCACCCCTGCTTTTGGCAGGCGGTTGCGCGCAACAACCTGGTGTCGATGAGTTGCGCACCAGTGTGAACGCACTGCGCACCGATCTCGACGCGCTCCGCAGCGAGATGGCACAAGACCGGGCAATGGCGCAACAGGCCGCCAAGGACGCGGCGGCGGCAGCGGCCGAGGCGCGCAAGGCGGCGGCTGATGCACAGGCCGCCAGCGACAAGGCCGATCGGATTTTCCGCCAATCGATGCGGAAATAGCCGCGCCGGCTCCGGCCCGGCTCTAGTGTCCTGATCGCGAAATTTGTTAGATCATGTTTGGCAGGCTTTGGAGGACATGATCGATGGGCAAGCCAGCGGTGGCAATCGAATTGTCGGCTGGGGAACGACGGGAACTGGAGAGCCTGGCGGGGCGGCGCAAGACGGCGCAGGGCTTGGCGCGGCGGGCG
>JAJFGN010000039.1 GCA_021776115.1 Kiloniellaceae bacterium | reverse complement strand
TTGCCCGGGCACTGGAGTCGGGCGCGCTTCTGCTCTGGGTGCGGGCCGTGGACGCGGAGCGCCAAGCCAAGGCGCGCGACATCCTAACCCGCCACGGCGCCGCCGACGTCCACCTGCACGCAAGGCCGGGGCAGGGCTAAGTCCGGAACGAAGGGTCAGGCAGCGTCAGACCGCCCTCCCGTTCCTTTTTGACGCTGCACCCGGCGCTCTCTAACATTCCCCCAGACATTCGCAGAACCGCACACGCAGTTCCGGTCCCAGCGGCCGAAGGCGCGACAGGGGGAACTTACTATGGCCAAAGACAATCCAGGCACGCTGGAGCGCGAGGCGCTGGAGATGCATGCCGGCGGCCGTCCGGGCAAGCTGGAGATCCGCGCGACCAAGCCGCTGACCACGCAGCGCGACCTGACGCTAGCCTATTCGCCGGGCGTCGCGGCGCCCTGCCTGGAGATCGCCAAGGACCCGGCCAAGGTCTACGACTACACCGCCCAGGGCAATTTGGTCGCCATCGCGTCCAACGGCACGGCGGTTTTGGGCTTGGGCGATCTCGGCGCGCTCGGCGCCAAGCCGGTGATGGAAGGCAAGGCGGTGCTTTTCAAGCGTTTCGCCGATGTCGACGGTATCGATCTGTGCATCGACACCCGCGACGTCGACGAATTCGTCAATTGCGTGCGCTACCTGCACCCCAGCTTCGGCGGCATCAACCTGGAGGACATCAAGGCGCCGGAGTGCTTTATCATCGAGGAACGTTTACGCGAATTGCTCGATATTCCGGTCTTTCACGACGACCAGCACGGCACCGCGATCATCACCGCCGCGGGCCTGATCAACGCCGCGCACTTGAGCGGCCGAAAGCTGGCCGATATGCGCATCGTGATCAACGGCGCGGGCGCGGCAGGCATCGCCTGTTCCGAGTTGGTCAAGGCCATGGGTGTGGAGAACGACCACGTCATCCTGTGCGATACCAAAGGGGTTATCTACCGCGGCCGCAGCGCCGGCATGAATCAGTGGAAATCGGCACACGCCGTCGATACCGAGAAGCGCACCCTGACCGAGGCGCTGGCCGGCGCGGACGTCTTCATCGGCCTGTCGGCCAAGGACGCGGTAAACCGGGAGATGGTGCGCGATATGGCGGACAAGCCGCTGATTTTCGCCATGGCCAATCCGGATCCCGAAATTACCCCCGAAGAGGTGCGCGAGGTGCGCGACGACGCGATCGTGGCCACCGGGCGTTCGGACTATCCGAATCAGATCAACAATGTTTTGGGATTTCCCTACATCTTCCGCGGCGCCTTGGATGTTCGCGCCTCGACCATCAACATGGAGATGAAGATCGCCGCCGCCGAGGCGCTGGCCGCGCTGGCCCGCGAGGACGTGCCGGACGAGGTCGACCGGGCCTACGCCGGGCGCCGCCTGCACTTCGGGCCGGACTACATCATTCCGGCGCCTTTCGATCCGCGCCTTATCGTCGCCGTGCCCGTGGCGGTCGCGAAGGCGGCGATGGCGTCCGGCGTCGCCCGGCAGCCGATCGAGGACCTGGACACCTACGCGGCACAACTGGCGGCGCGCCTGGACCCAACGGCGGGCAGTCTGCAACAAATCTTCACCAAGGTACGCAAGAATCCGAAGCGGGTCGTTTTCGCCGAGGGCGAGGAAGAAGCGACCATTCGCGCCGCTTTGGCGTTCCAGCAAGCCGGTTATGGTACGCCGGTGCTGGTGGGGCGCGACGAAACCGTGCACCAGACCTTAGCCACCCTGGGACTAACCGGCGCCAGCCTGGAAATCCACAATGCGCGGATTTCGGTGCGCAACAAGGAATACACCGACTTCTTATTCGCGCGCCTGCAGCGTAAAGGTATGCTACGCCGCGATTGCCAGCGTATGGTCAATCAGAATCGCAACATTTTCGCCGCCTGCATGGTCGCGAAAGGCCAAGCCGATGCCATGGTGACCGGCCTGACCCGTAGCTTCGGCGTCGCCTTCGACGATATTCGCCGCGCGATCGATCCCAAGCCCGGGCGTCGGGTGTTCGGCATGACGGCGCTGTTGCTGGACGGGCGCTCGGTCTTCGCCGCCGACACCTCCGTGCACGAGCTGCCCACGCCCGAGGAATTGGCCGACATCGCGGTTCAGAGCGCGGCTCAGGCGCGCGCCCTGGGCCACGAACCGCGCGTTGCCTTGCTCAGCTTCTCCAACTTCGGCAACCCCATGCGCGCGAAGGCGCAGCGTATTCGCGACGCAGTCAAGATCCTCGATGCGATGGATCTGGATTTCGAATACGACGGCGAGATGCAGGCGAATATCGCCCTCGACTACGACCTCATGCGCCGGTTGTTCCCCTTCTGCCGCCTGAGCGGGCCGGCGAACGTGCTGATCATGCCGGCGCTGCACAGCGCCAACATCACCACCAAGCTGGTCCAAGCCGGGAACCTCGGCAATGTGATCGGACCGTTCTTGATCGGCCTGTCCCGCCCGGCGCAGATTGTGCGCCTAGGCGCCACCGTCAACGATCTGGTGGTAGCCGCGGTGCTCGCGGCACACGATGCGAATGAGACGGCGACGTCGAAGGCCAGCAGAAAGTAATGGCCAAGCCGTGGCCGTGCACTCTTCGAGCGTGACCTTGTGGACTTTAGTCCGCAGTTTCGTCTTTTTAGTGGCGCCGGCGGCAGCGGCACTCGGCATTCTGGCTGTCACCGAAGCTCTGTCCTGGAAGGCGGGCCTTGGGGCGTCGCTGGCGGCGGGTGTGTTTGCCGCCGCCTTGCTTCGGATTCACCTGATCGCGCAAGGGCGCCGGGAGAAAGACCTGACCCAGGCGCGCCAGGAGGCAGCGGCCGCAAGCAAGGACTTGGATGCCTTGATCGCCGGCGATCAAGCTATCTTCACCGCCCTGCCCGATCCCCTGCTTATGATTTCCGCCGAAGGACGCATAGAGCGGGCCAACCCGGCGGCGGAAGAGCTTTTCGAGGGCGGGCCTGGCGGGACTGGCCTAGCCGGGCGCGATCTGACCGCCGTGCTGCGCAACCCAGAGCTCCTGGACGCGGTAGATGAGGTTTTGGACGGGGCCGAGGGCCGGGTCACGGAGTTCGCCTTGAGCGGCGCGGTCGCGCGTTACTTCGGCGGCCGGGTCGCGCGGCTTTCCGGGGCCCGGCGCGACGGTGCCGCCGCCATCGTCACCTTGCACGACCTGACGGCCCTAAAGCGGGCCGAACAGATGCGCGCAGATTTCGTGGCCAACGCCAGCCACGAGTTACGCACCCCTTTGGCGAGCTTGCTGGGCTTCATCGAAACTCTGCAAGGCCCGGCGCGCGACGACCCGGAAGCACGTGAGCAATTCCTGGCCGTCATGCACGAACAGGCGGGCCGCATGGCGCATCTGGTCGAGGATCTCTTGTCCCTGTCGCGCATCGAATTGCAGGAACACACGCCGCCCCGCGGAACGGTGGACCTGGCCACCTTGGTACGTACGGTCGCCAACACCTTGCAACCGCAGGCGCAAGCCAAGAACATCACATTCGACTTCGCTGTCGACCGCTTACCCTCAGCGCTCGGCGACAGCGACGAGATAACCCAGGTGTTGCAAAACCTGATCGACAACGCGGTCAAATACGGCCGGGCCGGTACGCCGATACGCATCAGCGGCCAGGAGGTCGAGGTGGATGGCCCCAGCGGACGGCGCTTAGGCCGGCCGGGCGTCGCACTCTCGGTCACCGATCGGGGCGAGGGTATCGCGCGCGAACATTTGCCGCGCCTGACCGAGCGGTTCTACCGGGTCGACACCGCGCGCTCCCGTAAGCTCGGCGGCACGGGGCTGGGCCTGGCGATCGTCAAGCACATCCTAAACCGACACCGTGGACTGCTGGAAATCGAGAGCACGCCAGGCGAAGGATCGAGCTTCACCGTCGTCCTGCCGCGCGCCGGCGAAGAGAGCGCCGCGCCGGGTGACGCGGGTCATCGGCCCGCACCCTAGAGCCCTTTCCGGCCTTATTGGGCGGCTTTTGCCGCACGCGCCGAGATTTCTTGCTGCCGACGGCGAATTTCCTCGGGCCAACGCGAACCGATGTATTTGAGCACGCCCCATATCTCTTCATCGCTGAGTTCGTTGCCGAAGCCGCGCATACTGGATTTGTAGTCCCCGCCCACCAACGCCGCGGTTCCGTTCTTCGTGATCGCGAAGAGTTGCTGGTCGGGATGATGCCAGGTATGGCCGGCGGCGTCGTGGGGCGGCGCCGGCAGGAGACCGTCGGGCCCGCGCTGGCGCCAGTCGGCCTGGCCCTCGAGATTGGCGCCGTGACAGGCCGCGCAGTATTCGCCGTAGAGCCGAGTACCCTCCGCCAAGGACACGCTGGGCGCGGCGGCTTCTTCGCCCCTTGGCCACAGAAGCCCTACAGCGCCAATTGTAAACAACAGGCCGGCAAGCGCCAGGACGGCGACCCGCACCGGCCGGGATAGTGCAAGCATTGTCTTCTCCTTATTCGCGATTCTCGGTGTCTCCGAAACCATGAGGCTTCTCGCGGCTGGAAGGTCAAGCGGAACGCGCTCGCAAAACCTTGGAGAACCCTCGGTTGCGGCTAGGATTTATCTCTAACTTACCTTGTTTTTCCCTTAAATATCAAATACTTAATGCTTGACCGCCTCTGCCGGAACACCTATATTTCTGTCATGCAAGTAACAAACCCCCTCGTGCCGCCGCCGCCGGGCCAGTCCGGCGCCGCACCGGCACCGGTCGCCAATGCGCCAAGTGCGCAAGACACGACCAAACGCGAAACCAGCCACCCCGTCACCGCGAGCCGGGAGAGCGAAGGCGGCCGCAATGAGGCCGCGCGCCAACCGGACCCGCCACCGTCCGAATCGAGCCGCGGCGGCAATCTGGATATCCAGGTCTGAGCGGCCGCTACGCGGCCATATAGACCAGGATCGGCAGGGTGAGAAGGCCCGCTAGAAGCGCGTTCGCGGCGAGATAAAGCCGTAGCGCGCGGCTAATGTCGTGCGCGCCAAGATCCTTGCGTCCATTCCCCATCCAATGATCCTCGACCTTGGCTCCGCCATAGTAGCGCGGGCCGCCCAGGGCGAAGCCGAGCGCGCCGGCCAGCGCCGCTTCCGGCCAACCGGCATTGGGGGAGCCATGCCGGTGCGCGTCGCGCCGCATCGCGCGCCAGGCTTGCCCGGCGTGCGCGCCCGGCGCCAGAACCGCCGCCCCAATCAGAATTAACCCGCTAAGCCGGGCCGGAATCCAGTTCGCAGCGTCGTCCAGGCGGGCCGCGGCCTTGCCGAAAGCCTCGTGGCGCGCGCTGCGGTATCCGATCATGCTGTCCAGGGTGTTGAGTGCCTTGTAGGCCGCCAATCCGCCCAAACCGAAGACCGCGAACCAGAACACCGGCGCAACCACACCGTCGCAGAAGTTCTCGGCCGTGCTTTCGATCGCCGCGCGGGCGACGCCGGGGCGATCCAGGCTGTCCGGATCGCGCCCGACAATATGACCGACCGCCGCGCGGCCTTCCTCCAGCCCCAGGGTCAGCCCCTTGGCGACCTTACGCACGCTGTCATAGAGGCCGCGCCCGGCGATAAACGTACTGGCCAGAACGGCCTCGATCGCCCAACCGCCGGTCACACCCTCTAGCGCCCCCGAGACTATCCATCCCAGGCCCCCGGCTCCGATCGTCATGAGTGCTGTCAAGTAAGCGCCGCGCATGAGGCGCACGCGCCGCGGCTGCGACTGGTCGTTCCATCGCCGCTCGAGCCCCGCGATTGCGCGGCCGAGCAAGACGACGGGATGCGGAACGGCGCGGTAAAGCCAGCGCGGGTCGCCCAGGGCCGCATCGAGCGCGAGCGCCAGGAGCAGGATGGGCCAAGGATCGACGGCGGACGCAGCGCCGGAAAGCGAAGTCAGAAGCATGGCCGCGAGCATCGGGCCGGCGGCGGCCCCGGTCAATGCGTTGCGGCCAATCTATCGAGGGAAAAAGCTCGTAGCTCGTAGCAACCATTAAAGGGCGGCAGCTTTTTCGATCCAGGGCGGGTTAGCGAAGCGGTGCCCGCCGAATGTATGCCGGCCTTCCGGGGGAACCCATTCGGCACAATACGCTAACGCTATTGCGCCCTACGCGTGCTGTGTGAGTTTAAAATCTTTCCGCAGAGCAGACCTTAAAACGTAGTTCGTATTTGCAGTCGTGGGAACGGGCGCGGCGCAATGCCTTTCCTTCTCGTGTCACTAACGCTGGAAGGCCCGTTAGATGAATTTAGCGATGCGCTTGAATGCTGTTTCGAAGCGGTCAAGGGTCTTGATACGACCCTCGTCATCTCCGTCCAAAATTTCTGGGTGCTTGAGGAGGTGGAGCGCGGGCTCGTAATGGCTGTATTCCGGGATCGTGTCGGGCAGCAACCGGAAATAGGCTTCTGCCTTTTTGACGATCCGTTCCGTGCCGGGCTCGGCCTCCATCAGCTTCTTGACGGTGAGCGCATTCTTGCCCGTCAGTCCATAGGTCTTGTTGACAAGTTCGACGAACACCGCAGGCTCGAAGAAGTCCTCAATGTCTGCTTCCTCCTTGCCTGCGATCTCTGTCGCCAGAGTGATTCGTTCATGGTCGAGCAGCGCGGACTTGTAGAGATCGTCAAGCTTCTTCTTCTGCCCTCGCTCGAAGTCGGTGAGGACGGCGACGTTGAGTCTGTTGCCATAGAAAAGCCGGACGAAGGGCAGGACCTTGTCGATGCCGCCCGCCGGACAAATCGCCCAGCACGGATCGAGCGCGGTGCGCTTGCGCTTGGCCAGCACAGACGAGGCTGCCTGGAGGTAGAGGATGTCGCTCGCGCCTTCGACCAGCAAGGTGTTCGGCGCGATGATGAGCCCTTGTGTGACCTCGAAACCCATTGCGCCGAACACTGGGAAGTTCGTCTGTGGATCGGTAGTGAGGACGTCGGCGCGCACTTTGGTGCCTTGGGATACCTTGCGGTCTCGCGCATCTCTGGTGACGACGTCCTCGACGGTGCGGACGCTCGACAAGTTGTCTGCAGGCACCATGAAGGGCGAGTGGGTCGAGTAAATGAGCTGGTGCTTCGGCTCAAGCTGCTCGGTGAAATAGCGCAGCAGATCTTTCTGCGCGGTGCCATGAAGGGTCAGCCCCGGCTCGTCGAGCAGGATGATCACGTTGCCCTGGCTCTTTTTGATCTGGGCAAACTTCACCAGGAAAGAGAAGAACCAGATGAACCCGGCCGAGCGCTCGGAGAAGGGCACCGAGACGCGATGGAGGTTGTTTTCCACGCGGGCGCGGGCGATCGGCCCTTCGTTGAAGGGCGGCGGGTCCTTGGGTTTGCCCTCAGTCAGCAGCACCTGGATCTGGAGCTCGTCGTTCTGCGTCCAGTATTCAAAGATCTGGTCGGTGATGCGGTTGGCCGCTGCCTCACAGCGGGCGTTCAACTCCTCGAAGCGGGTGGAGGTCGTCAGCTCCTCCAAGGTAGTGCTGGCATATTCGAGAAAGTCGAGGAAGACCTGATCGCCTGTCTCAATCTCGCCGGCCTGTTTGTCGGCATTGAGTTGGTTGATGGCGATCTCGCCGCTCATACGGTCGTAGTGCGAGAAGTACAGGAACCGTGGTGTCCGCGCGTCGAGGATATCGATCGCCATTAGGTTCGATTTGTTCAACCTATACTTCGTGATCGCAGCCAGAACTTCTTCCTGTCCTGCCGTCCGTTCGCTCAGCGCTTCGAGTGCGGTTGCGGCCTCAACTGTCGTGCGGGCGCCGCTTAGCACATCCTGCTCCGCGGGGCTCAGCCCGAAGCGCGAAACCAGGCCGGCTATGACCTTCACCGAATCAATCGACACGGTCCACGTCGAGCCCGTTGTGTCGTAGGTCTTCTTGATCTGAACCGAGCGATCAGTCACCACGCCTTTTCCGAGTTGTGCTTCGAGCGCGGCGACATCGGCGTCGCTCAATTCCCAGCTGGTGGAGACGACGACCGCCTCCTCGCCCTGGTGTCGCTCGACATAGTCGGCGAGGTAGCGGCGCGGATAGTTCTCGATTTTGCCGTATTCCTTGAACTCCTCGTTTACCGATCTCAGCCCCTCCAATGCTTTGAGGAATGCGGTCTTGCCGGCTTCGTTCTTGCCGACGAGGCAAGTCGTGGGGCCGATCTCGACATCGTCGGAGTCGATGATATTGCGATAGTTGGTGACGTGGGCACGCACCAGCTTCATATAGTTCGTCCTCCCAAATAGTAGTTCTGGGCATTGTACGAATGCCAATCAAACTACAGAATTCGAGGGTTACCTGCAATGTGAGGCGCTTGACCCTTCCCCAAAGTAAGCGGCCTCCAGAGGTTCGCTCTCCGGGACAGAACTAGCGCTAATGGCAAGGTTTGCTTTCCGCGCCGCCAAGGCGGCGCACGGACTTCACCTATGGTTCACGGCCAGACGCACCATGCCCCCACGCCCCTGTTTACCGCTGGCCGTAAAGCCGCCGCGATCCGCTAAAAAACGGTCGTTCAGGGCCCTGGCTTCGCCAAGATGTCAAACCGAGACCCTTTCCCGTCCTTGCCACGACGGCGGCGCGCGGCATAATCCGGCTTTCTGGGGCGGCCGGCGTTGGGCGGCTTGGGCGGGAGACAGGGCGATGAGCGAAAAAATTGGCGTCATGGTGTGCGGTCACGGCAGCCGCGACGAAGACGCGGTGCGCGAGTTCGAGGCGGTCGCGCGCGGGATTCGCGACCGCCTGCCCCAGTTCGATGTCGAAAGCGGCTTCCTGGAGTTCGCGCGCCCGATCATCCGCGATGGTCTGGACAAACTGCGCGGGCGCGGGACGACGCGCATCCTGGCCGTGCCGGGCATGCTGTTCGCCGCCGGCCACGCCAAGAACGATATTCCCTCGGTGCTCGGCACCTACGAGGCCCAGCACCCGGAGGTCCATATCGACTACGGCCGCGAGTTGGCGATCGACCCCAAAATGATCCGGGCCGCGGGCGACCGCATCGCCCAGGCGCTCGACGCGGCCGGCGGTACAGTCCCGAACAACGAGACGCTTCTGATGGTTGTTGGGCGCGGCGCCTCCGACCCCGACGCCAACTCCAACGCCGCCAAGGTTATGCGCTTGCTATGGGAAGGCTTCGGTTTCGGCTGGGGCGAGACCTGCTATTCCGGCGTAACCTTTCCGCTGGTCGAGCCCGGTCTGCAACATGCCGCCAAGCTGGGCTACCGGCGCATCGTGGTGTTTCCCTATTTCCTGTTCACCGGCATCCTGGTGAAGCGGATCTACGAGCACACCGACCGGGTCGCGGCCGAGCATCCGGAGATCGAGTTCATCAAGGCGCCCTACCTCAACGATCACCCCCTGGTGCTGGACGCTTTCGCCGAGCGGGTCGAGGAAATCCTGCGCGGCGAGAACAACATGAACTGCAAGATGTGCAAGTACCGCGAGCAGGTGCTCGGCTTCGAGGCCGAGGTCGGCCTGGCCCAGGAAAGCCATCACCACCACGTCGAGGGCATCGGCACCGGCGCCGCCGATGGCGGCAACGGGCACGATCATGAGCACGGGCATGGGCACGATCATGGGCACGGGCATGGCCACGATCA
Source organism: Kiloniellaceae bacterium (assembly GCA_021776115.1). Lineage (GTDB taxonomy): Bacteria > Pseudomonadota > Alphaproteobacteria > Kiloniellales > J153 > JAJFGN01. The sequence goes on along the minus strand of JAJFGN010000039.1, from coordinate 119,502 downwards.
CGATCACGGGCACGGGCATCATCCCTATCCGCACGCCGATCATCCGCTGGGGCCCAAGACCCTGAAGAAGGAGCCGGCCTGACCGGCCGCGCACCCCATGGCCGGCACCCCGCCTCGCCCAAACCGCCCCCCCACCCTGACCCTCCCCCTCGAGGGGGGAGGGAATGCGCGGGACGCCTCTCCGCGCCTTAGCGGGCGAGAGCGCATGCGCGGCGTGGGTTCCTTTCCCTTGGGCGCGCGCGATCTCTCGCGAGGGCGGCTTTCTTCTCCCTCCCCCCTCGAGGGGGAGGGCCGGGGTGGGGGGACCTTTCTTGCTTTCGCCACGGCGGCCGGATGAACGCGCCGATGCTCGATTACATCCACGACCCACAGGAAATCTCCCGCCGCTCTTTCGAGATGGTGCGCGCGGAGTGCGACCTCTCCGGCTTGGCGCCGGGGCAGGCCGGGCTTGCGGTGCGCCTGGTCCACGCGTGCGGCATGACCGATATCCTGGACGATCTCGCCTGGGGCGGCGAGGTCGCCGAGGCCGGGCGCGAGGCGCTGGCCAAGGGCGCCCCCATCGTCACGGACGCGCGCATGGTGGCCGAGGGCATCACCCGCGCCTTTCTGCCCAAGGAAAACGAGATTCTGTGCCCCTTGCGAGATCCTTCGGTCGCGGCGCGCGCGCAAGCGGCCGGCACGACCCGCTCCGCCGCCGCGGTCGATCTTTGGCACCCCCAGTTGGATGGCGCGGTGGTCGCAATCGGCAATGCGCCCACGGCCCTGTCCCGCCTGCTCGAAATCCTGGTCGAGGGCGCGCCGCGGCCGGCCGCGATCCTGGCGTTTCCGGTCGGCTTCATCGGCGCCGCCGAATCCAAGGACGCCTTGATCGGCGCCCAAACCGGTATTCCCTTCGTCACCTTGCGCGGCCGGCGCGGCGGCAGCGCCCTGGCCGCCGCCGGGGTCAACGCCCTGGCCCTGGCGCGGACATGAAACCCTGGCTCAGCATCCTCGGCCTGGGCGAGGACGGTCTCGCGGGCCTCGCGCCCGCCGCGCGCCCGCTGCTCGAGACGGCGGAGGTTCTGGTCGGCGGCGCCAGGCACCTGGCCATGATCCCGCAAGACGGCCGCGAACGCCTGACCTGGCCCAGTCCGCTCAGCGTCCTGGTCGAGGACATCGTGGCCCGGCGCGGGCAAAACATCTGCGTCCTGGCGACCGGCGATCCGCTCCATTTCGGCATCGGCGCCACCCTGGCGAAACGGATTCCCGCCGCCGAGATGACCATCGTGCCCGCGCCCTCGGCCTTCGCCCTGGCCTGCGCCCGCTTGGGCTGGCCGCGCGAGTCGGTGGAGTGCCTCACGCTGCATGGGCGGCCCTTGGAACTCCTGCATCCCGCAATTCAGCCCGGCGCGCGCATCCTGGCGCTCAGCGACGACGCGAAGACGCCGGCGCGGGCGGCGGCCTTGCTGGTCGCGCGCGGCTACGGCGACAGCCGGATCGTCGTTCTCGAACACATGGCCGGCCCCAGGGAGCGCCGCGTCGAGGCCTTGGCCAAGGATTGGGGGGCGCCGGAGCTCGCCGACTTCAATACCCTGGCCCTTGACTGCGTGGCCGGAAGCGGGACTCTGTACTTGCCACGTACACCCGGCCTCCCGGATGAGGCCTTCCGCCACGACGGACAGATGACCAAGCGCGAGGTACGCGCCGCGACCCTGGCCGCGCTGGCCCCCGCGCCGGGGCAGGTGCTCTGGGATGTCGGGGCCGGCTGCGGGTCGGTCGGGATCGAATGGCTGCGCCTCGATCCGCGCAACCGGGCCATCGCGATAGAAAAAGATATACAGCGGGCTGCGCTTATCGCGCATAACGCGGCGTCCTTGGGAGTACCGAAGTTGCACATTGTTATAGGGGCCGCGCCCTTGGTTATGCGCGATCTCGACCCGCCGAACGCGATATTCCTGGGCGGCGGGTTGAGCGTCCCGGACCTGATCGAGACCTGCTGGGCCGCGCTTCGCGGCGGGGGCCGCCTGGTCGCCAACGCCGTCACCTTGGAGGGCGAACAGGCCCTGGTGGCCTTCCGCGCCGCCCAGGGCGGCGATCTTACCCGCATCGCGGTTTCGCGCGCCCGGCCGGTCGGGCCCTTCACCGGGTGGCGGGCGCTCATGCCGGTCACTCAGTTTCAGGCGGTGAAATCATGACCGGCACGCTCTATGGCCTTGGCATCGGGCCCGGCGATCCGGAGCTGATCACGCTCAAGGCGCTGCGCCTGCTGCGAGCCGTAGAGGTCATTGCCTATCCCGCGCCGGAGCACGGCGACAGCCTGGCGCGGCGGATCGTCGCGCCGCATCTGCCCGAAGGCCGGACCGAGATCGCGATCCGTATGCCGCTGGTCGAGGCGCGCTTTCCCGCGCAGGAGGTATACGACAGCGCCGCGCTCAAGCTAGGCGAACACCTGCACGCCGGACGCGACGCCGCCGTACTGTGCGAGGGCGATCCCTTCTTCTATGGTTCCTTCATGTATCTCTTCGGGCGCATGGCAGAAAATTTTCGGGTCGAGGTCGTGCCCGGCGTCTCCTCGCTGACCGCTTGCGCCGCCGTCCTGGGCGCGCCGCTGGCTGCGCGTAACGACGTCTTGACCGTGGTGCCCGCGCCCCTGCCCGAGGCCGAGCTTCTCGCCCGCTTGAAAGATTGCGACGCGGCGGCGATCATCAAGGTCGGGCGCCATCTCGACAAGGTGCGGCGGGTGCTCGAGGATCTGCGCCTCAGCGCGGATGCGCGCTACGTCGAGCATGCCACCATGGCCAGCCAGCGCGTTCTCACCCTGGACCAAGTGAGCGAAGACGCGGCGCCCTATTTCTCCATGATCCTGGTTCACCGGCGCGGGGAGGCCTGGCGATGACGGGCGCGGCGCCGGTTTTCTTCGCCCTGACGCAACGCGGCGCGGATCTGGCGGCGCGCCTGACCAAGGATCTTTCAGGCGCGGAGGTTCACGGACTTAGAGGCCGGGTTACCGGGGTTGAGGTTCACTTCGCGTCGGCCGGCGAACACCTGCGGCGCTTGTTCGCCGAACAACGCCCGATCGTGGGCGTGTGCGCGGCCGGCGTCTTGATCCGAACGCTCGCCCCCTTGCTCGCCGACAAAGCGGACGAACCGCCGGTGCTGGCCCTGGCCGAGGACGGCGGAACCGTCGTGCCCCTGCTCGGCGGGCACCGGGGGGCGAACAACCTAGCACGGAAAATCGGTGGCCTGCTGGACATCGCACCCGCGATCACCACGGCCGGCGACCTCGCCTTCGGGGTGGCGCTTGACGATCCCCCGCCGGGCTGGCGACTTGGCAATCCTCAACATTACAAGGACTTCGCCGCCGCCCTGCTGGCCGGCGCGCGGGTGCGCTTGGAGGGCGAAGCGCCCTGGCTCGCGCAATCCTCGCTACCCTGGGACCAGGATGGCGAACTCACCATCCATGTTACCGAACAGGTCGGCAAAGTCGAAGCGAACAGCCTGGTCTATCACCCGGCGATCCTGTGCCTAGGCGTCGGTTGCGAACGCGGCGCGGCGGCCGAGGAAGTCATCGCGCTTGCGCGCGAGACCCTGGCCGCGCGGAACCTGGCCGAGGGCGCGGTCGCGGCGGTTGTCTCCCTAGACCTCAAGGCCGACGAGATAGCGGTCCATGCCCTGGCCGAGACGTTAGGCGTGCCCGCGCGGTTCTTTTCGGCCGTGCGTCTGGAAGAAGAAACACCCCGTCTGGCAAATCCCTCCGAGGCGGTATTCCGTGAGGTCGGTTGTCGCGGCGTGGCCGAGGGCGCGGCCCTGGCCGCAGCCGGACCGCGCGCGGACTTGATTGTGCCCAAGAGAAAATCGGCCCGCGCGACCTGCGCCATCGCCCGTACGCCCGAACCCTTAGACGCGTACGCTGTGGGACAGGGCCGCGGAAGCTTGGCGGTCGTAGGTCTGGGGCCGGGCGATCCGGTCTGGCGCGCGCCGGAAGCCGAAACGGCCGTACGCACGGCGAGCGACCTCGTCGGCTACACCTTGTACCTTGATCTTCTGGGCCCCTTGGCCAACGGCAAAGCGCGCCACGACTTTCCCCTGGGCGCCGAGGAAGCGCGGGTGCGCGCGGCGCTGGACCTGGCGGCAAAGGGCCGCGATGTCGCGCTGGTGTGTTCCGGCGATCCCGGCATCTATGCCATGGCCAGTCTTGTTTTCGAACTGCTGGAACGCGAGAACAAACCGGAATGGCACCGTGTGGAAACCATGGTCGTGCCGGGCATCTCCGCCCTGCAAGCCGCTGCGGCACGCGCGGGGGCGCCCTTAGGTCACGATTTCTGCGCGATCTCGCTTTCCGACCTGCTGACCCCCTGGCCGGCGATCGAGCGGCGCTTGCGTGCCGCCGCCGAGGGCGACTTCGTGGTCGCGCTTTATAATCCCGTGTCGCAACGCCGACGCCATCAGCTAAACACCGCGCGCGATATCCTCCTGGCGCGCCGCCGCCCGGACACGCCGGTCATCGTCGCGCGCAACCTGGGCCGCCAAGGCGAAACGCTTGACATCATGGGCCTGGAAGACTTGAACGCCGAGGCGGTCGACATGCTGAGCCTGGTCCTAATCGGCTCCAGCGAAACCCGGCGTACGCCGCGTACAGACGGCGGGTCATGGGTCTACACCCCGCGCGGCTATGGCGCCAAGGCAGGCAAGAAGGACAGCGTGGGAGACGCGGCGTGACGGTTCACTTCATCGGGGCGGGCCCGGGCGCGGCCGACCTCCTGACCTTGCGCGGGCGCGACTTGATCGCGCGCTGCCCGGTGGTGCTTTATGCCGGATCCTTGGTGCCGCGCGAAGTCGTGGCCCACGCGCCCCAGGACGCGCGGGTCCTGGATACGGCGGCCCTGACGTTGGACCAGATCATCGCCGAAATCGAGTCCGCCCACGCACGCGGCGACGATGTGGCCCGGGTTCATTCCGGCGATCCCGCGCTCTACGGCGCGATCGGGGAGCAGATCCGGCGCCTGCAAGCCAAGAGCATCCCCTATACCATCACGCCGGGCGTGCCCGCCTATGCCGCGGCGGCGGCGGCGCTGGGCGCCGAGCTTACGCTGCCCGATATCAGCCAGACGGTGATTCTGACCCGCACCGCCATGAAGGCCTCGGCGATGCCGAACCGCGAGGATCTGGCGACCTTGGGTGCCTCGGGCGCAACCTTGGCCATCCACCTCTCGGTGCGCAACCTGCGCCATGTGGTCGAGTCCTTGACCCCGCACTACGGTGCCGACTGTCCCGTCGCGGTCGTGTACCGGGCCAGCTGGCCCGACGAGAAGATCGTGCGCGGCACCCTGGCCGACATCCGCGACCAGGTGCGCGCCGCCAAGATCACCCGCACCGCGCTGATCCTGGTCGGCCGGGTTTTAGCGTCCCAGGATTTCACCGACAGCAAGCTCTACGATCCCGGCCACGTCCATCTGTTGCGGCCCAAACGCCGGGCCTAAGCTGCTGCCTTCGCGGAAATAGCTCTAGGCGCGGATTTCCGGGGGCTCCGGCTCTGCGGGGCAATGCGATTCGGCCCAGGCGGCGGCCTCGTCCACGCTATGCACCGCCAGACCCTCGGGCAGCGCCGGGCGGTCGATCATAACCACGGGTAGTCCGAGCCGCCGGGCCGCTTCAATCTTGCCGTAGGTGGCCTGACCGCCGCTATTTTTGCTCACCAGGACGGCGATGCCGTGCTCTTGCATCAAGGCGGCTTCGTCCTCGGCCGCGAAGGGACCGCGGCCCAGAATCACGTCGTAGTTCTCCAGAGGCAGGGGTTCCGCCGGCTCATCTATCATGCGCACCAGAAACCAGATCCCCTGCTGGCCCGCGAAGGGCGCCAGATCCTGCCGTCCGGTGCTCAGAAACACGCGCCGGCCCAGGTCCCCCACTACGGTTGCGGCGGTCCGGGCATCGGGCACGCGCAGCCAACGATCGCTCGCTTGCGCTTGCCAAGGCGGACGGGCCAGGACCAGGCGCGGGACACCGGCCGTTTCGCAGGCGGCGGCGGCGTTGGCGGTGATTTGCGCGGCAAAGGGATGGGTCGCGTCGATCACCAAATCGATATTCCGCTCGGCCAAATAACGCGCTAACCCTTCCGCCCCGCCAAATCCACCGCTGCGCACCTCGCCGGGTACGGCGGCCGGGGCGCGGGTGCGCCCCGCCAGCGATGTAACGATACTCAAACCCGCCCGGCGGCCAAGCCGATGGGCGAGAGCTGCCGCCTCCCCCGTGCCGCCCAGGATCAGGAGGCGCTTGACGTCAAGCATCGGCCCGGCCCACGATCCGGCCTTCGCGATCGACGATCAGAACGTCAAGCGAGACGGCGCAATCGTCCCCCAAGACATCCGCAGCCTTAGCCCTTGCCAGCCGTGCAATGAGATCGCCCAACGCGATTCCGCGCTTTTGCGCCATTTCCAAAACCTGATTGGCGGTGTTGGCCGCGCGCGCTTGCGCTGCCAGCTCTTGCTCAGCCCCGGCCTCGATCAGGCGGTCCGCCAACCAGTCCATGTCGACCTGGCTGCGTCCCGAGTGCAGGTCCAGATGCCCGGCCGCGAGCTTGGTCAGCTTCGCGAAGCCGCCACCGAGCGTAAGCCGGGGGACGGGGTGGCGGCGCAGATACTTCAACAGGCCGCCCGCGAAATCGCCCATGTCGAGCATGGCCGCGTCGGGCAGGCCGTAATGCGCCTGAACCGCACGCTCTGAGGTCGAACCGGTGCAGCCCGCGACGTGTGCGAACCCGTTGGCGCGTGCGACGTCTATGCCGCTATGGATCGAATGTATCCAGGCCGAGCAGGAATAGGGGATGACAACCCCGGTCGTGCCCAAAATCGACAACCCGCCCATAATGCCCAGGCGCGGATTCCAAGTCTTTTCCGCCATGGCTTCGCCGCCGGGCACGGAAATTTCGATTTCGACGTCGCCGGAATCGCCGTGCGCAGCGGCAATTTCCGCCACCGCGGTGCACATCATGGCGCGCGGTCCGGGGTTGATCGCCGGTTGCCCCGGCAGCACCGGTAAGCCCGGCAGGGTTACCGTGCCCACACCTTGCCCTGCCTTGAAGGTCACTCCACCGTCACGCCGGGTTCGGCGCAGAGTCGCGACCACCAGGGCGCCATGGGTAACGTCGGGGTCGTCGCCCGCATCCTTGATCACCGCCGCACGGGCAAAGTCTTTGCCCAGTTCTTCGCGCGCCAGGGCGAAAGCGGGGCGTTGTCCCTTGGGCAGAGCGATGACGACCGGGTCCGGGAATTCACCGCTGAGCAAGGCACGATAGGCGGCGCTTGCGGCGGCGGTGGCGCAGGCGCCGGTGGTCCAGCCGCGCCGCAGGGATCCTTCGGGCCGATCGGGCATGGCGGAGACTCTACAAGTTGCAGATCGTTCTTGGCCAGAGCATGATCCGGCGATGAACGATAAGCCGAGCAATCTACCGAGCGACCTAGCGATCGATTTCCCCGACCTGGAGCCGGGTTGGGTGTGGCTGGCCGGGGCGGGCCCAGGCGATCCGGGTTTGCTGACCTTGCTGACCTTGCACGCCATGCGCCAAGCCGATGTGATCGTCCACGACGCCCTGGTCAGCGACGGGGTTTTGGCCCTACGGCGGCCCAATTGCGACTTGGAATACGCCGGCAAGCGCGGCGGGCGCCCCTCGCCACGCCAAGCCGATATCTCGCACCGCCTGGTAAACTTGGCGCGCGCCGGAAAACGGGTCTTGCGCCTCAAGGGCGGCGATCCCTTCGTCTTCGGGCGCGGTGGCGAAGAGGCCCTGGCCTTGGTCGAGGCCGGGGTGCCGTTTCGAATCGTGCCCGGCGTCTCCAGCGGCATCGGCGGTCTCGCCTATGCCGGGATTCCGGTTACCCATCGCGACACCAACTCCGCCGTCACCTTCATCACCGGGCACGACCTGACCGGCGCGGTTCCCGAGCGCTTGGATTGGGACGCCTTGGCGCGTGGCGCGCCGGTGCTGGTGCTTTACATGGCCTTGAAGCATCTGGATCGCATTGCCGCGCGCCTGCTAGCCGCCGGCCGCCCGGCGGATCAAGCGGTCGCCATTGTCAGCAAGGCCGCGACACCCGAGCAACGCGTGTTCGAGACCACGCTGGAACGCTGCGCCACCGAGGCGGCCATCCAGGGCATCGAGCCGCCCTGCGTGATCGCGATCGGCGAGGTGGTGCATTTGCGGGCCGGGCTGGATTGGCTGGGCGCACTCGATGGGCGGGTGCTAACACCCGATCCGCTCGGCACCCGGCGGGGCCGGGAAGCCGGATGAGCCCGCCTACATGACACGCGGCGCGCGCGGCCTGATTATCGCCGCGCCGGCCTCCGGCAGCGGTAAGACGGTTTTAACTCTCGCGCTGCTGCGCCACCTGCGCCGGCGCGGCCTGAAAGTCGCCTCCGCCAAGCTCGGCCCCGACTATATCGACCCCGCTTTTCACGCTGCCGCCAGCGGCCGGCCTTGTTTCAATTTGGATTCCTGGGCCATGCGGCGCGAAACCCTGGCGGCAGCTGCGGCGCGCGCGGGACAAGATGCCGAGCTGGTCGTCGCCGAGGGCGTCATGGGCTTGTTCGACGGCGCCGCCGGGGAAGCGCCGGGCGGCGCGGGCTCGAGCGCCGAGATCGCGCGCCTGACCGGCTGGCCCGTCGTCCTAGTCGTCGATGCCAAGGGCATGGCCGCCTCCGCCGCGGCGCTGGTTCGGGGCTTCGCGGCCTACCAGGCGGATGTCACGGTCGACGCCGTGATCTTCAATAAGGTCGGTGGCCGAAGACATGAAACGATGCTGCGCGAGGCCTGCGCGCCGCTGGGCATACCCATCTTGGGGTGCATCCCCCGGCGCGCCGAACTGGAACTGCCTGAACGCCACCTCGGCCTGGTGCAAGCGGGGGAACATGCCGAGTTGGAAACATTTCTGGAAGCCGCGGCCGCGATCGCCGGGGCGCATACCGATACCGACGCCCTGGTGGCGCTGGCCCGGCCTTGCGCGCTGGAAAACCGCGCATCGAGCGCCCCGGTTCCTCCCTTGGGCCAGCATATCGCCATCGCGCGCGACTTGGCCTTTGCCTTCGCTTACACTTTGATTATCGAATCCTGGCGCGCCGCCGGCGCGGGCGTCAGTTTTTTCTCGCCGCTCGCGGACGAGGTGCCGGGGGACGAGGCCGACGCGATCTACTTGCCCGGCGGTTATCCCGAACTGCACACGGCACGCTTGGCCGCCAGCAGCCGCTTCCTGGAAGGCCTGCGCACGGTGGCGGCGCGCGGCGCTACGGTCTATGGCGAATGCGGCGGCTATATGGTGCTGGGCCATGGCTTGATCGATGCCGAAGGCGCGCGCCACGCCATGGCCGGACTCCTGCCGTTGGAGACCTCCTTCGCCCGGCCGCGCCGCAGGCTCGGTTACCGCGAGGCGGAGGTTATTTCAGATGGTCCGCTCGGTCCCGGCGGCGCGCGTTTTCGCGGGCACGAGTTTCACTTCGCCGAAACTCTGTCGGAAGAGGGAGGGGCGCCGCTCTTCCGCTGCAACCCGACTGGAGGCGGCGAAGCGCGGGAGATAGGGTGCCGGAACGGATCGGTCATGGGATCCTTCCTGCACCTGATCGACAAAGCCGCCTAGCCAGGCCGATCAGATGCCCTCGACAATCGCGACCGTGCCGGTAGAGGCCGCGAGGCGCAGAGGCAGAATCTCCTGGTACGCAGATGAGTTGTAGAACTCATGTGCCTTGTCCACGCTAGGAAACTCCAACACAACCAAGCGCGGTGTCTCCCAAGTTCCTTCTTTCATTTCCACCTTGCCGCCGCGAATGAGGTAGCGGCCGCCGAAACTTTCGATGACCGCGGGCACTGCCGCGCGGTAGGCCTCGAAGGCCTGCGGGTTGGTCACCTCGATATGCGCGATCAGGTATCCGGTCACGGTCGACGTCTCCTTTCTGCGGCGCTCATTCGCGAAGGTCGGAACCCGTCAGGAACTCCGCGAACAAGTGGTCGACGAACATTTCCTCCGACATCTTGTTTTCGATGTGCCGGGCAATGGCCGCGCCGTGCTCGGCCATGCCTTTACGATTGAAGAGCTGCAGGATCAATTCGATCGAATGGATCACGTGTTGATGGTATTTCTCGTGCAGTTCCTGCTCCGGATAATCGTACTTCTTCATAAGGTCTTCTTCGTGGGACGCGTGTTCGGCGATCTTCTTGAACAGCCTCCTCGACACAAGCATCGGATTTTCCTCACCCTCCGGACCCGATACGCTCCTCAGCGCCGCTAGCATCGCGCCGATTTCCGCGTGCTCCTCATCGAGGAACCGGAATCGCTCCGGATAGCCAGCCGTCCAGCCCATCGGAATGCTCCCCCCTGATGCGCGGCCGCCAGCGCGTGACAGCGTTGTCTCTTGAGAACACATGTGATTGTCGTTACCTGCGCGCCACGTTGCAAGGATGCCCATCGCAAGGGCGTGAATTGGGCTTCCGCCTCATGCGTGCTAAGTCATGCCCCAACGGCCCGGGAAAAGGAGATCGGACATGGCACTCACGTATCCGACACGGCGCGGCATGATGCGCGGTGGCTTGGCGATGGCCGGCTTGGCGGTCGCCGGCTCCGCGACCGCAGGCCTGGTCTCGACGCCGCGCCAGACCGAGGGCCCTTTCTACCCAAGGCTCTTGCCTCTCGATTCCGATACCGACCTCGTCGACATGACCGGCCGGCCCGCGCCCGCCGCCGGCACCGTGACCCACGTTTTCGGCCGGGTACTGAGCGAAGATGGCCGGCCAATGTCGGGCGCGCGCGTCGAGATCTGGCAGTGCGACGCCTTCGGCCGCTATCATCACGCGGGCGATTCGCAAAGCGGTGCCGACCCAAACTTTCAAGGATACGGTCAGACCCGGGTCGGCGCGGACGCGGGCTATCGCTTTCGCACCATTCGTCCGGTTCCTTATAGCTGGCGCACACCTCACATCCACTTCGCGGTATCCGGTCCGGGCTTTCGCCGCTTGACCACGCAGATGTATGTCGAGGGTGAACCGCGCAACCTGCGCGACAGCATTTTGAACAGCGTGCGCGACCCAGCGCAAAAAGCCGCCCTGATCGTGCCCTTGAGCGCTAGCGATCTCGAAAACGGGGCGCTGGAAGCGCGTTTCGACATCGTCTTGGGCCGCAGCCTGTTTTCTTGACCGATTTCCCCCGCGCATCGCGCTTATCGTCAACACCCGTGAGTTCAGAGGCCATTAAGATAATACAACCTATAATTGCTGGATCGATAATCTTTAATCTTTACCGGCGGCGGTTTGTCCGGCACCGGTCAGCGGCCGCCACGGGGTATCTTTGGACGATATCGCAGCCATCACCGAGGACATGGTCGAGGTCTTTCGTGCCGCGGCCAAGGACCAGATCGCGGCGCTCGAGGCCGGTCTGCGCGAGGTCGTGGACTCGGCCGAGCTTTGGCCGGATAAAAAGGCCGAACTCTGCGATATCTCGCATAACCTGAAGGGCCAAGGCAGCAGCTTTGGCTATCCGCTCATCACCCAGATCGGATTGTCGCTCAATCGGATGCTGAAGGGCCTCGAATATTGCGACCTGCGGTGCGCCAAGATCGCGCTGGCCCACGCCCAGGCCCTGAGCACGGTTTTGGAAAAGAATATCCTGGGCGCGGGCGGCGCCGCTGGCGAAGCCTTGGTCAAGCGGCTTCAGGGGCTCACCGGCCAGTTGGATTGATCCTCCGTCATACGACCCGCTTTCGCGCGGCCTTGCTTCCGTGAAATACTCCTGCGTCTTTGACACGCGGCAGCGGGAGCGAAAAACATGCGTCTGGCAAACAAGGTGGCGGTCGTAACGGGGGCCGGTTCAGGCTTTGGGGCGGGCATCGCCGCGCGCTTCGCGGCCGAGGGCGCCAGCGTGGTGGTCGCCGACCTCAATGACGACGCCGGGCGCGGCGTGGCGGAGCGGATTGGCGCCGAAAGTGGGAAGGCGGCGCATGTGCGCGCGGACGTGACCGACGCGGACGATGTGAAGAGCATGATCGAGGCCGCAATCGAGCGCTTTGGCCGCCTCGACATCCTGGTCAACAACGCCGGCTACAGCCACCGCAACCAGCCCCTGACCGACGTCAGCGAAGAAGATTTCGACCGCACCTACGCCGTCAACGTCAAGGCGATCTATCTGGCGGCACGCGAGGCGGTGCCCGTGTTCCGGCGTCAAGGCGGCGGCTGCATCCTCAACACCAGCTCCACCGCTGCCTTGCGGCCCCGGCCCGGCTTGGTCTGGTACAATGGCTCCAAAGGTGCGGTGAACACCATCACCAAGGCCATGGCGCTGGAGTTGGCGCCCGATCGAATCCGGGTCAATGCGCTGTGCCCGGTGATCGGCGCGACCGGCATGCTGGAAACCTTCATGGGCAAGCCCGACACGCCCGAAAACCGCGCCGCTTTCGTCGCCTCGGTTCCCTTGGGGCGCATGTCGACACCCGAGGATATCGCGGCCGCCGCGCTCTACCTCGCGTCCGACGAGGCGGCGTTCCTGACCGGTGTCTGCCTGCCGGTCGACGGCGGGCGCACGGCATAAGAAAAGGCCCGGGAATCACCTCCCGGGCCTTTTCGGCTTTATATAGTCAGGCTCGTTACTCGCGCGCGACACCCATAATGTGCATCAGAAAGATGAACATGTTGAGGAAGTCGAGATAGAGCTTCAGCGCGCCCATGATCGCCTTCTTCTCACTAACCTCGCCGCTGTCGCCTTCATAGTAGGCCAGCTTGATCTTCTGGGTGTCGTAGGCTGTCAATCCGGCGAAAATCAGCACGCCGGCCACCGAGATCAAGAGTTGCAGTCCGCTCGAGGCGAGAAACATGTTCACGACCATCGCGATAATCAGGCCGATCACGCCCATGAACAGGAAGGTCTTCATCCCCGACAGGTCTTTCTTGGTCGTGTAGCCAACCAAGGATAGGCCCGCGAAGGCGCCCGCCGTGATGAAGAAGACCCGCGCGACCGAGGTGCCCGTGTAAACCACGAAAATCGATGCCAGCGACAAGCCGAATACGGCGGCAAAGGCCCAGAACGTAACCTGCGCCGCGCCGGTCGACATTTTGTGGATGCGCGCGGAGAGGAAGAGAACGAAGCCAATCGGCGCGAGCATGACGACCCACATCAGGGGCGTGCCGTAAATGGCCTGGAGCATCGCTGGGCTGGTCGACACGAAGAACGCCACTGCCCCAGTCAATGCCAGGGCTACGCTCATGTAGTTGTAGACCCGCAGCATGTAGCTGCGCAGGCCGACGTCGACTTGCGCCGCTTCGGCCTGGGTGCGGGTCATAAATTTGCGGTCTGGACCGGATGCCATGAATAACCTCGTCATTCCGTGGGGAAAACCTAAGCCTAATATTGGCCCTAAGAGATTTAGAATCAATAGATTCTCGCACGCGCCGTGCGAAAATAGCCTGGGCGTTAACTATAAACGCCCCAATTACCCGGGGAAACTCAATGATTGCGCAAAAGGGGCGCTGCTTTTTGGCCCAGCGCCCGCCAAGTTCCGGCAAATCCGAAGATCATGGTAATGAGGGCCGCGCCCAGCGCCGTGAGGATCACCGGCTGGGGTAAGAAAACAAAGGGCATGTGCATGAGCTCGGTCAGGATCAGGAACCCGGCCAGGCTCCCGATGGCGCCCGCGATCAGCGCTGTGACCCCGCCGAGCAGTCCGTATTCCACCATGAAGGCCCGCGCGATATCGCCGCGCCGGGCGCCCAGAACCTTGAGCACCACGGCGTCGTAAATCCGCCTGCGGTGGCCGGCCGCGACCGCGCCGGCCAGCACCAGGATGCCGGCGGCGAGAGCCACCGCCCCGGCAACACGCAACGCGGTCGCGATATGACCCAGCATTTCGGTCACCATAACCAGGACTTCCTTGACCCGGATCGAGGAAACATTGGCGAAGCGATCGGTCACGGCGCGCTCTATCGCGTCCTCGGCGCCGGCTTCGGCGCGGAGCGTGGCGATGAAGGTTTGCGGCGCCGATTCCAAAAGGCCGGGGGAAAAAACCATGACGAAATTGATCCCCAACCGCGACCAATCGATGACCCGCAGGTTAGCGATCTCGACCTCGATATCGCGGCCGAGAACGTTGATGGACATCCGGTCACCCGGCCCGATATCCATCAAGCGGCCAACCTCGGCGTCAAGCGAGACCAGCGGCGGCCCTCGGTAATCCGGCGTCCACCAGTCCCCGGCCACAAGCGGCGAGTCGTCGGGCGGTTCCGCCGACCAGGTGAGACCCCGGTCGCCACGAAACACCCAGGCGATATCGGGGGGGACCTTCAGCTCCTCGCTTGGCGTCCCGTTCACCGCCGCGATGCGCCCGCGCAGCATGGGCACGCGGCGCAAATCCCGCGCGCCCGGCGTGGCCTCGACCATTTGCACGAAGTCCTCGATCTGATCGGGCTGAATGTCGATGAAATAGAATCCAGGCGCGTTGACCGGCAGCTCGTCGCGCAGTTGCTGTGCCAGGTTAGCCTCGATCAGCGCGATGGCGACCAAGACAGTCAGGCCCAGGCCGAGAGAGGCGACCACACTGCCGGTCGGCGCCCCGGGCCGATGCAGGTTGGCGAGCGCGAGACGCAATCCCGTGTGGCGCGGTCGTGGCAGGCGCCGGGCCAAGGCGACGATAGCCTGACCGGCGAGCCGGAAAACCGCCAAGGTGCCGGCCGCGCCCAAAACGAAATACAACCCGAGCCAGGGGTCCGCCGCGCTGGCGATAGCAAGCCCGGCCAAAGCGAGTCCGGCCAAGATAATGGCCGCCAGGGTGCGGCGCTCGGCCCGCCACGGTGGCGTGGGAAACGGCGCCACCGTATCGCGGAATAAGTTGGCGCCGGGAATCCAACGGGCGCGCGCAAGCGGCCAGAGCGAGAAAGCGAAGGCCGTCAAGAGCCCGAAGACGGCGGCGGTCGACAAGGCCAAGGGCTGTAGACCCATGTCGACCTCCCAGCCGAGCAAATCGCTTAACAAACCGGCGGCGGCGAAAGGCACGCTCGCGCCCAATACCAATCCGATCCCAATGCCGAGCAACGCCAGCAACATGATCTGAGCCATATACACGCGAAAGATCAGGGCGCCCGGTGCGCCCAGGCATTTTAGCGTGGCAATCGTGGCGGCGCGGCCCTCCAGGTAGGCGTTGACTGCGTTAGCGACCCCTAGACCGCCGACCAGCAACGCCGTCAGTCCGACAAGCGTTAGATAGAGCGACAGCCGTTCGACGAATTGGGTCACGCCGGGCGCCGCTTCGTTGGCCTCCCTAATGCGCCAACCGGCGTCGGGGAAGGTGTCATTCAGCTCGGCGCGAAAACCGGCGAAGTCGGTCCCCAGAGGTAAGCGCAGGCGATAGTGATAGTGGACAAGGCTGCCCGGTTGGATCAGACCGGTCTCCGGCAGACTGTCCTGTGCGACCAGGACATGCGGCCCGAAAGAGACAACCCGCGCCGCGCGGTCCGGTTCGAAAGTCAAGGCCGCGCGCAATTCGTAGTCGATGTCGCCGATGCGCAAGCTGTCGCCCATCTCCACGCCGAGGCGGCGCATCAAGGCGGGCTCGACAACCGCGCCCCAAGCCCCCTCGCGCTTGGCCAGCGCGGCCGCGAGATCCTGGACCGGGTCCAATCCGACAGCACCGAACAGGGGATAAAGTTCGTCGGGCCCGCGCAACTCCACCAAGGCGCGCAGGCCTTTCGGCCCGGGCACACGCGCCATCGCACGCATATCGGTGGTGAGCGAAACCTCGGCCCGTGCGCCCAACCAAGCCAACTGCTCTTCGCTGGCCTGGCGATGCACCAGACGCAGATCCATGTCGCCGCCGAGGATGCGCCGACCGTCATCGCGTAGGGCGTCGAGCACACCGCCGGACACGGTCCCGACCACCGCTATGGCGGCGACCCCCAGCGCCAGGCAGGCAAGGAAGACGCCGAAGCCGCGCAGACCACCGCGCAATTCGCGCCGCGCCAAGCGGAACGCCAAGGACCAATCGACGCCCCCAGGGGCGGAAACGGTGGGTCTGTCAGTCACTGCGCCGGGTGGGCCAGAGCAATGGGAGCCACCGGGCCGGCGTTCGCTTCGGGAACGATCAAGCCGTCACGCAGGTTAACGGTGCGCTCGCAGCGCGAAGCAAGGCTCTGGTCATGGGTGATAAGCAAGAGCGTGCTGCCATGCCGGGCGCGCAGATCGAACAAGAGATCGATCACCTGGCCCCCGGTATCGCCGTCCAGATTTCCGGTCGGCTCGTCCGCCAGAATCAGTTTCGGGGCGGCGGCCACCGCGCGGGCCAGGGCTGTGCGTTGTTGCTCGCCGCCCGAAAGCTGACCGGGATAGTGTTGTAGGCGATGGCCCAGGCCGACCGAGCGCAAGCTGTCCCCGGCCCGGTCGAAGGCATCGTCGCGGCCGGCCAGCTCGAGCGGGATGGCCACATTTTCAAGCGCCGTCATGGTCGGAACCAGATGAAAATCCTGAAATACGATTCCCAGGGTCTCGCGGCGGAAGCGCGCCAAGTTGTCCTCGCTCAAGCCTCCCAAGTCTTGCCCACCAACCGCGACGCGGCCGGCACTGGCACGTTCCAGGCCCGCCACGATCATCATCATCGAGGATTTGCCGGAACCGGACGGCCCGACCACACTAACCGACTGGCCGGTATCGACGCTCAGGGTCAGGCCGCGCAGGATGTGCACCGGCCCGGCCGAGGATGGCAAAGTCAACTCGACATCGGCCAAGTCGATCATCGGTCAGCGTCCATGCACATCGGTTCCATTGTCGCGGGGATGAGGTTTGGGGGCTTGGGCAGCCTTTCGGATATGGCCCTTGGCCGCCGCCTGTCAATAAGGGCAGGCGCGGCGCCGCACTTCGGCCGCTTGTATTGTCCGGCTAGGAACCGTACCTCTGAAGCTATGACGTTTCCCGAACAAGACCGTCTCGAGATCCTTGGACCTGGCGTCGCGCGCGCGCGGGCTCTTGGACTTGCCGCCCTCCTTATCGCGGCCGCGGCCGTTTCCGGATCGCCTTCGGCGAAGGCAGCGCCGGTCAAGCTGCTCGCTTTTGGCGATAGTCTGGTCCACGGTTACGGTCTGGATGCCGGTGCGACTTTCCCTGAACAGCTCGAATCCGCCTTGCGGGCGCGCGGCTTCGACGTGCAGGTCATTAATGGCGGGAATTCGGGCGATACAACGGCGGGCGGGCGCGCACGCTTGGACTGGGCCCTCGCCGATAAACCCGATGCCGTCTTGGTAGAGTTGGGTGCGAACGACGGCCTGCGCGGCCTCGACCCCGGTCAGACATACGATAATCTGGACGCCATTTTGACCCGGCTGTTGGCCGAGAACTTGCCGGTCCTCTTGACCGGCATGTTGGCGCCACGCAACCTGGGGGCGGGCTACGCCCAGGAATTCGACAGCATGTTCCCGCGCTTGGCCAAGAAACACGGTATCCCGCTATATCCTTTTTTTCTGGACGGCGTCGCCTTGGATCCAAGTCTCAACCAAGCCGACGGCATCCACCCCAATCCGGCCGGCGTGAAGGTTCTCGTGGAACGCATCTCACCGCGCATCATCGATTTGATTGCACGGGTTCGCCGCGATGACTGAGCCGAACCCCGCCGAGTCCCGGTTCATTGGTGGCCACGGAGTCGGGTCGGACTGGGCCTCCTGCGCCAAGGCTTGCCTGACCGACCTGGGCGAGGTGCCTTGGGGCGCGAACCTGGGCTTCCTTTACGCGACCGACGTGCTGGCCGACGATTTGAGCAGCCTGCTGGCGTTTGTGCGTAGCAAGACCGGCGTCGAGCATTGGGTCGGCAGCGTTGGCCTGGGTATCGCGGCAAGCGGTATCGAGATTTACGATCGTCCAGCGGCCGCGATTCTGATTGCCGCCCTGCCGGAAGACTCTTTTCGGGTTTTCGCTCCCCTGGGCAGCGGTGCGGACGACGGCGGCCTAGCTGCGTTCCGAAACGATCATAACGCCTGGCTGACCCAGCACGGTCCGGTCTTCGGGGTCGCCCACGGCGACCCCCGCACGCGGGCGCTGGATGAGATCTTGAGCGCGCTAAACGCCGCCACCTCGACCTTCCTGGTCGGCGGGCTCAGCGCCTCGCGCGGTGGCTTACCCCAAATCGCCGACGCGGTCACCGAAGGCGGCTTGTCGGGCGTACTGTTCGACCCAGGCGTGCGGGTCGCGGTCGGCTTAACCCAAGGCTGCACCCCAATTGGCGAAACGCGCACAATCACCGCGGCCGAGGGTGAGGTTATCGTGGAACTTGACGACCGCCCGGCACTCGAGGTGTTCAAGGAGGATATCGGGGAGCTGCTCGCACATGACTTGCGCCGGGTCGGCGGATATATCTTCGCCGGATTTCCGATCACGGGCAGCGACACCGGCGATTATCTGGTTCGTAATCTGACCGGCATAGATATGGGCCGGGGTTGGATCCAGGTGGGGGCGCCGGTGGCCGCTGGATCTCGCGTGGTCTTTTGCCGGCGCGACCATGACAGCGCCCGCACCGATCTGCGTCGCATGCTAAAGGATGTGAAGCGGCGAGCGGGCGATGGGGCCAAGGCGGCCCTGTATTTCTCCTGCGTTGCCCGCGGACGTAACCTGTTCGGCGATCAATCCGAGGAACTCAAGTTGGTTCAAACCGAGCTGGGCGGGCTGCCTTTGGCCGGATTCTTCGCCAATGGTGAAATTTCCAACGACCGCCTATACGGATACACCGGCGTGCTGGCGGTGTTCGGCTAATTCGTCGGCCGCGCGTGAGGAATACTTGCCATGCGGTTGTTCGTTGCCATCGCCTTGCCGGAGGAGGCCCGCGAACACCTGGCGACGCTCCAACACGGCGTCCCCGGCGCCCGTTGGGTCGCCCCCGAGAACCTGCATCTCACGCTGCGTTTCATCGGCGAGCTGGACGGCCGGCAGGCTCAAGACGTGGATGCCGCCCTAATAGCCATACGGAATCCCCGCTTTTCCCTCATCCTGACTGAGCTTGGCTATTTCGGAACCGAAACGAAATTGCGCAGTGTTTGGGTTGGGGCCGAGCTGAGCGAGCCGCTAATGCGCCTCCAGGCGAAAGTTGAGCAAGTGCTGCAGCGCGCGGGCCTTGACCCAGAAAGCCGCAAATTCCGGCCGCATGTCACGCTGGCCCGCTTCAATACTAAGCCGGGCAAGCATCTATGCGATTTCATATCGCGCCATGCCTTGGTTCGCGGCACTCCCTTCGCGGTCGAGGAATTCGTTCTTTACTCAAGCTTCTTGGGACAGGGCGGCGCAATCCACCGGGCCGAGGCCCGGTATCCCCTCGACCGGACCCCAGTCTGCGAGGCTGAGCCTGGTCGATAGGGCGAGGCGGGGCGGGGATTGCGCTACCGTGTGCATGACCGGTACCGCCTGGTTCATGTGTTTATCAGAACATTAACTATGTTCATTTAGCTTGGGGAAGGGTGGCCAAGGGCCGCCAGCGCACGAATCTCAAGCGTGCTCCGCTTTCGTCGAGACACCTGGGTGTCGAGCCATAGCTGCGCACGCAGGGGAATGCCCGCGGGCGACCAAGCTATTAACTCGCCACACCCAAGGTGACGCAGATGGAAGAGTTTCTATTATGAAACGCCGGGACTTCTTAACTGGAACGGCGGTCGGACTGGGTGCGGGCTTGGCCGGTGGCGCCGCGATCGACGGCTTCGCGCGGGCCGCGCTGCAAGAAAATTCCGTGGCCGCGCCGGCGATCGTATCCGGCCGCGAGGTCGGCACGACCTGGAAAGTGCAAACCTCTTGGCCCGGCGGAATCGGTCTGGAAATTTTCAAGCAATGGTGTAACGGCATTGTCGAGAAAACCGGTGGCGAGCTGGCTTTCACACCGCTGGGCGCCAACGATCTGGTCGGCGAATTTCAGTTGTTCGAGGCGGTCCAGAACGGCGTGCTGGACGCGATGAATCCCTTCACCCTGTACTGGGCGGGCCGCATGCCGGCAGCAGTGTTTCTCTCCTCCTATCCTATGGGTCTGCGCCATCCCCATGAGTGGGATGTTTTTTATTACAAGCTTGGCGGTCTGGAGATGGCGCGCGCCTTGTTTGCCGGGTTCGACATGCATTACGTCGGGCCCATCCATCATGGCCCCAACATCATCCACTCGAAGGTCCCTATCCGCTCCATCGACGATTTCAAGGGCCGGCGCATGCGCTTGCCGGGCGGGATGGTCGCCGAGCTATTTCAAGCGGCCGGCGCGCGGACAACTCTGCTGCCGGGCTCCGAGATTTTTCCCGCGTTGGAAAATGGCTCTATCGACGTGGCCGACTATGTCGGACCGGCGGTGAACTATGCGCTCGGCTTTCACAAAGTCACCAAGTTCATCTCCATGGGGCCGCCCGGCCTGATGTCGATCTATCAACCCGTCGACCTGATGGACCTGACCGTCGGCATGGCCGCGTGGAATCGCCTGACGGCGCACCTGCGGCAATTCGTTGAAACGGAGGTGCATGTTTATTCGGACTTGCATCACGCGGCGATCCAACAAGCCGACCAGGCCGCCTGGAAGCGGTTCGAGGACGCCGGATCTCAGATCACGCGGCTGTCGGCGATCGACGTAGATCGCTTCACAAAATTGGCCATACCCCTCTGGTTCAATTGGGCCAACAAGGACGAAGGGGCGGCCCGCGCGTTCAAGGTTCAACTCGAATACATGATGTCGGGCAGCCTTGGCTATGTGACGCCGGAAGACATTAAGGGCCATGCCCTCAAATGGACATAGGGGAAGGCTACGGACCGGTCCCGACAGCGGTCGCGACCGACAATCCAGCGCCTGAAGACTCCTAGCATGACCCCCCTGCCGCAAGATGGTTCCATGAAAAGAGGTATCCGGACTTGGCTTGACCGGGACCGGCGCCTGCTCGTGGCGATTCTGGTGGTCAGCATCCTGTCGCTCGGTGTGAGTTGGATCGCCGTGCACAAGGCCGAGCGCCACTTGCTAAAAGAAGAAGCGGCCTCGACTGCAATTCACTGGGCCACGTTTCTGGAAGACAACCTGGCCAACCTCGACGAGATCCTGAGCAGCGGTCTGGTCGGCCAGCCCGATCAGCGGTTGTTCGATTTCGCAAGCCAGGCCGGCGGCGTTTCAAGCTACGAAGTCATCCGCCCCAACGGCATGGTCGCCTTGTCATCCTGGGCCGGCGATTTCGGGACATTGGGGTCCGACGACATACTGGCCGAAGTCCTCCGCACCGCGCGGCCGCAAGTCACTTTGAGCGAAAACGCCCGGAGTGGGCAGCAATCGCGAATTAGCGGCGTGGCCCTTGTCCCCGTCCTCGATGGAAAGGCCTTCAAGGGTATCATCAAGGTCGAAGTCGACATGACCGTCCGCGCGGCCGAGTTGCGCCGTACCTCCTACTTTGGACTTGCCGGGCTAGTCGGCATGCTGGTCATCATCGGCGCTATTTGCGCTTCTTTCGTTATGCGCAACCTGCGCGAACGCGACGCCGAGTTGCGCGAGGCCGTCAGAACCCAGGAGCGCGTGATCGCCGCTGAACGCGCGGTGCGCGCCTTCGCAAGACAGCGCGAGATGATCCTAAACGCGGCCGGCGAGGGTATATTCGGCCTCGACCTAGACGGGCGGATGACCTTCATCAATCCGGCCGGCGCCGACATGCTGGGGCGCCGCCCAGAAGAATTGGTCGGCAACGCTCAGGCTGAGGACTTCGCGCTGAACTCGCCAGCGTTACCTGACCGGCTCGCGGAAGAGAATCCGATATTCGCGCCGCTTGCCGACGCAACACCCCGCGAAGTGTCCGACGAGGTTTTTCGGCGCCCCGATGGCAGGACATTTCCTGTGGAATATACCAGCACACCCATTGTCGACGACGATGGCGATGTGACCGGCGCGGTCGTGGTTTTCAAGGACATCACAGAGCGCAAGCGGATCGAGGAAATCCAGAAAGGCCGCAGTTTGGTTCTGGAGCGAGTCACCAGCGGCGCCTCCTTGGGGGATGTATTGGGGCTAATTGCCGCCAGCGTCGAAGCCTTGGATTCCGATATGATCTGCTCGATCCTGACGCTGGATGAGGACGACAGATTGCGTCTGGGTGCGGCACCGAGCCTTCCCGACTACTACAACGAGGCCCTTGACGGTCTTCAGATAGGGCCGGGCGTTGGGTCTTGCGGGGCCGCCGCGTATTCAGGAGAGCGCGTTGTTATCGAAGACATCCTGCTGCATCCAAATTGGGCTTCCTATCTTGACTTGGCAAAGCGTGCCGGCCTCAGAGCGTGTTGGTCGGAGCCAATAGGGTCCAAGTCCGGCAAGATCCTTGGAACGCTTGCGATCTATTATCGCACGCCGCGCGGGCCCAGCGAATTGGAATTGGAGTTCATCGCCACGACTGCGCATCTGGCCGGCATCGCCATCTCGCGCAAGCGCACGGAGCAAGCCTTGCGCTTGGCCAAAGAACAAGCCGAGTTCGCCAACCGCGCCAAGACCGAGTTCCTGGCCAACATGAGTCACGAATTGCGTACGCCCCTCAACGCCATCATCGGATTTTCGGAGGTCTTGACCTCGCAGATGTTCGGCGATCTCGGCTCCGACCGATATCTGGGTTATGTCCAGGATATTCATGAAAGTGGTATCCACTTGTTGAACATCATCAACGATATTTTGGATGTATCGAAGGCGGAGGCGGGCAAGCTGGATCTGAATGAGGACCACATCGACATCCGGCTGCCGATCGAATCCGCGCTCCGCTTGTTGCGCGAGCGATCGCGGAGCGCACAGGTCGCAGTAGAAGTCGCGATTGTCGACAATCTGCCGACGGTTTGGGCCGACGAAAGGATGATCAAACAGATCCTGATCAACCTGCTTTCGAATGCGGTTAAGTTCACGCCGGAAGGCGGCCGGGTCGTGACCACTGCTAAGCTGGAAGACTCTGGCGACCTGATCGTATCGGTGCGCGATACCGGTATTGGAATCGCGCGCAAGAATATCGACGCCGCCTTCACGCCCTTCGGCCAGGTTGAGAGCTCTTTGTCGCGCAAGCACGAGGGGACCGGTTTGGGCCTGCCATTGGCTAAGTGCCTGACCGAACTTCATGGCGGCACGATTGTACTGGAAAGCGAAGTCGGCGTCGGCACAACCGTGACAATGCGCCTGCCGGCGGCGCGTGTCGGCAGCGAAGCCGCAGACGATAGCACCGCCATTGGTGGCGGCTAGTGTGGTGGAAATCCTGAGGCATCGGCTCTATAGTTCACTTCAGAATACCTCTTGGAGGGAAGTGCTATGGAAATGGCGACCTTTGCCGCCGGCTGCTTTTGGGGCGTCGAGGCGGCTTTCCGGCGCTTGCCAGGCGTAACAGAAACCAGTGTCGGATACACCGGCGGGAACGTCGCGGACCCGGGATATGAGCGCGTTTGCGGCGGCGATACCGGCCATGCGGAGGCGGTGCGCGTCTCATTCGATCCCAGCAAAATCAATTACAATCAGCTTCTCGAGGCATTTTGGGCGGCCCACGACCCGACCCAGATGAACCGCCAGGGGTTTGATATCGGTACGCAGTACCGCTCGGCGATCTTCACCCACTCGCCCGAGCAGGAAAGCGCGGCCCGCGTCTCGATGGAGCGCTTGGCCGGAAGCGGCACATTTGGCCAGCCAATCGTGACCGAGATTGTCCCGGCCGGGCCCTACTACCTGGCCGAGGATTATCACCAGCAGTACTTGGAGAAACGGGGCCGCGCGACCTGCCGCGTTTTCTAAACTTCGGCAATTTCGATGCGGGGCGCGCCAGCGTGCGCCACGGCCCAGGCCGTGCGGGCGCCGCAGTGATCGCGCAGCCAAACGCACAAGTCCTCCGCCGCCTCTTCGAGTGAGGCCACACCGCCAAGCCATTGGACGGTTAGAACCGCGTCCCGTGTGGTTGCGCTCGTCGCGCTGCGCCCATCCTGGTACCAGTTCCAGCGTCGGCAGAGGACTTTTTCGGTGTCCGCGTAAACGACCTCACCCGGCTTTGGCGGATCGTCCACGGCCGGCTCGGCGCCCAAGGCATAGAAATTGTCGCCCGGCCGCGCGTATCGGAAGGCCAGAGTGCCGGCGGTCTTGGCCAGGTCGTCGGCGCCAACCGGCATCCGGTGGCGGGCGGAGATAGCGTTGTAGCAATCGACCAAGGCGTTAACCCGGGGCAGGCCGCGGCCTTGCTGAATTTGTTTCAGCAACCGCTCGACCGAACTGCGGTAACTGGTCTTCTTCACACCGAAGCCCTTATAAGCCGCGCGCCAAACCTGAAGCTCGGCGATCTCCGCCAGCGGACTCTTAGACACCAGCTCCGTCACCTCGGCCTCAACGCCGGTCAGGGCGGTTTCCAGAGCCGAGCCCGCTTGCGGGTGTATCGTCAAATTTCTGGCCACCACCGCGGCGGCCCGGAAATCGGGGAAGTTCTCCAGAACCTCGGATACATCCAGGCTGAGAATTACCCGATCCTCCCTCATTTCGGCTTAATCGAGCCAGCAGTGACGGCCGTCACTATGGGTCCGCGATTTGCACGCTATGTCCAAATGGAGACGAAGAGACCTAACCAGCCGCGCGAACCGGCCGAGGTGCCAAGCGGTGGATCGCCCGGCTGAGATGGTAGGCCCCTTTCGTTCTCATTGCTTACTCCTGCCTCAAACTGGCCCCGCACACGACGCGGGGCCTATTTTCTCGGCGCCGCCTTAGAGAAAGTCTCTTTTGAGCGCAGCCATCAGGCCGGGCGTTCCCCGTTCGATCAAATCGAGCGCATACTCGAAGTCCGAATCGTTACCGCTATAGGGATCGGGAACATCGGCGCCGTGGGACGACATGATATCCGGCGAGAATGAGAGGAACAATGCAACCCGGCCCATGGCGTTACGCGGGCGCAGCTTTTCAAGCTCATCGATATGGCCGCCATCCATGCCGATCAACAGATCGAAATCCGCGAAGTCCGACCGGCTGAATTTTCGCGCTCTGAGTTCGACCATCTCGTAGCCGCGCTGGGACGCGGCGCGAACCGCGCGCGGATCGGGCCCCCTACCGGCGTGCCAACCGCCCATGCCCGCCGAATCGCACTCGATCCGTCCGACTAGCCCGGCATCGACAATAGATCTTCGCAGGACCGCTTCGGCGGTCGGCGAGCGGCAGATGTTTCCCGTGCAAACGAACAAGACGCGCGCCGTATGCATTGCCGGTAATTCCTCTCCCCGATGGTTGCGCTATCTCGCCCGGCACGGCTAGGCTAATATTTGGGCGATATGGCACATGCAGACAAGTCCTTATCCAAGACCGCCCGGATCGTCATTCTAACCGGCGCCGGAATTTCTAAGGAATCGGGCTTGGAAACCTTTCGCGATCCGGACGGCATCTGGGCGCGCGTACGGGTTGAAGACGTCGCGACGCCGGAAGCCTTCGCGCGCGATCCGGCACGCGTGCACGCCTTCTATAATGCGCGACGCCAGGGCCTGCTATCCGAGACCGTGCGGCCCAACGCGGCCCACCTAGCGCTGGCCCGCCTGGAGGCCGAATGGCCCGGCGAGGTCTTGCTGGTCACGCAGAATATCGACGACCTGCATGAACGCGCGGGCGCGCGCAACTTGATCCACATGCACGGCGAAATATCGAAGGCCCTGTGCACTTTGTGCCAGGACATCAGTCCCTGGCGCCATGACATGGACGGAACCAGCCAGTGCCCGGCCTGTGGCCACACCGGCACCTTACGGGTCAACGTCGTTTGGTTCGGCGAGACGCCCTTCGAGATGGACCGTATTTATCAGGCGCTCGCCAAGTGCGATCTTTTCGTGTCGATTGGCACCTCGGGCAACGTCTATCCCGCGGCCGGTTTCGTAGAAGAAGTGCGGATGGCTAATCAGGGCCATACGGCCGAGCTGAACCTGGAACCGTCGGAGGGACATAGCTTGTTTGCCGAGCGCATCTATGGCCCCGCGAGCGAGGTCGTTCCCGCCTACGTGCAACGCTTGTTGCAAGACGGAGGATGAGCGAGGTGGATCTTACCGAGACCTTGCGCGCGGCGCGCGCCTGCACCCTGTGTGCGGCCCATCTGCCGCTCGGGCCCCGTCCCATCGTACGCGCACAGGAAACCGCGCGCCTTTTGATCATCGGTCAAGCGCCGGGCACGCGCGTGCACGAATCCGGCGTGCCCTGGAACGACCGCTCCGGCGATCGATTGCGCGACTGGCTCCAGATCGATGGCGACACTTTTTACGATGAGTCGCGAATCGCCATCGTGCCCATGGGTTTTTGCTACCCCGGCGTCGATGCGCGCGGCGGCGATAAACCGCCGCGGCCCGAATGCGCGCCGGCCTGGCACCCACCGATCTTGGAGGGCTTGCCGAAGGTCGAGCTTACACTTCTGGTCGGCCAGTACGCGCAAGGCCACTATCTGGGTAAGCGGCGCAAGAAGACCTTGAGCGAAACGGTGCGCGCTTGGGCCGACTACGGCCCCGGCACTCTGCCCCTGCCGCACCCGAGCTGGCGCAACACAGGCTGGCTCAAAAAGAATCCCTGGTTCGAGGCGGAGCTTTTGCCGGTTTTGCGCGCCCGGGTGCGCGCCTTGGTCTAGGCCCTATTCAATCCCCAGGGCTTGCGCCGAAATTAGGTTCCCATTGCTCGCCCCAGGCCTCTTTCCACAGCCACGGCGCGTCGGAATTCGATTTGGCCGTGCCGCCCTTCCACAGATCGTAACGTGGATCGCTATGCGCGTCGAAAAATGCGGCGATCCTTTGCGACAGCTCGGAAGCGACTCCCGCGTATCTTGGATCGCTCGCCAGGTTGTTTTTTTCCTTGGGGTCCTTCGCCAGGTCGTACATCTCGTCTTTCAGTGGATGATCCGCGCTGCCCTTGAAGCGCATCATGTACAGCCACTGCGCGGTCCTGATAGCCCGCGTCTCCTCCTGTTCCATGAAGACCGCGTCGCGCC
Source organism: Kiloniellaceae bacterium (assembly GCA_021776115.1). GTDB lineage: Bacteria > Pseudomonadota > Alphaproteobacteria > Kiloniellales > J153 > JAJFGN01. The sequence goes on along the minus strand of JAJFGN010000039.1, from coordinate 92,594 downwards.
AAGTGCAGGGTTTGCCTGTAAGTAACGGCGCGAAGCTGCGCGAGTCCGATTGGCCGTTTAGGTTCTCCGCGTCGAGCCCGATGTAATCGAGAAGCGTCGCGAAGAGATCGAGTTGGCTGGTGAGTTCGCCACGAACCTGAAACGCTTCGATATGTTGGTCGCGCGCGAAAATGAGTGGGATGTGGAAAGCGGCGCGATGCATGTTGGACGGCCAAGTCGATTGACCGTGTCCCCAAAATCCGTTGCGGCCGAGCGAGTAGCCGTGGTCCGCCGTGTAGATGACGAGCGTATCTTCGCTTAGGTCGTTGCGGCGAAGCGCCTCTAGAATCCGCCCAACGCCGTCGTCGACCATGCTCATCTGCGAGAAATAGTTACGCAGAGTTTCCAGATCGTTCGGGATTCTCAGATGGTAGGCGAAATCGGCTTCGCGGGTGTATTCGTGCAGGCGTCGCAAAAAGCGATCGATGGTCTCCTTGCACAAACCCTCGCGCGGCACCGAGTGCATCTCGGTCTCGTCATAGAGATGCGCGAACCTATTTTCCGCCGGCCCCTTAACCGCCGGCCAGTGACCATAAGGTCCGTTGTAGGGCACGAACAAAAAGAAAGGAGCCCCCGCCTTGCTGTCGTAGGCATCGAGGAACTCGACCGACTTCTGGGTGAAATAGTCAACGCTGTGGCCTTCGAAGATGTACTTCTCGTCACCTTCGATGACGGTGTTGTTGTAGAAATCGAGCGTGTGCCCGTGCGGAAAGGTGACCCAGTGGTCGAAACCGTTCTGCGGCTCGAACGGGATACCCAAATGATATTTACCGATCAAGGCGGTTAGGTAGCCGTGTTCCTTGAGGACGGCGGGGAAACTTTTGAACTCGCCGATGGCGTTCCATTTATCCGGCCAACGATCCATGATCCCGTCGTCGAGCCAAGTATGGATGCCATGCTGCGAGGGCATCAGTCCGGTTAGCACCGACGCCCGGCAGGGCGAACACATCGCGTTCACGCAAAAGGCGTTGTCGAAGCGAATTCCGGCGCCCGCCAGCCCGTCGAGATGCGGGGTATGGATTTCGTCATTGCCATAGCAGCCGAGCAGTTCAGCCGGCTGGTTGTCGCTCATGAATATAAGAATATTCGGGCTCTCGCGTTTCAAGACGTGCAACTCCTCCACAAAGGCGTCGGGGATAACCGAGGCCGTAACGAGTATATCTAAATTTTCTCGGCGCGCCGCACGCGGTAACTGCAGCGCCGGGCGCCGGTTAGGATATGATCTACTCTTTCGATATCCACGCCCGGACCGAGAACCTCACGGAAGAGATCCAACTCGCTCCGGCATAGACCCCGGCAAGCCTGTGCGGCGGCACAGATCGGGCAGTGGTTTTCGAGCAAGAGATATTGCCCGCGTCCGGTGGCGCGCACCTCGGCCATATAGCCTTCTTCGGAACGAATGTCCGCCAAGGCTTGCAAACGGCGCTTCAAGGTTTTGTGCCGCGTGAGTCGCGCGGCGTAAGCTTGGCCTTGGGCTTTCGTGCGGGCGGCCAGAAGCTTGTCCAAGCCTTTCGCCCCAAACGCCGTGCCCATGGCGTCGAGCAGGCCCAGCGTCAGCTCCGCGTGGCCGTCCGGGAAAAAGGGTTCGGCGCTTGCGGTCAGGGCCCAGAGCTTGACCGGGCGGCCGAGCGGGCGCGGTTCTTGCGTCGCCGCCACGATGCCTTCCGCCTCCAGGGCATAGAGATGCTGACGCACCGCCATGGCGGTGACGCCGAGGTGCTGGGCAAGCGCACCCGCCTCTTGCGCGCCGCCGCGTTTCAAGCAGTCGAGCAAGCCCCGGCGCGTGGTGCCGGATTCTGGGATCTTGGTCGCCTTGGCCATCGGATAACCGCCCGCCCCAAATACTTTTGCCGGCACGGACTTTATAAAGAATCTGCTTTAAAAACAAACGCCCTGGCGTTATCTTTTCGATAGGAGATCCTTTAGTAAGTGTGAGGGCAGCATGAGGTCCAAAGAAGCGTCACCGGCGACGGATGCGGCGGCCCAGGATTCCTACGTTCCGGTCGCGGACTTGGCGCGCTTACGCGAACGCGGGCGCCTGGTCGTCAAACAGGGGGGCAAGCAGATCGCGCTGTTCCATAACGATGGGGATGTCTATGCCTGCAATAACCGCTGCCCGCACGAAGGTTACCCCCTGAGCGAGGGCGTCTTGACCCAGGATGGCGCGGGCGCCTGTCTCCTAACCTGCAACTGGCACAATTGGAAATTCGATCTGGATAGCGGCGAAACCCTGGTTGGCGGCGACCGCCTGCGCCGTTATCCGGTGCGGGTGACGGAAGGCAAGGTGTGGCTGGATCTCAGCGATCCGCCGGCGGCAGAGCGGGCCGAAGCGGCGCTAAAAGCCTTGGCCGAGTCGTTTCCCGATCACGAGGTCGACCGCATGGCGCGCGAGATCGCTCGTTTGACGCGCGCCGGACGCGATCCTCTGGACGCCCTGCGCGCCGCGATTGGCTGGACGCACGACCGGCTCGAATTCGGGACCACGCATGCTTACGCCGCCGGGGCGGATTGGCTCACCTTGCGCGCCTCGAGGGCCGGTAGCGATCCGGTTCTTTCTCTTGCACCGCTGGTTGAGGTCGCGGGGCACATGGCCTGGGATACGCTGCGTCGGCCACCGTATCCTTACCCGCAGGGCGTCGCGACCTACGATCCAGAGGCCCTGGCCGCGGCCATCGAGGCGGAGGACGAAGCCGCGGCCTGCGCGCAGGCGCGCGGCGCCCTGGCCGAGGGCTTGAGTTATCGGGAGCTTGAAGGGACTTTGGCCGGTGCCGCGTTGTCGCACTACGCCAATTTCGGCCATTCCGCGATCTATACCCTGAAGACCGGCCAAGCGATCGATCATCTGGGGCCTGGGGTTACGGAACCCTTACTCCTTGCGCTGGTCCGCGCCCAGATTTATGCGACGCGCGAAGACCTGATCCCCGAATTCAAGGACTACGCGCGGGTCCTTCGCGCCTGGCCGGAAGCGGCAGGTTCAAATAAGAATGAGCAAACTCCCACGCCAGCCGACTTCATCGGCCTCGGCGTGCGCGCGGCGCTGGAGCGCTGCCTCGATTTCGCCGGCGATCCCCTGGGGTTATACGGCGCCCTCCTCGGGGCGGCCGGGTGGAACCTCTTACATTTCGACCGGGCGGTCGAGGCGCGCAACGACGCACCGGTCTCCGACAATGTCGGCTGGCTCGACTTCACCCACGGCATCACCTTTGCCAACGCCGTCCGCCATCTGTGTACCCGCACCCCGGCTCTCTGGCCGCAAGGTTTGTTGCAGATGGCCTGCTTCGCCGGGCGCAACGCGGCCTATGTCGATAAGGATCTGGACACGAGCCCTTGGCGGGTCGAGGACCCGGCGGTCTTCTTCGAGGCCACCGCCGCCCGCCTCTTCGATCACGGGCAGTTCGAATACATCGTCGCCGCGCACCAACTGAAAACCTTTATGGCCGCGCGCGAGGAGGTCCTGGCCGCGCCGGCCGCTCCCGGGTGCGGCGATGTCCTGGCCGGGGTCAGGCGCTTCCTGGAGACACCGGTCAAGCGCCGCTTCGGCTTGCGCACGGCCCGCCAATCTCTCGATTTCGTTGCCCGGGAAGATTGATTCTTCGATAACAGACCGGTCGGTATAGACAGACCGGTCTAGGCTTCTGCCTCGATGCGCTCCATGTCCTCGTCGGACAAGCCGAGATGATGGCCGATCTCGTGGATCAAGACATGGCGCACGACATCGACAAGATCCTCGCCGGTCTCGCACCAGTAATCGAGGATGGCCCGCCGATACAGATAGACCGTGTCGATATCCTCGGGATTGTCCTGTGCGCTCTTATACGCCATGGCCACCCCCCGGTAGAGGCCGAGCAGGTCGAAGGGCGACTCGCAGTCCATTTCCTCAAGGGTTTCGTCGTCGGGGAAGTCCTGGACCTGAACGATAACCTCGTCGAGGTATTGACGCAGCTCGTCCGGAATCGTGGCGAAGGCCTCGCGCGCATAGGCCTCCATATCGGACAAATCCGGTGGCGTCGTGAATCGCCCAATATCGTGCAGATGCGCCATCAATCCTCTCATGGCCTCTCATGGAAACCAGGCGTGGCATCGCCGGGTGCCGCGAATCGGGCGGTACAAGGTCAAGATGGCCCACGAAACCGGCCGCTTCAACGCCAAAGGCGGCTCAAAACCCTCGGAAATGCAGGCTAGGCCGCTTCAGGCGGTCATTGCATGCGCATGGCGCCGTCCAGGCGGATGACCTCGCCGTTCAGCATGCGATTCTCGACGATATGCATGATCAAGCCGGCAAACTCCCCAGGCGTCCCAAAACGGTGTGGGAACGGCACCTGGCCGGCCAGGTTGTCCTGCACTTCCTGCGGCATGTTCAAGAGCAGGGGCGTGCCGATCAACCCCGGCGCGACGGTCATGACCCGGACGCCGACCTTGGCGAACTCACGCGCGGCGGGCAGCATCATGCCGGTAATGCCCGCCTTGGAGGCGGCGTAGGCCGCCTGACCGATCTGACCCTCGACCGCCGCGACCGAGGAGGTCGAGACAACGACACCGCGCTCGCCGTCGTCGAGCGCCTCGGCCCCCACCATGTCGGCGGCGGCCAGGCGCAACAGGTTGAAGCTGCCGATCAGGTTGATCCGGATAACCTGCTCGAAATCGGCCAGCGCCATGGGGCCGTTGCGGCCGACGATGCGCTTGGCCGGCGCAATGCCGGCGCAATTGACCAGAACCCGGCAGGGGCCGTGCGCCTCGCGCGCCTGGGCAACCGCGGCTTCCGCCGCTTCGGCGCTGGCCACGTCGCAGACCAGGCCCAAGCCGCCGGTTTCCTTGGCGACCGCGGCCACGGCGTCGGCGTTGACATCCAACACACAGACCTTGGCCCCGGCGCCGGCCAAGGCGCGCGCCGTCTCCGCGCCTAACCCGGAGCCGCCCCCGGTTACGATCGCCCCATGCCCTCGCACATCCATGGATCCGGACTCCCTTTGCGGTCTTATGAAATCGGCGGGCTCTATAGCAGACCGTCCCGGCGCTGGCGAGGGCGGATTTCCGCCGGTTTCCCGCCAGCACGTTGCGTGTTGCGCCCGGCGCCGGATCATCCCATATCCAAGGTCATGCACGACGGCGCCAAACATACGGAAACTTCCGATGCGCCCGGCCGGGCCCTGGTACCCTACGACCCGGAGCGTTTCGACCGCGACCGGGATGAGGTCGAGGGCGGATTTTGGCGCAAAGTCCGCCGCGTCGCCGCCTATGTTCCCTTCGTCGAGGAAGCGATCGCGGCCTATTTCTGCGCCGAGGACCGGGCGACGCCGATTCAGGTCAAGGCCGTGATCATGGGGGCGCTTGCCTACTTCATCATTCCCACCGACGTAATCCCGGATTTTCTGACCGGCCTCGGCTTTACCGACGACGCGACGGTTTTCTATATCGCGGTTCAAACCGTCGGGAAGCACATCACCGAGGAACACCGCGACAAGGCCCGCGCGGCTCTGGCTCGCCTGCGCGGCGAGGCCGGTCTTTCCGAAAACAATTAGGGTTCACCACAGAGGCGCAGAGACACAGAGAAAAAATCGCGGGCTCCTCTGTGTCTCTGCGTCTCTGTGGTGAATTCCCTTACGGCCTCGCTTTCACGGATTCGCCGGCGGCGCGGCTGGCGGCGCGCCGGGCCTCGCGCGCGACAATAGCCTCGCGGCGCGCGATGTAGACGGAGGAGGCGGCGATCACCCCGGCCCCGACCCAGGTCCAAACGTCGGCGGTCTCGCCGAAAAGGAAGAAGGCAAGCAACGCGACGAAGGGCAGGCGCGTGTAATCGAAGGGGATGATGGCCGAGGCGTCGGCCTTGGTGTAGGCGCGCGTCAAGGCCAGGTGGGCGACGGTCGCCACGAAACCGACGCCGATGACGTAGAGCCAGACCGTGCCGCTGGGCCAGCGCCAAACGAAAAGCGCGGGCACGACGGAAATGATCGTCAGCACCAGGTTCTGATAAAGCACGATCGCGGCGACATCCTCGGTATCGGATAAGGCCTTCACGATGCTGATGGAGCCGGCCATGAAGGCAGCGGCGACAATGGGCAAGGCCATGAGCGGCGTAAATTCCATGAAGCCCGGGCGCAGGATGATGATGACGCCCAGGAAGCCAACGGCGGTCGCGGTCCAGCGCCGGGCGCGCACGACCTCATGCAGGAACACGGCGGCCGCGATGGTCGCGAACAAGGGGACCGTGAAGTTGAGCGCCACGGCCTCGCTTAACGGCAGGCGCGCGACCGAGGTGAACCAGCACACCATGGCGACGATGCCGATGAGGCCGCGCCAAATGTGCAGATGCAGCCGCCGGGTCCGCAAACCCTGCAGCCCGACCCGCAGCAGCCAGGGCATCATGAAAGTGAGCGCGAAGAAGTTGCGCAGGAAGGCGATCTGCAGCGGCTCAAGCTCCGCCGCCGCCATGCGGATAAGCACGTTCATCACGGCAAAGCATGCCGAGGCGAAGGTCATGTAAAGGGCGCCCTGAATCGGCGCCGGGATGCTGTCGAAGCGTGCGGCTAAACCGCTGTCACGGGCCATTTGCCTTATACCAAAGGTCCTTGATATTGACCCATAGAGATCGCCTAGGCGACCGCAACGGCGCTTTACCAAGGCTTTCGGGCCGCGTCGCGCGGGCGTTCCGATGCCCCGCATCGCCCCAGCCCACGCTCCTAGCCGAAAGCCTTGGTAAAGCGTCTCTAGGGGTCAATATCAACGACCTTTGGTATAAACCCTACGCCCGGAACGCGGTCGCGGCCAGATAGGATCCGCTCAACCCTGCCATGCGGGAATGTTGCGCCGGGGGGGCTGGAGTGGGCGGCCGCGCTCGGCCATACTTGCGGTGGAATATGATTTACGTCGCGGCCGTTCGCTCGAACGTACGGCGCCGGAGTTAAGGCGATAAGAAACGGAGCAGAGCCATGACCGCGCCGCTTTGGCAAGCTTCCCCGGAGCGCATCGCGGAGGCCAACCTGACCGCCTTCATGTCGCAAGTGAAGGCCGATTGGGGCGTGGACTGCGGCGACTACGACACGCTCTACGATTGGTCGATCGCGGAGATCGAGAAATTCTGGCTGTCGCTTTGGGATTTCTGCGGCGTGATCGCGGAGACGCGCGGCGAACGGGTCTTGATCGAGGGCGACAAGATGCCCGGCGCGCAATTCTTCCCGGACGCGCGCCTGAACTTCGCCGAGAACCTTCTGCGCCGGCGCGACGAGGCCGACGCCATCGTTTTTTGGGGCGAGGACCAGGTCAGGCGGCGCTTGTCCCACCGCGAGCTCTACGACGGTGTGTCGCGCCTGACCCAAGCCCTGGCGGCCGCGGGCGTCGGGGAGGGCGACCGGGTCGCCGGCTTCATGCCCAACATGCCCGAAACCGTCATGGCCGCCCTGGCCGCCAATGCGCTGGGCGCGGTCTGGTCGTCCTGCTCGCCCGATTTCGGCGTCCAAGGCGTGCTCGACCGTTTCGGCCAGATCGAGCCCAAGGTCCTATTCTGTGCCGACGGCTATTTCTACAACGGCAAGCGCCAAGATTCGCTGGCGCGGGTCCGCGGCTTCGCGGCGAAACTGCCCAGCCTGACGCGCATCGTGGTCGTGCCCTATGTCGGCGGCGCGGCAGATCTTTCCGGTATCGAACGCGCTGTCCCTCTGGACGACTTCATCGCGCCCCACGCGGCCAAGAGAATCGCGTTCCGGCGCATCGCCTTCAACGCGCCGCTCTACATCATGTACTCCTCGGGCACCACGGGGCAGCCCAAGTGCATCGTTCACGGCCAAGGCGGCACGCTTCTGAAGCATCTCTCGGAGCACATCCTGTTGTGCGATGAAAAGCCGGGTGACCGCGTGTTCTACTTCACCACTTGCGGCTGGATGATGTGGAACTGGCTGATCTCCGCCTTGGCCAGCGAGGCGACTCTGCTGCTTTACGACGGCTCGCCGTTTTATCCCGATGGCAATATCCTCTGGGACTACGCCGCGAAGGAGAACTGCACTCTATTCGGCACCTCGGCGAAATATATCGACGCGCTGAAGAACGCCGGGCTCGATATAAAGTCGAGCCACGATCTCTCGTCCCTGCGCACGATGACTTCGACCGGCTCGCCCCTGGTGCCGGAAGGCTTCGACTACGTCTACGAGCATGTGAAGGAAGACCTGTGTCTGTCCTCCATCGCCGGCGGAACCGACATCGTCGCCTGCTTCGTCGCCGGTAACCCGATTGGCCCGGTATGGCGCGGCGAGATCCAGAAGCGCTGCCTGGCCATGGCGGTCGAGGTCTTCAACGACGACGGCAAGCCGGTGCGCGGGCAAAAGGGCGAGCTGGTTTGCACCCGGCCCTTTCCCTCCATGCCGATCGGTTTTTGGGACGACCCCGGCGACAAGCGTTACCGGGCCGCCTATTTCGAAACCTATCCCAACATCTGGCGCCACGGCGACTACGTGGAGTTGACCGAGCATAACGGCGTGGTCATCTACGGCCGCTCGGACGCGACGCTGAACCCCGGCGGCGTGCGCATAGGCACGGCGGAAATCTACCGTCAGGTCGAAGGGTTACCGGAGATCGAGGAAGCCATCGTGATCGGCCAGGAATGGGACGGCGACACGCGCGTCATTCTCTTCGTGCGCCTGGCGTCCGGTGCCGCTTTGGACGAGGCTCTGACAGCGCGCGTCAAAGCCCGCATTCGCCAAGGCTGCACACCGCGTCATGTGCCGGCCAAGGTCATTCGGATCGCAGACATCCCGCGCACAAAGAGCGGCAAGATCGTCGAGCTCGCGGTGCGCGACGTGATCCACGGCCGGCCGGTCAAGAACAAGGAAGCGCTTGCCAATCCCGAGGCGCTCGATCTTTACGCGGATTTACCGGAGTTGCGTACATGAACTCTTTGCCAGCCCCCTTGCGCCCCGAGATCGACGCGCTGGAGACCTCGCGCATTCAGCAAGTTTTCGATCTTGGCCTGGGACGCGAAGGCTTGATCGCGTTGTGGGTTGGCGAGGGCGACCAGCCGACGCCGGCCTTCATCTGCGATGCCGCCACCGAAGCCATGAAAGCAGGAAAGACTTTCTATACTTACAAACACGGCATTCCAGAGCTGCGCGCGGCCATTGCCGGTTACACGCGTGGACTTTACGACATCGATTGCGCGGAGGAGCGGGTTTCCGTCACCTGCTCGGCGATGAGCGGTATCATGATGGTACTACAGGCCGTGGTCGGCCCCGGCGACAACGTGGTCGTTGTTACCCCGGTCTGGCCCAACATCATGTCAGCGATTCAGATTGCCGGCGGCGTGGTCCGCGCGGTCCAGCTCGACGACCTGCCCGACGGTGGTTTCCGTCTCGATCTTGACCGCCTCGCCGGTGCGCTCGATGAGCGCACGCGCGCGATCTTCATCGCCTCGCCCGGCAACCCAACCGGCTGGATCATGAGCACCGAAGAACAAAGCGTCGTCCTCGAGATGTGCCGCGACAGGGGCATCTGGATGATCGCCGACGAGGTCTACGCGCGCTTCATTTTCGACGGTGCAGGAACGGGGGGCCCGGAAACCGGCCGCAAGGCGGCGCCGTCGTTTCTGGAAATCAGCGCGCCCGAGGACCCACTGATCGTGGTCAACAGCTTTTCCAAGGCCTGGGCCATGACCGGCTGGCGCATGGGCTGGTTGACGACACCGCCGTCCTTCATCGAGACCCTGGGCCGCTTGATCGAATTCAACACCTCGGGAGCGCCGCATTTCCAGCAATACGCGTGCTTGGCCGCCATTCGCGACGGCGAAGACTATGTGCGTGAGACGGTCGAACGCTGTCACCGCGGCGGCGAGCTTGTATTTCAACGCTTGGCCGCCTTGCCGCGCGTGCACATGGCCCGGCCCATGGGTGCGTTCTATGCCTTTTTCAGGGTCGAGGGTTTGAGCGATAGCCTGGCCTACGCCAAACAAATCCTCGAGGAAACCAACGTCGGCCTGTCGCCCGGATCGGCCTTCGGGCCCGGCGGGGAAGGTCATATGCGGCTGTGTTTCGCGAGCTCCACCGCACGCCTTTCAGAGGCCCTGGACCGCCTGGAACCGGTCCTCTCGAAACCCGTCTAACCCGGATCGGAAAACACACGATGCTTGCGACACATTTTCAAACCCTGGCCCGCTACAACGACTGGGCGAACCGCACCGTGTATGACGCTACCGCGCTTTTGAGTGAGGCAGAGTGCTGCAAAAATCGTCCCGCCGCTTACTTCGGCTCGATCCTCAAAACTCTGAATCATCTCCTGGTCGTCGATAACCTCTGGTTCCCCCGCCTGAACGGGATCAGCCGCAGCGATCTCAAGCTGGACCAGGTGCTACACGACGACCTCACCGAGCTGCGCGCCGCCCGTGAGGCGGAGGACGCCCGCATCGTTGCCCAGGTCGATGCCATCGGTGAGGCCGCGCTTGCCGCCGACTGCACCTACAACGACAGCAAAGGCAATCCCTGGACCATGCCGGTGTGGCAAATGCTGGCGACGGTGTTCAATCATCAAACCCATCATCGCGGACAAGTTCACGCCCTGCTTAAGGACGCGGGCGCGGAACCGCCGTCGCTCGACCTGCCGGTCTATTTGCGCTCGGTCAAATAGAAACGGCGAGAACGGTCTCTAGAATGGCGAAGACCGGGCCGGGCGAACCTCCCCGGTCACCGTGCCCGCGCGGTTGCGAAGCGGCTGGGCCAAGAGCTTAACTTCGGCTTCATTAATCAGACCCAAGCGCTCTAGCAATCGGCTGACGACCGCCTCCGCAGCCCGGCCCGCGCCGTCGTCGACCTTGATCGCAAAGCCAAGTCCTTCACCCGGCACCGCGCCGCAATAAACCCCTTCCGCGCCGGTCTTGATGACCGCGCGGCCGTTGAGGACCTTCATGGCCCGCGTGCAATAACGATCGCTACCCGCGACCATGAAAGGTTCGGCCGCCATGGCGCGCACGATCCGCGTGCAGGCCGCTTGCCGAACTTCGGGCTGATCGCGCGGGTCGGCCAAACGCGCCATGGCGAGCGCCGTGTTGCCCAGCGGTATCGCGATCACCGGGATACCGCAACCGTCCAGGCCCCGCGCGGCCCGGGATAAATCCAAGCCGGTCATGGATTCCAGCACGCCTAGTATACGCTGCTGCACCGGATGCTCGAGTTTGATGTAGTCTTTGGTTGCGACGCCGGTGTGGCGCGCGACGGCCAGGAACCCGGTGTGCTTGCCGGAACAATTGTTGTGCAGGGTGCTTGGCTCCGCCCCGCTGCGCAGCAGGGCGATCATGGCCGCCTCGTTGTAGGGCAGGTGGGCACCGCATTCCAGATCGTCAGCCGAACACCCCATTCGTTTTAGCCAAGCGGCGACGGTATCGACATGACGCGCCTCGCCACTGTGGCTGGCGCAGGCCAGGGCAACCTCGGCATCGGACAGATCGAAAGCCTCGGCGGCGCCGGATTCGATCAGCGGCAGGGCCTGCAAAGGCTTGATCGCGGAGCGGCCATAAACCGGCGCCTCGATGTTGCCCGCGCTCAGCACCACGTGTCCGGCGGCGTCGACCACGGCCAAGGACGCCCGGTGCCAACTTTCCACCATGCCACCGCGCATGACCTCGGCCAAAACCGGATTGGAGGCCGCGGTCGATACCTCCTCAGCGCCACCGCCCTCAAGCGCGTGGGTATGAACTTGGGTCAAAAATCGTCTCCGAACTGCCAGCGCGGACCCCCTATGGAGCCCGCGCCACCGCTAACAAGCTTGCACCGCACAGCGGCGCCATGCAAGTTTCCCGGCCATGCGCGGTTATTTCGCCATCGGCGTCGAGGGCATCAGCAAGCCCATGAATTTGGGCAATCTTATGCGCTCTGCCCATGCTTTCGGCGCGAGCTTTTTCTTCGTCGTCGCCCCGGCGGTCTCGACCCGCGAGACGCGCCATTCGGACACCTCGGACTCGTCCAATCACCTGCCGCTTTATACCTACGATACAGTGGAGGATCTGGTGCTGCCGCGGGGTTGCGCCCTTGTCGGGGTTGAGTTCACGCCCGACGCCGTCGACCTGCCAAGCTTTCACCACCCCAGCGCCGCGGCTTATGTCCTTGGGCCGGAGCGGGGCGCCTTGTCGGCGGCGATGACGGCGCGCTGCGACCACTTGGTCAAGATCCCGACAAAATTCTGCATTAACCTTGGCGTCGCCGGTGCGCTTCTGATGTACGATCGCCAACTCGCCCGGGGTAAATTCGCCCGCCGGCCGATCAATCCACGCGGTCCGGCCGAACCTCCACCCCGGCACGTTCGCGGACGGCAAGTCATTCGCCGGCGGCAAGGGGAGGCTTGACCGGCAGGCCGCAGTTGCTCAGAACAGGGCCCGGTATCGGACGATTCATGTCCTGCCCTGGAAAGATAAGAAACCGCCTGATGTTGGCTAACCACGAAAATTAAAAAGCTGCGATCCGCTCTGACTAAACTCAGTCGCCGCGGACCGCTATAAAACCGGAGATTTTTTGCTGTGATTTTTCCAATTCGCTTGACCCTTTCAACTGCCGCCACTGTGGCTTTCGCGGTGCTCGTGGCTTGGAGCCCGCCGGCGGCCAGCCAGGGCATTCAGCGCCTGGGCGACTTCGAGGATTGGAACGCTTATCAATTCACGGAAAAAGGAAACGTCGCCTGCTACGTCGCGAGCGCACCTAAGAAATCCGAAGGCGATTACACTAAGCGTGGCGACGTCTTCGCGATCGTCACCCACAGGCCAAGCGAAAGCCGGCGTGACGAGGTCAGCTTCGTCGCGGGTTACGCGCATAAGAAGGATTCCTGGGTCGAGGTCACTATCGAGGACGAGACCTTTAAGCTGTTCACCCAGGGCGACGGCGCTTGGGCGCCAGACAAAGAAGCCGACGCCGCGTTGGTCGCCGCCATGATCAAGGGGCGCGGCATGGTGGTGAAAGGCGTCTCCGCGCGCGGGACGGAGACGGTCGACACCTATTCCCTAAGCGGCTTTACTAAGGCTTATCAGGCGATCAACAAGGCCTGTGGGCTTTAGACATTTCCGGCCTGGAAAGCCGCACTTAGCGCCAGCGATACTGGCCGGTATAGAAGGCGCGGTGAGCCTCCTGGGTTTGCGCGATCGCCATCTCTAGGGTGGTAGCGTCGGGGTCCTCGGGCGTGAGCGTCTTGGTGTCGAGCGAGAAGGTATAGCCTTCGACCCGGCCATTGGGCTGAAGCACCACGACATGGCCGGGGCGCCCAAAGGCGACGGAGAAGTTGTGCGCTATGGCGAAGTGGCCGCCGTCTTTCGGCACCCGCATCAGGTCGCGGCCGAAAAACGGGCTGTCGTAGCTAAAGCCGAGCACGCCAAGCAAGGTCGGAATGAGGTCGATCTGCGCGCCCAGCGTTTCGACCTTTTGCGGTGGAATATTCGCCGGGGAATAGAACAGCATCGGGATCCGGAAGGAGTTGACTGGCACCCGCGCCGCGCCGTTGATCTTAACGCTATGGTCGGCGACGAAAACGAAGACCGTGTCCTTGAACCAAGGCTTGGCCCGCGCCCGTTCGACGAAGTCGGCGAAGGCCCACTGCGCGTACCGGGCCGTGTTCTCTATATTTCCAACCCGGTCGTCCCACTTCACGTTGGTCTGGGGAAACTTGTAGGGCCGGTGGTTGGAGACCGTCATCAAGGTCAGAAAGGCCGGGCTGCCCTTCGCCGTCATTTCATCGACGCGACGCAACGCTTCGGTGAAGAGGTCTTCGTCGGAAACGCCCCAGATGGTCGAGAAGCTCTCGTGGCGAATATCGCGTTGATCCCAAACGTTGGTATAATCGATCCCGCGCCAGAAGTTGCCCATGTTGTCGAATGTGTTGCGCCCGCCATAAAGGATGCCGGTCTCGTAGTCCCGCTGGTTCAAGAGATGCGCCAACGACATCATACCGTCGGAGCCCGGCCGCCGGGCGGTTGAGATTCCGGGGATGGCGGCGAAACCGGTTTCCGTCGCTTCGAGGCCGCGCACCGTGCGGTCGCCTTGGGCATAGATGTTGGTGAAGAACAGACCTTCCGCCGCCAAGCGATCGAGCTCCGGCGAGAGAGGCACGTCAAGGGGGTTGTCGAGGCTGTCGACAAAACCCGACCCGTAGGTTTCTTCGGTCACCATGACGATGTTAAGGCGCTTCTCATCCGGACCGTTGACAACGCGGCGCATGACCGGCGACGTCCCGGGCGCTTCGATAAAGGTGGTGTTGTCCTGCCCCACCATGGCGCGCAGGACCTGCAAGGCCTGGTCACGCGGCATGCCCGGGAAGACGCCGTCGTACTCGGCATCGTTGGTCAAGGCCGCCGAGGCCATTGTCTGCAGGCCATTGCGCGCGAGCTGGTCGAGCTCGCGGTTCTTGAGCAGAACACCGGGCTCGGCGTAGAGCATGGCGACGCCGAGGCCGCCAAGCGCCACGGCCGCGCCCAGGCGCTTGAGCCGGGTGCCCGTCCCGTCGCGATAGCTAAGTACCTTCGCCAATCGCCGGCGGACAAACCACCAATACGCCGCGGCGAACAGCGCGAACAGCGGCAGATAAAGCGAAACTTGGAACGATTCCTCGAGGTTGCCGATGACCTCGCGCGGAAAAATCAGGTAGGAGACGGCAACCCCGTTGAATCGTGAATCGAATTCTTCCCAAAAAAAGATCTCGGCGACCCAACCAAAGGCGATAACCCCGGCCATCGCGACAAAGAACGCATGCCCGAGCTTGCGAACCCAGGAGCGGCGTCCGAATCGTGAGAGCAACGCGAAGGGCGCGCGCAGCACCATCGCCAGGATCAAGGCGACGGCGACGTCGCTATAAAGGCCAAGGGCAAAAGCCTTCAGGAACACCGCCGGGGCGTCTGGGAAGCTAACGCTTCCTACACGCGCGGCAAGAATCAGACGCACGCTTATGAAACCGGCAAACGCATAGAGCGCGAGCAACGCCGGGGCCCGCAGACGCACCGTCTGCGTCGATGAAACAAGGGTGTCGGTCATTATTATCGCTATGTTTTCGGGCGTGCTGGGCACGCCCGAAGGTGGGGCGGGAGGTCGTCTCCTAGGGAAGAGAGGATTTGCTCCTGCTCTCCAAATGGGCCCTTACCGGACGCTTGCCAGGTTTCGGTGCCGGAATTCAGCCTTCTTTTAGGCATGTGGATGCCCCATGGCAATATGAAGCCCGAGCCGAGCCGGGCCAGACGGGACGGGGCCAGACGGGAAGGGGCGGGGCCATGGCCGCTTGCCCGGCCCGCCACCACGGCTTATCTAGTCCCCTATGAGCGGAACCGGCCATACGCAATATTTCGCCCCCCCAGCCCCTTTGGCCGGGGGGCCCCGGAACCTGATCGGCCTGTCGCGCGCCGAGATGGAGGAAGCGGTGAGTGCCCTGGGCGAGCCGGACTTCCGGGCGCGCCAGTTGTGGCACTGGATTTACCACCGGGGCGCGACCGAATTCGAGGCCATGACCTCGCTTTCCAAGCCGTTCCGTAGCCTTCTGGCGAAGCACTTCGCGGCCGACCGGCCCAGCATCGCGTCGGCGCAGATATCCTCGGACGGAACCCGCAAGTGGCTCTTGCGCTTTCCCGATGGGCAAGAGGTCGAGACCGTCTTCATCCCGCAGGAAGAGCGCGGCACGCTATGCATTTCCAGCCAGGTCGGCTGCACCCTGACCTGCCGCTTTTGCCACACCGGCACTCAGCGCCTGGTGCGCAACCTGTCGGCGGCCGAGATCGTGAGCCAGATCATGTTGGCGCGCGACGAAGTCGGCGAATGGCCGGCTTCCAGCGAGGACCGCAAGATCACCAATATCGTGCTCATGGGCATGGGCGAACCCTTGTACAATTTCGAGAACGTCGCCGCGGCGATGAAGATCGCCATGGACCCGGAGGGTCTGGCCTTCTCGCGGCGCAAGATCACGCTCTCGACCTCCGGCGTCGTGCCCATGATGGCGCGTTGCGGTGCGGAGCTAGGCGTCAACCTGGCGGTGTCGTTGCACGCCGTGCGCGATGAGGTGCGCGACGCGATCGTGCCCTTGAACAAAAAGTACCCGATCGCCGAGCTACTCGACGCCTGCCGCGCTTATCCGGGCACGCACAACGCCCGGCGCATCACCTTCGAATACGTCATGCTGCGCGGCATCAACGACAGCGTCGAGGACGCGCGCGCGCTGGTCGAGCTGCTCAAAGACATCCCGGCTAAGGTTAACTTGATCCCCTTTAACGCCTGGCCCGGTGCGCCCTACGAGTGCTCGAAACCCAAAGACATTGCGGTCTTTTCCGATACTCTGTTCGCGGCCGGTGTCTCGGCCCCGGTACGCGCGCCGCGCGGGCGCGACATCCTGGCCGCTTGCGGCCAGCTAAAAAGCGCCAGCCAGCGTCTAAAGAAAAGCGAGCGCGAACCGGCGACGGCCTAGCGCCTAGACGATCTCGATGAGCTCCAGCGCGAAGTTCAGGTCTTGGCCGGCCAGGGGGTGGTTTGCGTCCAGCGTGACCGTCTCCTCACTCAAGGCCCGGACCGTCAGGCGCATAGGTTCGCCGCCGGGGCCTTGTACGAGGACGGCGCCGTCAACCTCCAGTTCCAGTTCGGGCGGAAGCTGCGCCCGCTCAACCTCCTGCATGAGATCGGTGCGGTGCGGGCCATAGGCGTCTTCGGACGCTATGGTCACGTTCTTGGTGTCGCCCGCCAGCATGCCGAGCAGCGCGTCCTCGAACCCGGGGATCAAGTCGCCCTGACCTATGGTGACGGTCAAGGGTTCGCTGCCGTGGGACGAATCGAACTCCGACCCATCGCTCAAGGTGCCCGTGTAGTGGACCTTGACGGTACTGCCCAAGGCGGCTTGCGACATGATCTATCTCCTTCGAACGCTGAAATTCGCCAACTAAAGCCCAATTCTGGGCATGTAGGCCGCGAAGCGCGGCAATGCAACGAAACTTTCCCCAAGGTGAGGGTCTGGGCGCGGCGTAACCTTGCCCTGGACCGGGGTTTTCGCGGATACTCCGCCGCGATTTCAACCCACCGCGGACCCAAGGGCAGGGGCGTCCCATGAGCGATATCAAGAAGGTCGTGCTGGCCTATTCGGGCGGTCTCGATACCTCGGTCATCCTGAAATGGTTGAAGGAGACCTACGACTGCGAGGTCGTGACCTTCACCGCCGACTTGGGCCAGGGCGAGGAACTGGAGCCGGCCCGGCGCAAGGCCGAGATGTCCGGCGTCAAACAGATCTTCATAGAGGATCTGCGCGAAACCTTCGTGCGTGACTATGTCTTTCCGATGTTCCGCGCCAACGCGCTCTACGAGGGCGTCTACTTGCTCGGCACCTCGATCGCCCGGCCCTTGATCGCCAAGCGCCAGATCGAGATCGCGGAGGAAACCGGGGCCGACGCCGTGTGCCATGGCGCGACCGGCAAGGGCAACGACCAGGTACGCTTCGAATTGAGCTATTACGCGCTCAAGCCCGACATCAAGGTGATCGCGCCCTGGCGCGAATGGGACCTGAACAGCCGCACCAAGCTGATCGAGTTCGCGGAGAAACACCAAATCCCGATCGCCAAGGATAAGCGGGGCGAGGCGCCGTTCTCGGTCGACGCCAACCTTCTGCACATCTCGGCCGAGGGTAAGGTGTTGGAAGATCCCTGGACCGCGCCCGAGGAGTACATCTATTCGCGTAGCGTTTCGCCCGAGGCCGCGCCCGATAAGCCCACCCTGGTCGAGATCGCCTTCGAAAAGGGCGATCCGGTCGCCGTAGACGGCCAGCGCCTCTCGCCCGCCGCGCTGCTGACCCGTTTGAACGAGTTGGGTGGGGCCAATGGCATCGGGCGCCTCGATCTGGTCGAAAACCGCTTTGTCGGCATGAAAAGCCGCGGGGTTTACGAGACGCCGGGCGGCACCGTGCTGCTTGCCGCGCACCGGGCGATGGAATCGATCACGCTCGACCGTGGCGCCGCGCACCTGAAGGACGAGATCATGCCGCGTTACGCGGAGTTGATCTACAACGGCTTCTGGTTCGCGCCCGAGCGCGAAATGCTCCAGGCCCTGATCGACCGCAGCCAGCGGAATGTGACCGGCACGGTGCGCCTGAAGCTCTACAAGGGCAACGTCATCGTCGAGGGCCGCAAGTCGCCGCACTCGCTTTATAGCGAGGCGCACGTGACCTTCGAAGAAGATACGGTCTACGACCAGCGCGACGCTCAGGGCTTCATCAAGCTCAACGCCCTGCGGCTGAGACTGCTCAAGCGGCAGGGAGAGAATTAGAGGCGAGGACCAATGCGCGAGGCTCCCCTCATCCGCTTGGCGGCGCGGGCCGACGTGCCCCCAATCGTGCACCTGCTCGCCGACGACAACATAGGGGCGCAAAGAGAGGATCCAGCCGATCCGCCCAACGAAAAATATAAACGGGCCTTCGAGGCGATTGCTGCAAGCCCCGACAACGATCTCGTGGTTATGGAGCAGGACGGCGTCTGCGTGGGCTGCTTACAGATCACGATCTTTCCTGGCTTCGACCGCCTCGGCGCACGGCGCGGCTGGATCGAGGGCGTGCGGGTGGCTTCGCACTTGCGGGGCCAAGGCCATGGCCGGGACCTCTTGATCTGGACCCTCGAGCATGCACGAAACAACGGCTGCGAGTTCGTCCAATTGGCGGTCAACAAAGGCCGCGCCGAAGCGATTCGCTTTTACAGGTCTCTCGGATTTGCGGCGGACCACGAAGGCATGAAGTTGTCGCTGTGATCGCTCAAGCGACTATCCGGCTCGCGGCGCAAGACGACCTTCCCGCCATCCTACGGCTGATCGCCGACGATGGACTGGGGCGCGGCCGCGAGGACACCAGCGAGCCTCTCGCGGCTTGTTACCGCGACGCCTTCGCGGCGATAGAGCGCGATCCCAACAACGAAATCGCGGTGCTGGAGCAGGATGGCGCGGTCGTGGGTTGTCTGCAACTGACCATTATTCCGGGCCTGTCGCGCCAGGGCGCCACGCGCGCGCTAATCGAATCGGTGCGCGTCGCCTCGGCGCTGCGCGGTCAGGGTCTAGGCCGCGCGCTTTTCGAATGGGCCATCGCGCGGGCCAGGGAAAAGAATTGCCAGCTGGTTCAACTGACCACCGACAAAGCGCGCGGCGACGCGCACCGCTTCTACGAATCGCTCGGCTTTGTCGCCAGCCACGAAGGCATGAAACTGGCGCTTTAGCCCGGCACCAGCGCGACGCCCGCGATCCAGGGGTGGGCAAAGATCAAAACGGCATAGAGAGCCAGGCCGCCGAGCGGGCGCTGCCAGCCGATACCCTTCCAGTCCAAGCGCGTGCGGCCGCTGAGAATGGCGGCGAAGGGGATGACGCTGGTGGTTAGTTTGGTCGGGCCCCAGGCGCCGCCCAAGCTCGCCTCGCGACGTTGATCTATGTGAGCCATGCCGCCAAACGACAGGATCAATATCCCAGAAAACAGGATCATGCCCGCCGCGTCGCCGTTCGCGGCCAGGTGCGACAGGGCCCAAAGCGCGATACCCCACAGGCCCGGATGACGCGTTACGCTGATAATGCCCGGAGACGGATTTCCCGGTCCGCCCGCGCTCGCTGCCCGGTCGCCCCCAAGCCGGGTCAGGCTCGGCGTCGTGACGCTGGTGACAAGAAGGATGCAGGCGATCGCCAGAGTTACAATCGGAACCCAGCGCAGCAGGGGTACTGGGACCCATACCGATATTTCCGGCGCATTGCCGTAGGCTCTCAACATCCAGGCGAACACGGCAAGGGCAACGGCGGAATAGGCAATGAGGAAGCCGCGTTCTCCCAGGATCCGGACCAAAGACTCGCGCAGCGGCCGGCTGGACAGCAGGAAGTGGCTGGCCACGAACATCGCCATCGCGGCCACAAGCGAATCGAGGGTTCCCGTCAACATGCCGGTGAATTATCCTCGCAAAGCCTAAGCCCGTCCAGATTTTAGCAGGAGGCTGGGTTGGGCGCTTTGCCCGGGGACTCAGCCGGTTTTTGTGCTATCACGCCCGCCATGATGACAGACGATGCCGCCGCGCCAGCACAAAACGATCCCGCCGTTGAAACGATCCTAACGCTCGTCGCCGCCTTGCCGCCGGGCAAGTCGATCGCCCCGGAAGCCGTGGCCCGCGCCCTCGCCGAAGCAAAAGCCAAACCGAGCGACCCGCCGGACGCCTGGCGGCGCTATCTTAAGCCGGTCAAGCAACAGGCCCTGAGCCTCGCGCGCCAGGGCCAGATCGCAATTCTGCGCAAGGGCAAGCCGGTCGATCCTCGCGCCCCGGTCAAGGGGGTGATTCGCCTCGCCGCGGCACCGGGCGTGGCCTAGTGAGCGCTCAATCGATCTTGCCGATATAGGGCAGGTGGCGATAGTTCTCGGCGTAGTCGATGCCGTAGCCGACGATAAAAATATCGGGCACTTGGAACCCGGCAAAATCGGCGGTGAAGGCAACCTCCCGCCGGCTGGGTTTGTCGATCAAAGCGCAAGTCCAGACGTCCGCGGCGCCCTGGGCTTGCAAAAGCTCGCGTGCATAGACCAAGGTGCGGCCGGTATCCACGATATCGTCGACCAGCAGGATCTTGTGCCCGGCAATGCCGGCGGGGGCGGCGCCGGCCAGGCGCACTTCACCGGAGCTCCTCTTTGCCGCCCCGTAACTGCTCAGACGGATGAAATCGACTCGCGACCGGCGGCCCAAGGCGTCGAGGGCGCGCACCAAATCGGCCACGAAGACGAAGCTGCCCTTGAGGATGCCGACGATGGTGAAATCGCCCTGGATAGCCTCTCCGATCTCGCCCGCCAGCACCTTGACGCGCGCGGCAATCTCCGCTTCGTCGTGCAGGATTTCGATTGCTTCCGCCATGGCGGCCTTGGTCTCATACGGGACTGCGGGCGCGCAAGGGGCTTTTGGCGGCGGCCCGAATATCCCATATAGTTCAGGCGTCGCGACCGTCCGGGGACCCAGATGAGATCTTTCATCGCCTGCCTGCCCAAGGCCGAGCTGCATCTGCACATAGAGGGCACTTTCGAGCCTGAGTTGATGTTCGCGATCGCAAAGCGGAACAATATCGGCTTGCCCTATGACTCGGTCGAAGCCTTGAAAGCGGCCTATGATTTTGCCGACCTGCAGGATTTCCTGAACCTCTACTACCAGGGCATGAAGGTCCTTCGCGAGGAGCCGGATTTCGCCGACTTGACCTGGGCCTATTTGAAACGCGCGCACGCCGACAACGTGCGCCACACGGAAATTTTTTTCGACCCGCAAGGCCATACCCAGCGCGGCGTCCCCTTCGAGACCGCCCTCAACGGCATCTGGCGCGCCCTGAAAAAGGGGGAGCGCGAGCTTGGGCTCACGAGCAAGCTCATCATGTGTTTCTTGCGCGACCTGCCGGAAGCGGACGCGGAACGAACCCTGGATACGGCGCTGGCGCACAAGGATCGCATCGCCGGCATCGGCCTGGATTCCGCCGAAGTCGGTCACCCGCCGTCGAAGTTCGAACGGGTCTTCGCCCGGGCGCGCGACGCGGGCTTTCTTTGCGTCGCCCATGCCGGCGAGGAAGGCCCGGCCGATTATGTGCGCGAGGCCTTGGATCTCTTGCATGTCGCGCGCATCGACCACGGGAACCGCGCCCTCGACGACGAAGACTTGGTCGCACGCCTGGTGCGCGAACGCGTGCCCTTGACCGTCTGTCCGCTGTCCAACCTGCGCTTGCGCGTGGTCGCGGAGGCCAAGGCCCACCCCTTGAAGACTATGCTCGACAAGGGGCTCGTCGTCACGGTCAACTCGGACGACCCGGCGTATTTCGGCGGCTACGTAAACGACAACTACCTCGCCATGCAGGAAGCCCTGAGCCTTACCAAGGAAGAGATCGTCACCCTGGCGCGCAACTCCTTCGAAGCGGCGTTCCTGAGCCGGGAAGAAAAGAACGCCCAGCTTGCGCGCCTGGACACCTATGCCGGCGCACTGTGATGGCGCGTTCCGATCGAAATTTCGACGTCGTTGTCATCCTTGGCGGACCCGATTCGGCCTTGAAACGGCGCACGGCGCAGGGCATTCACCTGTTCGAAGCCGGCCGGGCCGAGCGAATCCTGTTAAGCGGCGGCGGCGGGCGGCGACGGATTGAAGCCGACGTCATGTGCGAGCAGGCGCTGGCGGCGAAGGTGCCGCGCGAGTGCTTGGTGCTGGAGCGGGACTCGCACTCGACCCTCCAGAACGCCCTCTTCTCAGCCCGGATCATGCGTGGCGAGGGTTGGCGCACAGCCCTGGTCGTGACAGACTCCTTGCATCTTCCACGCGCTTTGCTGGCGTTTCGAAGCGCCGGCGTACAGGTGCGGGGCAGCGCCGTCCCCTGGCCCTGGTGCGAGGCGCCGTTTGGGGAGTGGCTGCGCTACGCTCTCTATGAGACGATCGGGATTGGCTGGTATTTGCTGCTGATCGTGAGCGGCCGGTACCGGCGCCAGGCCAAACCTGAAGCTCCTTGATCGCGGCCGGTCTTACAACACCGGGGGCTCGATGCCCGCCTGGCGGCAGGCGGCGGTCAGGGTGTTGGCCAACAAGCAGGCGATGGTCATGGGGCCGACCCCGCCAGGTACCGGAGTGATCGCGCCGGCGACCGCCATGGCGGCTTGGGTATCGACGTCGCCGACGATACGCGACTTCCCGCCTTCTCCCTCAACCCGGTTGATGCCGACATCGATTACGGTCGCGCCGGGCTTGATCCAGTCCGCCTTGATCATTCCCGGCCGTCCAACGGCGGCGACCAGGATATCGGCGGCGCGCGCCACCGCCGGCAAATCGCGCGTGCGCGAATGGGCCACCGTCACCGTGCAACTTTCCTTGATGAGAAGCTGCGCCATCGGCTTGCCGACGATGTTGGAGCGGCCGATCACAACGGCGTTCAAGCCGGACAGACTGCCCAGACGGTTTTTGAGCAGCATGATACAGCCGAGCGGCGTGCAGGGCACCAGAGGCGCGCTCGCCCCCGTGGTGCCGGTCGAGAGACGGCCGACATTGATGACGTGGAAACCATCGACATCCTTAGCCGGGTCGATGGCATCGATCACCGCCTGCTCGGCGATCTGGTCGGGTAGGGGCAGTTGAACCAATATCCCGTTCACGGCGGGATCGTTGTTGAGCTTCTCGACCAGATTCAACAGCTCGTCTTGGCTGGTCTCGGGCGGCAGCTTGTGCTCGAAGGAGCGCATGCCCGCCTCGGCAGTCTGGCGGGCCTTGTTGCGGACATAAACCTGGCTGGCCGGGTTCTCGCCGACTAGGACCACGGCCAAGCCGGGGACCAGGCCGTGTTCCGCCTTGAGCCGGGCGGCCTCGCGCCCAATCCGCTCGCGCAGGCCGGCGGCGAAAGCTTTGCCATCGATAATCTTGTCCTCGGACATTCGAAAATTTCCTCTTGTCTAAAACAACGCCAATCTCATCTAGGCTTGCCATCGCTACCGCTGCGGCACCGTTCAGGCCCCGCCACTTATCGATGCCGGACCGACACGGCCGAATGGCTCACCAGGCCTCGATCCCGGCCAACCAATCGCGCAGCCGGCGCATTAGCGCCGTGGGATCGCCAGCGACCAACACGGTCTTGTTCCGGCCACCTGCCCCGGCGGTGATCTCGATACTGCCTTTGGGCACCTTCCAGGCCTTGGCCAAGATCTTGATAACGGCGGCGTTCGCCTTGCCGTCCTCGGGCGGCGCGGTCACCCGAAGCTTCAGGACCGGCGATCCGTCGGCGCCGGCCGCGACACCGTCGACGCCGTTCCGCCCGGCGCCCGGCTGTACCCGCAACGCCACACGCACACCACCTTCAGCCGCTTTGAACGGCGCAGAGTCTATGCGCTCAATAGCTGGCACGCATCAAGGACAGATGAACGTTGCCGATCACCATCTTCACGAAAATTAGCAGCAGGATCAGAACCACCGGCGAAATGTCCATCCCACCCAGATTGGGCACGAAACGACGGATCGGCCGCAATGCCGGCTCGGTCAAACGCCAAAGAAACTCGCCGACCATGGAAACGAATTGATTGCGCGTGTTCACCACGCCGAAGTGGACCAACCAGGTCAGCACCGCCGAGATGATAATTGCCCAGACATAAAGGTCGATGGCGATAATCAGAATGCTCAAAAGCGGGCCTAGAATGATCATCGCATCGCCTATCGAAGTGAGTTGGGGCGCGGGCGGTAAGCGCCCCGTCGGAACGGCGGCTAGCCTAGCGGCGCGGGCGGAGCGAGACAAGCCGCACGGCACGTAGGGGCGGACCGGGTGGACCGCGGAATTTTACCGCTTCAGGGTGGCAAGAGTTTCCTTTGATCGAGGGTTTGGCGCGCTTGACACGACGGGGCGCATGTTCTCATTATCCGCCCGCCTGACCGGGCCGCCGTGCGCTTTTCATGCCACGTGGATGCCCGGCCTTTAGGCCACGATGGGGCCGTAGCTCAGCTGGGAGAGCGTCGCGTTCGCAATGCGAAGGTCAGGAGTTCGATCCTCCTCGGCTCCACCAATTGCCCGGAATCGCTTTGCCACATGATTCTCGTGGCTCCGATACCACAAATTCGATTGGTGAGCACAGCCTGTGCTATCCCACTTTTTGCTGGGACAGGCGCGGCGACTGTTCGTTGCACGCGGTTTCACACTAGGACATGATGCGAGGTGTTGGGGTCCGGCGCTGGCTTTACGCCTTGGAACCGCCTCAACCAATGGATCAGCGAATTCGCGAAAATGGGAGATCGTTCATGAATCGTCGTCACTTTGTTCGCCTTGGCCTAGTCGGGACCGCCGCCGGCATCGTCGTGCCACGCGCAGCGCAGGCTGCAGCAACCAGCTTCGATCCTTTCAAAACACCCCTGGCGGGCGGACTCTACTACACCCTGGAATCCCCTGGGCGTTGGGCCAAGAAGGCGAAAGGCCATAGCCCGCGCATCGAGCGAAATGGCGGAACCATACAGGTCACCACGCCGCACCCCATGGACGGCTGGGTTCACTACATCGTTAAGCACATGATTCTGGACGAGAATTTCCAGTTCGTCCGCGAAGTTTTGTTCGATCCGGAAAAAGACACGCCGATCACCGATCACGATATCAAGAATCTGCAGAACGCGGTTTACGCGGTCAGCATGTGCAACAAGCACGACGTCTGGCTAAGCGCGATTCAGGTGTAGCGCGCGGGACGCGGCCCGGAATTCAGCGAACGTATAGGGCTCTCGTTAGCGAGAATTTGGGGGTATTGAGGCAGTATAGGTCTCCAGCAACACTGGCTAGACGACCGAGAGGGACCCCTAAGTGCCCGATGATGTGCGGGAAACCGCGAAGGTCTCAAACGCCAAGGCGTCTGCTGACGCCTTGGCGCAATACCGCGAGCTGGGCTATGCCGTGGTCAGGGGAGTCTTCGGCCCCAAGGATGTCACGGCCCTCGCCGAAGCCTTCGACCGGATCTATACCCAAGGCCTTGCCCATCAAGCGTCGTACCGGGACCGGAACGTTTTTTTTCAGATCGCGCCCGACCCTGCTCTGGATCGCATCGTGCGTTTCGTTCAATGGCCGGCCTATATCGACCCGGTCCTGGCGGCCTATCGGACCGATGGGCGTCTACTTAACATCCTGGCGCCGCTCATTGGCCGGGATCTGAAACAGATCATCAATCAGATGCACTGGAAGCCCCCGGGAGCGGCCAAGGTCGATTTCGGATACCACCAGGATATCCACTTTCGCCGGCCCGCCGCGGCCTACCGCGACGCCGGGAATTCCTATATCCAGACCATGATTGCCGTCGATCCCCAGGGCCCAGACAACGGTGGCCTGACGGTCTATCCCGGCAGCCATAAGCTCGGTCCGCTCGCCTTCCCCGAACGCGGGCGCATCATGGACGCGGACATGAGTGAAACCGATCTGTTGGCCCTGGGGTTGGATCCCGGCAAACTGGTCCATCTGGAGCTCGCCCCCGGCGACCTCGCCTTCTGGCATCTGTGCACTATTCATGGCAGCGGACCCAACAACGCGCCTATCGACCGGCGAGCCTATCTCAACGGGTATGTGACGGCGGCGAATTGCGACCGGGGCGAATGGGCCTGGCGGGACGGTGACGCTTGCACCCTAGGGGAACCGGCGCTCGTCCATTACGAGGAATTGCATTCCCGGCCCGGACCCTTTTACCTGGATGACGGCCAAGCCTGACCCATTAAAGCAACTAGGTCAGCACGCAGCGCGCCCGCGTCCCTGAAGAGGTGAGTCTTCAAACCGGCCTGCTTCGCGCCGGCAACGTAATCCATCTGGTCGTCGATGAAGAGCGTGCGTCCAGGGTCCGCCACGCCCAGCCGCGCCATAACGGCTAGATAGGCCGCCGGATCGGGCTTGGCGTGCCCCAAGTCGGCGGAGAAATAGACATGCGCGCCAAATATCTCCGGCACCTGGGGCAAGATCTCGGACAGGTTTTCGGCCAAGAGCCGGTTGTTGTTGGTGAAGACCGCGACCGGCAAGCGCGCCGCCAAGGACCGGGCGATCGCGAGCACGTCCTGGCGCGCCGTCATGGCGGCGGCGCGCGCCTTAAGCCAATCGGCGCCCGACATTTCGACGCCGAGGCGCGCGACGCAGCCGGCCAGATACGCCGCGGTATCGATCTCGCCCCGATCGCTCAAGTCGTCCCAGCCGGATTCGAAAATTTCAGCGCGGATATCGGGGGCCGCCCGCCCGCTAAGGCGCGCCATATGATCCAGGCGGGCGGCAAAATCGTAGTCGCACAAGACGCCGTCCAGGTCGAAGATGACGGCATCGATGCGGGCGCTCATCGCGGTTCCCGTGGGGCGCTCATCGCGGTTCCCGCGCGCCGAAGATCGCGGTGCCAACACGCACGTGCGTCGCGCCAAAACGGATCGCCGTCTCGAAGTCCGCACTCATGCCCATGGACAGGTGCGGCAGTTTGTTGCGCTCCGCCATGCCGGCCAGGAGGGCAAAGTGCAAGGCCGGCTCCTCGTCCAACGGCGGAATGCACATCAGGCCGGTCACCCGCAGACCGAGCTCCTCGCGCGCGAAGGCGACGAAGTCATCGGCCTCACGCGGCAATACGCCAGCCTTTTGCGGCTCCTCTCCCGTGTTCACTTGGACGAAATATTCTAGCTGCCGGCCGGTTTCGGCCGTCTCCTTGGCCAGAGCCCGCGCCAGTTTTGGCCGGTCCAAGGTTTCGATGACGTCGAATAGGGCCACGGCGTCCCGCACCTTATTGGTTTGCAACGGGCCGATCAGGTGCAGAACCAGATCGGGGTGCGCGGTTTTCAAGCGCGGGAACTTGCCTTGGGCCTCTTGGACCCGGTTTTCGCCAAAATTCCGCTGACCGGCGTCAAGCGCGGCCTCGATGGCGTCCGCGCCGTGGGTCTTGCCAACTGCGACCAGCGCAATGCCGGCTAGATCGCGCCCGGCGGCGCGCGCAGCCGTGGCAATGCGAGCGCGCACCTCGGTCAAATTAGCGGCGATGGATTCGGGATTGGGTGCAGTCATTCTTGGCGCCCGTACCGTGTTACCAAAAGTCAATCAACCACGAAGACACAAAGGACACGAAGAAGAATCTATTTTCCTTCGTGTCCTTTGTGTCTTCGTGGTTCGAATTTTTCTTCTTAGGCGCACCGCCTGAACGTCACTCAATCGGCGCTCCGTCCGGCGACACATAACCGAACTTGGTCATGATCTCCCGATGCGCCTCGATAATTTTCGCGATTTGGCTTTCGGTCAGATCCGCGCGCCAACTGCCGGTCTTTCCCTCGCGAAAGAATTTCGCCTTGCCATCCGGGCGTGCCTCGACGAAGCCCCCGGCTTTTTCCTGCTTTTTCATTTCCTTGAACGAGCTGAACCGGATCGCGCGGCGGATCCTGTCTTTTTCCTCCGGCAAGCCGAGAAACCGGGATAGAGCGGCGAAGGTCTTGTAGGGAGTGCGGGACATGTCTTCATAACGCATGACGTGCAGGTTCATGTCCGGCGCCTCGATCCAGGAGCGCACATGGCCCGACCAATCGAGCAAAACTTGCTCGAGCTGACCGGGAACCGGTGGCATCACGCAGCGCTCGGCGCACATCATGTCGATCGCGGAATCGGTGTCGGTTTGGTAGTGGTTCGCGAAGGACAAAACCACATCGAGCGGGTTGCGTATGACATAGATCGCGCCCGCGGTCGCGGCCGGCGTGATCAGGGGCACGCCGCCGGCCACGATGCAGGCGCTGTGCGTCTTGACCATGACCGTGTCGGACTTCGAATAGGCGATCCATTCATGGACCTTGGGGCGCAAGCCGGCGATCTCTTCGGGGCCGAGTTCCTCTGCCTTTTTTCCCGTGAATTGCTCGTAGTGAATCAGGAAGTTGTCGCCGAAAGCGTGATTTGGCAACTCGTTGATGGGAATCGGGCGGGCGGGATTGCGGAACAAATTTGCGAGATAAGCCCGCAACCAGGTATTGCCCGACTTTGGATAGGAGGCGAGCCACAGGATTCCGGGCACGGCGCGTATTCCGCTCTTGCTGAAATGTTATTCGGTCCTAGTGTGGTGGAACTGAGATCCGTTGCCTTAAGTTCTCACCGTCATCCCGGACGCGACTTTCCTCCAAACCTATGGTTTGGCAAGGAAAGTCAGTGATCCGGGATCTTTGGCGACGGCCAGACTCGGTCCACCCGAAGATTCCGGATCGTAAGGCTCGCCACCCGTAAATCCTAGGATTTTCGGGCTCGCCTAACGTCCGGGATGACAACAATGAATTATGACGCGAACTTCAGATTCACAACACTAGCGCCTCGAGTGCGTGCGAGGCGCGGCACATCCACTAGCACTGCCATACGCCGCAAGGCAAGCCGCGCGGCGCCGGAATTCGGCGCAAAAGAGAAGGGGGCGGAAATTCCGCCCCCTTCAAACCGAAGAGTCTGAAAAATCAGAAGCCGACGGCTAGGCCAAGAATGCCCATGGTGCCTTCGGAGTCCTGTTGCGCGGCACTGCCGTCCTCGCTCTCCCACTCGGCGTGGATGACCGAGAAGGAGGTCGTGATTCCCGGCCCGAGGGCGTAGGACACGGCGCCGACAATGGCGAAGACTTCGTCGTCCGCGCCAACGGCGATGGTCTGCTCGGTCTGGCCTTGGAAATAGGTCCCGCTAACGCCCCACGGGCCCATACCGTAGCTGACGCCAACGTCGAAGGCCTGGCCTTCGGTCGAGTTCGTGTTGGTCGCGTTGGTCTGACCCTCGAACTCATTGGCGTAGGAACCGGCGATCGTGAAGCCGGCGACACCGATACTGGCGCCAACCTTGATCTGCTGCGGATCGTCCGCACCAGCCGCTTCGGCGTTATCGCTGACCGTGGCCCGGTTGTAGCCGACCGCGACACCGACATCGACGCCGCTGAAGCTTTCCTTAAAGTTACCGCCGACAGCAATGATATTGCTGTTCTCGGTGTTCTTGTCGGTAAAGCCGTTCTTCGGATCGCCCGAGTTGGACCCACCAGCCGAAGTCGGCGCGTAGCCGGCCGTGAACTGGAAGCCGGCAAAGCGCGGCGACAGATAGCTCGCCCCGAAGTTATCGTTGCGCAGCTCCAGGTTGGTGGTCTGCATCGGCACCCGGAAACCGGTGGCGACGCCGCCATTCGGAACCCAGACGGAAATCCAGCCCGAGTTGATCGGCACACCGACGTTTGGCGCGGTCACGCCCCAGAAGGTGAGGTAGGGAGCCAAGTTCTCGGAACCCAGGATAACCTTACCGAAGCTGCCCGAAATGTAGGTGTAGGCTTCGTCGACCTGGTCGCCGTTATTGTTGGCTTCCAGTTCGATCTGCACACCGACGGTCAGGCCGTTATCAAGCGCGGTCTCGCCCCTGAAGTGAACTTCGCCGTCACTGAAGTGCGAGGTGTTGCCGGTGTCCCGACCGGCTGCGGCGTCGGTGTCGTCATCGACACTACCGATGCCGAAGTACTCGTTCTTATAGCCCCGAACCGACAGGCGCAGTGGCTCCTCCGCCGACACATAGTCCGGCATGGCCACAGCACCGGCCAGCAGGGCCGTCGTGCCAAGCAGTAATTGCTTTCTCATTTTCTTCTCCGCCTCTCTACAGCTGTAGATGCATTTGTGTTCTGCCCGCTTCCCCTGCTGCTTGTTTGCATCAGTCACTGGCAGATTAGGCGTGCCCCCTCGTCAAAGAACTGAAAACTCAGGAAACACGGTGGAATAAGGGCCAATAAATGCCCGGTTCGTCAAGCTAGCTCGGTGATTTGCGAGACCAATGGACGTCGTGCGTGGCATTTTTACCACAACATGTTTCCGAAGTCCTAAGGCGCCGCTTGCCCGCCGAAATTGTCTCGTGAGCGAAGTTTTTCCCGGATCGCCTGTCCGCTCTCGGAATAATAGAAGCCAAGCAAGACGAACCGCCGGCCGCGCGTGATCCGCGTCGCCTCATGCAGCAAAGAGCACGAAAAGACCACCGCGCCACCGGTTTCCACCGTGTAAAGGTGTGGTCCATATTCGGGAAAGCGCAGATAACCGCCCTCGTAGTCGCCGGCATTGAGATTGATCGACGCAGCGAAACGCCGGTGCGCGGTATAGGGTGTGGTGTCGTCGCGGTGCGGCACGAAATGGCCGCCCGCCTCTGCCGTATAACAGCCGATGCGCAGAGTTTCCGCCCGCGTCACACGGTAGTTGAAGGCCTTCTTCATTTCCGGGAACAGGCGGTGGCGGAAAATTTCGAACAGCTCTTGCGCCTCAGGCCCGTCATCGGCGAGCGCCACATCTTGGCGAACCTTGATTTTTTGGATGGGAACATTGCGTCCGTGTTCGGGACTGGCCACGCCGCCCTCGTAGCTTTGGCCGGCTTCGAACGCCCGCACGAGGCGCGCACAGTGGTCAGGGTCGATCACCTTGGGCAAAATCAGGACGGGAGCCTGTCCGGTGATGACCGTCGCACCGCCGGCCGGCCCGGTCGCCCCGGCCTTTTCGCGCGCGTCCTCTATTCGGCGCGCCGCAGCCGCGCGCTTTTCACAAAAGGTCAGAGCCCGGATCGCTTGGCAGCCACCGCCTGCCGGCGCGATCAGTTTGTCGATCCTTTGGTTTGGATCGACAATCATAACCGTGCAGACGCCGGCCTTCTTCTTAGCGCTTGAGCCCTTGGCGGCGGGCTCCAAGCCCAGGGCTCGGCCCAGGGCGAAGCTCACATCGGATAGCACCGGGAACGGCAGATTCATCTTGGCTGTCAGCGCGGCGTTTTCGCCTGCCGGCGCGGGCGTCACGGCGATGACTTGGGCATCCAAGGCGCGCAACTTTTGGTGCAGGTCGCGCAGTTTCGCTAGTTCACGCTGGGCGCCGGTCGCCGCAGCGCTCACCAGAACGACACTCACGCGCCCGGCGTGTGCCGGTTGGTCGAGCGCGAAATGGCATCCCCGAGTATCGAGCCAGCCGAAGTCGGGGATGCGATCGCCCGCGCCCAAACGGCGCGGATTTGCCGGTGGCGGCATTAGCGACATAGATAGCAGCCTCCGCGCCCCCGAAAGAGCGGCGTCACGAATGCATCGAAAAGGGCGCGCAGGCTTAGCATAACAGCGCCCGCGCGTACAGCTTCCGGCGCCAGGCCGGCGTGCTTGTACCGGTTTGTCCCGGATTCTTGCCGAGCCAACCCAAGTTCGACATACTCCGCGCACACAAGCCCAAAAATCGGATCAGAACCCTTGAGCGAAGCGCAGACCACGACCCAAACGGTTTCCCTGACCCAAGCTTTTAGCATGGCGCAGACCAAGCACTTCGCGGGAGATTTGGACGGCGCGCGTCAGATTTACGAGCGCATCGCGCGGGCCGCGCCCGATCATGTGGATACGCTGGTGATGCTGACGTCCATCGACTATCGCCAGGGCCGCGATCCTCAAGCTCAGGCCAATCTGGCCCGTGCGATCGACTTGACCCGCGCCGGAGTTCAGCGCCAACCGGACGACATGCGTTCCCGCGCTGCATTGGTGAACTTCCTGCTGGCGCAGAACCGGCGGGGCGAGGCGGAGGCCATGGCCGCCGGGCTCATCCTGCCGCTCAACCCAATTCGCTCGGATCCCGCCGAGTTCAGCACCCGGCGTGAAAAGAGTATCGAGCGCGGCCTGCCGGCGCTGGTGATTTCGACCCTGCCGAAATCGGCGAGCGAGAGCATTTGGAACAAGCTGGCGCAAGGCCTCGGCCTGGCCCAATGCTATTTCTCTCTCGGGCTTTTCCCGGATTGCTGCTTGGTGCCCTCGCGGGTCGTCGAGGCGGCAAAGGGTGGCGTCGCCGTCAAGGAGCACATTGGGCCGACCGCACACAACCTTGCGACCCTACGCGACGCTGGAATCGATCGCTTGATCGTACACCACCGCGATCCCAGGCAGGCGGCCCTTTCCTGGGCGCACTTCGTCCGAGACGATGTCGGCAAGCGCGTCATGGGTCCTTTGTGGCGAAAGATCGTGCCGCCCGCTGGCACCTTGGCCGCAAGCATGGAGGAGTTGATCGATTGGTGCCTCGAGCACTATTTACCCCTGCAAATCGAGTTCCTGGCCGGTTGGCGCACCATCGCCGCGCAGGCGGATCCGCCCTTGTCGGTCTTGTTCATGAGCTTTGAATCCTTTCTCGCCGAGCCCGAGACATATTTTGCCGAGGTCCTAAAATTTTACGACATTTCGCGCGCGGACTTCGCGGCCGATGCCAAGGCCGAGACAGTTCACCTGCGCAAGGGCGAAACGGAAGAGTGGCGGAGCGTCTTCACCGAGGCGCAGCGCAAAAGGGCCTGGGAGATCCTTCCACCCGAGATGGCGCGGGACTATGGCTGGGAATACTGAAGCGCCTCAGAAACGGACACGCCGGAACGTTGCGCACGGCGCCGTTTCGCGCTATGCAAGCGGCTGGATTGAAGGGAAAACAGGCTGTCGGCTGGATCGGGATGGGGATCCACTGCGGCGGTTTGGGACACAACGAAGTTTGGTGGGCGCGATGAAGTACAAGGCTATCGTCACCTGCATGCGAAGGCTTGGAGCCATCGGCCTGGCGGCCGTGTTTCTAGCGGCATGCTCGCTCGCCGACCCGAATACCGACTATACGACCCCTACGGGCAAAGGCAACAAAGGCAGCCACGCCGGCGGCTATAGCAGCCCCGGCAGCATTTTCGGCCCCGGCGGTCTTGGTATCGGCACCGACGCACCGCCCGAGCCCGGCCAGGGCGGCGAGGGCGGAATCGGCGTCAACAGCTTCCTCTGGCGTGCCTCTCTGGACACCATGTCCTTCATGCCACTGGCATCGGCCGATCCTTTTGGCGGGGTCATCATCACGGACTGGTACACGCCGCCGGAGGTGAGAGAAGAGCGCTTCAAGGTCACCGTCTACATTTTGGGACGGGAGTTACGGGCGGACGGTCTGCGCACCAGCGTGTTCCGGCAGCTTCAAGGCGCCGACGGGAACTGGGTTGACGCCGGCGTTGAGCCGCAAACCGGCGCCGATCTGGAAAATGCCATTCTCGTACGGGCGCGGCAGCTTCGCATCGCCGGCCTGCAGTAGGAGAGCGGTGGCGGCGAAAGCGCGGCGGCGCTACCAATTTCCTTTCATTTGATTGGCGCTGCTTCGGCCCCCGCCGTGGGCTCGTGACAATACGATGCGGTGCCGGCGACCCGGCCCTGGAACCAGCATGAGCCGTTATAACTTCAAGGAATCCGAGGCCAAGTGGCAGGCGGCGTGGGAGCGCGGCGGCTGTTTCACGGCCCGCGACTCCGAGCCGGCGGCCCAACCCGGGGCCCCGCCGAAGCCAAAATACTATGTCCTCGAGATGTTTCCCTATCCCTCGGGGCGCATCCATATGGGCCATGTGCGCAATTATACGATCGGCGACGTGATTGCGCGGTACAAACGCGCGCGCGGATTCTCGGTGTTGCACCCGATGGGCTGGGACGCCTTCGGCCTTCCCGCGGAGAACGCGGCCATGGAGCGGGGGGAGCCCCCCGCGGAGTGGACACACAAAAACATCGCCGCCATGCGCGCGCAGCTTAAGATGATGGGCCTGTCCATCGACTGGGAGCGCGAAATCGCGACCTGCGATCCCAGCTACTATAAGCATCAGCAGCACTTGTTCCTCGAATTCCTGGAACACGATCTCATTTATCGCCGCGAATCCTGGGTTAACTGGGATCCGGTGGACCAAACGGTCCTGGCCAACGAGCAGGTCGTCGAGGGCAAGGGCTGGCGTTCCGGCGCGCCGATCGAACGGCGCAAGTTGTCCCAATGGTTCTTCAAGATCACCGAGTTTTCCGAGGATCTGCTGCAGGCTCTTGGGCGCCTCGACCGCTGGCCGGAGAAGGTCCGCCTGATGCAGCAAAACTGGATCGGTCGGTCCGAAGGCGCGCGGGTCTACTTCAAGATCGCCGGGCGCGAGACGCCGCTCGAGATCTTCACGACCCGGCCCGACACGCTCTTTGGCGCGTCCTTCTGCGCCCTGTCGCCACATCACCCCCTGGCGGCGGAGTTGGCGGCGTCCGACCCGGACTTGGCTGATTTCGTCGCCGAATGCGACCGCTTGGGGACCAGCGAAGAAGCCATCGAGACGGCGGAAAAGAAAGGTTACGACACCGGGTTGAAGGTGCTGCACCCTTTTGTCGAAGGCCAAGAGCTGCCGCTTTACGTGGCCAACTTCGTGCTCATGGACTATGGCACGGGCGCGATTTTCGGCTGCCCCGCGCACGACCAGCGCGACCTGGATTTCGCCCGCAAGTACACCTTGGGCGTCTTACCGGTGGTCCTGCCGCCCGACGCCGATGCCCAGGATTTCGCTGTCGGCGACACGGCCTATGTTGGCGACGGCAGAATCTACAACTCCGATTTCATGAACGGCATGAGCGTACCGGATGCCAAGAAGGCGGTCATCGCCCGCCTGGAAGCACAGGAAATGGGTACCGGCACGGTGCAGTACCGCTTGCGCGACTGGGGCCTGTCGCGCCAACGCTATTGGGGGTGCCCCATTCCGATCGTGCATTGCCCGGCCTGTGGGCCGGTGCCGGTGCCCGCGGATCGACTGCCGGTTCTGCTGCCCGACGACGTGACATTCGATAAGCCGGGCAACCCCCTGCACCACCACCCGAGCTGGAAGAACACCAACTGCCCCTCCTGCGGCGCCACGGCTGAGCGCGATACCGACACGATGGATACCTTCGTCGATTCCTCGTGGTACTTCGCCCGCTTCTGTTGTCCGCAAGTCGAGGACAAACCGCTCGACCGGGATATGGTCGATCGCTGGATGCCGGTCGACCAGTACGTCGGCGGCATCGAGCATGCGATTCTGCATCTTCTGTATTCGCGCTTCTTTACCCGCGGCTTAAAGCGCTTCGGCTACACCAGCATCGAGGAGCCCTTCGCGGGTCTTTTTACCCAGGGTATGGTCTGCCACGAAACCTACCGGAGCGAAGCCGGTGGCTGGCTAACCCCCGATGAAATCGATAAGCGCCCGGATGGATCGGCAGTTCACCGGGATTCCGGCAACCCAGTGACCGTCGGCCGCTCCGAAAAGATGAGCAAATCGAAGAGCAACGTCGTCGATCCCGAGCATATCATTGAGACTTACGGCGCCGACACCGCCCGCTGGTTCATGCTGTCCGACAGCCCGCCGGAGCGCGACATGGAATGGACCGCGGGGGGGATTGAAGGCGCTTGGCGTTTCACCCAGCGGCTGTGGCGCCTGATTGGAGAAGCGGCGCCCAACTTGCCGCCGGCCGGCGCGCCCATGCCGGCGAAGATGGGCGATGCCGCGACGGCGCTGCGGCGCGCGGCGCACAAGACGATCGATGGCGTGACTAGGGACATCGAGGCGTTTAGGTTCAACCGGGCGGTCGCGCAAGTCTACGAGTTCACCAACGCCGTGACGGCGTTTCAAGCGAGAGGCAGCGAGGATTATTGGGCGTTGCGCGAGGCCTTTGAAGTGCTCGCCCGCTTAACCGCTCCCATGATGCCGCATCTGGGCGAGGAAATGTGGCGCAGCCTGGGCTACGCTGACCTGCTGGTCACGCTGCCTTGGCCGGAAGCCGATCCTGCGCTTGTGATCGACGAGTCCGTGACCGTCGCGGTTCAGGTCAATGGTAAGTTGCGCGCGACGATCGACCTGCCGCGTGACACCGAGGAAGCGGCGGCGCGCGAACGAGCGCTGGCGGACCCGGCGGTTCAACGCCTGGTCGAGGGCAAGGCGCTCAGAAAGGTCATCGTTGTCAAAAATCGGATCGTCAATGTTGTGGTTTAAACGGCTGCGGCGCGCCGGCGTCGCCGGCTGTGTTTTCTTTTTGGCACTAGCCATGGCGGGCTGCGGCTTTCAACCGCTGTATGGCCGCGGCGATAACGGGTTGAGTGCGCAGGACCAGCTGGCATCGGTTCGAATTCAACCGATGCCCGATCGGGTCGGCCAACAGTTGCACAACTTACTGCGCGATCGCCTGAACCCCCGGGGTCAACCCGCTAACCCGGCCTATAGTCTCCAGGTCGTGGTGTCGGAAACGCTCGAGGAATTGGGTATCCGCAAAGACGAAACCGCGACCCGTTCGAACCTAATCGTTGCCGCCAATTTCGTGTTGAGTGACGGGCGCTCGGGAAAGGAACTGTTCAAGGGGCGCAGCCGCTCCATCAACAGCTACAATATTCTGGAAAGTCAGTTCGCGACCTTGTTTTCAGAGTCCGATGCGCGAAAGCGCGCGC
Organism: Kiloniellaceae bacterium; assembly: GCA_021776115.1. Lineage (GTDB taxonomy): Bacteria > Pseudomonadota > Alphaproteobacteria > Kiloniellales > J153 > JAJFGN01. Next base: position 55,912 of record JAJFGN010000039.1, on the reverse strand, counting down.
TGCGCGAAATCTCCGATGAAATCAGCAACCGCCTCGCGGTGTACTTCGCCCGGATCGCCAGGAAGTAATACCTTTAGACGGGCCTGGTAGACGCGTCTGGCTCGTCCGCGCGGGCGTCAAACAGACGATTGACGGGCCGCGCCCGGTCTGCGTTGACTATCCCTCCTTACCCTGAATGACGCGGGATTCTGTCTGTGCCGATCGAGTTGTATCTGAGCTATGTTTTGGCGACCGTCGCGGTCCTGGCTGTGCCCGGACCGACGGTTATTCTTGTTGTGTCGTACGCGCTGGCGCGCGGCCGGGGCGCGGCTTTGACCTGCGTCGCGGGCGTCGGCTTGGGCGACACGACCAGCGTCACGCTCTCGTTGATCGGTCTGGGGACGATATTGGCGGCCTCGGCCACGCTTTTCACCGTGCTGAAATGGGCCGGCGCGATGTATTTGATTTGGCTGGGCGTCAAGATGTGGCGGAGCCCACCCGCGCCGGTCGAGGTCCTTGCGGCGGGGGCCGGCGATGGGCGGGCTATGCTGGCGCGAACTTGGCTGGTGACATCGCTGAATCCGAAGTCGATCGCCTTCTACGTCGCCTTCCTACCGCACTTTGTCGCGCCCGAGGCGTCCTTGCTGCCGCAGTTCGTTTTGCTCGGTGCGACGTTTGTCGGTTTGGGGGTGATCAATGCCCTGCTTTATGCGCTCTTCGCGAGCCGCCTGCGCCGGAGCCTCCGCTCGACCTCGGCCATGAAGACCGTGAACCGGATCGGCGGCTCCTTTTTGATTGGGGCCGGGTTGCTAACCGCCACGATCCGGCGCGCGGCCTGAAGCTTAGAGCATAGTCCATTCATATTGAACCATTTGATGGCGCCAAATCAGGTCACTCGGCTAGGCACGGAACGCAGCGCGATGCGGGGCATCGGGCAAGTTTCGTAACGACGACGATGGCCTGATTTGGCCCACCGGAGGCCGGTATTTCGCGCCCGCTGGACGTCGTTACGGCCCACTTGCGGTCATCGAGACCGCAGCGTGAACCGTGCCTAGCCAGCAGACGCGAAATACCGGTCAAATGATTCAATATGAATGGACTATGCTCTCGACATGAAGATCGCCCCAAGGGATATCGAACGTTTCCTGCGCGCACCGCCGCCGGCCGTGCGCGCGGTGCTGCTCTACGGTCCGGATAGCGGTTTGGTGCGCGAGCGGGCGCGCGCCCTCACCGCTTTGGTGGCTGGCGATCCCGCCGATCCGTTTCGCGTCGCGGAGCTGACCAACGCCGAGGTGAAATCCGATCCGGCGCGCCTAGGCGACGAGGCGGCCGCGATGGCCTTTGGCGGCGGCCGCCGCGCCGTGCGCTTGCGCGACGCCGACGAAGCTTCGGCGCCGGCGGTCGCCGGCTTGCTGGCCGGAACGCCAAGCGATTCCCTGGTTGTGGTCGAGGCCGGCGACTTGCCGGCGCGCTCCGCCCTGCGCAAAGCCTTCGAAGGTGCGGCCGAGACCGCGGCCCTGCCTTGTTACCGCGACGACGAGCGCGTGTTGCCGGCCTTGATTGGGGAGACCTTGAGGGAGGCCGGGTTGAGCGCGGCGCCCGACGCGCTTGCCTATCTCGTCGCCAACCTAGGGGGCGACCGCATGACGACCCGGTGCGAACTTGAGAAACTGCTGCTGTATATGGGCGCGGGCCGAGGTGAGCCGCAGCCGGCGCGGCGCCGGATTGAGATCGAGGACGCGCAGGCCTGTATCGGCGACAACGCGGCCCTCTCCATGGACGATCTGGCTTATGCCCTTGGCGACGGCGATCTTCTGGCGATGGAGCGCGCCCTGTCGCGGAGCCTGCGCGAAGGGGCGAACCCGGTGGCGATCTTGCGGGCGGCGGCCCGGCATTTGCAGCGGCTACATTTGGTCGCCGGCCTGGTCGTGCAGGGTGCCGCGCCGGACGCGGCGATGAAAAAGCTGCGGCCGCCGCCGTTCTGGAAATCGGTGCCACGGTTTCGAGCGCAGACACAGGCCTGGACACCGGACAGGCTAAGCAAGGCCTTAGCCGCGCTGCTCGAGGCCGAGCGGGCCTGCAAGCGCAGCGGCGCGCCGGGCGAGCTGTTGTGTGCCCAGGCCCTGAGTGCCGTGACGCGGGCTCCTGGACCCGAGCGGCGCGCGGGCCGTGCTAGCCGGTAAATCGTTTCGTTAGAGAAACGAGGGCCCGTTCGGCCCTAGAATGTCATTTCGGAATGGAAACGAAATCGCCTAAAAAGGGGAGTTCCCTTTCCGGAGGTCGGCGTCTTGGGCTTTAGGCGCTACTGGAGTCCGGTACCTGATTTAGGCGGCGTAGCACGTCGTCGAGCTGCTCCAGGGTCTGATAATGGATGGTCAGGGAGCCGGACTTACCCTCGAAATCGATCGTCACCTTGAGACCCAGAAGAGCGGTCAGGTCGCGTTCCAGGGCGACGGTGTCCGGGTCCTTCGGTGCGCGGGCGGTCCGGGCCGGGTGGGCGGCGGCCTTGGGGCCTTCGTGCGACTGTTGAACCAGGTGTTCGGTCTGGCGCACGTTCAGGCCCCGCGCCACGACGAGCTTGGCCAGGGATTCCGGATCCTCGGCGCCGAGCAAGGCGCGAGCGTGGCCGGCGCTTAATTTTTCCTCCGCGAGCAGATTGCGAACGGAATCCGGAAGGTTCAACAGGCGCAGGGTATTGGCGATATGGCTGCGGCTCTTGCCGATAACCTTGGCCAGGGCGTCCTGAGTATGCTGGTACTCTTCGATCAGGCGGTGGTAGCCCTCGGCTTCCTCGAGCGGCGACAGGTCTTGGCGCTGAACGTTCTCGACCAGGGCCAGCTCGAGCGCCTGGGCGTCGGACAGCTCTCGGATGACGACCGGGATCTCATGGAGCTTCGCCATCTGGGCCGCGCGCCAACGCCGCTCTCCGGCCACGATCTCGAATTCGCTGGGCCGGTCCGGATGACGCCGGACCAAAATCGGCTGCAAGATACCGCTGGCGCTGATTGAAGCGGCTAGGGCTGCCAGGGTCTCTTGGTCGAAAGCCTGCCGCGGTTGCTTCTTGTTCGGATGGATGTGTTCGATCGGAACGCTTTTGCCCGCGCGAACCTTGTCAAGTGATTGATAGTCTTCGGTTTCTTCTCCGAACAACGCCGCTAAACCACGGCCGAGATTGGTTCGCTTGGATGGGTCGCCGGGGCTGGCGGGTTCGTCGATGGGGGCCATGACGGGCCGGGGAAGTCTAGGAAGCCAGGGCGGGAACGGGCCCGCTCGTCTGCTCGCGGCGCAGGATTTCCCTGGCCAGGCGGATATAGGCCTGAGACCCGGCACAATTCATGTCGTAGATCAGAACCGGCTTGCCGTGGGACGGCGCTTCGGAGACGCGCACGTTGCGTGGAATTACGGTGTCGTAGACCGCATCGCCCATGTGCGCGCGCACATCCTGCGCGACTTGATCGCAGAGGTTATTGCGCCGGTCGTACATGGTCAGCACGATTCCCTGTATTTCCAGGGCCGGGTTGAGTGCGCGCTTGATCCGTTTAATCGTACGGATTAAATGCGACAGTCCCTCCAAGGCGTAGAACTCAGCCTGCAGCGGCACCAGGACCGCATCGGCGGCGACCAGGGCGTTGAGGGTCAGCAGGCCGAGCGCCGGCGGGCAGTCGATCAAGATATAATCGTACCGCAACTCGGACTGCTCAAGCGCGCGGCGCAGCCGGTGCTCGCGCTCCGGCAGGTCGATCAATTCCAGTTCGGCGCCCGAGAGATCGACGTTGGATGGCGCCACAAACATACCGGGAACGCGGCTTTCGAGCACAGAGTCGTCGAGGGGTCTGTCCCCAACGATGACGCTATAGATATTGTGGCTTCGGCGCTCTTCTCGGATGCCCAGACCGGTGCTGGCGTTACCCTGAGGATCGAGATCGACGACTAGCACCCTTTTGCCACAGGCCGCCAGAGCGGTCGCCAGGTTGATGGTCGTGGTTGTCTTACCAACCCCGCCCTTCTGATTGGCGACCGCGAGAATCCGGCCGCGAACCGGGCCGGGCTCGGGCAAATGCGGACTAAATCTCTGAATTTCTTCGTGATTCACGGTCGATGCCCCTTCCTCGCAAGCCCGCTGAGCCGGACGATCTGGCCGTTGGGGTCGCTTCGGCTCGGAAAGACCTCTACCCGCATCATCCACTTTTCGGCGGAGTCGGTCAATTCCCGTTCCGCATCCCGACCTTTGGGAAACAGAGCCATGGGGCCTTCGGGCCGCGGGACACCCTGTGCCGGGTTCGGCAATTTGTTCGCTTTGGTGTTCGCTTGTTCGTTCGGATCAACGGATTCTGCTTGCTGGAAAAAAGGTTCCACCAAGTCCAGGAGCCGGGGTAAGGGCGCCAGCGCCCGGGCGGTTAGGACATCGACCGGAATCGGCGCGAGGTCCTCGATCCGGCAGTTGTGGAGCTTGACCTCGGTTTGAGTTATGTGGGCGGCCTCGCGTAAGAATGCAATCTTCTTGGTGTCGGCTTCGACCAGGTGCACATCGCCGGCGCCGAGGATGGCTAAGACCAAGCCCGGGAACCCGGCGCCGCTGCCTAGGTCGAGAATCGTCCGGGGCCGCCCACGAGGCGGAGGTGGGAGCAGCGCCAGGAGCTGCGCCGAGTCGAGCATGTGCCGGCGCCAAAGCTCCGGCAAGCTGTCCCGGCTGACCAAATTGATGGCCCCGGACCACTTTTCCAAAAGAGCGGCGTAAAGCTCCAGCCGCGCCAATGTTTCACGTGAAACATTGGTGGCCTTGCGGAAGTCTTCCGGGCCCAAGGTTTTCATCGCCAAGCTATCCAAGATCCCTAGGCGGCAGTGCGCCTGCCCCGCTTCACGTGGCGCAGGAGCGCAACCAGGGCCGCGGGGGTAACACCCGGCAGACGGGAGGCCGAGCCCAAGGTAGCAGGGCGCGCAGCAGTCAGGGCCTGGCGCGCTTCGTTCGACAGGCCACCCACCTCGGTGTATTCGAGAGCGGCGGGCAGGTGAAGCGCCTCATCCCGGCGGTACGCCCGAATGTCTGCGTCCTGGCGTTCCAGATACCCGTGATAGAGCGCCTCGGTTTCAATGAGGGTCGCCAGATCCGAGGGCACAACCTTGATCTCGGACCAAAGCGTCGCAAGCCGGGCGAGGTCGACCCCCGGGATGCGCAACAAATCTAAGGCGGTGCGCCGCGCCCCGTCCCGCTTGACCGGGATACCTTGGCGTGCAAGTTCGCCGGGTGCGGCCTGCAAAGCGCCCAGCCGGCCCCGCAGTTGCGTCAGAGCCTCGGCCTTCGCCCTGAAATGAGCCCGGCGTTCCGGCCCAACACAGCCAATTCCGATCCCAAGTTCCGTCAGTCTCTGGTCGGCGTTGTCGGCCCGCAGGTGCAAGCGATACTCGGCCCGGCTGGTAAACATGCGGTAAGGCTCCGTGACCCCGCGGGTAACCAGGTCGTCGATCAGCACGCCGAGATAGGCCTGGGCCCGGTCCGGGGCGAAAGCATCGCCCGCTCCATCCCGGCCGCACAGCAACGTCGCGTTCACGCCGGCGATCAGGCCTTGTGCGCCCGCCTCCTCGTAGCCGGTGGTGCCGTTGATCTGGCCCGCGAAGAAGAGGCCGGGCACCCGCCGGGTCTGCAGGTCCAGTGTCAACTCCCGTGGGTCCACGTAATCGTACTCAATCGCATAACCGGGCCGGGTCATCACCGCCCGCTCCAGGCCCGGAATGGTCTTGAGCAGAGCCGCCTGGATCTCACGCGGCAAGGAGGTCGAAATCCCGTTCGGATAAACCGTCGGATCCTCGAGGCCCTCGGGCTCAAGAAAGATCTGGTGCCGCTCGCGATCTTCAAAGCGAACCACCTTGTCCTCGATCGAGGGACAATAGCGCGGCCCGGTCCCTTCGATCTGCCCGGAATAGATTGGGGCCTGGTGTAGATTGCGCCGGATCAGCTCGTGACCCTCTGGCGTGGTGTGGGTGATGTGGCAAGGAACCTGCGGCACCTCAATGCGATCGGTCAAAGTCGAAAAGGGCTCCGGCGTCTTGTCCCCCGGCTGGGCCTGAAGGCCGGCGTAGTCGATGGTCCGGCCATCCAGGCGCGGCGGGGTCCCGGTCTTGAGCCGACCGAGAGCGAAACCCAAGCCATTCAATGTCGCAGATAAGCCCAGGGCCGGCGCGTCCCCGGCCCGGCCCGCGGCCCGCGTCTCCCGGCCGATATGAATGACACCGCGCAGGAAGGTCCCGGTCGTCAGGACCACCGACCCGGCTGCCAAGCGCTCACCGGTCGCCGCCACGACGCCGGCGCAGTGGCCGGCGGGGTCGAGCCAGAGGTCTTCGACCGAACAAGACCGAACAGTCAGGTTCGGTTGTTCGCTCAGCAAAGATTGGACCGCGCTCCGGTATAGCTCCCGGTCGGCCTGAGCCCGGGGCCCCCTCACCGCCGGGCCCTTGCTCCGGTTCAGAACTCGAAATTGAATACCGGCCCGGTCGATGGCCCGCCCCATGATCCCGTCCAGGGCATCGATCTCCCGGACCAAGTGGCCCTTACCCAATCCCCCAATCGCCGGGTTGCAGGACATGACCCCTATGGTGTCGAGCTTATGGGTCAGAAGCAGCGTGGCCGCACCCATGCGCGCCGCCGCCGCCGCAGCCTCACAGCCGGCGTGCCCGCCTCCGACAACGATCACATCCCATGGGGTCATGGCCGAAACCTAAAAAGCCGTTCGTTCAGAGTCAAACGATGACCGTAGCCGTCCGGCATGAATTCCAGATTGTTTCACGTGAAACATTGCGTAGCTCGATACGCCGCCCGCTATTTCCCTATACAGAAATCATGGAATATAATATCCAGTAAATCCTCGACATCCACACGGCCCGCGATCCGTCCCAGCGCCCGCCCCGCCAGACGCAGGTCCTCGGCCGCCAGCTCGACCGCCTCCGCCCTCAAGGACCGGTCCAAGGCCGCGACCGCGTCCTCAAAGGCGGCGCGGTGCCGGGCCCGGGTAATCGCCGGCGCCTCGCTCGTCGCACCGAAGCGCCGTGCCGCCTCCGCGGTCAGACGCTCAATGAGCGCGGGAAGGCCCTCACCGGTCGCAAGTGAAACGACGCTGGCCCGATGACCCGCAATCTCCGCCTGCCCCGGCGCGCCTCCAAGGTCGGCCTTGTTGAGCACCACCAGACTATCTCGATCCAGAAGCGCCAGAGTGGCCCGGTCCGGATCGCGGGCGTCGCGGATGTCGATCACGGCCAACTTCAAGTCCGCCGCCGCCGCCCGCGCGGCCGCCCGCCGAATGCCCTCCGCCTCAATGCTCTTTTGTCCCTCCTCGGCCAAAACCTCCCGCAGTCCGGCGGTATCGGACAACGTCACCGGGTAGCCACCCAGGTCCAAGTGGACCTCGATCACATCTCGCGTCGTGCCGGCGTGTTCAGACACAATCGCCACATCCCGTCGCGCCAGCGCATTGAGCAGGCTGGACTTTCCCGCGTTGGGCGGGCCGATGATGGCCACGCTCATGCCCGCACGCAGCCGCTCGCCCCGGCCCCCGTCGTCCAGGGCCGCCGCAATCTCATCGTGCAAGGCCGCGATTTCCGGCCGCACGCCGGCCTCCAGATCCCCCGGCAGGTCCTCTTCGGCGAAATCGATCCCGGCTTCCAGGTGCGCCAAAGCCCGAGCCAGGCGCGCGCGCCAGGCTTCCGCCCGCGCAGACAGGGCGCCGCCCATCTGGCGCAAGGCTTGGCCGCGCTGGGCCGCGGTCTCAGCCTCGATTAGATCCGCCAGACCCTCCACTTCGCTCAGATCGAGCTTGCCGTTATCGAAGGCCCGCCGTGTGAACTCCCCCGCTTCGGCCGGCCGCAACCCTGGCAAGTCGTTCAAGGCCTCGACCGCCCCATCGATAACCGCGCGGCCGCCATGCACGTGCAACTCGGCGACATCCTCCCCGGTCACACTGGCAGGCCCCGGAAACCACAGGATCAGAGCGCGATCGATCTCGGCCCCGGTTTGCGGATCGCGCAAGGCCGCCAGGCAGGCCATCCGCGGCGCCGGCAGACCCCCGGCTAGCGCCTCCAAGGCGGCGCCCGCCTTCGGCCCACTCACCCGCACCACCGCGACACCGGCGCGCCCCGGGGCACTGGACAGGGCAAAGATGGTGTCGGTCATATCAGCCCAATCCACGCGTCAAGAAGCCGGACGTACACGTACGGATGATACCGTTTCGTATTCGGAACAACACCTGTCGCCGAGGCGCGGCCGCTTTACGGCTCGTTCCGCCACCGCAACAATCATCCGTCCGCGCGAGGTGGATCGTCTTCCGGCTTCAATATCAGTCGCTTAACCCTGCCCCCCTGCATCACATGGGTGCGCAAGATCTCGTCCACATCCTCGTTGGTACGGACGCTGTACCACACCCCTTCGGGGTAGATCACCATGGTCGGCCCGAGTTCGCAGCGGTCGAGACACCCAGCGATATTGATACGTACATCACTCAGGCCGAATTCCTTGGCGCGCGCCTTCATATAGTTCCGCAACCGCTCGCTGCCCTTTTCCTTGCAACACCCGCGCGGATGCCCGGCCGGCCGCTCGTTGGTGCAGCAAAACACGTGGCAGCGATAATAGGCCGGCGGATCTGGCATGCTGGCGGAGACGTTCTTTTTCTGTTCTCGATCCAAGCCTACGTCCCACCCCCCTTGTCGGTTTTTCCTTTCTGCGCCTCTGCCGCCTTGTTGATTTGGGCCCAGAACATTTTTTGGGCGTTCTCCAAGCCTTGCAAACCAACCGGCAACCAGGTTTTGATCAGGGCCTCGGGTTCCATGGCCTCGAGATTAGACATCATGCGCCGACCTAACTCGGCGACCAGTTCATCCTGCATCGATCCGATATCCGGCAGGCCCAAGAACCGGCGCGCCTCCTCCGGCGTGCAGTCGACATCGAGCGTGATCTTCATTGTCCGGCACCTCGATAGCGTTTTGGGTTGAGCCGCGCCCACCCAATCCCCCATATAGACCAATTATCCAATCCCGTCACTTGCCCCAGAAGGTACCGGCACTTCATGGCAGACACCGCCCCGCCGCTTGTCAACCGCCTGGCTGAAGGCACCAGCCCTTACCTCCAGCAGCACAAAGACAATCCCGTGGCCTGGCAATCTTGGGGCGCGGAGGCCTTTGAGGCGGCGCGTGAAAGCGGCCGCCCGGTTCTCTTGTCGGTCGGTTACGCCGCCTGTCATTGGTGCCACGTCATGGCGCATGAATCATTCGAGAACGCCAAGATAGCGGCGGACATGAACCGGCTCTTCGTCAATATCAAGGTCGACCGCGAAGAGCGTCCGGACATCGACGCCATATACCAACAAGCGCTCAATCTGCTCGGCGAACAAGGCGGTTGGCCTCTGACCATGTTCTTGACCCCGGATGGGGAGCCCTTTTGGGGCGGCACCTATTTTCCGCCCGAGCCGCGCTATGGCCGGCCCGGCTTCCCTCAAATCCTGCAAGCCATTGCGGAGGTCTATGAGAATGACCGGGCGCGGGTGGACAAAAATGTCGGCGCCATCGCGGACGCCTTGCAGCGCATTTCCGCGACCCTGCCCGCGACCGACATCTCGACCGAGGTAACCGACACCGTCGCCGAGCACTTGCTGCGCGAGGTCGATCCCATCGAGGGCGGCATCGGTCAGGCCCCTAAGTTTCCGCAGTGCGCGGCCTTAAAGCTATTGTGGCGGGCCTGGAAGCGGCGCGGTCAAGAGCCCTTCCGAGACGCTGTGACGAACACCCTGACCCGCATGTCCCAAGGCGGAATCTACGACCACCTCGGCGGTGGCTTCGCCCGTTATGCCGTCGACAACCGTTGGTTGGTGCCGCATTTCGAAAAAATGCTCTACGACAACGCGCAAATGATCGAACTTTTGACTTGGGCTTGGCAAGACACGGGCGATCCCCTGTTCGAACAGCGCGTGCGCGAAACCGCCGCCTGGAGCTTGCGCGAAATGATCGCGGATGCCGACGGCACGGGAGGGACGCCCAGCGGCGCCTTCGCCAGTACTTTGGACGCCGACAGCGAAGGCGAGGAAGGCAAGTTCTATGTCTGGAGCGCGCCGGAAATCGATGCCGTACTCGGCGCGGACGCGCCCTTTTTCAAGGAAGCCTACGACGTTACCCCGAACGGTAACTGGGAAGGCAAGACCATCCTCAACCGCTCCCACGCGCCCAAAATGCGGCCCGCATCCGAGGAAAAATTCCTCGCCGCCTGCCGGGACAAATTGGTCCAGGTTCGCGCGCGGCGCGTTTGGCCCGGCTGGGACGACAAGGTTCTGGCCGATTGGAACGGACTCATGATCGCGGCCCTTGCGCGCGCGGCGCCTGTCTTCAACGCTCCGGAGTGGCTGGAAGCGGCCCGACGCGCCTTCGCGTTCGTGACCGAGACCATGACCGAGACCGACCGTCTTAAACACGCCTGGCGTCACGGACGCCTAGCCCATCCCGGCCTGCTCGACGACTACGCCAATATGTCGGCCGCCGCCCTGGCTTTGGCCGAGGCAACGGGCCAGTCCGCCTACGTCACTCAAGCCGAAGACTGGGTCAAGGTGCTCGACCGCTACTACTGGGATTCCGACTCCGGCGGTTACTTCCTGACCGCCGCGGATACCGAGCGCTTGATCGTACGCACCAAGAGCGCACACGATAACGCGCTGCCCGCGGGCAACGGAGTCATGGCCGAAGTCCTGGCCCGGCTCTATTACCTGTCCGGCAAAGCCCACTACCGCGAACGGGCCGAAGCCCTGATCGCCGCCTTTTCCGGCCAGATCGGGCGCAATTTCTTCCCGCTCGCAAGCCTCATTAACGCCAACGAGTTCCTGCGTAACGCGGTTCAGGTCGTGATCGCGGGTGACCCGGCGCACACCCGCAGCCGCGACATGATCGCCGCGGTCCACGCGCTTTGCCTGCCGGACCGGGTGCTGCAAGCGGTCGCGCCGGGCGAAACCCTGCCCGAGGGCCACCCGGCCCGGGGCAAGGGCCCGGCAGAGGACGGCCCGGCCGCGTACGTATGCCGGGGCACGATCTGTTCCCTGCCCATAACCTCGGCCGAGGAGCTGCGCGGCGCGCTCGGCGCGGGCCCGAGCCTATGACCGCCACGCGGCCCGGCGAGGCAAGCTGCGTCATCGACTCGCCGTTCGGCAAACTTCGCATCACTGCCGATGACCACGCGGTGACACGCCTCACCTGGATAGGCGAGGATGACGCCCCGGCCAATCTGGCCGAACCGGAGCATCCCCTGCTCGCACGCGCGGTCAAGCAGCTCGAGGAGTATTTCGCGGGCTCCCGCCGGGACTTCGATCTGCCGCTCGATCCGCCGGGCGGCGAGTTCCAAAAAGCCGTGTGCCGCGCGATGCTGGAAATCCCCTATGGGCGGACCCGCACCTACGGCGATCTGGCGCGTGAGCTTGGCGTCGCACCGCAACCGGTCGGCCAGGGCTGTGGCGGTAACCCGATTCCGATCCTCATCCCCTGTCACCGGGTCATGGCGGCGGACGGCAAGCTGGGCGGCTTTTCCGGCGGACGCGGCACCGAAACCAAGCTCGCCCTGCTGCGCCACGAGGGCGCGATACTAATTTAAAAGGGCGCGCCCAGGGCCTTGCTCAAAAAACGCATGATCGGCACCGCCGTCCGGAAGCTTGTCTCGACCTCGTCCAGAATTTCGGCCTTGCGCGCCAGGGCCGCCGGCACCCGGCGAATCACGAAGAAGGTCTTGCGCTTCAGATCCTCGATGTGGGGATGGTCGGGCGCATAGCCTTTCGGGGCACGCTTGAGGCCATCGCCCGAAACCCCACCGAAAGTCTCCTTTAAGTCCGGGTTGCCGACGATCTTCGACCAGGCCTTCGCGTCCCCGGCGATGGCCGCGCGTATCTTGTTCAAATCCTCCGGCGCCGGTTTCCAAATACCGCCACCGAAAATGACCTCCTTCGGCTCCAGGTGGAAATAGTATCCCGGCCCGTGCACGTCGCCCTTGCCGGCGTGCCGGAAGTGGCAAGCCGCGTGCTCCTTGTAGGGCCGCTTGTCCTTCGAGAAGCGCACATCGCGATAGATGCGGAAGATCGTCTTGCCGTTGGGCCGGGGATCGGCCAGGTAGTGCTTCGATATCCGCTTGAGGCGTGGCGCCATGGCGGACACGAAATCCGATAGCTCATTCTGCACCACGTCCGTGTAGCGGGGTTTGTTGGCCTGAAACCACTCCCGTGTGTTCGCAGCCGCCAGTTCCTCGAAAAACGCGAAGAAATCTGGCGAAAAGCCTTTGAAATCGTCCGTCATCCGCACTCCCAAAAATGCCGCCTCGCTCTATTCAGAACCCCATGCCGCCGTGACAGAGGGGCCGCGGTTGCGCTAGACTCTCGGCAACTTACCCGAGGCCGGATTCACGGCCAAGACACAGGGGAACATCGTGCCCGATATCGTCATCGAGGGACCGGACGGCGGCTTCGCCGCCTATCTGGCCTTGCCCGGTAAAATACCGGCACCCGGAATCGTGGTCGCGCAGGAAATCTTCGGCGTCAACCAGGTCATGCGGGACGTCTGCGACTGGCTGGCCGGCGCGGGCTACCTTGCCTGCTGCCCCGATATCTTCTGGCGTATCGAACCGGGAATTCAAATCACCGACAAGACGGACGCCGAATGGAAGCGGGCTTTCGAGCTCTTCGGGCTGTTCGATGTCGACAAGGGCATCGACGATTTGAAAGCGACGCTCGCCTCGCTGCGTTCGCACGAGGCCTGTAGCGGCAAGGCCGGCGCGATCGGCTATTGCCTGGGCGGTAAGCTCGCTTACCTCATGGCCACGCGCAGCGATGCGGACGCCAGCGTTGGATACTACGGCGTCGGACTGGCGGAGCTGCTCGACGAGGCGCCGGCGATCAAGACTCCGCTGATGCTGCACGTCGCGGCCAAGGACCAGTTCGTGCCGCCGGAGGCGCAACAGAAAGTCGCCTCGGCCTTGAGCAACAACGCGCATGTCACGCTGCACGACTACGCCTCTCAAGATCACGCCTTCGCGCGCGTCGGCGGCAAGCATTACGACAAGGCCGCGGCCGATCTGGCCAATAAACGCACGCTCGATTTTTTCAAGGAGCACCTCGACACATGACCAAAGCGATTCGCATCAAGAAAGCCGGCGGCCCGGACGTGATGTCCTGGGAGGACGTCGAGCTTGGCGATCCCGGACCCGGAGAGGTCCGCGTGAAACACACCGCCGTCGGTCTCAACTACATCGACGTCTATCACCGCTCCGGGCTCTATCCGCTCGAATACCCTTCCGGACTTGGGCTCGAGGCCGCCGGTCTAGTGGAGGCGGTGGGCGAGGGCGTGAACGATCTGAAGAAGGGTAACCGCGTCGCCTATGCCGCGCCTCCGATCGGGGCCTATGCCGAGGCCCGCATCATGCCGGCGGATCGTTTGGTCAAGCTGCCGGCGGACATAGACGAAAAACAAGCCGCGGCGATGATGCTGCAGGGCATGACGGTGCAGTATCTCATCCGCCGCACCTACCGCGTCTCGAAGGGCGAGACCGTGTTGTTTCATGCCGCGGCCGGCGGCGTCGGTCTCATCGCCTGTCAGTGGCTCAAGCATCTGGGCGTCACTATCATCGGCACGGTCGGGACCGACGAAAAGGCCGAGATCGCGCAGGCCCACGGTTGCACCCACACGATCAACTACAACAAGGGAGACTTCGCCGCGCGGGTTAAGGAGATCACCGAAGGCAAGGGCGTGCCGGTGGTCTACGATTCTGTGGGTAAGGACACCTTCGACGGCTCGCTGCAATGCCTCGCCCCGCTGGGTACGATGGTGACCTTCGGCAACGCCTCCGGGCCGGTACCGCCTTTGGATCTTGGGCGCCTGGCCGCCATGGGCTCGCTCTTCATCACCCGCCCCACGCTCATGACCTATACCGCCGAGCGTAAGGACTTGCTGGGCAGCGCGAACGAACTCTTCGAGACCGTGCTTTCGGGCGCGGTCAAAATCAAGGTCAAGCAGACCTATCCCCTGGCCGAGGCGGCGCAGGCGCACCGCGACCTGGAGGCGCGCAAGACGACCGGGAGTACGATCTTCGAGGTGTGATCCGGGCTCGGCCGTCGATGCTCGTTATCCGCTAGCGAGCTGGACCAAAAAAGAGGGTTCACCACGAAGACACGAAGCTCACGAAGCGAGATCTGGTGCTTCTTCCACTATTCGTGACCTTCGTGTCTTCGTGGTGAAAAACCGCCTGTCGTGCCCAGAGGTGACTTAAGGCAGAGTGGATACAAGGTAAGCTTGTCTACCCTTGACTCTACTGATTCATGGAATCGAAGAAATCGGCGTTGTTCTTGGTCTGCTTGAGTTTGTCGACCAGGAATTCGACCGAATCGGTCATGCCCATGGGCATCAGGATGCGGCGCAGGACCCACATCTTGCTGAGCGTGCCCTTATCGACCAGCAACTCCTCCTTGCGGGTGCCGGACTTGCCGATGTCGAGCGCCGGCCAGGTGCGCTTGTCGGCCAGCTTGCGGTCGAGCACGATTTCGGAGTTACCCGTGCCCTTGAACTCTTCGAAGATAACTTCGTCCATGCGGCTGCCGGTATCGATCAGCGCGGTCGAGATGATGGTGAGCGAGCCGCCCTCCTCGATATTGCGCGCCGCGCCGAAAAAACGCTTGGGGCGTTGCAGGGCGTTCGCGTCGACACCGCCGGTCAGAACCTTGCCGGAGCTGGGCACCACCGTGTTATAGGCGCGCGCCAGGCGGGTGATGGAATCCAGCAGGATGACCACGTCCTTCTTGTGCTCAACCAGGCGCTTGGCCTTCTCGATGACCATTTCGGCAACCTGAACGTGGCGGCTGGCCGGTTCGTCGAAGGTTGAACTGACGACCTCGCCCTTGACCGAGCGGGACATGTCGGTGACTTCCTCCGGCCGCTCGTCGATCAAGAGAACCAGCAGATAAATTTCCGGATGGTTCTCCGCGATCGCGTGGGCGATGTTCTGCAACATCATGGTCTTGCCGGTGCGCGGCGGCGCCACGATGATCGCGCGCTGGCCCTTGCCCAGGGGCGAGATCAGATCGATGACCCGGGTCGTCAGATCCTTCTTGGTCGGATCCTCGATCTCAAGGGTGATCTTCTCATCGGGGTAAAGCGGGGTCAGGTTGTCGAAGTTGATCCGGTGGCGGGAATTCTCCGGCGGATCGAAATTGATCGTGTTGACCTTGAGCAGGGCGAAATAGCGCTCACCGTCCGTGGGGGAGCGGATCTGGCCCTCAACCGTGTCGCCCGTGCGCAGGCCAAAGCGGCGCACCTGGCTGGGGCTGACGTAGATGTCGGCCGGGCCGGCCAGATAATTCGATTCCGGGGAGCGCAGGAAGCCGAAGCCATCCTGCAGGATCTCCAGTACGCCCGCGCCGCTGATCGGCACGTCGTTTTCGGCCATCTGCTTCAGGATCGCGAACATCATGTCCTGCTTGCGCAGGGCGCTCGCGTTATCGATCTGCAGTTCTTCGGCGAAGGAGAGCAGATCGGCCGGACTCTTGGCCTTCAGTTCTTCTAGGTTCATGGGTGGATGGCCTGAATGGGAATGGGATAAGGAAGCGTGCTCGGATCGAAAGGGGAAGATGGTGTCGCGCCCATGCTGGGCCGCGATGACAGGGGGCGGAATCGCCCGTGCCGAAACAGATGGGGTCAGTGCAGGGTACGGTTAATCCGTTACCGTATTATTAAATAGGGTTAACCCGCCGAACGGCAAGGGTAGAGATAAGCTGTGGATACTCCAAGCGCCGGCCCGCGTCAAGCGGCGGCGACACGTCCGCTGCCGCTTAGAACGGCTTCACCAGCACCAATATGACGATGCCGATCATGAGCGCGGTCGGGACCTCGTTCATATAGCGGTAGAAGACCGCCGAATGCCGGTTCTCATCTGCGGCAAAGTGGCGGCGCCAGCGCGAGAACATGCCGTGGACCGCGCCCATGGCAAACACCAGCGCGAACTTGGCGATCATCCAGCCCTCACCCCAGGCATCGAGGTGCGCCACCAGCATGAATCCCAAAATCATAGCCACGGTCATCGCCGGATTGATGATCGCGCGCAGCAAGCGGCGCTCCATGATCTTGAAGGTTTCCGATTGCTTGGAGCCGACCTCGGCGTCGCAGTGATAGACGTAAAGACGCGGCAGGTAGAGCATGCCCGCCATCCAGGAGATCACGGCGATAATGTGCAGCGCCATGACCCAAAGATAATATTCACCTAGAAAACCGGTCACGGCTTAGCCCTTTTTTTCACGCCCCTTGGGGACACCGCGTGCATGACCGCGGACAAATCCTCGGGCCCTCGCCGGACGATAACCCTCCCGCGGCGTCTACCGCGCCCCGTACCAGCGCGGCCAGTCCGCCAATATAGCGCGCACCGTCGTCCACCGTCGGCACCCGACGGTAACTCGGCACGCCCTTGCGTTTGGCGAGCGCCGCATACTCGATATCGAGCTCGACCAGGGTCTCGGAATGCTCCGAAACGAAGGCAATCGGCACAACGATCAAGGGCACTCTCTCAGCACCGGCACGCGTAATCTCTTCCTCGACCGAGGGCCCGATCCATTCCAGCGGCCCAACCCGGCTTTGATAGCAGAGTCGCCAGTCCAGATCCGGCTGGCCCAAGGTTTCGACAACGCCTTGTGCGCTCTGCTCGACTTGCCATTGATAGGGATCCCCGCCGGCGACGATTTTTTTCGGCAGACCGTGGGCGGAAAACAAAACCCGGGGCTTCGCGCCCGCATTCGCCTCCGCCAAGACCACACGCAAACGCTCCGCCACCTCGCCCAGAAAACCGGGATCGCGGGGATAGCAGCACAGGCTTGAGGTCGGCGCGCGCAATCCTGCTTTGGCGGCGGCACGCTTCCAGTCTTCGATCGAAGAACCGCTGGTCGTGGTCGAGAATTGCGGATAGAGCGGCAGAAGGATCACATGCTCGGGCGCGAAGGCCTTGACCTCGGCCACCGTCTCATCGCTGAAAGGATGCCAGTAGCGCATCGCGATAAAAGCCCGTGCGCTCCCGCCCAGCGCCTGTTCCAAGGCCCGGGCCTGGACTAGCGTATTGGCCAGCAGCGGCGACCCGCCCCCCAGATTGGCGTAAATTTCCTGTGCGACCGGGGCGCGCCGACGAGAAATATATTGCGCCAGAAGCCAGCGCACCGGGGCTGGCGCAGCGATAATCGCCGGGTCGTTGAAGAGGTTGAATAGAAACCCGCGCACCGATTCCGGCTTGTCCGGTCCGCCCAAGTTAAACAAGACTACCGCGAGCTTGCTCACGATCCCAGACTCACGATCCAGGCCGCCAGGATCGAACTTGTTCGACCAATGCCGAAACGTGATCGGGTGGTGTCGGCGGCGTAATGCCGTGACCCAGGTTGAACACGAAAGGGCCGCTGGCCAGAGCATCCAGGATCGCGCGCGTCGCCTGTCTCTGTGCCTCCCCGCCGGCGACCAGCAACAACGGATCGAGATTGCCCTGCAGGGCGACCTTGCCTTGCAGATGCTCGCGGGCCCAGACCAGGGGCATAGTTGTATCCAGACTTAAGGCGTCGGCCCCCACTTCCTGGGCAAAGGCCTCGTACATAAGCCCGGCACCGCGCGGGAATACGATGATTGGAACGTCCGGATACACGGTCTTCACCCGCCTAACGATCTCCTTGGCCGGCTCCAGACACCAACGGCGAAGCTCTGCCTCGGGCCATACCCCGGCCCAGGAATCGAATAGCTGCAGCGCCTCCGCCCCGGCCTCGACCTGGGCGATCAGATAATCCGCCGTCGCGCCCACCAGAAGATCGATTAAGCGCGAGAATTCCGCGGGCGCACGATAGGCCCAGGTCTTAGCGAGCGCGTAATCCTTGCTCGTGCCCCCTTCCACCATATAACTGGCCACCGTCCAGGGTGCGCCGGCGAAGCCGATCAGTGTCACCTCTGGCGGCAATTCCCTCCGCAAACGCCGCAGCGTCTCGTAGACGGGCGCAAGCGCCTCAGCCATACCGCCCTGAGAGAGCCGGTCCAGATCCTCGATCCGGCGCAGGGGCTCCAATCGCGGCCCAGTCCCTTCCACAAACCAAACTTTCTGGCCCAAAGCGTGTGGCACGATCAAAATATCGGAAAACACGATCGCGCCGTCGAAGCCATACCGGCGGATAGGCTGCAGCGTGATTTCGACCGCCAGGTCGGGCGACAAACAGACGTCGAGGAAATCGGCGCCACGAGCCCGTATCTCCCGATATTCCGGAAGGTAGCGCCCAGCCTGACGCATGAGCCATATCGGCGGCGGTGTGCAAGCTTGGCCACTCAACGCGCGCAAAAGCGGTTTACGATCTGGCGTCACCGAAAGGTCCTACACAAGTTTCTGGGAGAGACGGCACGGGTGAAGTTCGAGCACCTCTTATAACAAAACTAAAGATAATATAGTTATTGAATTAGTAGTTGGTCCTGTGGATGTCGGTAATTCATGGGTTATGCACGGCTTGTCCGGTGGCACGCCAAATTGGCTCGCTTGCCGGTCCGGGTATGCGGGCTCATCGGTGGATTGGTTTCAGGCGAGCCGGGATTCGGCCGACTTGCGCCGTTCCGGTAAGACGTGGATAAGAAGGATAACCGTGTTTCGACTGGGTTGATGGCGACACTTAATCACACCTGGGGACAAGCTGGCGAGGCTGGCGACAGATGCCGTAACGAGACGGGATCGCGTGCATGGGATTCACGGTAGCACAAAAGCCGGGTCACTTATCCCCGGTTTCGAATAGTTCACGCACCCATCTGTGGGTGGCGTCGATAATCGGCGGAAACGGGCGGGTATGACCTCTCACCATTTGCATTTGGTTTCGGACGCGACCGGTGAAACGATCAATTCGGTGGCGCGCGCCTGCCTCGTGCAGTTTAGCGATATAGAGCCGATCGAACATGTCTGGAGCTTGATCCGGACTCGCGGCCAAATGGAAAAGTGCCTGAAGGGCATTGAGGAAACTCCGGGGCCGGTTCTCTTCACACTGGTAAACGAGGCGCTGCGCAATGTGCTGTTGGATGGCTGCCGGCGCCTCGATGTCCCCTGCATACCGGTTCTGGATCCGATCATACATCGGCTCGCGGCCTGGTTCGGGTCCGAAATCCGGGGCCGGCCCGGCCTGCAACATGCGCTCGACGCCGAATATTTCCAACGCATGGAGGCTATGGATTTCGCCCTTTCGCACGACGACGGGCAGTTGCCGGACGAATTGAACCTGGCCGATGTCGTGCTCCTAGGCGTGTCGCGGACTTCCAAGACACCGACCTGTATCTATCTGGCGAACCGCGGCATCAAGGCGGCTAACATACCGATTGTGCCCAACTGCGCCCTACCGTCTAGTTTATTCAATCTGACGCGGCCTCTGGTGGTGGGGCTGACCAAGGATCCCACCAGCCTAGTACAGGTGCGGCGCAACCGCCTGCGCATGATCGCTCGCGATCAGGACGAGACCGATTATGTTGACCTAGAATCCGTGCGCGAGGAAGTTACCTGGGCCCGAAAGCTGTGCAACAAGAACGAGTGGACAATCATCGATGTCTCGCGGCGCTCGATCGAGGAAACCGCCGCGACCATCATGAACCACTACGCGCGTCATAAAGAGGCTGCGGAATGAATACCGCGCCCGGCGCTGATCGCTTGATCTTAGCGGGATCGCAAGGGCCGGTTGTTCTCGCCTCGGCCAGCCGCGTGCGCTGCGATATTCTTCGACACGCTGGCGTGCCCGCGGTGCAAGATCCCGCGCACATCGACGAGGCTGAAATCAAAGCGTCGCTACGTAGCGAAGGTGCCGACGCCGCGCAAGCGGCTGAAACCCTCGCCGAGCTTAAGGCCCGCCACGTCGCGCGCCGCCATGCCGGGGCCCTCGTGATCGGCGCCGACCAGATTCTCGATTGCGAGGGAACCTGGTTCGACAAGCCCACCGACCTGGGCGCGGCGGCCCAACACCTCAAGGCTCTCAACGGGCGGAGTCATGTCTTAATGGCCGCCGTGTGCGTTCTGCGCGACGGCGTTCGGCTGTGGCATCACAACGCGGTCGCGAAGCTGGAAATCCGTCCCTTGAGCGACAGCTTCATCGCGGCTTATCTGGAGGCGGCGGGCGAGTCCGTCTTGAGCTCGGTCGGCGGCTATCGCTTGGAAGGCTTGGGCGCACAGCTTTTCAGCCGTGTGGAGGGCGACTATTTCACCATCCTCGGCCTACCGTTGCTGCCGCTGCTCGGCTTTCTGCGCGGCCACAGGGTGATCCCGCAATGATTCTGAGCGGACATGCCAAGCTCGCCGGCGTCATGGGCTGGCCTGTCGGGCATTCGCTTTCACCCCGCCTGCACGGCTATTGGCTCGACAAGCACGGCATCGACGGTGCCTATGTGCCCCTGCCGGTCCGGCCCGATGCCTTCCCAGGCGCGGTGCGTGCCCTGGCGGCGCTTGGTTTTCGCGGCGCCAACTTGACGATCCCCCACAAAGAAGCCGCCTTGGCCCTATGCGACACGCTCGACGCGGCGGCTCAACGCATCGGATCGGTCAATACCCTGGTCTTCGGCGATGGACGGATCGAAGGGCGCAATAGCGACGCCTTCGGCTTCATCGAGAATTTACGCGATGGCGCGCCCGCTTGGCGTGCGAGCGCGGCGCCGGCCGTTGTTCTCGGCGCCGGCGGCGCGGCGCGGGCGGTGATCGTTTCCTTGCTCGATGCCGGGGCGCAGGAGGTTCGCTTGTGTAATCGCACACCGGCGCGCGCCGAGGCGCTGGCTGAAGACATAGGGGTCGGAGACATGAAGGGCGCCGTGGTCTGCGTCCCGTGGGACGCGCGCGCCAACGCCTTGTCGGGCGCCGGGCTTTTAGTCAACACGACCAGCCTGGGCATGGCTGGGCACGGCGCCTTGGATCTGGCCTTGGACGATTTGCCGACCTCGGCACTGGTCACGGATATCGTTTATACCCCCTTGGAAACCGACCTCTTACGCCGCGCGCGCGCGCGCGGCCACGCGGCCGTGGATGGGCTGGGCATGTTGCTGCATCAGGCGCGCCCCGGATTCGAGGCCTGGTTCGGTGTGACGCCCGAGGTCACGCCGGAGCTCCGCGCCTTTGTCCTGAACCGGGATTGATCCAGGCCGTGCGGCGGCGCAAGCATCGCAACCGGCCGATCGTACTTGGCCTGACCGGCTCGATCGGGATGGGGAAGTCGACCGTGGCGCGAGCGCTTCGGCGATTAGGCGTTCCGGTTCACGACGCCGATGCGTCGGTGCACGGCCTGATGACGCGCGGCGGCGCGGCGGTTCGGGCGGTCGAAGCCGCGTTCCCCGGCGTGACAGAGGACGGCGCGGTCGATCGCAAGTTGCTCGGCGCGCGGGTCTTCCACGACGCCGCGGCGCTGCGGCGGCTGGAAGCGATCCTGCACCCTTTGGTGCGCCGCTCGGCGCGCGCTTTCCTGCGCCGCGCCGCGCGCAGCGGCTTGGCGATCGCGGTCTTGGATATACCTTTGTTGTACGAAACCGGGGGCGACGCCCAATGCGACGCGGTCATGGTCGTTAGCGCGCCACGCTTCGTGCAGCACCCGCGCGTCCTTGCCCGCCCCGGCATGACGGCGGCGCGCCTGGTGGCGATCTCGGCGCGGCAGATGCCGGATAAGCAAAAACGCGCGCGCGCCGACTTCGTCATCGACACCGGCTTGAGTCGGCGCCATGCCTTGCGGCAGATTGCCTCGGCACTGGCCGTCTTGCGTCGACGTCACGCCATCCGCTGCCCTGGAGAACGATCATGACCACCGCCGTGCCCGCGACACGGGAAATCGTGCTGGACACCGAAACAACTGGGCTGGACCCGGAAGCCGGCCACCGGATCGTGGAGATCGGCTGCCTGGAAATCGTCGGTTTCGTGCCAACCGGCGAGCACTTCCGGCGGTATTTGAACCCGGAACGCGAGATGCCGGCCGAGGCCGAGGCCGTGCACGGTTTGACCGGCGAGTTCCTGGCCGCGCACCCACGCTTCGCCGAGGTCGCGGACGAATTCCTGGATTTTATCGGGGATGACCCCTTGGTCATCCACAACGCGCGCTTCGATCTGAAGTTTTTGAACGCGGAACTGACGCGGATTGGGCGTCCGGCGCTCGATCCCGCGCGCGCGATCGATACGGTGGCCCTAGCGCGCCGCCGGTTTCCCGGCGCGCAGGCCAGCTTGGATGCTTTGTGCCGGCGCTTCGAGATCGATACCTCCGCGCGCAACTTTCACGGCGCGCTTCTCGATTGTCAGCTCCTGGCCGAAGTTTACCTGGAACTGCGCGGCGGCCGGCAACCGGGCTTCAATTTGGCGAGCGTGGCGGGCAGTCTTCCCGCCGAAGGGCGCGACGGCGTCCGGCCCCTGCGCCCAGCGCGGCCGCACGCGCCGAGCGAGGCGGAACGCGGCGCGCACGAGGCGCTGCTTGCAACGATCAAGGATCCGATCTGGCGGCGCTAAGCGTCGCGGTCAGCTTTCGGTGGCCGGGGTCGGGGGGCTTTCGCCGCTAATTTCGTCCCGGCCGTTGGCCTGCTTGTTGCGATCGTAGAAGCGGTCGAAGTCGATCGGATTTATGGCCAGCGGCGGAAAACCGCCTTCTCGAGTGACGTCGGCCACAACGCTGCGCGCGAAAGGAAAGATGAAGCGCGGGCCTTCCTTGAGCAGCAAGGGCTCAATCTCAGCCTCGGGGAAGTTCTGGTGCACGTTAATCAGCACCGCGTAGTGCAGATCGACCAAGAATGCCGTTTTGCCGTCCACATTCGCGCCGACACGAATATTGAGCACCACCTCGAAGGTGCGCTCGCTTAGATGCCGCGAACCGACGTCGATGTTGACGTTGACCTCGGGCTGAGACTGCGAAAGCGCGACATAGACTTCCGGTGCGTTCGGGTTCTCGAACGACAGGTCCTTGATGTATTGGGATTGGATTTGAAACGGTGAATCGTTGCTCAGCGCGGCCATGAAGGGCTCCTGCGTCCGGCGTCCGCATCGGGATGCCTTCAGTTCATATGGGCGGTTTGGCTAACACGGATACCGAGCCGGAACAACTGACCGGGCTGGACTTGGTATCAGGGCTGAAACGGCAGGACCGTGCCGTTGGCCACCGCCTCGCCGGTCAGGCCGCGGATAAATCCCCAATGCGAGACCACCAAAACATGGCGCCAATCCTCGCTTTCGGCCATGTCGGCGCGAAATCTCCGGCAGCGCACCCCGAGTTCCTCTTCGGTCTCCTCCGGTTCCGGCCACCAGCGTTCCGGCAGGTCGCCGAATTCGAAATGACCCCAGCGGCCAATCAGATCGGAGCGTGGCGATCCAATATCGCAGGTGAAGTAACAGCGTTCGCGCACTATCGGCTCGATCGCGACCGGCAGGCCCAGGGCCTTGGCGATGATGTCTGCTGTGTGCAGGGTGCGGGTATAGGGGCTGGCCAGAACCCGGCGCAGGTCGTGCCCCGCTAGGGTTTCGGCCGCCGTCTCGGCTTGGCGAACGCCTTCCTCGGTCAGGCCCGGGTCGACGATTCCAGGGTCTTGGCGCGTCACGTTATAGACGACGTTGAAATCCGATTGGCCATGACGGACCAGAATCACGGCCGCGCTCCCGGCCCGCTGCCGCCCAAGGGTGGATTGGGGCGATCGTCCGGGTCGGCGACTTCCTCGAATTCGCCATCGATAGTGGCGCCCGCGCGCCCGCGCTTATGGACCTCCCGGCCGTCGACATAGATATGGCTTTCCATCCGGCCCTCGACATGGCGTGCCAATACGCCGCGCAGAATATCGCGCACGGCCGGCAGGAACAGGAGGAATCCGACAGTGTCGGTCACAAACCCGGGGGTTAAAAGCAGGGCGCCGGCGATCAGAAGACAAGCGCCATCGAAAAGCTCTCGCGTCGGCAGGGCGCCTCGATCGATCTGGGCCCGGGCGCGCGCCAATGTTGCCAGGCCCTGGGCCCGCAAGCACCAAGTCCCAATCAGGGCGGTCAAGACGACCGTGGCCAAGGTCGGCCAAAGGCCGATGGCCTCGCCGACCTCGATGAAAACGGCAATTTCCAGCAACGGTACGCCAATAAAGGCGGCCAGGAGGAGGATACCCATGCTTGCTCTTTACCCCTTGGTTGCCTATTTAGGTTGGAGTAGGACGCGCATCTACAAGGTCTGCATGATCGAATCCGGCTCGCGCGAGGGGAACCGGGACGGTGGACCTGGGCCTACCCTGGCCATAAACTCGGATTAAACCATACTGCGTTAGGACTAGACGTAGATAGCGCGCGCTGGCCGATGCGGCCGGTTTATAGCGCCATAGGCACAGTTCATGGGCGATTTTCAGTTCCTCGACATAATTCTTTTCGCAGCGATTGCGGCCTTTTTCGTGCTGCGCTTGCGCAACGTGCTGGGTAAGCGCACCGGGCACGAAAAGCCGCCGGCTGCCCGTTACGATCCTCTCGCTAAGAACAAAGAGGAGGCCGACGACAAGGTCATACCCTTGCCCGATCGTACGCGCCCCGGCGCCGACCAGGCCAGCGACGAGGGCCAAGACGAGGCCGCCGAGGCGACTCCTGGCGCGCAGCCGGCGACACCTTTGGACGCCGGGTTGACGCAAATCAAGCTGTCCGACAAGTCTTTCGACCAAGAACAGTTTGTATCGGGGGCGCAAAGCGCCTTCGAGATGGTGATCGCGGCCTTCGGCGAGGGCGATACCGGAGCTTTGCGGCCGCTCTTGGCGAATGACGTTTACGACGACTTCGCCGGCGCCATAGAGGAACGGCGGAAAGCCGGTCATGTATTGGAGACCACTTTGGTGGGCATCAAGGATGTGAGCTTGGTCGAGGCTGAGCTTCAGGGCCGCACCGCCTTCGTGACCGTCAAGTTCGTGTCCGAGCAGATCAACGTCATGACCGACAAGGATGGCGAGGCCGTCGATGGCGACCAGAATCAGATGACGACAGTGACCGATCTGTGGACCTTCGCGCGCAATACCCGCAGCCGCGATCCCAACTGGACCTTGGTGGCAACCCAAAGCCCGAGCTAGACCGGCCACCAGCTTCCCCACAAAGAGACCGCGAGACCGCCGGGCGGCGATCCGCTATAACCGGCCCAGCGTTGCGCCGGGACGCGGTCGAATCGCATTCCGGCGCGGGACACCCGAAGGTGCCGGGAATGGGGGATCGCGCCATGTCTTGTTGTCTCGTCGAGCCGCTTTCTTGGCCGCGTGCGGTGCCCCGCGCCCTTGTCTTGCTGGCTGCTGTCGTGGCCCTCGCCGCTTGCGAGAAAAAGGCGCCGCCACCGGCGCCGCTCAGTTTCACTGAGGTTGAATTCACGAATTTGCCCGGTTGGTCGGTGGATGACGCGGGGGCCGTGTTGCCGGCTCTCGCACGGTCTTGCGCGCGATTGGAGGGTAAGTCTGACGCGCAAACCGTGGGCGCCTCCGGCACTTGGGTCGGCGGCACGGTCGCGGACTGGCGCGCGCCCTGTGCCGCGCTCGCCGAGACGGCGGGCGCCGATTCAAGCGTGGCGCGCGGTTTGGTCGAAACCTGGTTCGTGCCGTTTCAGATGCGGACCCCCGAGGGCGAGACCGGGCTCGTCACGGGATACTACGAGGCCGAACTAAATGGCGCCCTTTTTCCTGGCGGCGAGTTCATGGCGCCCATCTTTGCTCGGCCCGACGACCTGGTCACCGTCAATTTAGGTGATTTCACCCCCGATCTGAAGGGCCGGAACATTGTCGGCCAGGTCGCCGGAGGACGGCTAAAGCCTTACCCCTCCCGACGCGATATCGAGGCCGGCCTGCTTGCCGGGCGCGGTCTGGAGCTTCTTTGGGCTGACGATCCGGTCGACGTTTTCTTCTTGCAGATTCAGGGTTCCGGCAAGGTGCGCTTCCCCGACGGCAGCGAACGGCGCGTGGGCTATGCCATGTCCAACGGGCGCGATTTCACGGGAATCGGACGCTTGTTGCTGGACGCGGGCAAGATCCCGCGCAGCCAAGCGTCGATGCAAGGTATCCGGGATTGGCTGCGGGCCAATCCGGTCGAGGGCCGCGAATTCATGGAACGCAACGCGCGGTTCATCTTTTTTCGCTGGATCGATGGCGACGGCCCGATCGGAGCGCAGGGCGTGGCGCTGACCGCCGGCCGCTCGATCGCCGTCGATCCGCACTTCGTGCCCTACGGCATGCCCGTGTTCCTCGACACGACCTGGCCGGGCGAGACGCGGCCGTTGCGCCGCCTCATGGTGGCCCAGGACACCGGGGCCGCGATCAAGGGCCCCTTGCGGGCCGATTTTTTCTGGGGCACGGGCGAGAAAGCCCTGGATTTCGCCGGCGGCATGAAACAGCGCGGGCGTTTCTACATCCTGGTCCCCAGAAGCGTGGCCGAGCGGCGCCAGGCAAGCAGTTGACGAATTCGCCCCGGCTTGCCATTTGCCGGGCGGCCTGCATTATCGTTCAAAGAGTTTTCAACAAAGTCTTGGTGTAAGGATACCCACCCGAGGTGCCGCAAGATTCACCACTAGAATCCGCCTACGCGCCCGCGCGCGTGGGGCTGTTCGTGACTTGCCTGGTCGATGCGATGCGTCCCAGCGTGGGCTTTGCCGCGGTCAAGTTGCTCGAGGATGCCGGCTGCGCGGTCGAGGTCCCGCGCGCCCAGACCTGCTGCGGCCAGCCGGCCTATAACTCGGGCGACCGGGCGGATTCCCAGGCCCTGGCGCGCCAGACGATCGAGGCCTTCGAGGGCTTCGATTACGTGGTCGCGCCCTCTGGCTCTTGCGCGGCCATGATCCGCGAGCACTATCCCGCCTTGCTGGCCGAGGATCCGGCCTGGTCGGCGCGCGCGCAACACGTGGCGGCGCGAACGTACGAGCTTACGTCTTTCCTGACCGACGTGCGCGGCGTGAGCGCGCTCGCGGCGCGTTTCGAGGGCACGGTCACTTATCACGACGGCTGTTCGGGATTGCGCGAACTCGGCGTCCGGGAGCAACCGCGCCAACTGCTGGCCAGCGTGCGGGGCTTGACCCTGAACGAGATGCGCGATTCCGACGTCTGTTGCGGTTTCGGCGGCACTTTCTGCGTCAAATTTTCAGATATTTCCAACACCATGGTCAGCGATAAGATCGATGGTATCGCCAAAAGCGGCGCCCGTACGCTTCTGGCCGGCGATCTTGGATGCCTCCTGAACATGGCGGGGAAACTGAAACGCACGGGCGTGCCGGTCGAGGCGCGCCACGTCGCCGAGGTTCTGGCCGAAATGACCGACGATCCCGCCATCGGCGAAGCGGCCAAGGACTAAAAATCCATGCGCTCGATAGCTCATTCCTTCAAGGACAACGCCAAGGCCGCGCTCGCCGATCCGCAGCTCAGGCGCGCCCTGGATAACATCAAGACGGGCTTTATCACCAAACGCGCCGCCGCCGCCGCGCGCCTGCCCGAGTTCGAAGCCCTGCGCGATGCCGCGCGCGATATCAAGAACCATACGCTCGATCACCTCGACCTTTATCTCGAACGCTATGCGGAAAACGTACAGGCCGGAGGTGGGCACGTACATTGGTGCGCGACGGCGGAAGACGCCCGCGCGGCGGTCCTGGAAATTTGCCGGCGCGCCGGCGCCAAGACGGTCACCAAGGGCAAGTCCATGATCTCGGAAGAGATCGCGCTCAACGATTATCTGGAGGCCAACGGCATCACCCCGGTTGAGACCGACCTGGGCGAATACATAATTCAGCTGCGCCACGAGCCGCCCAGCCACATCATCGCGCCGGCGGTGCATCTGACCAAGGATGCGATCGAGGCCGATTTTCGAAAGGCGCACCCGCAGTTTCCTAAAGACCGCCCCTTGTCGGAGCCGCGCCATCTGGTCGACGAGGCGCGTCAGGTCTTACGCTCGCGCTTCCTTGCCGCGGACGTCGGGATCACCGGCGCCAATTTCCTGATCGCGGAAACCGGCTCCTCGGTCATCGTCACCAACGAGGGCAACGGCGATCTGACCCAGGTTATACCCAAGGTACATATTGTTGTGGCCAGCCTGGAAAAAGTCATACCGAACTTATACGATTTAAGTACGATACTACGCGTTCTCGCACGCTCCGCGACGGGTCAGGAATTCACGACCTACACCACCGTGTCCAGCGGCCCCAAGCGGCCGGAGGACCCGGACGGGCCCGAGGAATACCACGTCATCCTGCTCGATAACGGGCGCTCCCGGATGCTGGGCGGCGAGTTTCGCGAGGTCCTGCGCTGCATCCGTTGCGGCGCCTGCATGAACCATTGCCCGGTCTATCACGCCATCGGCGGCCACGCCTACGGCTGGGTCTATCCCGGACCCATCGGCGCTGTTTTGACTCCCGGCCTCCTCGGTGTGGAAGAAGCGGGGGCCCTGCCCAATGCCTCGACCTTTTGCGGGCGGTGCGAAAGCGTGTGCCCCATGCGCATCCCCCTGCCCAAGCTCATGCGGCATTGGCGCGAGCGCGAATTCGAACGTCACCTGACGCCGGCGCCGGTGCGCTATGGCCTTGCGGCCTGGGCCTTTCTGGCGCGCCGTCCGGCGCTTTATCACTGGTTGCTTGGCTTGGAGATGCGGGTGCTGGGCGCGCTTGGGCGGCGCAAGGGGCGCTTCGCTTGGCTGCCCTTCGCCGGTGGCTGGACCCGGCATCGCGATTTCCCCGCCCCCCAAGGCAGGACGTTTCAGTCCCTTTGGGCCGAGCGCAAGACAGGCGGCGCGCCATGAGCGGCCGGGATGCGATCCTGGGCGCGGTACGGCGTTCATTGAAGCGGGCCGCCGGCGACGCGGCGGCGCTCGCGGCGGTCGAGGCACGCCTGGACACCCGCGAACGCGGCCCGGTTCCGGCACGCGCTCAAATCGATGCCAAAGCGCGGGTCGATCTTTTTCAGGCCATGGCGGAGGAGCATTCCGCGACCCTGACGCGGGTAGCGGTCGCGCAGGACGTGCCGGGCGCGGTCGCGACATACCTTAAGAAGCACAACTTGCCGCAACGCCTGCGGGCGGCGCCCGATCCCGAGATCGATGCCCTGCCTTGGGATACGCAGAGCCTGCTCACGGTCGAACGCGGACGAGCCGAGGCAAGCGACGAAACCTCCCTGACGGGGGCTTTCGCGGGAATCGCGGAAACCGGTACGCTTATGCTGTTGTCGGGGGAGGCCGCGCCGACGACGCTCAACTTTCTGCCCGACACCCATATCGTCATGATCAAGGCGTCGCAGGTCGTTGGACCCTACGAAGATGCCTGGGATCTTGTGCGCGCCAAGCACGGCCCGGGCGAGCTGCCGCGCACGGTAAATTTCATAACCGGACCGTCGCGGACCGCGGATATCGAGCAAACCATCCAGCTCGGCGCCCATGGACCGCGCCGCCTGCATATCGTGTTGGTCGAAGATGGCCCGGGGGAGGAGTCTGAAGACGGTACGGGCGATGGCGCCTAAGGATCGCGACCCAAATCTTTCCGGGGACGAGCGTGCCTTGTGGGAACTTGTGACCCGAGACGCGGCGCCCCTGAAGAAACCGCCACGCAGCGTGTCGCCGGCGGCTAAATCCGAAGCGCCTCCCGCCCCCCATCCGGTTAAACCGCCAGGAGATTCGGCCAAGCGCGCGGTTAGAAGAGCCGCGCCTTCAACCCCTGCGAAGCCATCTCCGAAACCGCCCGCGCCGAACTTGGGCCATGGCGATATCGCCGGTGTCGACAAACGCAGCGCCGAGCGCATGCGGCGCGGCCGCATGGCCATCGAAGGCACTTTGGACCTGCATGGCTACACGCAGGATCAGGCTCGGTCCGCGCTAACAGGCTACCTGGCGCGCGCCCAGGACGTGGGCAAGCGCTGCATCGTGGTGATCACCGGCAAGGGCGACATTACACAGGGCGGCGGGATCATACGTGCCCAGGTGCCGCGTTGGCTCAACGAACCGGAAAACCGCGCGCGTATTCTCGCCTTCGACTACGCGCAATCGAAACACGGCGGCATGGGGGCCTTGTACGTTCTACTGCGCAAGGCGCGGCCGTGACTCCCTTCGGCGAGAAAATGCGCGAGTTGCGCGCCGCCCGCGGCTTGGCGGCCAAGGACATGGCGGCGGGCCTGGGCGTCTCGCCGGCCTATCTCTCGGCCCTCGAACACGGCCAGCGCGGCCGGCCGAACCGGCGCTTCGTGCACCGGGTCTGTCAGTACCTGGGCATTATCTGGGACGAGGCGGAGGATCTGCAGCGCCTGGCGGACCTCTCGCACCCGCGCGTCACGGTCGACACCGCGGGCTTGAGCGCGGAGGCAACGGAACTGGCCAACGCCCTCGCCGCGTGTATCGCGGACCTGCCCCAGGAAACCATCGAGCGGCTGCTGAAAGACGTTAAGGGCGGCGGCAACACCGGGTGATTTCACCAATACACGGCTAAGTGCCCCAATCGGGGACGCGCCCAATCCATGCCGCGCGCCGCGAAACAGGGGTTTCGCGGCGGATTCATACCTTGGCACGCATTTTGCGCAAACAACTCCGCGGACCGTTGCGCGGTGGCTAGAAGTTGTTTGTCGCGCGGCGGCCCGTTCGCGGCCCAGCCGGGGAGGTTGGGTAATAAAAATCAAATCCCACGAGAGGAGAACAGTCGATGTACGCAAAATTTTTCAGGCAATCGTCCCTAGTGCTGGCCATGAGCTTGGTCATGGCCACGGCCGGCGGCGCCGCGCAAGCCGGCGGCGACCGTGTGGAATGCGGCCGCGATTCGGCGGCCGGAGATTCCAGCATCGATGCCCGCTTTGAAGACAAGGGAGACCGGGAGAAGTTCTCGAGCTCCTTCGAGGCCGTTCAGGGCGGCGGCCATATGGACGGCGACGTCTTGCAGATCAAAATCGACGGCGAGACGGTCGGCAATATCACGCTTGCCGTATTGGCGGGCGGCGATCTTGGCGGCGATCTCAATTTCGATACCACCGCCGGTCCGGGCGACGCCGACTCGCCGTTCCCGGCGAATTGGCCGGGTGCGGGGGCGGGTACCATCGTGTCCGTCGGTACCCTGGGATGCAGCCTGCAAAATCGCTGAGCGCGCCGCATCGTTACAGGCGGGTGCCTTCGGGCGCCCGCCCACGGCCCCCGCGCGAAAAGGTTACCGCGTAAGGCTTTTGAACCGAAGTTTTTTTGTTCTGGAAGGCTGAACCGGCGCACCGGAACGAAAGGCGCCAAGCTACAAAATAAACTTGCTTAAGTCCGTGTCCTTGGCGAGTTCGCCGACTTGGTTTTGCACGTAGTCGGCGTCGATCTCGATACGCTCGCCGCCGCGGTCGGTGGCGGTAAAGGAGACTTCCTCCAGGAGCTTTTCCATCACCGTGTGCAGGCGCCGCGCGCCGATGTTTTCGACGTTGGAATTTATCTCCGCCGCCAGGTCGGCCAGGGCGTCGATGGCGCCCTCCGCGAAGTGGAGGGTCACGGTTTCGGTTGCCAGGAGCGCGACGTACTGGCGCACCAGGCTGTTTTCCGGTTCGGTCAGGATGCGCCTGAAATCATCGCGGGTGAGGGCGCTAAGCTCGACCCGGATCGGCAGGCGGCCCTGCAGTTCGGGCAACAGATCCGAGGGTTTGGCCAGGTGGAACGCGCCCGAGGCGATGAACAGGACATGATCGGTTTTGACCGGGCCATGCTTGGTCGCGACCGTGGTGCCTTCGATCAGGGGCAGTAAATCGCGCTGCACGCCCTCGCGCGAGACATCGCCGCCGCCCCGCTCCGACCGCACGGTGATCTTGTCGATCTCATCCAGGAACACGATACCGTTCTGTTCGACCGCGCCGATGGCCTCGCTGGTCACGGCTTCCTGATCGAGCAGCTTGTCGCTTTCCTCGGCGGTCAGGATATCCATGGCCTCGGCGACCCCCAGGCGGCGTTTCTTGGTCCGCCCGCCCATGGCCTTACCGAAAATATCGCCCAGGTTGACCATGCCCATGCTGGCGCCCGGCATGCCGGGGATGTCCATGGTCGGCAGCTGCATGCCGCCGGAATCCGTGACCTCGATCTCGATTTCGCGCCCGTCAAGCTCGCCCATGCGCATCATGCGGCGGAATTTGGCGCGGGTGTCGCCGCTGGCGCTCTCACCGACCAGGGCGTCGAGCAGGCGTTCCTCGGCGCTGAGCTCCGCCTTGGCCTTGACCTCCTTGACCATGCGCGTGCGGGTCATGCCGATGGCGATTTCGACCAGATCGCGCACGATCTGCTCGACATCGCGTCCGACATAGCCGACCTCGGTGAACTTTGTCGCCTCGACCTTGAGAAAGGGCGCTTGCGCCAGGCGGGCCAGGCGGCGCGCGATCTCGGTCTTGCCGCACCCGGTTGGTCCGATCATGAGGATGTTCTTGGGCAGAACCTCCTCGCGCAGTTCCTCTGGCAGCTGCTGGCGGCGCCAGCGGTTCCTGAGCGCGATGGCGACCGCGCGCTTGGCATCGTTCTGGCCGACGATGAAGCGGTCCAGCTCCGAGACAATCTCACGCGGGCTGAAGGCGGAGCCTTGGGTGGCTTCAAGCGGCCGCGATGGTTTCGATAATGATGCTGTCATTGGTGTAAACGCAAATTCCTGCCGCTATTTCCAAGGCCTTGCGGGCGATCGCTTCGGCCTCCATGTTGTCCTGGTCTATGAGCGCCCGCGCGGCGGCCAGCGCGTAGGAGCCGCCGGAGCCGATGCCGATCAAACCGTCCTCGGGCTCAAGCACGTCGCCGGTCCCGGTAAGTACCAGGGACACCGTGCTATCGGCGACCGCCATCATGGCCTCCAGCCGGCGCAAGTAGCGGTCGGTGCGCCAATCCTTGGCCATCTCGACGCAAGCCCGGGTCAGTTGCCCGGGAAAGGTCTCAAGCTTGCCCTCCAGGCGTTCGAACAAGGTGAAGGCGTCGGCGGTCGCGCCGGCGAAACCGGCGATGACCTCACCGCTCTTGCCCAGGCGCCGCACCTTGCGGGCATTGGATTTAATCACGGTTTGGCCCAAGGTAACCTGGCCGTCTCCCGCGATGACCAGCGTGCCGCCCTTGCGCACGGACAGAATCGTGGTGCCGTGCCAAGTCTGGGATTGGGTTTCGGACATGAGGTGACACATGGCGCAGTGGGGCCCCCAGGTCAAGGCGACAGGGCGGTCCCCGGCAGCTATTATGCGCGAAGGTTCCTGAATTGGAGATTATCCGCGTGGCGTCTAATGGCGAGCAGGTCCCGGCCCGGCCCAGGGTCGATTTCGGCAAGGCCGCGGCCGACTACGGGCGCTGGCGGCAGGGTTTCCCGCCTGAGTTCTTCACCCGCCTGGAAAGGCTCGGCCTTGGCCTGCGGGGCCAGCGCCTGCTCGATCTGGGCACCGGCACCGGCTTGCTGGCCCGCGCATTCGCCCGGCGCGGTTGCCAGGTCACCGGGCTCGATCTCTCGGCCGGACTTCTCGCCGAAGCGCGCGAAGCGGACCGCGACGCCGGGCTGTCCATCGACTATATCCAAGCCCCGGCCGAGGCGAGCGGCCTTGCCGCCGGGTATTTCGACGTGATTTCAGCAGCGACCTGCTGGCATTGGTTCGACCGGCCCAAGGCGGCGGCCGAGGCGCGCCGGTTGTTGCGGCCCGAGGGACGGCTTCTCATTGCCGATCTCGATTGGCACCTGCGGCCGGGAAACGTGATCGACAAGACGATTCAGACCATTCGCCGCCACAGTCCGGCGCGCCCCTCGACGACAAGGAATGTTTTCCAATATCCCGTCTGGGCCGAGGAACTGACTTCGTCGGGCTTCGACGACTGGGAGTCCTTCGCCTTTACTACCCAATTGTCCTACAGCCAGGAAGCGTGGCGCGGGCGAATCCGGGCCAGCGCGGCCGTGGGGCCTGTCATGAACCCCGCCACCCTCGCGCGTTTCGATGAAGACCTGGCCCGTACTTTGTCGGCCGACTTTCCAGAGGAACCGCTTCGCGTCGACCACAGAGTTTTCGCCCTGGCCGCTTGGGGGCGGCATTGAAGGAGGATGGCACTACCCCCGCCTTCCTGTTAAAAAGGCGCCGAAATTCAACCCTTCAGCGAAAAGAGAACGCCCATGCGACGGGCTAAAATCGACCGCAAGACCAGCGAAACGCAGATTTCCGCCGAGGTGAACCTGGACGGAAGCGGCGTCTACGACGTGAATACCGGAATCGGTTTCCTCGATCACATGATCGAGCAACTCGCGCGTCACGGCCTGTTCGATATCGTGCTCAAGGCCAAGGGCGATTTGCATATCGATTACCATCACACCACCGAGGATACGGGCATTGTCCTGGGCCAGGCGGTGTCCAAGGCCTTGGGCGAGCGCAAGGGCATCCGCCGCTATGGCGAGGCGAGCGTGCCCATGGACGAGACCTTGAGCCGGGTCGCGCTCGACGCCTCGAACCGGCCCTATCTGATCTGGAAGGTCGGTTTTCTACGCGACAAACTGGGCGAAATGGATACCGAGTTGTTCAAGGAGTGGTTTCAAGCCTTCGCCCAGCACGCCGGCCTGACCCTGCATGTCGAAAACCTCTACGGTACGAACGCGCACCATATCGTCGAATCTTGCTTCAAGGGCTTGGCCCGCGCCTTGCGCCAGGCGGTCGAGATCGATCCGCGCCGGGCCGACGCGATTCCCTCGACCAAGGGTAAGTTGTAAGTAAATTTCACGGCCCGCCATCCGGGGATAACATGACTGTTGCGATCGTCGATCACGGCTCCGGCAATTTGCGTTCGGCGGCCAAGGCGCTGGAACGCGCCAGCGCTGAAGCGGGTTTGCGCCAGGACATCGTGGTAACGGCCGCGGCTGAAACCGTCGCGGCGGCGGATCGCATTGTCTTGCCCGGCGTCGGCGCTTTTGGCGATTGCCGGCGCGGTCTGGACGCCCTGCCGGGCATGATCGAGGCGCTACAAGAGGCGGTTATCGACAAGGGCCGCCCGTTTCTGGGTATTTGCATCGGCATGCAGCTAATGGCCCGGATCGGCCGCGAACACGGCGATCATCCGGGCCTGGATTGGATTCCCGGCGAGGTCGTGCCATTGCGTCCAGAAGACCCGGCGCTCAAGATACCTCACATGGGCTGGAACGATTTGCGGATCTTGGCCTCGGACCACCCGGTGCTGGCGGACCTGGGCGCGCGTCCCCATGTGTACTTCGTTCACGGCTATGAACTGCGGCCCGACGATCCGGGCCAGGTTCTGGCGGAGGTCGATTACGGAGGCCCCGTGACGGCGGCCGTTGGGCGCGCGAACATGATCGGCACGCAATTTCAT
Organism: Kiloniellaceae bacterium; assembly: GCA_021776115.1. Classification (GTDB taxonomy): domain Bacteria; phylum Pseudomonadota; class Alphaproteobacteria; order Kiloniellales; family J153; genus JAJFGN01. The sequence goes on along the minus strand of JAJFGN010000039.1, from coordinate 20,676 downwards.
CCCGAGAAAAGCCAGGCGGCGGGTTTACGCTTGCTGCAAAATTTCCTTAGGTGGCATCCATGAGCGCTAGGAACGAGCGAGATGTAATCCAAGAACCCGGCCAAGCGGCCGTCATGGTCGAGCGGGTGACAGAATTCCTAGGTCCGGATCTGCACGATCTGTGCGATGCGGCGGAGGCCGCGATTTCCGACGGCGGCGGCTTCGGCTGGCTCAAGCCCCCGCCCCGCCACGTCATGGAAACCTACTGGAAGGGCGTTCTTCTGGTGCCCGAGCGCGACCTCTTCGTCGCCCGCCTGGAGCGAACCGTCGCCGGATCGGCGCAACTGGTCCGCCCGCCGCGCTATAACGAGGCGCAGGCAACGGTTGGCCATCTCACGACTTCTTTCATCGCGCCCTGGGCCCGCGGCCATGGGCTCGCCCGCATGGTGGTGCAGGAAGTCGAGGACGCGGCACGCGCCGCTGGGCTGCGGATCTTGAATCTCGATGTGCGCGAAACCCAGGAAGCCGCGATCAAGCTTTACGAAACCATGGGATACCGGCGCTGGGGCACTCACCCGCACTACGCCCTGATCGAGGGCCGTTGGCACGCCGGCCACTATTTCTGCAAGGACCTTAACGGCGAAAACCCGGTTCCGGCATGATCGTCTACCCGGCGATTGACCTCAAGGGCGGTCAGGCGGTTCGCCTGCTGCGCGGCGCGATGGAAAGCGCGACCGTGTTCAACGACGATCCCGCCGCCCAGGCGCGCAGTTTCGTCGAGGCCGGGTTTACCTGGCTCCATCTGGTCGATCTCGACGGTGCTTTCGCGGGCAAACCCGTGAACCGCCGGGCGGTCGAAGACATCTTGGCAGCGATCGAGGTGCCGGTGCAGCTGGGTGGCGGCATCCGCGATATGGAGACGGTTGAGGCCTGGCTGAGCGCGGGGGTGCGCCGGGTCATTCTGGGGACCGCGGCGGTCGAGACGCCGGATTTGGTGCGCCACGCCTGCGCCGCCTTCCCCGGCCAAGTCGCGGTCGGTATCGACGCGCGCGCGGGCCGGGTCGCGGTCAAGGGCTGGGCCGACGATGGCGGTATCCATGCTCACGATCTTGCCCGGCGCTTCGCCGATGCCGGCGTGGCGGCGATCGTCTATACCGATATTGACCGCGACGGGGCCTTGCAGGGGGTTAATGTCGCGGCGACACGCGATCTCGCGCGGTCCCTGGATATCCCGGTCATCGCCTCCGGCGGGGTGGCCTCGCTTGACGATATCGCCGCCTTGATGGCGGTTGAAGACACCGGGATCGCTGGCGTTATTTGCGGCCGCGCGCTTTACGACGGACGCATCGATCCAGCCAGCGCCTTGGCCCTGGTGAATACGAAGGCGGCCTGATTCCCATGCTCAAGGCGCGTATTATCCCCTGCCTCGACGTAAAAGACGGCCGGGTCGTCAAGGGCGTCAACTTCGTCGATCTGCGCGACGCGGGCGATCCCGTGGAACAGGCGCGTCTCTACGACAAGGCCGGCGCGGATGAATTGACCTTTCTCGATATCACCGCCAGCCATGAGAATCGCGGTATCTTTCTCGACGTGGTCGCGCGCACGGCGGAACAATGTTTCATGCCGCTGACCGTCGGGGGCGGGGTGCGCGCGGTCGGCGATGTGCGGGCGTTGCTTCTGGCCGGGGCCGACAAAATCGCGATCAACACCGCCGCCGTCAAATCGCCTGACTTGGTTGCGGCGGCGGCGGAAAAGTTCGGCTCTCAGTGCATCGTGGTCGCGATCGACGCCAAGCGCACCCGCGCGCCGGAGTGCCCGAGCGGCTTCGAGGTGTTCATCCACGGCGGCCGCGACGCGACCGGGCTCGATGCCCTGGCCTGGGCGCGCCGGATCGCCGATCTGGGCGCGGGTGAGATCATGTTGACCTCCATGGACCGCGACGGCACCAAGCAGGGCTATGACATCGAACTGACACGCTTGATCGCCGACGCCGTGGCCGTGCCGGTCATCGCCTCGGGCGGCGTCGGGACGCTGGATCACCTGGTCGCGGGTATCCGCGACGGTCATGCCTCGGCGGTACTCGCCGCCTCGATCTTTCACTTCGGGGAATACTCGATCGCCGAGGCGAAGGCGTTCATGGATCGCGCGGGCGTGCCGATCCGGCCCCTAGCCTAGCGCGAGAATTCCTGATACCGGTGACCGGTTGGCGAAACTGGGGCATGAGCGCATGAGCGATAATCGAAGCGGGGCAAGCGATACCGGGGGCCAGATCCTCGACCGGTTGTTCGAGATCATCGAAAGCCGGCGCGATGCCGACCCAAGCCTATCCCACACTGCCGGTTTGTTTGCCAAGGGAACCAATAAGATCGCTCAAAAAGTGGGCGAGGAAGCGGTCGAGGCGGTGATCGAGGCGGTCGCGGGCGATAACGACAAGCTCGCCGCCGAAAGCGCCGATCTCTTGTATCACCTGCTTGTGCTTTGGTCGGCCCGCGGCCTGACCCCGGCCGATATCTGGGCCACGCTCGAGGCCCGCCAGGCCATGTCGGGCATTGCCGAAAAGGACTCACGATCATGACCTACGACCCAAATAATATCTTCGCTAAGATTCTGCGTGGCGAAATTCCCTGCCATAAGATCTACGAGGATGAACGCGTCCTGGCTTTCAACGACATCAACCCGCAAACGCCGACCCATGTCCTGGTGATCCCAAAAGGCGCTTATGCTTCCTTCGACGATTTCTCCGAACACGCCAGCGAGGCTGAAATCGCCGCCCTGGTGCGCGCGGCGGGCAAAATCGCGCGCGATGCCGGTTTGGCCGCGACGGGGTACCGGATCTTGGCGAATACCGGGCGCGACGCGCACCAGGACGTGCCGCATTTCCACCTGCACATCTTCGCCGGTAAGGATTTAGGCCGCATGATCAAGCCGGCCGAAAAATAACCGGCCTATCGCCTAAGCCTCCCGGCCGCCGGTTCCATGGCCGCGGGAATAAAGAGTGCTCCCCGTAAAACCCCCATTGAAATTATGGTTAATGTTTCGTAAATAATACCGAAGGGCTTGCTGGGCACTGCCCTGCAGTGAAGGGCGCTAGCGACAGGGCGCTTGGCGGCCGCTTTTAGCGCGTCAATATTGAGGCGGAGGCATAGACATGGCACAGCAAACTCCAAAATCCACGAATACACCCCTGGAGGCTTCCAAAGAAAGCCGCAAAACCCGAGAGACCAAGACCACCGCCGCTAGCGCAAGCAGCGAGGGCGGAACCGGCGGCACTGGTAACACCAAAGCCCTGGAGGCCATGATCAATGCGAACTTGGCGATGCTGAAGGGCATGGCCGAGATGCAGCGCGAGATCATGGAATTCAGTAACACGCGCTTGCGCTTGGATGTGGAAACCCAAGAAGCCTTGGCGCACTGCTCCGATTTGCGCGAGGCCTTTCAGGTCCAGTCCGACTTCACGCAAAAGGCCATGCGCGGCTACGCGGAAGAGGCGGCGAAGCTGATGAGTCTATCCGCTAAAGTCAGTAACGAATGCCGCGATCCGCTTGAACACGCGACCCGTATTGCCTTGGAGACTCTAACGCCCCACTGAGGCGCTTAAGCGGAGCGCACTCAGGCCCGCGCGGGGACGACTCTTCGATAGGATAGGGTTTCAGCGATATGTAGGCGGCGCACGTCGCGGGCGCCTTGCGTCTCGACGTTCGGCTTTTAGACAAGTCTTGCATCCAGCAATACGGCAAGGAAGCCATCCCTCGGGTCAAGCCAGCGTTTGTTTTGGGGACGGCTCCCGCTGCCCTTGGCGATTGCGGGACGGGGCCGAGAAGTCCCGAATAGCGACCAGTATCGCGACCCTCAATCAGTTGTTCTTGACGAACGAGGCGGTACAGGTCGGGTCGACAAAATAGTCCCCTCCGGGTACGACCGTTATGGTGTAGGTCCCCACACCCGAGAACCCATCCGTTCTGAGGTTGTATTGCCAGCGGCTACCCGTGAACTCGAAATGATTCCCTTCCGTTCCGTGTCCCACAGCTATGGAGTCATGCGTGACGTCTTGAGCCGCGCCAGCGCTTGGTGTGTACACGATCTGGATGACGGGGGGAGCCGGGATGTCCCAATCGGCGATCGACATGCCCAGATCGTTGTGAAGCTCAATCTTAAGCGGAAGCGCACGATCCTTCTTCACCGTCACGGGCCCACCTGCCATGGGCGGTTCGAAACCCACGCACGCCAGCTTTGGCAAGTCGCGAACGAGCAGATTGTCGAAAAACAGGACTTGCCAAGGAGATGACCCGTGGGAATTGGCGACGAACGCCGGGTTAAGATCGAGACCCGTGAGGCCCGAAAGATCCCCGCCAAGTTCGGCCGCGCCAAGATCAAATATCATTTGACCATCCACATAAGCACGTATGCGTTCATGCCCCAAAACTTCGACCCTTAGCCGGTATGTTTGGGAGCTGTTTATCGGAAAGACTTTCGACGTATAATAAGCTACCGAATTACCGGGGTCGCTGAGGTCGCTGATCCACACGCCAATATAAGCCCTTTGCTCATCTCTTTGCAGAAAGAACTGTATCTGATCGGCAGGATTAGGTGCTTCGCTCCATTCAATACCAGCCGCCGAACGAGCGTACGCACCGAATTTCACGTCACCTTCCAAAGCCAGATTCGATGTCCCGTCGATTTGGAACGTCTCAACGCGAGAGGCGGCCGCGACACCGAAGCCTCCGGCATAAGCCATGAGCAGTTCTTCGTTCGCCACCGATACGTTCATTGCGGATTGGGTGCCTCCTCGTGGAGTTACAACAAGATATTCGGCGGGCGGTGGCCCGTTTGGCACGTTAAAGAAGTCGTCGCATAGGAGGACACTGGGATCGCTTTGCGTGGCACAGAAGTTGCTCGTCTGAGAATGAGCTGGAGCGCTGGCAGCCATCACGCCCGCTACGAGTGCGGCTGCTGTTAGGGCGCTCATTTTGTTACGATTGTTCGAGTTCCCCCGGTCTGCGGTCCGGGCCCTTGTCGGCCCAAACACCTGCCATTCCAGCGGCAAAGAGGGAACGAGTTCCTGGGATATCATTTTGTCCGCCTTTCTAATTGCGTCGTAGACTGCAAGCAGATGTGACGACAAATATCCCCTCGTCTCGAACGCGGGTACCGGGTAGAGTCTAGGCAGGTCTTCTTGGACGGTACGGTCTGTTCGACGTTACGTCCCTACACTACAAGGCGCCGGCGCGCATTGATTTGCGTCAAAGCGCCTGCCCGCCAACTAAGATTCCTGAGCTTCGGACTCATGACCAGCAGAAGGCGCCGGCCGCGCGCTCAGGCCCGCGCGGGCACGACTCTTCGGTAGGATAAAGCTTCGGCGATGTGCAGGCGGCGCACGTCGCGCGCGCCTTCCAGGTCGGCCAGGGTGCGGGCCACGCGCAGCACGCGGTGATAGCCGCGCGCGGTCAGGCGCATGCGCCCGGCGGCCTCGCTCAACAAGTCGCGCCCCGGCGTATCGGGCGCGGCGATTTCCTCCAACAAAGTGCCGTCGGCTTCGGCGTTGGTGCGCGGGCGCCGGTCGGCGGGCAAGTTCCGGTAGCGGGCCGTTTGGCGCTCGCGCGCGATCGAGACCCGCAGGGCGACCTCGTTGGAGCCCTCGGCGGGGGGCGGCAGAGACAAATCCGCCGGGCTGACGGCGGCGACCTCGACATGGCAATCGATGCGATCGAACAGGGGCCCGGAAATCTTGGATTGGTAATCCAGCGCGCACTTCGGCGCCCTCGCGCAAGCCAAGGCCGGATCGTCCAGATGGCCGCAGCGGCAGGGATTCATGGCCGCGACAAACTGCACCCGGGCGGGATAGGTGACGTGCATGTTGGCGCGCGCGATGGCGATGTGCCCGGTCTCCAGGGGTTGGCGCAGGGCTTCCAGGGTCGGGCGCGGAAACTCCGGTAGTTCGTCGAGGAACAGTACTCCCAGGTGGGCAAGCGAAATCTCACCCGGTTTCGCGCGCATGCCGCCGCCGGCCAAGGCCGCCAGGGAGGCTGAATGGTGGGGGTCGCGAAACGGCCGCACGCGCAACAGGCGGCCGCCCTCGAGCTGCCCGGCGACCGAGTGGATCATACTGACCTCCAAGGCCTCGGCCGGGCTCAGGGGCGGCAGGATTCCGGGCAGGCGCTGCGCCAGCATGGACTTGCCGGCGCCCGGCGGTCCGACCATCAGGAGGTTGTGCCCGCCGGCGGCGGCGATCTCCAGCGCGCGCTTGGCGCTCTCCTGGCCCTTGATGTCCTTCAAATCCAGTCCTCCGGCGGCGCCCGGCGCCTCGGCCAGGGCCGGTTCGGGCGGCGAGAGAACCTGCGAGCCCTTGAAGTGATTGATCAGCGCCAGAAGCGAATCGGGCGCCAGAACCTCAATGCCATTGGCCCAGGCCGCTTCACCGCCCTGGACCGCCGGGCAGATCAGGCCGCGCTCGCTCGCCAAGGCATGCAGGGCCGCGGGCAGGACTCCGGCCACGCCGCTGATCCGCCCGTCCAGGGCGAGTTCGCCCAGGGCGCAATACCCGGCGATTTCATCGCCCGGCAGCACCCCCATGGCGACCAGAATACCGAGGGCGATGGGCAGGTCGAAATGACTGCCCTCCTTGGCCAGGTCGGCGGGCGCCAGGTTGACGGTGATGCGCTTGGGCGGCAGGGCCAGGCCCAGGGCGTTGAGGGCGGCGCGAACCCGCTCCCGGCTTTCGGCCACCGCCTTGTCGGGCAGCCCGACCACAGTGAAGGCCGGCATGCCGCTGGCCATCTGCACCTGGGCATCGACATCGATGACCTCGACACCCTGGAACGCGACCGTATTTACCCGCGCGACCACTCAGCCCCCCTATCGGACTCTCTGGCGGGTCTGTTCGCCCGCTCTCCGCGATTGTAGGTACTAAGTCTAGGGGGCCGAGGGCCAATGATCCAGGGCGGCGGGCGGGCGGTTAGCTCCCCACCCTTCCGCCACCTCGCTTGGTGACCGCGAGGACGGCGGGGCGCGGTGGCATGGCCTCGTCGAAGTCGGGCCAGCGGGTCGAAGGGGTATCGAAAGTCGAACCCTTATCGGCGCCCGGATGCTGAACGGCGGCGAACAAAGTCTCGTCGCCGGGCGTGAAAGCGGGTCCGCACATCTCGGCGCCGCGCGGCACACGCAGGAAATGCCGGGTCAGGGCGCGGTTATCGCCCTCGACCGCCATGGCCCAGATGCCGTCGGCGAAGCCGTTTCTGGGCGACCCGTCGGTCGCGATCCATAAGTTTCCTTGGTCATCGAAGGCGCAGTTGTCCGGGTTCGAAAACCAGCCGTCGGCGCTGACCCCGGGATGATACTTGGCGCCGTCGCCGGGCTTGGCGGGATCGCCGCACAGCACCGGAATATCCCAACGATACGTGAGCGCACCATGGTCCGCGCCGGCGCCCCGCCCGCCGGGCGGTATCATTTCCAGGATGTGACCATGACGGTTCTTGGCGCGCGGGTTAGCCGCGTCGGTATTTTCCGTTCCGCGCGAGGTGTTGTTGGTCAACATGGCGTAAACAGTGCCGGTGACCGGGTTGGTCTCCACGTCTTCCGGGCGATCCATGGGGGTTGCGCCCAAGAGGTCGGCGGCGCGCCGGGTCTCGATCAGAACCTCGGCTTGGCTGGCGAAGCCGTTGACCGGGGTCAGGGGACCGGTTCCCCAAACCAAGGGCAGCCAATCGAGGGTGCCGTCGGCTTTGAAGCGGGCAGCATACAGGGTGCCGCTATCCAGTAGATCGCGGTTCGCCGCGCGGTTCTTGGGATCGAAACGCCCAGAGGTGACGAATTTGTAGATATATTCGAAGCGTTGATCGTCGCCGGAATAAAGAACCACGCGGCCGTCTTTGTTGACCACGCTGGTTGCGCCTTCGTGTTTAAATCGGCCCAGGGCCGTGCGCTTGACCGGTACGGATCGCGGATCGTAAGGGTTGAATTCGACAATCCAGCCAAAGCGATTGGCTTCGTTCGGTTCCTTTTCCACATGGAAACGAGCGTGGAATTCGTGCCAGGCGTGCCAGGGGCGGCCCTTCAGGCCATAACGCTTGTAATTGCGCGCCTCAGGGGTGGTCCGCGGATCGCCGCCGAAATAACCGTGGAAGTTTTCCTCGGCGATCAAGACCGTGCCCCAGGGAGTCACGCCGCCGGCGCAATTGTTGAGGGTGCCGATAACCTCCCGGCCGTTGGGGTCGCCCTTGGTTTTCAGGCGCGCGTGTCCGGCGGCGGGTCCCGCCAGGCGCATGGGTGTCGCCAGGGCGGTAAGGCGGCGATTGTAGGGGCTGCCCGTCACCACGCGCCAGGCGCCCTTGGCGCGCTCTATTTCAATGACGGAGTGACCATGCGCGGCCATCTCGATATCGACGCGCGCTTGCGTCGTCTTGGCCTGTTCCCGGTGCTTGGTCAGGCCCGGGAACATCAGGTGGTCACTGGTGTATTCGTGATTGACGCACAGCAGGCCATGGGCGGGATTGGCGGACCCGGTCGGCAAGGGCATGAAGGCGACGAAGTCGTTGTTATAGCCGAACTGCTTACTTTGCGCGGCCGCGCTTTGATTCAGCGGATCGAATTCCGGCGCGCCCGCTTCGACCGGGTCGCCCCAGCGAATCAAGACCCGCGCGTCATAGCCGGGCGCGACGCGATGAGTTTGGTTGGTGCCGTGGGCGATTTCCGTGAAGGTTAGGCCCTGACCGGCCGCCGCTTTCACGGGCCGCGCGAAAAGGCCGGCGCCCATGGCCGTCATGGCGCCGAGTGCGGCGATTCCGACCGCGCCACCCAGGGCCGCGCGCCGGTCGATGCGGGCGTTCAGAATATCGCCAAAATTCGGTGTGGCGCTTGGATTCGAGGGAATGTCGTCGTCGTTGTGTCGATCTGGTGCCGGTGCGGAAAACTTCGCGGGATCGGGCATGGGTAGCTTTTTAGCCTCATGCCCTATGGGCCGAAGCGTGCCGGGCCTCGATCGCATCCCAAATACCGCTTTCCAGCGAAACGCCGTCGAAGCGGTTGATTTCCTGGATCCCGGTTGGCGAGGTCACGTTTATCTCGGTCATGTAGTCGCCGATGATGTCGATGCCGACAAAGATGAGGCCACGCTCCTTCAAGGTTGGGCCGATTGCCTCGCAGATTTCCTTGTCGCGGGCGGTCAGGGCGGTTTTCTCGGCGCGCGCGCCGGCGTGCAGATTGGCGCGCGCTTCGCCTTCGGGCGGGACCCGCATGACCGCGCCGGCGGCCTTGCCGTCGATCAGGATCACACGCTTGTCGCCTTGGCGCACCTCGCGCAGGTAGCGTTGCACGATGATGGGCTCGCGATAGAGACTGGTGAAGAGTTCCAGCAAGGCGTTCAGGTTTTCGTCGTCGGGCCCGACATGAAACACGCCGGCACCGCCGTTCCCGAACAGGGGTTTTACAATGATGTCCTTATGCATCGCGCGGAAGTCGTCTATTTCCGCGCGGTCGCTGGATATCAGGGTTGGCGGCATCAACTCGGGAAAATGGGTGACGAACAATTTTTCCGGCGCGTTGCGCACATGAACCGGGTCGTTCACCACCAGGGTCCGTGGGTGGATGTGCTCGAGCATATGCGTCGCTGTGATGTAGGCCATGTCGAAGGGCGGGTCCTGGCGCATCAGCACCACGTCCACGCCGGCCAGGTCGATCGATTCCGCAGGCCCCATCTGGCCTGGGCTGGCCGGGTCGCGGCGGGGCGCGAAGGGCCTAACGCGGGCGACGATGCGGCCCTGGCGCAAGGAAAGATCTTGCGGCAGATAGTGATACAAGCCGTGGCCGCGCCGCCGCGCTTCCATGGCCAGGGCGAAAGTGCTGTCGGCGTTGATATCGATGGTCTCTACCGGATCCATCTGGATCGCGACGGCAAGGCTCATGGCAAGGGGTTACCATTCCTGTGGGTCATTATCGGCGATCCTTGGTATGGACGCGCACTATAGCGGCACGAGGTCACGGGCCACAGGGCTTTTTCGCGAACGCCCGTGTTTAGGATGCCGCGCCATCGGCGGCTTTGACGCGAACGTAATCGACCACCCGCTTGACGTAGGAGACATCGCGCGCATGTGCCACAACTCTTTGCAGCTCTTCCTGACTTTGCGCCACGCCGATCAGGTAAACGGTGCCGTTCACGGTCTCGATTGAATAGTTTCGCGACGCGACCGCCTCATCGCCGATCAAGCGCGCCAACAGCTTGGTGGTAATCCAAGTGTCTTGCGCGCCATCGGTTAGCGAACCGCGATCGCGCACCTCAATCTCGTTGATAATCTCGCGCACGCCGTTTGCCTGCCACGCCAGGCGGACCGCCTTGACTCTGGTCTCGGGGTCCACGACTTGGCCGCTCAGGAGGGCCCGGCCTTCCTGCACTTGCAGATTGACGCCGCTGTAGGCCGCGTGATCGTCGCTAAACCAACGTTCGTTGATGTCCAGGGCAATGCCCTGGTCGTCCAGCGCGCCTTTCACGCCGCGCTCTTGCGTCGCTGCGCCGCCGACCGCCGCGCCGGTGCCAACGATGACCGGCGCGCAAGCCCCGGCGCCAATGGCCGCGCTAAAGCCTAAGACGATCGCAATAGGACGAAGAACGCGTTGTATCATGGTGTCTCACCCCCGATAGAATCTTGACCATGCGCCACCCGGCCCCCAGCCGGCGGGGCCAAGGAAAACATAGGCATTGTTCACGCGATCCGCCAGGCGTCGGCAATATGGCGCGGCCAGCGGCCCGGAGCCAAGAGTACAAGGTCGAAACGCAGATCCATAGCGGCAAGCTCCGGGCGGTGCTGTAGAAAAATTGTGCCCGCGCGTTCGATCCGCCGGCGCTGCCGCGCGCCCAGGGCATGGGCGGCCTCGGTCAGGCTGGCGCGCGCCTTGACCTCGACCAAGGCTAGGACGCGCCCACGCCGGGCCACCAGATCGATCTCACCGACCGGCGCGCGGAAGTCCTTGGCGACAATGCGGTAGCCCTTCAGGCGCAGCCACCAAGCCGCCCGGCGCTCGGCGGCGCGGCCAAAGCCATAAGCCCGCCGCCGGCTATCCCGGTTACTCATGCTGGGTATCGCGGCCGCTATCGGGCCCGCCGCTTCGCCGCCCGGCGATATCCAGCGCCTGCGTATACACACGCTGCCGCGATACCTTGGTGGCTGCCGCGACGGTGGCGACGGCATCGCGGACGCTCGCGCCGCCCTCTAGAGCGTCACGCAGGCGGGCGTCGATATCGGACTCGCTGAAGCTGCTTGCGGCCTCTTCCGGCGGGCCGACGACGATAACCAGCTCACCCTTGGGCGGTCCCGCGCTGGCATAGTGGGCGGCCAATTCAGCCAGCGTGCCGCGCCGCACTTCTTCGTGCAGCTTGGTGATCTCGCGCGCCACCGCCGCATCGCGCGTGCCTAGCGACTGACACATGTCGCTCAAGCTTGCTGCCAGGCGGCGCGGCGCTTCGAAGAAAATCAAAGTCGCTGGCACCGGGCTCAACTCGCTCAGGGCGCGCCGGCGCGCCTCGGATTTGCTTGGCAGGAATCCGGCGAAAAGAAAACGATCGCTCGGCAGGCCGGAAATCATCAAGGCGGCCAGGGGCGCCGAGGGGCCGGGCACGGCGGTGACGCTCAAGTCTTCCGCGATCGCGGCCTGGACCAGCTTGTAGCCCGGGTCCGATATCAGCGGCGTGCCGGCGTCCGAGACCAAGGCCACAGCCGCGCCCGCCGTCATGCGGGCGATCAAGCCTGGCCGCGCGCGCGCGGCATTGTGTTCGTGATAGGCGCTCAAGGGGGTTCCAAGACCATAAGCGTTCATGAGTTTTCGGGTTCTGCGCGTGTCCTCGCAGGCAATCAGGCCGGCGGCGGCCAGCACACTTAACGCCCGCGCCCCGATGTCGCCAAGATTACCGATTGGAGTGGCGACCAGATAGAGGCCCGGCGCCAGATCGTCCGGTGGGCGCTCGTTCGAGGCCGGCGCTGGTTTACTTCGCGTGGCCGTGCCGCTACGGTCTGGGCGCTTCGGCGGGGGATAACGACGTGGTTTTAGCGACATTCAATTCACGCTTGGGCTGGCTGCGGTATTCGGCCGTGCTCGGCGGTCTGCTGGCCTTGGCGGCCTGCGGCGGCTCGCCCACGGTACAGGCGCCGCTTCCCCCCGTGCAAGCCGCGCCCGAGCCCTTGGTGCCGATCGAAGCGCTACCGCCCTTGATCGAAGTTACGCCGCCCGATGCCTCGGTGACGGCGATTGAGCTGGGCGGCCCGATCAAGGTCGGACTCCTGCTACCGCTCAGCGGCCGCTACGCACGTATCGGCGAGGCCATGCTCAATGCGGCGCAACTCGCTCTCTTCGATATCGCCGACGAGGATTTTTCCCTTGTGGTGCGCGACACCGGCGGTACGCCGCAGGGCGCGCAGGAGGCTGGACGCGCCATTCTAGCCGAGAATGTCCGTCTCATGCTGGGGCCTTTGTTCGCGACCTCCGTGGAAGCGGTAGCCCCGGACGCCCGCGCGGCGCAGGTTCCGGTCATTACCTTTTCCAACGACCGCTCGATCGCCGGCGGCGGTGTCTATGTCATGGGCCTGGCGCCGCAGCCGCAGATCGACCGCATGGTCGGCTACGCGAGCCGCCAGGGCCTGACTCGCTTCGCCGTCATGGCGCCCAGCTCTCCCTATGGTCAAGCCGTCGTCGCGGCCATGCAGGATTCGGTGCAACGATATGGCGTGAGCCTTAGCCGCGTGGTGACCTATCCGCCCGACACCGCCGACGTGACGCTGGAGGTGCGCAACCTGGCGGACTACGACGAACGGCACCAGGCCCTGCTCGACCAACGGCAGGTATTGGCGGCGCGCGGCGACGAAGCAGCGAAGCTGGCCTTAAAGCGTCTCGACGGTTTGGAGACCCTGGGCAAGCCGGATTTCGATGCCGTGATCCTGCCCGAGGCCGGGAAGCGCTTACAGGTCATCGCCCCGTCGCTCGCGTTTTACGACGTCGATCCGGTTGAGGTCCGTTTCCTGGGCACCTCGATCTGGGAAGACTCGAAACTGGGCCGGGAGCCTTCTCTGTCCGGCGGTTGGTTCACGGCCCCGCAGCCGGACCTGTGGCTAACCTTCGCCGGGCGATATAAGGACACCTATGGCTCTTCCCCGCCGCGCGTCGTCTCCCTGGCCTACGATGCGACCGCCCTGGCGGCGGTCCTGGCCCGCGGCGCGGCCAATGCTTCGGAACGCTTTACCTACGAGGACATCGCGATAACCCAGCCAAGCGGGTTCGCGGGTATCGACGGGGTATTCCGTTTCTTGCCCGGCGGTGTCACCGAGCGCCACCTCGCGGTCCTTGAGCTTGTGCCGGATGGATTCAAGGTGATCGATCCCGCCCCGCAGGGTTTTCAAGACGCCGGGTCTTGAAGGGCTTTTAAAGCAGCCGCGCCAGCACCGCATTCAGGCGCAGCCGCCCCGCCGGGCTCACGCGTATTCCCCGCGCGTCAAGCTCCAGAAACCCGCCCTCGGTGAGCGCGTCAAGCTCGCGCGCCGGCAGCAGGTCTTCGATATCCTGGCCGGTCTCGCGGCGGACGGCGGTCCGGGTCACGCCTTCGCTAAGGCGCAAACCCATCATCAGTAACTCGGCAAAACGGTCGGCGCGGGACAAAGTGCGATGTGTCCGCGTCGCGTGGCCGTCTCGTTCGACCGCCGCCAACCAAGCCTCGGGCGCGCGGTGCTGGCGGGTCGCGACCTTGCGCTCCCCCAGGGCTAGGCGTCCGTGGGCGCCGGGACCGACACCGGCATAGTCGCCATAGCGCCAATAGGTCAGGTTGTGCCGGCTTTCCGCCCCCGGCCGGGCGTGGTTGGAGATCTCGTAGGCCGGCATCCCGGCCGCGTCCAGAACCTCTTGAGTCGCCTCATAAAGCCGGGTGGCTTGCGCCTCACCGGGAACCTCAAGCTCGCCGCGCCGCGCCGCGCCATGAAAGGCCGTACCTTCCTCGACGGTTAGTTGATAGAGGGAGAGATGCCCGGCGCCTTCCGCCAGCGCGCGCGCAAGCTCGGCGCGCCAAGTGGCTACATCCTGGCCGGGCCGGGCATAGATCAGGTCAAAGGACCAGCGCGCGAAATGGCGCCGGGCGATGTCGAGGGCCTGTCCGGCTTCCGCGGCGCTGTGCTGGCGCCCCAGAAAAGCCAGCGCCGTGTCGTCGAAGGCCTGCACCCCGAGCGAGACCCGGTTGATACCGGCACCGCGAAAGGCGGCGAAGCGCCCGGCCTCGACCGAGGTCGGGTTGGCCTCCAGGGTGATTTCCATATCGCGCGCGAAGCGCCAATGTTCTTGCGCGCGCTCGATCGCCGCGCCAACCGTTTCCGGCGCCATCAAGGAGGGCGTGCCGCCACCGAAAAAGATACTGGTCAAGCGGCGGCCTTGAGTCTGCTCCGCATAGTGATCCAGCTCAGCCAGCAACGCCCCTCGCCAGCGCGCCTGATCTATGTTTTCGCGCACATGGCTGTTGAAATCGCAGTAGGGGCACTTCGACAGGCAGAACGGCCAATGCACGTAGAGCCCGAAGCCGCGCTCGGGGGCGTCAGTCATGAGTCCCGATTAAAGACCGCCGCGACCAGCTTTTCAAAGGCATCCGCGCGGTGGCTGATCGCGTGCTTGGCCGCCGGTTCCATCTCACCGAAGGTGATATCGTGGCCCTCGGGCACGAACATGGGGTCGTAGCCGAAGCCCCGCGCGCCGCGCGGCGGCCAGACCAAGCGGCCCTCGACCCGGCCTTCGAAGGCGGCCTGCGCGCCATCCGGCCAGGCCAGGGTAAGGGCGCAGATGAAAGCGGCGTGCCGGTCCGGGCTGCCGCATGCGGTTAGTTCCTGTTCGACCTTCGCCATCGCGGCCCCGAAATCTTTTCCCGGTCCGGCCCAGCGGGCGGAATAAATGCCCGGCGCGCCGCCCAAGGCGGCGACGGAAAGACCGGAATCGTCGGCCAGCGCGGGCAGGCCGGCGCCTTGTGCCGCCGCGCGCGCCTTGAGTGCCGCGTTCTCGACGAAGGTGGTGCCGGTTTCCTCCGGCTCGGGCAGACCGAGGCTGGAGGCGGAGACCGCTTCGGCCTCGAAAGGCGCTAGCAAGTCGGCGATTTCGCGCAGCTTGCCCGGGTTATGGCTCGCGATGACCAAACGGCCGCCGCGCCAGCGCCGCACCATTTATTTTATCTCCAGGGCCTCGCGTTGGCGCGCGGCGAGGTCGCGTGTCCCAGCCTCGGCGAGAGCGAACATGGCATCCAGCTCGCTGCGCCGGAAGGGCCGCTCTTCTCCGGTCATCTGGACTTCGATGATCTCACCGGCGTCGGTCATGACGAAATTCGCATCCACTTCCGCCGCCACGTCCTCTTCGTAATCGAGATCCAGAACCGGTACGCCGCGATACAGGCCGCAGGATATGGCCGCGACCTGGCCCGACAGCGGAATGGTCTTGAGGGCGCCGATTTCCTGCATATGACGGAAGGCGAGATAGAGGGCAACATAGGCCCCGGTAATCGCGGCGGTGCGGGTGCCGCCGTCGGCCTGGATCACGTCGCAGTCGATCTTGATCTGGCGTTCGCCAAAAGCGGTCATGTCGGTCACGGCGCGCAAGCTGCGCCCGATGAGGCGCTGAATTTCCTGGGTCCGGCCGCTCTGTTTGCCGCGCGCCGCCTCGCGGTTGCCGCGCGTGTGGGTGGCGCGCGGCAACATGCCGTACTCCGCCGTTACCCAGCCCTTGCCGGAATTGCGCAGGAACGGCGGCACCCCGGTTTCGATCGAGGCCATGCACAGGACGTGGGTATCGCCGAAGCGCGCCAGGCAGGAGCCCTCGGCGTGCTTGTTGACCTCGATTTCGAGGGTGACGGGGCGCAATCGATCGGGGGCGCGGCCGGAAGGGCGCATGTGGGGCCTCTGGTGCTTGAAATAGGGCGGGATCGCCAGTCGCGCCCAAGCTAACCTAAGGTTCGCGGCGCGTCCACCGGCGCCCGGCTACCGCGCCCTACGGCGCCCGGCTACATTGACGCGCCCCCCTGGGCTACCTACATTTCCGGCACCAATTGACTTAAAGTCATGGCCGCATGAAACCGCAGGACGTAATGGGAGCCTCGCCACCCTCGACCATCCAAGCGCTGAACGAGCGCTCGCGCGAGATATTTCGCAGCATCGTGGACGCTTATGTGGAAACCGGCGCGCCCGTGGGTTCCCGAACCATATCGCGGCGCCTGGGTATCGATTTGTCACCGGCCACTATTCGCAATGTCATGGCGGATCTTGAGGATCTGGGCCTGCTCTATGCGCCGCACACCTCGGCCGGGCGCTTGCCGACCGACATCGGCATGCGGCTGTTTGTCCATGGCCTTCTGGAACATGGGAATCTGACCAAGGGAGAGCGCGAAAACATCGAGAGCCAATGCGTTGCCTCGGGGCGCAGCCTGCCCCAGGCCTTGGAGGAGGCAACCCACATGCTCTCGGGCCTGTCGCGGTGCGCCGGCCTTGTGGTCGCCCCCAAGCAGGACGAGCCGCTGAAACATATTGAGTTCGTGCTGCTGGGACCCGGACGCGCGCTCGTGGTTCTGGTCTTTGCCTCGGGTGCCGTGGAAAACAGGGTTATTGACGTTCCAGCCGGCCTGCCGGCCTCGTCTTTGATCGAGGCCAGCAACTATCTCTCGGCGCGCCTGGCCGGGCGCACCATCGCCGAGGCCTTGGGCGAGATCCGCGACGAATTGACGGCCCAGCATGCGCGGCTCGATGAACTGACATCGCGCGTGGTTGAGCAGGGTTTGGCGACCTGGGCCACGGACGACAAGGGTGGCGCGCTGATCGTGCGCGGCCAGGCCCATCTTCTGGAAGACATAAACGCGATCGAGGATCTTGAGGCCATTCGCAAACTGTTCTCGGTGCTGGAAACCAAGGAGGCCTTGAAAAGCCTGCTCGATCTGACCGGCTCCGCCCAGGGCGTGCAGATTTACATTGGCGCCGATAACGCCCTGTTCGATCTGGCCGGATGCTCGGTCGTGATCGCGCCCTATGCCAACAGCCAGCAAAAAATTGTTGGCGCCGTCGGTGTTGTGGGACCGACGCGGATAGACTATGCCCGCATCATTCCCATGGTCGATTATACCGCCAAGGTAATCGGACGCATACTCGGATAGCCGCCACCCCAGGCGCCGCGCGATATACAACCCGTAAAAAACGATCAGGAGCCGACAAGAGGCATGGCCGATAACGAGAACAAAACGCCGCCGGCGGCGGACGAAGGTGACTCCCAAGAAGCTTGCGCCCCCGAGGCGCCGGCCGCCCAGGAGGAGGACGCCCCGCCGAGTGTGGAAGACCGGATCGAGGAGCTTGAGACCCAGGCTCTGGATCTCAAGGATCAGCTCCTGCGCGCCCTGGCCGAGACCGAAAATCTGCGCCAGCGCAGCCGCCGCGAGCGCGAGGACACGGTTCGCTATGCGCCCGGACCCCTGGCCAAGGACATGATCGAGGTGGCGGACAACTTGAGCCGCGCCCTGGCGGCGGTGCCGGCCGAGGCGATCGAGGCCGACGAGCATCTGAAAAACCTCATAACCGGGGTCCAGATGACCGAAAAGGCCCTGCAAACGGTTTTCGAGCGCCATCACATCCGCCGCATCGACCCCTTGGGCGAACGCCTGGACCCCCATTCCCATGAGGCGATTTTCGAGATCCCGGACCCCAGTCAGCCGCCCGGCACCATCGTTCAGGTGGTGCGTGCCGGCTACCGCCTGCACGACCGCTTGCTGCGCGCGGCCCAAGTCGGCGTCGCCAAGGGCGGCCCCGCGCCCGGTCCCAAGGCGAACGGCGGCGCGGAGAGCGCTTCGGGCGAGCGCCGCGAACCGGGCGGCGAGGTCGATACCTCGGCTTGAGCTTCTAGGGCATCGCCTCGGCTTGAGCCTCTAGGGCATCATCGCCCGAGCGCGGATGCCCCTGGGTCGTGGGCGCGGTGGTTCTTCTTGGCCAGTTCCGGACGGCGCACGGCGTAGCAATAGACGCATCCATGCGGGCAGGTATCGTAGGCGCCGATGTCGCGCGATTCGGCGCACAGGCACCCTGGCCGGTTACCCTTGGTCTTGCCCGCGATAGCTTTTCCCGCCATGTCGGAGAGACGCTGGGCATCGATACAGCGCGCGGGGCTTAAGTCGGGCCCTAAAAGCTCCGGCTGGCTGCATAACGTGGCCGAGAGGCCGTGCCCGGCGGCGATTCCCGCCAGGTCTTGCAGCAAGGCGGTTTTCGCTCCTCCCGCCGGGTCTTCCCAGGTAAATCCGTGCCGCGCGGCGGCGCGCTCCAGATTGCGCCGGGTCTTGGCATAGATCTGGGCGAAGGACAGCACCACCTCGTCGGCGGTCCCACTCAGCGCCCTGGCCAGGCGGGCGAAGGCTTCGCGATGCCAGGCCGGGGGCGTCAGGGAGGTGATGAGAACCGGGTCGTAGCGCCACACGGCCACGCGCGGCCCGTAGGTTTCAGCCAGCCAGCGCATTTGCGCGACCGACCGTTGCGCATCGGTAACGGATGTTTCCAGGGCGCGCGGGTATCCGGTGATGGTGTACTGGACCGTAAAGGGAAACCCGCTCTCCGCGATCTCGGCCAGGGCTTCGCGAAACGGCGCGACGTTGCGGGTCCAGAACGCGAAACCTTCGCAGTCGGGGCGCTTGAGAGACACCTCATAGGCTGGTCCGCCGTAAGGGTTGGCGACCCGGGCCGTGCCCTCAACTAAGCGGCGGCGGAACCAATCGCCGTAAAAGGCCGGAATATCCGTGCGGTAGCTGGCGGAGACGATCATGGCTTGTGCGATCCGTCTTCCTCCTCCGCCCGCCGCTTTGCCTCGCGGGCGCCCAGAAACCGGAAAAAGCCATAGAGGACCCCTGAAATCAGTGCCACGATCATGCCGAGGCTGTTCAACTCGGGGCTTTTGACCAGGGTTTC
Organism: Kiloniellaceae bacterium; assembly: GCA_021776115.1. GTDB lineage: Bacteria > Pseudomonadota > Alphaproteobacteria > Kiloniellales > J153 > JAJFGN01. The sequence continues at coordinate 1,771 of JAJFGN010000039.1, read as the reverse complement.
GGCGCCGATGGCGATCAGGACTCCGCCTATGGTGCTGGCGATCAGGATCCATAGGATGGCGCGGAAGATGCCGTCCTTGGGCAGGGGCGGGAGGTTGCGGCGCATGGGTTTGCTTCGTTTCCTTGTGGCGGTTTTGCGGGCTTGGGGCCGGTCAAATTTGACCTCTGCGCGCGGCGGCGGCAAGGCGCGGCCGCTTCCCGCCCGGCGGCCATGGCACGCTGCGGTGACGTTTCCCCAAAAGGCGCGGAATTCCAGCCTTGCAGCCTTGGGCTGGCTGCTTATATATCCCGTGAACCTTCAAGGTTATGACAAGTAACACTTCTTTTACGGACTCCACGAGTGGGGACCCGGCGGCGGTGCTTAACCCTTAAGGCCGCCCAAGCGGTTTGCTAGAAAAACGAGGAGAATCATGAGTAAAGTAATCGGTATCGACCTGGGCACGACCAATTCCTGTGTCGCGGTCATGGACGGCAAGGACACCAAGGTGATCGAAAACGCCGAGGGCGGCCGCACGACCCCTTCCATGGTGGCCTTCAGCGATTCGGGCGAACGCCTGGTCGGCCAGCCGGCGAAACGCCAGGCGGTGACCAACCCCGAGAACACGCTGTTCGCGATCAAGCGCCTCATTGGACGGCGCTTCGACGACCCCATGACCAAGAAAGACATGGGCCTGGTGCCCTACAAGATCGTCAAGGGCGACAATGGCGATGCCTGGGTCGAGGCCGAGGGCAAGAAATACAGCCCCTCGCAAGTCTCCGCCTTCATCCTGCAAAAGATGAAGGAAACCGCGGAAGCCTTCCTGGGCGAGCCGGTCACCCAAGCGGTGATCACGGTGCCGGCCTACTTCAACGATTCCCAGCGCCAAGCGACAAAGGACGCCGGCAAGATCGCCGGCCTCGAGGTCTTGCGTATTATCAACGAGCCGACGGCGGCGGCGCTCGCCTACGGCATGGACAAGAAAAAGACCGGTACGGTCGCGGTTTACGACTTGGGCGGCGGCACCTTCGATATTTCGATCCTGGAAATCGGCGACGGCGTCTTCGAAGTGAAGTCGACCAACGGCGACACCTTCCTGGGTGGCGAGGACTTCGACCAGAAGATCATCGATTATTTGGCCGAGGAGTTCAAAAAGGAGCAGGGCATCGACCTGCGCCAGGACAAGCTCGCCCTGCAACGCCTCAAGGAGGCGGCGGAAAAGGCCAAGATCGAACTCAGCTCCGCCACGCAAACCGAGGTCAACCTGCCCTTCGTCACCGCCGACCAGGCGGGCCCGAAGCATCTCAATATCAAGCTGACCCGCGCCAAGCTGGAAGCCCTGGTCGATTCCTTGATTCAGCGCACCGTCGGCCCGGTCAAGGCGGCGCTCAAGGACGCCGGCGTATCGCCCGGCGAAATCGACGAGGTGATTCTGGTCGGCGGCATGATCCGCATGCCCAAGGTCCAGGAAACGGTCAAGACCCTGTTCGGCAAGGAGCCGCACATGGGCGTCAACCCCGACGAGGTGGTTGCCTCCGGCGCCGCCATTCAGGGCGGCGTGCTCCGGGGCGACGTGAAAGACGTCCTGCTGCTGGACGTCACTCCGCTGTCACTCGGCATCGAGACGCTGGGCGGCGTGTTCACGCGGCTTATCGAGCGCAACACCACGATCCCGACCAAGAAGAGCCAGGTGTTCTCGACAGCCGAGGACAATCAGAGCGCGGTGACCATCCGCGTGTTCCAGGGCGAGCGCGAGATGGCATCGGACAACAAGATGCTCGGCCAGTTCGATCTG
>JAJFGN010000038.1 GCA_021776115.1 Kiloniellaceae bacterium | reverse complement strand
GGTCTTTATGACCACAAGGGGGCCGTAACGACGTCCAGCGGGCGCGAAATACCGGCCTCCGGTGGGCCAAATCAGGCCATCGGCGTCGTTACGAAACTTGCCCGATGCCCCACATCGCGCTGCGTTCCGCGCCTAGCCGAGCGGCCTGATTTGGCGCCATCAAATGGGTCAATATGATCGGATCATGCTCTAGTGGATAGAATCCAACAAAAACCCTCGCGCCGCACGCTGCTGCGGACAATGGCCGCCCTTGGCCTCACTTTACCTCTGGCGATCCGCGCCACGGGCGCCAGGTCCCAAGCGGTCTTGGAACGCGCCATTCCCGCGAGCGGGGAGCGCGTGCCGGCGATCGGCATGGGCTCCTGGATTACCTTCAACGTTGGCAAGGACCCGGTCTTGCGGACCGCGCGGTTGGAGGTCTTGCGCACATTTTTCGAGATGGGCGGCGCGGTGGTCGATTCCTCGCCCATGTACGGGTCCTCTGAGGAGGTCATTGGCTATTGCCTGCGCCGGATGTCCGGCGACATTCCACTGTTCGCGGCAACCAAGGTCTGGACGCCCCTCCAGTGGCTCGGCATCCAACAGATGGAGTATTCGCAGCGCCTCTGGGGTGTCGAGCGTTTCGATCTCATGCAGATTCACAACCTGCTCGATTGGGAGGTTCACCTCGAAACCCTCCTGGAATGGAAGGCGCAAGGGCGCGTGCGCACCATCGGCATCACTACGTCGCATGGCCGCCGGCATGAAGACGTCGAGAAACTGATGCGCGAGCAGCCCTTGGACTTCGTCCAATTCACCTACAACATCGTCGACCGCGAGGCGGAACGACGCCTGCTGCCGCTGGCCGCCGAACGCGGCCTGGGGGTCATCGTCAACCGCCCCTTCCGGCGCGGCTGGCTCATGGACACCTATGCAAAACATCCCCTACCCGACTGGGCGCGCGAGTTCGACTGCGCCAACTGGGCACAGTTTTTCCTGAAGTTCATCGTCTCGCACCCGGCGGTCACCTGCACGATTCCAGCGACTTCGCGTGTCGACCACATGCGCGAGAACATGGGCGCGCTCACGGGCCGCCTGCCCGACGCCGAGATGCGCACCCGCATGATCCGCCACATCGAGAGCCTGTAACCGGTCTGAGATGGCGCGTGCGCGCGTGTGCCGATTCCCCTCATATCCATACCTACAGGTCGGCGGTGACCCATTTACGGTCGCGGATTGCGTAGAGAGCAGTGTTTCGATCCGTTTCCCTGAAGGTTCGCCCATCCGGAAGTGGCGCTAACGAGAGACTGCGCCAAGGCACTAGAAGGCAAGGCAACAGAACGGATAACCAAAGCTAAAAGGGGGAAGGGATGAGTAACGCCGTGGAGACCGATTATAAGGTCGGTCAGGATAATATTCAGATCATGGGTCTGGATATTCACAATCCGGTCTTTTTGATCTCCAGCGTGCTCATTGTCGCCTTCGTCATATTCGTCCTGATGTTTCAGGAGGGGGCGGCCAGCTTTTTCGGCGACCTGCGGCCCTGGCTGACCTCGACCTTTGACTGGGTCTTCATGATCGCGGGAAATATCTTCGTTCTGTTCTGCTTGTTTCTGATCGTCTCGCCGCTGGGCAAGGTGCGCCTGGGCGGCCCGGACGCGAAACCCGACTACTCCTACGCGGGGTGGTTCGCCATGCTCTTCGCCGCCGGCATGGGCATCGGCCTCATGTTCTTCGGCGTGTTGGAGCCGGTGTACCACTTTCAGAATCCACCGCTCGGCCTCGACGGCGCGGACCAGGAGGCGGCGCGACAACTTGGCATGGCGGCGACCATTTTCCATTGGGGCCTGCATCCCTGGGCGATTTACGCGGTGGTCGCGCTGTCGCTCGCCTTCTTCTGCTACAACCGGGGCCTACCGCTCACCATCCGTTCCGCCTTCTATCCGATTTTCGGGGACGCGGTTTGGGGCTGGTTCGGCCACGTCATCGACACGCTGGCAGTTTTCGCGACCCTGTTCGGGTTAGCAACCTCGCTCGGCTTCGGCGCCGAGCAGGCGAGCGCGGGGCTGGACTATCTGTTCGGCATTCCGGCGACGGATGTCACCAAGGTGGTTCTCATTCTGGTCATCACGGCGATCGCGCTAGTGTCGGTTCTAGCCGGTCTGGATGCCGGCGTGAAACGCTTGAGCGAGCTCAATATGATTCTCGCCTTTCTGCTTCTCGCCTTCGTTGTCATCGTCGGGCCGACCTTGGCCATCCTAACCGGCGTCTTCGAGGGCGGGGTTGCCTACGTCATGAATATCATCCCGCTGAGCAATTGGATCGGCCGCGAAGATACCGACTTCCTGCACGGATGGACGACGTTCTATTGGGCTTGGTGGATTTCCTGGTCGCCCTTCGTCGGCATGTTCATTGCCCGGGTCTCGAAGGGGCGCAGCGTCCGCGAGTTTGTGATCTGCGTGCTGATTATCCCGACGCTGGTTTCGATCCTGTGGATGAATGCCTTCGGCGGCACCGCGATCAACCAGTTCGTGACCACGGGTTATGCCGGCGTGACCGAGACCATCGCCAATTGGACGCCCGAGCTCTCACTCTTCAAAATGCTCGAGCCCCTGCCCATGAGCGGCATTCTCTCGTTCGTCGGCATTACCTTGGTCATCGTGTTTTTCGTGACCTCGTCCGATTCCGGATCTCTGGTTATCGACACCATTACCGCGGGCGGCAAGGTCGACGCACCGGTCGCGCAACGCATCTTCTGGTGCACCTTCGAGGGTCTGGTCGCGATCGCGCTTCTGCTCGGCGGCGGCCTCGCCTCCCTCCAAGCGGCGGCCATCGCGACCGGCTTTCCCTTCGCGATCGTTTTGGTCGGGATGGTGTATTGCACCTACGTCGGCCTGCGTGACGAAGCAAAGAGCCTAGCACGTTAACGCCTGCTGGAACGAAGCGGCCCCGCCTCGCGCGGGGCCGTCATCACGTGAAGAGCTGAACGACGCCCGCGATGTTATCCCCGCCATGGCCCTTCAAGCGCGCCTCGGCATAGATCCGGCGAACGGCGTCGGTCGTCGGCAGGGACGCTCCCACGGCCTGGGCGCTCTCGAGCGCGTAGCCGAAATCTTTCTCGACCAGGTCGATGGGAAACATCGGCGCGAAGTTCCCGGCCATCATGAGTTCTGCGGTCCCCGCCGCGGCCGGACTGGTGATCGGCAGGCTCGACAAAATCCCGACCGCGCGCGCCCGGTCCAGGCCGGCCCGGCCCAGGAAACCGAGCAATTCGCCCAGCGCGGCAACCTGGATACCGAACAGGGCGTTGACGGCCAATTTAAAGACCGCGCCCTGGCCAAGCCTTCCGACGTGATGGACCGCACCGCCCATGATCTCGAGGAGCGGCTTGATCCGATCGAACACGGCGGCCTCGCCGCCGACCAGAAAGATAAGCTGACCCGCCTCGGCTTGGGGGCGAGATCCCGCGACGGGCGCGTCCAGGAATGCCGCCCCTTTGGCGTGAACGGCTTGCGCCAACTCGCCGATCCAAACGGGAGTCACCGTGCTTGCCTCAATTGCGATCGTCCCGGGCTCGAGACTTGCGGCCGCACCGGTATCGGCATGGAGCCAGACGTCGCGCGAGGCCGCATCGTCGGTCACCATGCTGATCACGATCCGCGCGCCAGCGGCCGCCGCACGCGGCGTCGCGGCCAGGCTGGCGCCAAGTTCACCAAGCCGCGCCGCCGGCTCCCGCGACCGGTTCCAGACGGTCACGGCCTGATCGGCCTTGAGAAGATTAGCGGCCATGCGGGAGCCCATGGCTCCCAGACCGAGAAAGGCGATGTGGCTCATAGAGGTAGTCTCCTTTTTGGGCGGCGAGTTGGCTGATTTCGTGGTGCTGCCCGTGTTGAAACGGCGTAGGCCAAGCTATTACGTGCGATATATGCGCGATAGATGGTTTTTCGGCATAGTTTCATGCTATATTCGCATGAATGGATATCTCGACTCTCAGGACCCTCGTCGACGTGATGCGGCGCGGCAGCTTCGCGGCGGTGGCGCGGGCGCATGATCTCGACCCGTCGTCGATCTCACGGTCCATCGCGGCACTGGAAGACGAAATCGGTTTTAAACTGTTCCAGCGCACGACCCGCCGCCTCGCGCCAACCGAGGCCGGCGCCCTCTATTTCGAGCGCATTCAGCCTCTGGTCGAAGAGCTCGATCGGGCCCGGCTCGAAGCCGTGGATCTGGCCTCGGCGCCGGCCGGCAACTTGCGGGTAACGGCGTCGGTATCCTTCGGCCAGAAATGCCTGGCTCCACTCCTGCCCGCGCTCCGTGAGTCTTACCCCGCCTTGTCGATCGAGCTGATTTTGAGCGATTCGGTCTTGGACTTGATCGAAGAGCGGATCGACGTCGCCATCCGCTTGGGTCCGCCTGCGGACTCAAGCCTTATCGGCACGCAGTTGATGCGCACGCGTTACCGTGTGTGCGCCAGTCCCGCGTATTTGAAACAGCACGCCGCAATGAAAGAGCCGGCGGATTTGGCGGATCGGGATTGTTTGCTGTTTCCCTTGCGCGGATTCCGCAACCGCTGGCGTTTCCGATCCAAAGACGGCGCCCTGCTTGAGGTGCCGGTCAAGGGCAAGGTCGTCATCTCCAGCGCCTTGGCGCTCCACCGTGCCGCCTTGGACGGATTGGGTCCCGTACTCTTGGCCGACTGGCTGCTCGATGACGATATCGCGCGCGGCGCTCTCGTCGATTTATTTCCACAGCACCACGTCACCGCGACGGACTTCGACACCGCGGCCTGGATCTTGTACCCGTCGCGCGGTTACGTCCCGCTCAAGCTCCGTGCCTTCATTGATTTCCTTAAGAGGCACTTCCAGAAGGTGTGAGCGACTGGAACATGCGTGGCGAAAAAAGGCGCGCGGACGAGACGATGCCTGCGCGCGCCCAACTTGCGGGCGCCAGGTGACGCGGCTTACGCCGAGACGGCGAAGCTCTTGCGCGCCGGTGGCCTGGTCGCCTTCCCGGCCGAGACCGTCTATGGCCTGGACGCGGACGCGGCCAACGACCGCGCGGGGCCATTACCCTTTGCGGCCCTCTACATCGCCGCGCGTAAGACCTCCGAGGCGAGCGCGCTGATTTCCTGCGCGGCGAGGCCGCGCGGTTGGGTTTCGCCAACCGCGTCTCCCGTGGCCAAAGCGGCGGCATAAGCGACACGGTTTCCCAGACGGGTCTTGGCGATCTTACCACCCAGACGCCTGACCTCGTCGAACATCTCTTCGTTCAGCTTGGCGCGCGCCGGCACGCGGTTAAGCACCAAGAGGACCGGCACGTTCTCCCGCGCTGCCAGTTCCAGTGTCGGCCGAGTCGCCCAGACGTCCATCGGCGAAGGCTGCACCGGCACCACGACCAGGTTCGCGGCGCGTACGGCGATCCTGGCCTCGGTTTCCGCGTGCGGCGGGCTGTCGATAACCACGATGTCAAACTCGCGGGCCAGGCGCGACACCTCGCCGCGCGCGCGCCAGCCGCTGATCGTGTTCAACAACATGCCTGCACCGGCGTCGCCCCGCGCGGCTTTGCGCTCGCGATACCAGATGCTTAAGGACTGCTGCGGATCGGTATCGATCAAGGCGACGCGGCTCTTCGCCGCGGTAAGGGCGACCGCCAAGTGCGCCGCCAAGGTTGTCTTGCCGGCGCCCCCTTTCTGTTGCGCGACGGTGATAATTTTCGCGGTCATCGGAGTCCCCCAATCGTGATGCGGCGAAACCGGACTTACACGGTGTAAGTTTGCGCCGCAAAAAGTACGCTCACTTTGCCATGTAGGCACGAAAATACGCGTTCACTCTTGACCATCGCGACACATTGGCGCAGTATACTGTTTACGTGACCGGATGAATTGCCGGTGACGATATAGCCGCCGCAAAGCCTGTGCGGTGACTCTGGATGCTTCTCACGACCGCGGGTGGGTTGACGTCCAACGAGCGAGAGCTAAAGACCAGGAGCTGCCGGTTGCCGGTGGCTCTTGGCACGTTAGGTTAAGTGTTCGATTTAGGCGCCTCGTCAGGCGCCTTTTCTATTTCCGGACAATGAATAGACTGCGCCGCCATGAGCGAGGCGGAAAAGCACAGAAACAACGGGCCCGCGAAGCTGCGCGCGGCCAACTTACGCACACCCGATGACGCGGCTTACGCCGAGGCGGCGACGCTCTTGCGCGCGGGCGGCCTGGTCGCCTTCCCGACCGAGACCGTCTATGGCCTGGGCGCGGATGCGACCAACGACCGCGCGGTGGCGGCAATCTTCGCCGCCAAAGGCCGGCCGCAGTTCAATCCGCTGATCGTACACGTCCTCGATGTCGAAGCGGCCGCACGGGAAGTGACCTTCGACCAGCGCGCGCACGAGATCGCGGCGCGCTTTTGGCCGGGTCCCCTCAGCCTCGTTTTGCCACGCGGGGCCGCTTGCCGGGTTTCGCTTCTGTGCAGCGCCGGTTTGCCCAGCCTGGCGGTGCGGGCGCCGAACCACCCGGTGGCGCGGGCCCTGCTGCACGCAACAGACCGGCCCATCGCCGCGCCCAGCGCCAATCCCGCCGGTGCGATCAGTCCCACCACCGCCGCCCATGTCGCGCGCGGCTTGGGCGGCAGGGTTGGACTGATACTGGATGGCGGGCCCTGCCCGCTCGGCCTCGAATCCAGTGTGCTCGATCTCACCGGCGAAACACCGGTCCTGCTGCGCCCGGGTGGGGTCACCCGGGAAGACTTGGTCTCGGCAATCGGCCCGGTCGCCCTGGCCGGCGCCGACACCGCCATCGCCTCGCCGGGCATGCTGGAAAGCCATTACGCGCCGCGCCTGCCGGTACGCCTGAACGCGACCGAAGCCGTGCCCGGCGAGGCCCTGCTGGCCTTCGGCCCCGCCCCCGCCGGCGCGGCGGTCACCGAAAACCTGAGCCCAAGCGGCGACCCGGTCGAGGCGGCGGCCAATCTCTTCGCCGCCCTGCACCGATTGGACCGGCCGGAGTTAAGCGGGATCGCGGTCATGCCGATTCCCGAAACCGGCCTCGGCGCGGCCATCAACGACCGCCTGCGCCGCGCCGCCGCGCCACGCTTGGCTTCCCCCGCCTAGCTTTCGGCCCGGCCCGGCATTAGAGTCCGGCCATGACACGCAACGACGCTTTGCTCGGCCGCCTGGAAGCCGTCGTGGGCCGCAAAGGGCTGATCCGCGATCCCGGCGAGATGGCGCCGCATATGGTCGAGCCACGCGGGCTGTTCCGCGGCCAGGCGCGCTGCGTCGTGAAACCGGCCAGCACGCGAGAGGTTGCCGAGGTTGTGCGACTGTGCGCCGAGGCGGGCGTGGCCGTGGTGCCCCAAGGCGGCAACACCGGCCTGGTCGGCGGCAACGTGCCCTTCGAGCACGGCGGCGAGGTCGTGCTCAGCCTGGCGCGCATGAACCGGGTGCGCGCGGTCGATCCGGTCAACGACACCATCACCGTCGAGGCCGGTTGCATCCTGCAAAAGGTGCAGGAAGCGGCCGAGGCGGCGGACCGTTTGTTCCCGCTCAGCCTGGGCGCGGAAGGCACCTGTCAGATCGGCGGCAACCTCTCGACCAACGCCGGCGGCATCCAGGTGCTGCGCTACGGCAACATGCGCGCCCTGGTATTGGGACTGGAGGTCGTGCTGCCCGACGGGCGGGTCTGGAATGGCCTGCGCGCGTTACGCAAGGACAACACCGGTTTCGATTTGAAGCAGCTTTTCATCGGCGGCGAGGGCACGCTCGGCGTTATCACCGCCGCCGTCCTGCGCCTGTTTCCCAGGCCCAAGGCCAAGACCACGGCCTTCGCCGCGGTACGCGACGTCGCGGCCGCGGTCGAATTACTCGGCCGGGTCCGCGCGGCGAGTGGCGAGGCGGTGACCAGCTTCGAATTGATCCCCCGGTTCTCCCTGGACATCTCACTCAAGCACATCGCGGGTATCGAAGACCCGCTCGGCGACGCGCATCCCTGGTATGTCCTGATCGAGCTTTGGTCCGAGGTCGCCAATTCGGGCCTGAGGGAGGCGCTGGAGACCGTGCTGGCCCAGGCGCACGAGGACGGCTTGGTGCCGGACGCGACCATCGCCGCCAACGAGGCGCAGGCGCAATCTTTTTGGCGCATCCGCGAGGCCATGGTCGAGGCGCAGAAGTTCGAAGGCGGCTCGATCAAGCACGACGTTTCGGTGCCGATCTCAGCGGTCGCGGCCTTCATCGAGCGCTCTTGCGCGGCGGTCGAGTCCTTGATCCCCGGTGTCCGCGCCATCCCCTTTGGCCATATCGGCGACGGTAACATTCACCTCAACCTGAGCCAGCCCGAAGGCGCCGACCGCGACGCCTTCCTGGCGCGCTGGGCCGAGGTCAACCGCAGGGTCCACGATATCGTTGCCGAGCTTGGCGGCTCCATCAGCGCCGAGCACGGCATCGGCCGCCTCAAGCTCGAAGAGAATGTGCATTACAAATCGCCGGTCGAGATCGAATTGATGCAGCGAATCAAGACGGCGCTCGACCCCGACAACCTGATGAACCCCGGCAAGGTTGTGCCAGGCGGGGGCTAAACCGCATGCAATGGATAAACCCATGACCTGCAGAAATATCCGGTCGCTCTGCTTCGCGATTTGCGTTGGTGCGGCTCTCTCCGGCTGCGAGACGCCGACGATTTACCAGGCCGCGCCGACTCAAGATGCGGCGACCGTGGCGCAGCGCCCCAGCTTTACGCCCGGGGACGAGTTTTGGTTTCACGTCGGCGGCACCGCGATCCTGGTTGAAGAATTCCTAGGCGCGCCAAACGGCCTGCTCGCGTTCCGCCGGGCACTTCAGAACGAGACTCTGTTCTATTCGCCCGATCTGTCGCTGGTGCGAGTCGAGCGCGCGTTCGACGAGGACGAATTCATCGAGCCCGACAACGCTGAGCTGGACTTCCCCTTGAGCGTCGGCAAGACCTGGACCCGCACCTACCGTTTGCGAAGTGAATCCAGCGTCTACACCGGACGGCGTACGCGCAGTTGCGAGGTCTTGGATACCGGCCAGGTAAGCTCGCAGGCCGGCGAGTTCCTGGCGTTCCGTATCGCCTGCACCGTGCGGGAAGTGGGCGATGCCTTCCAGACTCAGGAAGAAGTTCTCTATGCGCCGGCCGTCGGCCGCATCGTCAACCGGCGCACGCTCGGCGGCGGCACCGAACTAAACTTGATCGAATATACGCGCGCGAAGTAGTGCTCGGTTACAGGCGCGCGAAGTCGGTGTCGTAAAGCCGATTTAGCTCGGCCAGGGCTTCGTTCGGCAAGGGCCCCAACTCCTGCGCGTCCAGGGCCTCGTCCAAGTGCGCGATCTCGGCCAGGCCGATAACCGCGCAGGACAGGTCGGGATTGGAGAGCGCGAAGCGCACCGCCGTTTGCGCGCGCGTGCCGCCGGATTGACCCAGGGCATCGAAGACGGTCTCGGCCCGGCGCTCTTCCATCGGAATCTCGCTGCCCTCGGTCAGGACAATCTCGCGCCCGTGCCGGTTGTCGCTGGCCAGGACCCCGGCGGCCAACACGCGAATCGCCATCATGGCCACGCCATGGGTAAGACAGGTGTCGACAATTCCGGCGAAGTCGTGACCGGACCAGCCAGCGGGCAAGTGATGGGCGGCGCTTGGGTTGATCATGTTGTAATAGACCTGGGCCGAATCGAAACGCCTGCTATCCAGGGCTTCGTGGATCGCGCCGACTTCGCCCAAGGCGGTCAGTCCGATAAAATCGGTCAGGCCTTGCGCGCGCATATCCTCCAGCGCCTCGGCCACGCCACCGTCCTTCAGTACATGACTGACTTCGAGGCCGCCCGCGCCTAACGGATTATGCAGTTGCAGCAGATCGACCCGGTCGCGGCCCAGGCGCGTCAGGCTCGCGGCCACGCTTTCCTCGACCTGGCCCGGGATATCGTCGAGGCGCGCGGGGTCGATCATGACCTTGGTCGAGAGGTAGGGTTCCTGCTCGACCTCGCGCAAGATCCAGCCCAGCGCCTGCTCCGACTTGCCGTTGCCGTAGGCCGGCGCAGTGTCGATCCAATTGACCCCAGCCCAAAGCGCGCGCTGCACCGCCGCGTGTTTGGTCTCGTCGTCCGCGTCGATCAGAATACCGCCGACGTAGCCGCCGCCGAAGACAAGCTCGGAAACCCGAAGCCCGGTTCGCCCAAATCTGCGCGTGCGCATCAGCCGATCTCGCTCAAGGTATCGTCCAGCCGGTCGAGCAAATCGCCGCAGACCGCCTCGTCGTGCGCCAAGGAGAGATAGAGCTTGGTGCCCATGGGATTGAGAAAGATTCCGCGCCGGAACAGGCCGAGCATGAGGGCACGGCCCTTGCGCCGGTCGCCGCGTTTCGTGGAGCGATAGTCGCGCACCGGCCGGTCGGAAAAAACGATCTGGGCCAGGGGCCCGTCGCCGATCACCTGTGCAACAATTTGCCGTTTGCGCATAATTTTCCGCATGCCCGCGCGTAAGGTTTCACCCAATTCGTGCAAGCGTGGGTAGGTGTTTTGCTGGCGAAAGACCTCCAAGGCGGCGCCGGCGGCCGCGGTGGAGATCGGATTGCCGCCGAGCGTCGAGGCGACCCACATGTAGCTGGGATCGCCCAGGCGATCCTCCCGGACCAGGGCCATGAGCTCGGCCGGCCCGCCGAAGACCCCGATCGGATAACCGCCGCCGAGCGCCTTGCCGTAGGCAACCAGGTCCGGCGTCACGCCGTAGTATTCCTGCGCCCCGCCGTAGGCCAAGCGAAAGCCGGTCACGACCTCGTCGAAGATCAAGAGCACCCCGGCCGCGCGCGTCGCAGCGCGCAAGCCTTCCAAAAAGCCCGCCTCGGGCGGGGTGCAGCGTTGCAAGGGCTCGACGATAACCGCCGCGATCTCATGGCCATGGTCCGCGAGTATCCGGCGCGTGACCGCCAGATCGTTGTAGGGCGCGACCAGGATGTCGCGCTTGACCATGTGCGAGACGCCGCCGGCAACCGGGTCGGGCTCGGGGAAGTCCGGAGGGTCGGCCGGAAACAGGCTGGTCACGCCGGTCTCGTTGGCGCCGTGATAGGCGCCCTCGAATTTTAGGATCTTCGGCTTGCCCGAGTGCGCCCGGGCCAGGCGCTGGCAATACATGGTCGCCTCGGTGCCCGAAGCGCAAAAGCGCACCTGCGCGCAAGCGGGCGACAGGCGCACGATCTCCTCGCCGAGCGCGAGCGAGGCTTCGCTGACATAGGCGAAGTTGGAGCCGTGCGGCGCCTGCGCCGTCACCGCCGCCACAACCTCCGGCCGGGCATGACCGACCAGGACCGAGCCCCAGCCCATGGAAAAATCGAGAAACTCCCGCCCCGCGCTATCCCACAGGCGGCAGCCCTCGCCGCGCGAAATCACGATCGACATCTCCGGCGGCAGGTTGAACTCGCCGTTCGACCCGGCCGGAAAGACGCTCTGCGCGCGCTCGGGCAGGTTTTCCACGACTAGCGCCCAGCCTCGATTGCTTGGTTCATGGCGTCGGGCTCCTTATCCGCAAACGGCGATGTTACCGCAGTAAGTCTTGTAGAGGAATTCCATCAGCGACCTAACATCGCCGCGGGCCAAGGAGTAGTAAATCGTCTGGCCGTCGCGGCGGGTCTTGACCAAGCCATCCTTGCGCAACAACGCCAGCTGCTGGGACATGGCTTGCCCGCGGATGTCGATCAGCTCGGCGAGCTCGCCGACGGACTTCTCCCCTTCGACCAACTGGCACAGCACCATCAGACGGTTCTTGTTGGACAGGACCTTCATCAGGCCGCTGACCTCCTCCGCGGTGGCTTCCATTTTTTTTATGTTCATACTTGCATACCTTCAGTGTAATGCACATATAGCGCATGTCCGGGTTAGATACAACCACGCAAGGCAAGGAGACCCGAGGCCCCAATTCTTGTACGGGGGCTTGCGATGAACCCGGAGGCCGAGAGTACCGGCGTCTATGCGGTGAAGGCCCGGGACGCCAAGGGCGCGGCTCTTAACCGACATCCTGGCGAATAGATGTACGCCGAATTACGAAGGCCGCGTCTGCCGGCAGGATGCATCGAAACGAGAAAAGGAACACGAGATGACAACGCGAAAAACCATGGCCGCGCTCGCCGCGGCGATCACTTTGTCCCTTGCCGCCATGACGCCATTGGCGACCACGGCGGTGGCGCAGAACACGCCGCAAGTTTACGGCAGCCAGCTTATGACGCAGCAAGAGCGCTTCGAGTACCGCCAGCGGCTGCAGAAGGCCATGACCGTGGAAGAGCGCGCACGCGTCCGTGCCGAGCACCATGAGCGCATGCAGGCACGCGCCAAGCAGCAGGGCGTCACGCTGCCCGACCAGCCCCCAGCCCAAGGCATGGGAATGGGCACGGGAATGGGCTCCGGAATGGGCTCCGGTCAGGGCCCGGCCGGCGGTCAGGGCCCGGGCGGCGGTGCGGGTTCGGGCGGCGGTGCCGGCTCGGGCGGCGGTGCCGGTCAGGGCGGCCGTAGCTGATTGAACCCCGTTCGTGGATCGCGAGGCCGGAGCGCGGGCGCGCGTCCGGCCTCGGATCTTGATTACGGGGACATGATTACGGGGACAGAATACCTAATTCTAACTAAATACTGTGTCACCAGGGGATAAAGGGAACACTGCCCTTTATTTTTCGGTATCCCACGTATCGTAATGAAAAAGGGTAGCGTCCCCTCTTCCGGTGGCGTTGTCTGGACGCGAACCCCCTGGCCTGTTTCTCAAAGGATCTGGACCGCCCGAGCCGTGACCGCACGCGGCGGGGCCGTTTGCGCGCGGTACTGTGCTATTCGCGATTGCCGGCGACTTTTTCAGCGCGGGTTCCGGTGGCAGGCTAGTCGAGTTCCCATCCGAATACTCTTTCGGCGACCCCGCCGATACCCTTGATCTTCAATTCAACGGCTTTCGGCTTTCCTGCCGGTAGAGGAAACCGCAGAATTCCTTTGCGGTGGTGACCGCCGGGTGGGTCTCCTTGCCAAGCGAGCGGAACAAAGCTACGCCCGGTATCGTCCGTCAGCACCGCCGCCTGGGCGAAGTCGGTATCCAAAGGCTTGCTATGGGTGTCCATGACCACCTCGAACTCCCAAACGGCCGCATTTGAATCGGGGAGTTTCGGTGTCACCACGACACGCACGCCCGCGGCGTCGCTTTTGCGAGCTTCAAGCGCGGCGGCCGCGTCCGCGAAGACAACGGGCGTGAACCAGAAAGCTATGGCGCCGATGACGAGCGCGAATGTCAGTGACTTCGACGTTTTCATGGATGACTCCCGAGGAAGTGCAGTCTACCGACGTAGACCTTGTGGCCGATATACGCGAGGCCGGCGGCATTGAATGCCAGGCCGAGCCAGAAAATCTCGACCTGATACTGGGCGATCACCGCTACGGCGCCCGACACCCCGATGACAGGCAAGATGTTGGTGAGATAGTGAGCGCAGCAGGCTATCATTGCCGCCGTCGAGGTCGTGCCCGACGCGGCGGCCATTCTGCGGCAGTGTTCGTGGTTAAGCGCCAACTCCCTGAGATAGGTATAGAGACCGATCTGGACGCCGAATCCGGCGCCGAGAGGCACCACGTAAAACCAGAACTCTTGGAATTGAGACACGGTGTAACTCCAACCCGATACCAGGGTCAGCACACCGAAATAGACTGCCATAAGAGCACCGAATGCGAGCGTGCCCACGGCTATGGGTTTGGTCATGGCGTCCTACATGTCTGCGCCGGGTCCTTCCATCGCCGAATGCAAGGGAACGGGCGCGATCGGGTGGTTTCGGCGAACTTCATATCGCTATCGCTCGCCGGTCTTCACGTGGGTATTGTCTATCATCGGGCCACCCTTCGCGGAGCGACACTTGGTAACGGTGCGTCACCACCGCGCGCCCGGTTACGTTTCGTTACAAAGTTTTCGGCCAGGAGCGTGCGCCGTGGCGATGTGGGGCATCGCGAGGCGTGCGCGACGCCGTCCGAAAGCCTTGGTAAGACGCCGTACCGGTCGCGGTGGCGGCCCGCCGGAGAGCGTCGGAAAGCCTTGACGATGCCCCGCATCGCCTGCGGCTTCCCTCCTACCCGACGGACCGCCACCGCGATCTCTATGGGTCATTATCATCGAGACTTGGTATAATTCCCGCTGAAATAAATTCTGTGTCTCCGTCGCAATAATGTCCGCGCTTCAGGTCGCGGCCGCGGACTGAAAGCCGACCAACTGGATCAAGCGGCCGGTCTCCAGCGTGTCACCAAAGGCCGGGCCGGCCGAATGCCACAGCCAAGGGCGGTACATGATCAGGCGGTTGAAGCGCATGGGCACAGTCATCAGATGTTCCCATTTTTCGGAGTCGTTGCCGTCCTGTTGCAGCAGCTCGGCGATGCTGGCCGGTCCATAGGCGCGTAGTTCTTCTTCGCTTAGCGGCGTGCGGTCGGAATTCAGCCCGGTGTGGCGGAAAAAGCCGGTGCCGCCCTGGCATTGCTCAGGCGGGTTCAGGTAGACCACGCCGACCCAGGACAATAGGCTGGGATCGACGTGCACCAGATAGCGGCTCGGCTCGCCGGCCAGGGTAATACGGAACTTTCCGTGCGAGGCGCGCGGATCTGCCGCGCCTTTGACCCGTTCCCCGACAATCTGCGAGACGATCTGGTCCAGACCTGGGGCCAAGAACTTCTGCGCCGAGTTGC
The DNA here is from genome assembly GCA_021776115.1 of Kiloniellaceae bacterium. Lineage (GTDB taxonomy): Bacteria > Pseudomonadota > Alphaproteobacteria > Kiloniellales > J153 > JAJFGN01. The sequence continues at coordinate 45,412 of JAJFGN010000038.1, read as the reverse complement.
GGCCGGGATAGGTGAGCGGCCCTTCAAGCTCGGGAAACTCGGCCGACAGGGCGGCGGCGCGGATCTGCCCAGGGTCGGGATAAAAATCGTCGATGACGATGAGAGATTGATACACGGCGAGGGTGCCCTTTCGCTTTGGCCTACAAAGGATTTTGACGGCACGCCGCCGCCGGCACAAGATGCGGCAACACGGCTTGGCGCGCCGCGCGCCGGATCGGCCCCTGCCGCCAAGGGGCACAAGCACAACGGGCACGAGGAAAAGAAACGTCATGGCCAAGACTCATAATCTGCGCAGCGGCGGCCAAGTCCTGGCCGACCAACTGCGTATCCACGGGGCGCGCTTCGCCTTTGGGGTCCCCGGCGAAAGCTATCTGGCGGTCCTGGACGCGCTCAACGACGTGCCGGAGGTCCGATACATTATCTGCCGCCAGGAAGGCGGTGCGGCCATGATGGCGGATGCCTATGGCAAGCTGACCGGGGAGCCGGGCATCTGCATGGTCACGCGCGGGCCCGGCGCGACCAACGCCAGTGCGGGCCTGCACATCGCCTCACAGGATTCGACCCCCATGATCCTGCTGATCGGCCAGGTCGGCCGCGCCATGATCGAGCGCGAGGCGTTTCAGGAGATCGACTACCGCCGCATGTTCGGCCAGATGGCCAAGTGGGTCGCCCAGATCGACCAGGCCGAGCGGATTCCCGAGTTCATGGCCCGGGCGTTTTCGGTCGCGACCTCGGGCCGCCCCGGCCCGGTCGTGCTGGCCCTGCCCGAAGACATGTTGCGCGACCGGGTGGCGGCCGAGGATGCCGCGCCCTACCGGCCCAGCCTGGCCCATCCCGGCCCCGGCGACATGGCGCGCCTCCACGCGCTGCTGAGCGAGGCCAAGCGTCCCTTCGCGATTCTGGGCGGCAGCGGTTGGACCGCCCAGGCGGTCGCCGATTTCCAGGGCTTCGCGGAGGCCAAGGAACTGCCGGTCGGCGCCGCCTTCCGGCGCCAGGACAAGTTCGACAACACGCACCCGAATTACGCCGGCGATATCGGTATCGGCATCAATCCGAAGTTGCAGCGGCGTATTCAGGAAGCGGACCTGCTTTTGGTCGCCGGTGCGCGCCTGGGGGAAATGACGACCGGCGGCTATGACTTAATCGATATTCCCCGCCCCAAGCAGACCTTGGTCCACGTCCACCCCGGCGCCGAGGAGTTGGGCCGGGTCTATCAAGCGGATCTGCCGATCAACGCGGGCATGGCCGCCTTCGCCGCCGCCGCGATAGCCATGGCGCCGGTCGAGACCGCGCGCTGGACGGGGACCGCCGCCAGGGCCCACAGCGATTATCTCGAAAACATCGCGCCGGTCCGGATTCCAGGTGCGCTGCAGATGGGCGAGATCATGGCCTATCTGAACGAGACCCTGCCGCCGGATACCATTGTCGCGAATGGCGCCGGGAACTACTCGACTTGGCCCAACCGTTTCTATCAATACCGGCGCTTTCCCAGCCAGTTGGGCCCGACCAGCGGCTCCATGGGCTACGGAACGCCGGCCGCCGTGGCGGCGAAGCTAACCTACCCCGAACGCCCCGTTATCGCTTTCGCGGGGGACGGATGTTTCATGATGAACGGCCAGGAACTGGCGACCGCCGCCCAATACGGCGCCAACATCGTGGTTCTGCTGGTCAATAACGGCATGTACGGGACAATCCGTATGCACCAGGAGCGCGAATATCCGACCCGGGTTCAGGGCACCGGCTTGGCGAACCCCGACTTCGCCGCCCTGGCCCGCGCGTATGGCGCACACGGCGAAACGGTCGAGCGGACGGAGGATTTCGCGCCCGCCTTCGAGCGCGCCATGGCGGCCGGCACGCCCGCCGTCATCGAGCTGCGCATCGATCCGGAAGCGATCACGCCCAAGGCGAGCTTGAGCGATATCCGGGAAGCGGCCTTGGCGAAAAAGGCGGAGAATTAGGGCGGGGATGCCACTGCCGCCGTTAGGTATGTATGATGACCGGACCCGGCCCTTCAAATCGCCGCGCGCGGGCGCTACCGTGACGTGACGAGAAAAATCAGGGAGAACGCCAAAATGAAGCGCAAAAACATCCTCACCACAGTCACCGCCTTGGCGGCCGTTGCATGGCTGTCCGCCTCGGCCGTCATGGCCAACGAGCAGCCCTTGACGGAAAAATGGGCGCCCAGCGAATGGGGTCCGGACGACAAAGCTGGCTCGGTTAACCGCACTACGCCGGCGATGGTCCTGAAGGCGGCCAAGCTGGTCAAGCGAGGCAAGGTCGCGACACTCGGCAAAGTCTATCAGCAAGATGCCCCCGCATTCGGCTCGCGCGGCTGGCGCATGACCATTCCAGGCATGCCCAGCGGCGGTCCCTTCGGCCCTCAAGAGCTTGTTTACAACGACGAATACCTAGCAACCGAGATCGGCCAAATTGGCACCCAGTTCGATGGACCAGGCCACATCGGCGTGATCACATCCAAGGGGATGTATTTCTATAACGGCCGGTTTCTGGAAGACCCCGATATCGGGACCTATGGCCTGGGCCCGCTCGGCGTCGAGCATGTCGCGCAAAAGGGTTTCGTGTGCCGGGGAGTCCTCCTGGATGCCACGGCGCTGCGTGGCGGACAATTGCCGATCCCGGTGGCCAACAGCAAGGATGACCCCGGCATCGTGACCGATGCGGATATCGAAGAAATGGTACGCCGCCAGGGAATAGACCCGATAGAAGAAGGCGACTGCGTTTTTCTCTACACCGGACACGGCGATATCTGGCACCCGTCGAAGTGGGACACCTTCGATGCGGCCGAAAAAGCCAAGAGGGTCGCCCTGTTTAACTCAGGCGAGCCTGGATTCGGCCTGTCAGGATGCGAATACCTGGCCGAGCGCAAGGTCATCCTATGGGGCGCGGATTCCTGGGGCTCGGAAGCAGTCGGCCCAGGCTTCGGCGGCGAGAATCCGCAACCCTTCGAATGCCACATCAAGATGATGACCAAGCGTGGCATCTGGAACCTTGAAAACCTGGACCTGTCGCAACTGGTCGCGGACAAGGCCTACGAGTTCTTGTTCGCCTGGTCGCCGCTCAAGATGAAGGGCGCCACGGGCTCGCCCGGCAATCCGATCGCCATGTATTAACGGTTGTCAGACATGGGGCCGAGCCGCTTGGACCTTCGACGGCTCCCGGTTCGGTCCCATTCCCCGATATCTGCTCAGTAATTGGTCTCTACGGCCACGATCCTGTGCGGTCGGGTGACGATATAGGTGGCGACAATCGCCAAAATGGCGCCCAGGGCGCTGGGCAGCACCCAATCCTCGGCGATGTACAGGGTAACAAGCAGCAAGCTGAACGCCATCATGGTGAGAGCGAAAAATTTTGCCCGCAAGGGTATCACGCGGTGCGAATGCCATTGGCGCAGCGGCCCGCCCAGGCGCGGATGATTGTACAGCCAAGCATGGAACCGGGCCGAGGACCGGGAGAAGGCCCAGAGCGCGATCAGGAAAAACACCGTGCTTGGCAAGACCGGAAGCACCAGGCCGATCGTGCCTAAAGCCACGCACACCACCCCCAGCGCGAACAGCCCTTGGCGTACGCCGGGGCAGCTCAAGACCTTGGATGCCGGCATATCGCCGGTGCTGGAGGGGGGTGCCTGATCCATGCCTGAATATTGCCTGGTCCGGGTAAAGCCATGGTTATCGGCGACCTCAATCCAGCTTCTTTCCGTCGATTTCCCGCTCATTAACCATATTTTCCCGGCGCCGCGCATCGGATTCGATTTTCGACCGGCCGTGGCGCACCCGGTTCTCGGCGGCCTGAGCCTCTTTCTCCTGGCGCGCCTTGGCTTTGCGCGCCCGGCGCAGGTTCACGATCTCGACCATGACGTCGCCTTCCCCTCGTACCCGGCTGTGCCTTTTGATATAAGCGATAGAATCGCTGGCGTCGAGAAACAGATCGAAGAGGACCGGCTCAATGAGCGACTACAACGCGCCGATAGCGGACATGCATTTCGTCCTGCGCGAGGTTGTGGGCCTGGACGAAATCGCGGCCCTTCCCGGCTATGAAGAAGCGACGCCGGACCTGGTCGACGCGGTGCTGGAGGAAGCCGGCCGTCTGGCCAGGGATGTCTTGGCGCCCCTGAACCAATCGGGCGACCGCGAGGGCGCGACCTTCGAGAACGGTGTGGTGCGCACCGCCGCGGGATTTCCCGAAGCCTACCAACAGTTCGTGGACGGTGGATGGGGCTCCCTGCCCTTCGATCCCGAATACGGCGGTCAGGGCCTGCCATGGACCGTCGCGACCGCGGTTCAGGAAATGTGGAACGCCGCCAATCTTAGTTTCTCGCTGGCCCCCTTGCTGACGCAGGGCGCGGTCGAGTCGCTGCAAACCCACGGCACGCCGGAACAAAAGGCCACCTACCTGCCGCACATGATCTCCGGGCGCTGGAGCGGCACCATGAACCTGACCGAGCCGCAGGCCGGTTCGGATGTGGGCGCGCTCAAGGCCCGTGCCGTAAAGCAAGGCGACCACTACCTCATAACCGGGCAAAAGGTCTTTATCACCTGGGGCGAGCACGATTGCGCCGAGAATATTATTCACATGGTCCTGGCGCGGACACCGGACGCACCCGCGGGAACCCGGGGCATCAGCCTCTTCATCGTGCCGAAGTTCCTGCCCAAGGCCGACGGCACACTGGGCGAGCGCAACGACCTGCGCTGTGTCTCCCTCGAACATAAACTGGGCATCCATGCCTCGCCCACCGCGATCATGGCCTATGGCGATTCAAGCGGCGCGATCGGGTACCTTGTGGGGGCCGAGAACCGGGGCATGGAATGCATGTTCACGATGATGAACAATGCTCGCATCTCGGTCGGCGTGCAGGGCCTGGCCATCGCAGAGCGCGCATATCAACAGGCGCGAGATTTCGCGCGGGAGCGCGTGCAAAGCCGGGCCATCGATTCACGCGACGGTCCCGGCGTAGCGATTATCCAGCATCCCGATGTGCGCCGCATGCTGATGACAATGAAGGCGACCCTTGAGGCCATGCGCGCCCTCGCCTACGTGGCCGCCGCCGCACTCGACCGGGCCAAACGCGCGCCCGACGAGGAGGCCCGCGCCGCCGCGCAGGCGCGCATCGACCTGCTGACACCCATGGTCAAGTCCTGGCTAACCGACTGCGGCTGCGAGATCGCGTCTCTCGGTGTTCAAATCCACGGCGGCATGGGCTTTATCGAGGAGACCGGCGCGGCGCAGCATTATCGCGATGCGCGCATTCTGCCGATCTACGAAGGCACCAATGGCATCCAGGCCCTCGACCTGATGGCCCGCAAGCTATTGCGCGACAAGGGTGCGGCGGCGGCGACCTTGCTGTTGGAAATGCGCAGCGACGTAACCGCCATCGACTCCCCCGAAGCGAAGGCGGTGGGCGAAGCCCTGATCGATCTCGACGCGGCAACCGATTGGATGTTGGAAACCGGCGCCAAAGACCTCCGCCTCGCGGCGGCGGGGGCTACGCCATACTTGCGCCTCTTCGCGACAGTTACGGGCGGCTGGCTCATGGCGCGTTCGGCGGCGGCGGCCCAGCGTCTTTTGGATGCTGGAGAAGCGCAACCTGACCGGTCCTTCCTGGAAGCCAAGATCCAAACCGCCCGCTTCTACGCCGACAACATACTTCCCCGCGCGTCGGCCGAAGCCGCCGCTACCATGCGCGGCGCATACAGCACCTTGGCGCTGAGCGACGCGCACTTGTAAGTGCCGGCATAGATAATATGATGCCGACTAACCTTTGGAGATCGCGATCTTCCTTTTCTTTACCTTCGCTTCGGCGCGCTTGGGTAACACGATGCTCAACACGCCGTTGTCGAAGCTGGCCTTAACCTTGTCCTGATCGACGGAGTCGGGAACCCGCATGGCGCGCGAAAAGGAACCGTAGCGCCGTTCGGAGAGATAGTAATCGCGTTCCTTGGTTTCTTTCTCCGACTTTTTCTCACCTTTGACAGTTAACACCCCGTCGGCCACGGAAAGCTCAACGTCCTTTTCGTCGATTCCGGGCAGCTCCGCGGTAATCTCGATGGCATCGTCGGTATCGGTAACGTCGAAACGCACGTCCACGGCGCCTTGACCCCAGGCCGGCATCTCAAACGGCGCGAGCCCGAAAACATCGCGCGACAACGACGGCATCAACGACGGCATCCGCCAATCCTTCATGAAATCGTCAAATAGACGATCCATTTGATCGCGCAGCGCAAGCATGGGATACGCGCCAACCGCCGACTTGGCGGGACCTTCGTGAGCCCGCTTTCCCGCCTTGGCGACCGCAACGTTCTTGGTCATTTTCTTGCCCTCCGTACCTCTCGTTCAAGGCCGGATGGACCACCGGCCCAACTGTGACAATGTGTACACCAATGTTACCGATTTTGCGTTGATGCAGGTCAACCAGGCCGCCCGAACGTGGGTTATGCACCGGCTTGATCTTTGCCGGTGAGGCACCCACCATGGCGCCAGCAAGAACGGCGGTACGGCCGAAAAAATTGGGGAGGATCCGGATGACGGAACGGCGTGCGATTCTAGCGATCGACCAGGGCACGACCAGCAGCCGTGCGATGCTGTTCGATTCGCGCGGCCGCCCGATCGGACAGGCGCAGAAGGAGTTCGAGCAGCACTTTCCCCGTTCCGGTTGGGTCGAGCACGATGCCGAGGAAATCTGGCGCGACACCGTCGAGGTGGTCAGACAGGCGATCCGGAACGCGGGGGTCGAGCCAAGCCAGATCGCGGCCATCGGTATCACCAATCAACGCGAGACCACGGTCATCTGGGACCGCAAGACCGGCGTGCCAATCCACCGGGCGATCGTGTGGCAGGACCGGCGCACCGCCGAGGCCTGCGAGCGATTGCGCGAAGATGGGCATGCGGAGTTGGTGCAGGACCGCACCGGCCTACTGATCGATTCTTACTTCTCCGCGACCAAGGCGGCCTGGATACTCGATCAGGTGCCGGGCGCCCGCGCGCGGGCCGCGCGCGGAGAATTGGCCTTCGGCACCATCGATACTTTTCTACTGTGGCGCCTCACCGAGGGTGCGGTGCATGCGACCGACGCGACCAACGCGGCCCGCACCATGCTTTTCGACATCAAGCGGCATACCTGGGACCAAGACCTGCTGGAGTTGTTTGGCGTACCGGCCGCGATCCTGCCCGAGGTGCGCGACAGCAGCGACGATTTCGGCACCACGCCCAAGGATCTTTTCGGGTCGCCGATCCCAATCCTCGGCGTGGCCGGGGACCAACAGGCCGCGACGGTCGGGCAGGCCTGTTTCCGGCCGGGCATGACCAAGTCAACTTACGGCACCGGCTGTTTCGCCCTCATGAACACAGGGACTCAGCCCGTACGGTCGCACAACCGCCTCTTGACCACGATCGCCTATCGCATCGGGGGCGAGACCACTTATGCCTTGGAGGGCAGCATATTCGTCGCCGGCGCCGCGGTGCAGTGGCTGCGCGACGGCTTGAAGATCATCGGCTCGGCGGCCGAGACTCAAGCTCTGGCGCGCAGCGCCGACCCGAACCAGAGCGTCTATATGGTGCCCGCCTTTACCGGCCTGGGCGCGCCCTATTGGGACCCCCATGCGCGCGGGGCGATCCTGGGCCTGACCCGCGCCACCGGCCCGGCGGAAATTGCCCGCGCGGCCCTGGAGGCGGTGTGCTTCCAGACGCGCGATCTTTTGGAGGCGATGACCGCCGACGGCGCCGCACCGCTCGATACCCTGCGTGTCGACGGCGGAATGGTGGCCAACGACTGGATGCTGCAAACCCTCGCCGATGTATTGGGCGTGCCGGTTGAGCGGCCCGTGGTCGCCGAAACGACAGCGCTGGGCGCGGCTTGCCTGGCCGGGCTACGCACCGGATTCTTCGACGGTCTTGAGGGCATCTCGGCGACTTGGCAGAGCGCCGGGCGTTTCGAGCCACGCAGTGACGAGCAGGAGCGCGAAGCCCGCTACGCCGGATGGCTTGACGCCGTGAAGCGCGTAAGGCACGACGCTTGACCACACACTAGGAATAACCCGAGGGACAAGCGGGCATGGCTACGAGACCACGAAGCGGTGAAAGCGGCGGCGCGCCGCGCTCGGTCCTCTTCATCACCGCCGATCAATGGTACGGACGCTGCCTCTCGGCCCTGAATCACCCTTGCGTGCGTACGCCGCACTTGGATGCCCTGGCCGCCGATGGCGTTCTGTTCCGTAATCACTTCGCCCAGTGCAGCCCTTGCGGTCCATCGCGCGCCAGCCTTCTGACCGGGCTGTATCTGATGAACCACCGGTCGTCGCGCAACGGCACGCCGCTGGACGAACGGCACACAAATATCGCCCTGGAGGCGCGCAAGGCCGGCTACGACCCCATCCTGTTCGGCTATACCGACACCAGTGCCGACCCGCGCGGTCTTCCGCCAAGCGACCCGCGCTTGAGGACCTACAGCGGCATTCTGCCCGGTATGAGCGTCGGGGTGCATATGGCCGAAGACGTGCGTCCCTGGCGCGAGGATCTAAGGGCCAAGGGATATGCCGTGCCCAACGCCCCCATGGATATCTACAACGCGGCCGGAACAAGCCTTGAGCCCGGCAACAACCCACGCCCGCGACCCATTTACCGCGCCGAAGACAGCGATAGTGCCTTCATCGCCGATCACGTCTTGCAGCATTTATCGGCTCACGCCGGGGAGCCCTGGTTCGTGCACGCCGTCTTTCCCCGCCCCCACCCGCCGATCATCGCGCCCGAGCCCTACAACACCCTGTACGCGCGCGACGAGGTTCCCGCCCCCAGGCGCTTGGGTAGTCCGTCGGAGGAAGCTCAACAGCATCCTTACCTCGGCTACTTGTTCGAACGGCAGCGCAGGCCTGGATATTACTGGGGACACGGGATCAACATTCAGGACCTCACCGCCGAGGGCCTGGCCGACCTCTGTGCCGTCTACTACGGTTTGATCAGCGAGGTCGACGATCATATTGGGCGTATTGTGGCCCGTCTGAAGGAGACCGGCGACTACGACCGCACCTTGATCGTCTTCACCTCCGATCATGGCGAGATGCTGGGCAACCACTGGCTGTTCAGTAAGGAGGGGTACTTCGATCCGGCCTTTCATATTCCGCTGATTGTGCACGATCCCGATCCGGCCGCGCAGGCCGCGCGTGGCACGACCGTGGCAAACTTTAGCGAATCCATCGACATCATGCCGACAATCTTGGATTGGCTCGGCCTGGAGGTGCCGCACCAATGCGATGGTATGTCTCTGCTGGATTTCCTGAACGGGCAGACGCCGGAAAAATGGCGCCAGGAGGTGCACTGGGAGTTCGACTTTCGTGATATCCCCGATCAAAGCGCGGAAATAGCCCTAGGCGTGACCAGCGATCAGTGCACGCTCGCGGTCATCCGCGACGAACGCTATAAGTACGTTCACTTCACCGCCCTGCCGCCCCTGTTCTTCGACCTGCAATCGGACCCCAACGAGTTCAGTAACCTTGCGGCGGCCCCCGAATACCGGGACCTGGTTCTCGAATATGCTCAAAAAATGCTGAGCTGGCGCATGGCACACGACGAAAGGGTTCTGACCAACACCCTGATCACGCCCCAGGGTGTGCACGTGCGCAACGGCCCGCGCCACTGACATGACGATTTTAGCTGCTCAACTCGTCCTCGAGCTCGTCCAGGCCGGAGAGAAGGTCTTCCAGCGCGCCGGCCGCCTGGTCGCTGTCGAGCGGCCCGCCTTCGACATCGCGGCTCAGGTCCTCCTGCGGCGCGTTGTAAGGCTCGCCCCTTGTCCAGTGCGCAACACGGTTCAGCATGACGGCAAGATCGATGGGCTTGGTGATAAAGTCCGTCATGCCGTTTTCTAAGCAGGTCCAGCGATCTTCCGGCCTGGCATTCGCCGTCATCGCGATAATGGGGATCCTGCCAACGTCTCCAAGCATCTGACGGATTCGACGGGTTGCCTCCAAGCCATCCATCTCTGGCATCTGAACATCCATGAGGACGACGTCGAAAGGCCGCTGCCGGAGGGCTTCGATCGCTTCAATTCCGTTGCCGGCGACTTCCACCCGGTGCCCCGCCTTGGTCAACAAACTGACGGCCAGCATCTGATTCACTTTATTGTCCTCGGCCAGCAAGATACGGCAACTTTTGGCCGCCTTGGAGACCGTTGCCCGTTCTCCCTGGCCGCCGGCCGGATCGGCGACGGCGACGCCGTGGACCTGAGCCAGGCTGTGGAGTAGCGAGTGAGGACGAATCGGTTTCGGCATCTCCGCATCGAAGAGTCGATCGACCTCGTCCTTTTTCTCCGAAGTGTCGCAGGACGACGATAGGATTAGCTTGATGTCGCGGCCCCCTGCCTCGGCACGCACCCGCCGTCCCAGTTCAATGCCATCCATGGCGGGCATCATGTAATCGATGATCGCGACATCGAACGGCGCACCTGCATCGCGTTTCTCGCGAAAACGTTGCAAGGCGGCCACGGGATCGTGAGTCGCGGTAACGGAAACTTTGAAATCGCGCAACTGCATTCCGAATACGCGCCGATTAACGTCATTGTCGTCGACGACCAGAACGCGTTTGCCAGCCAGGTCGAGGCAGACATCGGACTCCGCGCCTTGAGACGGCTTCCGGGGCAACTTGAAGGGGACTGTGAACCAAAACCTGCTGCCCGCGCCGGGCGTGCTTTCAACACCGATCTCGCCGCCCATCAGGGAGGTAAGCTCCCGGCAAATCGACAGGCCTAAACCAGTACCTCCGAACTTTCTGGTTGTCGAGTTGTCCGCCTGGGTGAAGGGTGCAAACAACTTGGCTTGAACCTCCTGGCTAATACCGATGCCCATATCTATCACGGCAAAGTTGAGAGTCACGCTGTTGGTCTCATCCGCAACCTTGGTGACCTCGACGGAAATCCCGCCGTCAGCAGTGAACTTGATCGCGTTACCGAGCAGGTTGAGAAGTATTTGCCGAATGCGGCCGTCATCGCCGCGCAGTTCTGCTGGAACATCGGACCCAATGTAAGCGCTGATCTCCACGTTCGCGGCCCGGGCGCGCGGCAGCAATAGACCGAGGACACTATCGACGATCTTGTGCAACTTGAAATCCGTATCCTCTAAAACGACCTTTCCAGCCTCGATCTTGGAGATATCCAGAATGTCGTTCAGGATTGTCATGAGAGCTTCGCTGCTCTCCAAAATAGTCTCGGCAAAGCGCCGCTGCTCCGGGTTCAAATCTGTGTCGAGGATCAGGCTGGTCATGCCCGTGACGCCGTTCAGCGGCGTGCGGATCTCGTGGCTCATCATGGCCAGAAATCCTGATTTCGCCCGATTGGCCGCTTCCGATGCGTCGCGCGCGACCGCCAATTCCTTGGCCGCCACCGCCAACTCGGCGCCCTGTTGCTCCAAGCGGGACCGCGCGATTTCCAACTCCGCGATCCGGCCCTGTAATTCCTCCTCGCGGGCCACAAGGGTCGCTTCGGCTACTTTCCGGTCAGTGATGTCGCGAACAATACCGACAAACGTTTTCTCGCCCTCATGTTCCGCGACCGAGACGGAGATTTCGATCGGAAATGTCGATCCATCCTTGCGCAGGCCCTCTAGCTCGCGGCCGATACCAATGATATTTTGGGCGCCGGTTCGCTGGAAGTCGCGCAGATATTGGTCGTGAGCACCGCGAAAGGTGTCGGGCATCAGCATCTTTATGTTCTCACCTACAACTTCGGCGGCGGCGTACCCGAACATCGCCTGGCAGGCCGGATTGTACTCCTCTATCCGCCCCATGACGTCGATGATGATGAGGCCGTCCACGGCGGTATCGATGACCGCCTTGAGGCGCCCCTGGCTGAGATTGGCCCAGCGTTCGGCTTCCTCGGCCTGCAACATCCGCGCGGTAACCTGACGCTCCTTCTGAGCCAAGACGTCGAGCATCTCATTTAGATGCCCGGCCAGGTTACCGATCTCATCTTTAGTCAAGACCTCTGCCCGGGCAGACGAATCGCCATTGCGCCGTGCGTCGAGCGCCGATTGAATGCGCGACAAGGGCAGGAGCACTCCCCTACGCAGGGCCACAAATGCAACAATGTAGAGAACCGACACGCCGGCGACGATCTTAGCGATCATGGCCCAGGCGGCGGCCTGGGTGGCGCGATGCGCGCCACTCGTACTCAATATTACGGTGACGGCGCCGGCGACCTTATCTTTCAGAGCCTCGGTGGCCGGCCGGAAGATCGGGATAGCATAAACAAGTCTGGAGTCTTTCTCGCTATAACGAAACAGCGGCCGGCCGGTTTCGATGACTTCGATTGTGCTTTCCGGCGCGACGTGTTCGGGGAGTTGATCGGCTTGATACCTGACAAGCTCGAATTGGCTGCTTGCCACGACGCGGCGCGATTCGCCGAGGACAACCAGGATTGTTTCGACGTCGCTTTCGGCGCCGATGGACGCCACGATCTGCCGAAGCGCGGCCGTATCGCCAAGCGTAACAGCGGCGCGCGCTATAGCGGTGGCGAGATCCGCCGCCCGGACTTTTATCAGCCGGTGCAATTGGGATTCGTGCATTTCGGAGACGACCGCCGCGCCGAATAGAGATCCCACCAAAGAAAGCAACGCCAAGGGCGCGATTATCTTTAAGCGGAGCGAACGAAAGGTGGGAAGCGCGAAGGATTTCATTGCCGCCTGCTTAGTGCTCGATCGGAACATGGGAATGATTGGACCGGCTAACCGCCTAGGTACGCCTGGCTAAACGATGTCAAAAGTGTCGCCAAAGCATTTATAAATAGTTGTATTTAGACATAAACTACTCGTAATAGGTGCAATTCCTGAATGCGCCGATGGCGCGGAAAGACTTCGTTAACCGCGTTGTCCGAAAATCATGTCTGGTGCGAGCAAAGGCCCGCACGACCCTGGCTGGAAATGGCATGCCCCCAACCAAGGCGCCCAAGCACCTAGAGGAAGACGAGCGGCGGCAGCACAACCGCGTCGCGGTCTCCAAGCAGTCGCCCTTGACCGCAACCGCGGGCGGCAAGATATTTACTTGCTACATTGAGGACATTTCCCTAGGCGGCCTGAAACTACGCTTCGAGGGCGAGGTTCCGGAAGGCAAGGTTATCGCGCTGGACCATCCTGTTGCCGGCACTCTATGCGGCCGCTGCGCCTGGAGGGACGGCAATTATGTCGGCATGGAGCTTCAGGTTCCCAGCAGCGATCTTGAGCGCGTTCTGCGCTGTATCTGCCTGGTTCTTTAGCCGGCGATTTCCCGCATCCGTTTTCGCGCCGTCACGATTTACCAAACCGTGAATTTGTCCTACAGTTAGGTTAGGCTCCGTTTCGATCCTGGGGTGCTGACCCGGGATCACGGTTTTGAACGCGAGGCCTCATCCCATGCCTGACCAAAGCTATCGGATTGAACTCCAAGGTCCCGATATTAGCCCCTACCGTGCCGGAAACACGGGGATAGACTACGTCACCAGCTTCGACAGCGGCGCGCCGGGACCGCACGCGATGCTCACGGCCCTGGTCCACGGCAACGAGCTATGCGGCGCCATCGCCCTCGATTTCCTGTTTCGCCATAACGTGCGGCCCATCAAAGGGCGCCTGACCTTGGCCTTCGCGAACGTCGCCGCCTACGAGAGCTTCACCCCTGAGACCCCCAATGCGTCGCGCTATCTGGACGAGGATTTCAACCGGGTTTGGAGCGCCGAGGTGTTGGAGGGTCCGCGCGACAGCCGCGAGCTGCGCCGGGCCCGCGACTTGTGGCCAGCGATCGACAAAGCCGACCTCTTGCTGGACATCCACTCCATGCAAAACGCGACGCCGCCGCTGATGATGGCGGGCCCCTTGGCCAAGGGCCGGCACTTGGCGCGCGAAGTCGGGGTGCCACGGATCGTGGTCAGCGACGCTGGCCACTCGGCCGGCACCCGCATGCGCGACTATGCCGCCTTTGGCCAGGCCGGGAGCAACAAGAATGCCCTGCTGGTCGAGTGTGGCCAGCACTGGGAGCAAGGCAGCGGCGAGGTCGCCATCGAAACCGCGTTACGCTTTCTGCTTCACACCGGAGTCGTCGATACAAGCTTCGCGGCGCCACACCTGCCGAAGGAGCCGCCGCCCGCGCAAGCCTTCATCGAAGTCACCGGCCCGGCAACCATCGAGACCGACGCCTTTCGCTTCACCCAGGATTTTCGTGGCATGGAAGTCATCCCGGAGGCCGGCACCGCCATCGGCCACGACGGCGACAAGACGGTAACCACGCCCTATGACAATTGCGTCCTGATCATGCCGTCGCGACGCCTGCGGCGCGGTGAATCAGCGGTACGCTTCGGGCGCTATATCGAATCTGAATAGCCGGGCCAAGAACAGGGGCAAGTTAAGCGGGACGAACACCTCACTCGTCATCCCGGAATGCGCCACAAGGTGCTTATCCGGGATCTTCGGTGCGCGGGGGAAGCAAAGATCCCGGCTCTCGCATTCGCTCGGCCGGGATGACGATGTGGGTGCGGCTGCCCAGAGATAAGCTCCAATCGAGATGGCGATTGAAGCGCCCTACTCCTTCACCGGCACCGTATAGTTGAGCGCTAGGCGGCCGCCGTCGGGGTAGATGGTCTGGCCGGTGATGTAACTGGAATCGTCGGACGCCAGAAAGACTGCCACCTTGGCAACCTCGTCCGGCTCGCCGAAACGGCCCATGGGCGTACGGCACAGCGCGCCCCGGCGTTTTTCCGGATCGCTCAAGACGGCCTCGGCCATCTCGGTCGCGATTGAGCCGGGGCCGATCGCGTTGACCCGGATGCCCTTGTCGGCCAGCGACAGCGCCATGACCTTAGTCAGTTGGTTGACGCCACCCTTGGCCGCGACGTAAGGCGTGATCGCCGGGATCGCCATGACCGCGTTGACCGAGGACATGTTGACGATCGCCCCGCCGCCGCCTTGCTTGACCATCTGCCGCGCGGCGGCCTGACCGGTCAGGAAGACGCCTTTGAGATTGACCCGGATCACGCGGTCGAAATCCGCCTCCTCGAGATCCAGAAAATCGCTGGCATGCACGATGCCGGCGTTGGCGACGAGGATATCCAACCGCCCGAACGCCGCCACCGTGGAACCAATCAGGGCATCGACTTGAGCTTTGTCACCGACATCGCAGGCCACGAAGAGGGCATCGGCGCCGCTCGCCTGAATCTCCTCGGCCGCCTGCTCGCCCTTCTCGACCGAGACATCGGACAGGACGACCCTGGCGCCCTCGGCCGCGAATCTCTTGGCGCAAGCTAGGCCGATACCCGCGGCCGCGCCGGTCACAATGGCGACCTGGTCCTTAAGACGCATAGTTTCAGGTTCCCTTCGCATATCCGATCGTCTTCAAGGACTCCGCGATTTCGTTCAGGATCGCCGGATCGTCGATGGTTGCCGGTGTCTTATAGGCTTCGCTATCGGCAATGGCGCGCATGGTGCCGCGCAGAATCTTGCCGGAGCGGGTCTTGGGCAAGCGCTTGACCACGGTCGCCGCCTTGAAGGCCGCGACCGGACCGATCTTATCGCGGACCATTTGCACGACCTCCTTGACGATCTCCTCGCCCGGTTTGTCGACACCGGCGCTGAGCACGAGAAAGCCGACCGGCAACTGGCCCTTAAGCTGATCGTGCACCCCGATCACGGCGCACTCGGCGACATCGGGATGCGAGGCCAGGACTTCCTCCATCCCGCCGGTTGAGAGGCGGTGACCCGCGACGTTGATGATATCGTCGGTCCGCGCCATGACATGGACGTAGCCGGTCTCGTCGATAAAGCCGGCATCGCCGGTTTCGTAGTATCCCGGAAAATTCGCGAGATAGGAGGTGTGAAAACGCGCCTCGGCGTTCCATAGGGTCGGCGCGCAACCGGGCGGCATCGGCAGCTTGCCGGCGATCGCGCCGATCTTGCCGGGCGCGACCTCTTTGCCTTCCAGATCCAGAACCCGCAGATCCCAACCCGGCACCGCGCGCGTGGGCGAGCCCGCCTTGACCGGTAATTCCTCGATGCCCAGGCAGTTGGCCGCGATCGACCAGCCGGTCTCGGTCTGCCACCAATGGTCGATGACCGGCACCTTCAGTTTTTCCTGCGCCCAATAGAGCGTGTCCGGATCGCAGCGTTCGCCGGCCAGGAACAAGGCGCGGAACTTCGACAAATCGTACTTGCCGATGAAGTCGCCGTTTGGATCTTGCTGGCGGATCGCCCGAAAGGCCGTGGGCGCGGTGAACATGGTGCCGATCTTGTGTTGCGAGATGACGCGCCAGAACGCCCCGGGGTCGGGCGTGCCGACCGGCTTGCCCTCGTAAACGACAGTCGTGCAGCCGTGCAGCAAGGGGGCATAGACGATGTAGGAGTGGCCAACCACCCAGCCCACGTCGGACGCCGCCCAATACACTTCGCCCGGATCGACGTTGTAGATGTTCTTCATCGACCATTTTAGCGCGACGGCATGACCGCCGTTGTCGCGGACGATGCCCTTGGGCTGACCGGTGGTACCGGAGGTATAGAGGATATAGAGCGGATCGGTCGCGGCCACGGGCACGCAATCGTGCGGCGCCGCGGCGGCCAGCGCCTCCTCCCAGTCGAGGTCGCGGCCCGCGACCATGCTCGCTCGCTCCATCGGGCGTTGCAGAACCAAGCAATGGGCCGGTTTGTTCTTCGCCAGTTCGATGGCCGCGTCCAACAGGGGCTTGTAAGGAATGACCCGCTTGCCCTCGATACCGCAGGAGGCGGAGACAATCGCCTTGGGTTTGGCATCGTCGATACGCGTCGCCAATTCGTTCGCCGCGAAGCCGCCGAAAACCACGGAGTGAATCGCGCCCAGGCGCGCGCAAGCCAGCATGGCGATGGCCGCCTCGGGAATCATCGGCATGTAAACGATCACCCGATCGCCCTTGGCCACGCCATGCGCCGCCAGCGCCCCGGCGCAGAGCGCGACCTTATCGCGAAGCTCCCGGTAGGTATAAGTCCGGATCGTATCGGTGACCGGGCTGTCGTAGATAAGCGCGGCCTGATCGGCCCGCCCCTGCGCAACGTGCCGGTCCAAGGCGTTGTAGCAGGTGTTCAGGACCCCGCCGGAAAACCAGCGGTAGAACGGCGGCCGGGAGTCGTCGAGGACCCGGTCCCACTTGCGCTCCCAATCGATCGCTTCGGCGGCATCGCCCCAGAAGCCGTCGGGATCGGCCAGCGAACGTGCGTGAATCTCATCAAAGCGGCCCATTCGCAGAATCCTCCCGTTTTTCTTTTTTCGCGGCCGGTTGGCGTCCCAGCGCGGCGGTAAGGCGAAGAATGCGGCAAAAGGCCAGGCCTTGCAATTGACGCAGGACAAATGGCCCGTCGAAAAATGGCTCTTTGCCGCCGCTTACCGGCCTCGTATAGAATTGATCGTACCATCGGCCCAAAGCCTTCTGTGGGCCGGGCGTTAGGGCGGGATGCCATGAACGGACGCGAGACCCAGACCAAGGAAACGGAGACCGGCCTCGCCCCCGTGCCGGCGAATTTCGCGCCGCTGACGCCGTTATCGTTCCTGCCGCGCACGGCCGAGGTGTATCCCGGACGCACGGCGGTCGTGCATGGCGCGACCCGGCGCACCTGGGCCGAGACTTACGCGCGCTGCCGCCGCTTCGCCTCCGCTCTACGGCAGCGGGGGATCGGCAAGGGCGACACGGTCGCGGTCATGGCGCCCAACACGCCGCCGATGTTCGAAGCCCATTTCGGCGTGCCGATGGCGGGCGCGGTCCTGAACGCGCTTAACGTGCGCCTGGACGCCGAGACCATCGGCTTCATCCTGAACCATGGCGAGGCCAAGGTCCTGATCACCGATACGGCCTTCGCGGCGGTCATCGAGCCGACGCTGGCGCAGGCCGGAAGAGAAATCCTGGTGATCGACATAGAGGACCCCGAAGCCGCCGGCGAAGACCGCGAGCGCCTGGGCGAAATCGACTACGAAGATTTCCTGGCGGCAGGCGATCCCGAATTCGCTTGGGCCCCGCCGGACGACGAGTGGCAGGCGATCGCGCTCAACTACACTTCCGGCACCACGGGAGACCCGAAAGGGGTCGTCTACCACCATCGCGGCGCCTATCTGAACGCCCTGGGCAATATCCAGGTCTGGGAGATCGCGCCGCACCCGGTGTACCTTTGGACCCTGCCGATGTTTCATTGCAACGGCTGGTGTTTCCCCTGGACCGTGACCGCCATGGCGGGAACCCATGTCTGCCTGCGCAAGGCCGATGCGAAGGGCATCTACGACGCCTTCGCCGACCAAGGCGTGACCCACCTGTGCGGCGCGCCCATTGTGATGCAGACCCTCTTGGCGGCGGCCGACGCCGAACGGCGGCCCTTCGATCAAAAGGTGCGCATGATGACCGCAGCCGCGCCGCCCCCTGCAGCGGTCCTGGCGGCGATCGAGGAAGCCGGAATCGAAGTCACGCACGTCTACGGCCTGACCGAGGTCTATGGCCCGGCGGTGGTCTGTGCCTGGCAGCGGGAATGGAGCGATCTGCCGATCGAGCGCCAGGCCGATATCAAGGCGCGCCAAGGGGTCAATTACCCAGTGCTGGAGGGCTTGATGGTGGCGGACCCGGAAACGCTGGCGCCGGTGCCGCGCGACGGCGAAACCCTGGGCGAGGTCTTCATGCGCGGCAACATCGTCATGAAGGGCTATCTGAAGAACTCCACGACGACCGAGGCCGCCTTGCGCGGCGGCTGGTTTCATACCGGCGATCTGGGGGTCTGGCATCCGGACGGCTATATCGAGCTGAAGGACCGTTCCAAGGATATTATTATCTCGGGCGGCGAGAACATTTCCTCGATCGAGATCGAGGGCGTCTTGTACCGGCACCCGGCAGTGGCCGCCGTCGCCGTGGTCGCCAAGCCGGACGAAAAGTGGGGCGAGACACCCTGCGCCTTTATCGAGTTGAAGCCCGGTACGGCGGCGACAGAGGGGGAGATCGTCGCTTTCTGCCGCGACAACATGGCGCGTTTCAAGGCGCCCCGTCATGTCGTCTTCGGCCCCTTGCCGAAGACCTCGACCGGTAAAATTCAGAAGTATGTACTCAGGGAAAAAGCGACGGAGTCTTAAGGGGTGTGGCGGTAGGCCTTAGCAAACAGCACCGCGCCCTGGCACCCCAAGGCGCGGCGTAAAGGTCTAGTGCGAAACTCCCGGCCAACGGCCATTCGGCCACGTCGAAGCGCCCGGGGATCACCCCAGGTGGTCGGCTAGTCGGTCTTTGATTCGGAGTTTTTCGCGCTTTAATTCGGCGAGGTGAAGTTCATCGGGCATAGGGCGATGAACCTCTTCTTCTATTTCCCGTTCCAGGGTGGCGTGCTTGACACGTAAGGAGTCGAGACGCTCGTCTGCCGTCATCCACAAATCCTCCTTTTCCGGTACGATAACATATATGCTACAACCGATTCGCGATTTTCGCAAAGCCGGTAAATAATCGCAAGAAAATCAGAGCGATATGACCAAGCCTTCACGTCTCATTGTCGGCATCAGCGGGGCTAGCGGCGTCGTTTACGGCATTCGCCTGCTCGAAGCCCTGAAACCCTTGGCCGTAGAGACCCATCTGGTCATGACCAAGGCGGCCGAGATGACCCTGGCCTATGAGACCGATTTGAAGGCCGCACAGCTTCGCGGGCTGGCCGACGTCGCCTATCCGATCGCCGACGTGGGCGCCGCCATATCCAGCGGGTCGTTCCGCACAATGGGCATGGTTGTCGCGCCCTGCTCCGTGCGCTCCATGTCGGAGATCGCGACCGGCACGACCTCGAATCTCCTGACCCGGGCCGCGGACGTAACCCTGAAGGAGCGCCGCCGGCTGGTGCTGATGCTGCGCGAGACGCCGCTTCACAGCGGCCATCTGCGCACCATGCTCAACCTCTCCGACATGGGCGCCATCATTGCGCCGCCGGTCCCCGGGTTCTATGCCCGCCCGCGCAGCATCGACGATATCGTCGATCAAACGGTCGGCCGCGTGCTGGACCTTTTTGGCCTGGATAGCGGCAAGGTCACGCGTTGGGGCGATGGCGAGGGTACCGGTTCCCGGCGCCTGCGCCGTGTTGACGACTCCGGCCCGGCCTGACCGAAAAATGAATTTAGCCGGCCTCGCCGGCAATCAAGCGCCGCGCCTGACTAGGCTCTAGGCTTGGACAGGCGCCGCGCAACAAATCGGCCAAGGAACCGATATCCGTGGCCACAGGACGGCATCCGCAAGCCGCCAAATACGCGCGCAAATTCGAGGCCATGGCGTCGGGCAAGGGCACGCCGGCGGGTACCGACAAGGTCCGGTGCATAAGCGCTTGTTGAATTGCCTCGGCCGCTAGTTCGCTCGCCTTGATGTCTTCGCGCAAGTCGGCGGCGGCGGGCCCCAGATCCGGCGCACTTTCCTTGAGCCAGCGCCGCGCGCCGCGCAGAGGCCGCACAACCTGCTCGCGCCAACCGCTCGTGGCGGCGATCAGGTCTTCGACCTCCGACTCGCTCAAGGTCCGGCCCTGGCTGCCGGCCCAACAACAGAACAACAACAGATTCACATCCAGATCCAGCCGCTCCTGTAAATCGAGACAGGCCGTGGTCACGCCCGCGCGTACATAAAGCGTTAGCGAGTAGGCCCAGAAAGGATTGTCGCTACCCTCGGTCATGGACCAGGAATGCCACAAGCGCGCGGACAGGACCAGCGGCCCGACCAAGCTCTCACAAGCGCGTGTTCGTCTCTTGGCCGCCGCAAACCCGGTAAGCTAGACTTCGCGTATGCACGCGGCGGCAAAGCACCGGATAGTTCTCGTTGTCGCGCTTGTCTTCCCCACCCTACTACTGTGCGCACACCCCGCCTGGGCGGAAGTCGTCGAGCTTGAGCTGGTCCTGGCGGTCGACACCTCCGCCAGTGTCGACAGAACCGAGTTCGCGCTTCAGATGAAGGGCCTGGCCAAGGCGTTCCGGACCCCGGCCGTCTTGGAGGCGATCAGTGCGGCCGGCCACGGCGGAATTGCGGTCACGCTCTTGCAATGGTCCAGACCCGATCAGCAGGTGGTCGCTGTCGCTTGGACGCGTGTCTTCGACGACGTATCCGCGACGGCCTTTGCCGATCGACTCCTAGCGGCGCCACGCCTGACGACGGGCGGCGGCACGGCGATCGGCGAAGCGATAAAAAAGTCGCTGCAGGAATTGAGCCTCAACGCCTTCGAGGGCCGGCGCAAGGTGATCGACGTGTCCGGAGACGGCCGCACAAACGACGGCATCGCCCCCGACTTGATGCGCGCGATCGCGGTGGCGCAAGGCGTGACGATCAACGGCCTGGCGATCATGAACGAGGACAGGAATCTCGACCAGTACTATGAGGCCGAGATAATCGACGGGCCCGGCGCCTTTGTCGTCCCGGCCAAGGACTATCGGGACTTCGCCAGGGCGATCGTGGCCAAACTGGTGCGCGAAATTTCCGGTCCGCCGATTGCCGGATACGACCGGGTGCCACCCCCGCGCCGCGACCTGGCACACCGTTAACCCGATCAGCGCAAGCGCCCGATCCGAGCTTCGCCCGGGCAGCTCGCGCTTTACCTTCAGGCTGTCGACCCATTCCCAGGCGAAGTCCCGGCGCAAGGCCCTGCTGCTTAGCACGGCGATCGCCATGGCTATCGCGGCGCCCAGGCTGGCGAGTGCCATGTCTTTATGAGCGTCCCAAACATCGCCCTGCGTTCCCAGATAGGCCATTCCCAATTCGCCGCCAAAGATTTCCGCCGCACCCCATTCGACGAGTTCGTATATCATCGAGGTCGACATGGTCAGATCGAGGGGCAGCAAATAGCTCCAAAATCCCCGTACGTTCACGATCCTCACGAAAATTTCGCGCAACGGATAGGCCAGAAGCAACCCATACAAAAAATGCACCAAACGATCGAAATGATTCCGCTGCCAACCGAGCATATCGTTGAAAGATCGGCCGAACAGGCTCTCAGTCCAAGCATTGTAGGGAACTTCGGCGTAGGTGTAGTGCGCGCCCACCAGATGCAGGCACATGAAAAGGAAGATGAGCGTGTAGGAGGCGCGCGAGAATGGAAAGCGGCGATAGCTAGCGACGAGCGCGGCCGCAAATACGCCGACCAGGACGTTCTCCAAAACCCAATCGGCGCGGTCATACGGAGCGACCGCGAGGACAATCCACTCCACGGCGAACAGGCCGGCCAAAACCAGGACAAAGCAGCGATGCGAGGCGTTCATGGCGCGTGTCCTACACCAAGAATCTGGTTTGGGCGACCGTTCCGAGGGGCGCATTGGCGGCACCAGAGTCCAGCCGAATTCTCCTGGGGCGAGAAACCGAGGCCGTTTATGGTGCCTGGCATGGACATGAAAACCACGCGATGAATCCGGCGCTTCTGGGTCTCATGGCGGCGCTGGCCTGGGGCACGCACGACTTTGCCGCGCGCTTTCCCAGCCGCGAGATCGGCGCCTCCCATGCTGTCTTCGGCGTGACCTTGGCCGGCCTGGTTTGGCTGTCATTGTGGCTCGCCGCCGCGGGCGCGCCACCGGCGCTTCAACCGCAGCACCTATGGTTGCCCGCCCTCACCGGCATTAGTTTCGCGCTCGCCACGATCTGGCTGTTCGCGGCCCTTTCCGCCGGCCCAATCGCTGTCGTCGCTCCCATCGTCGGCGCCTACCCGATCTACGCGGTCGCCTTCGCGGCGTTCGTGGGCGCGCGACCGACGCCCGGCGAATGGCTGGCGATGGCGTCCGTGGTTCTGGGCGTCGCGGTGGTCGCCCGCCAGGGAGATACCGCGCCGGCGCCCGGCCAACCCCAAAACGGCCGCGCTAGTATACCAACCCTCATCTACGCGCTGCTCGCCGGCCTTGGCTTTGCGTGTTCCTTGACCGCGGGCCAATACGCCGCGCCCCTCTATGGCGAAGTGGAAACGACCTGGCTGGCCCGCCTCTTCGGTCTGGCGGCGGTCACAATCGCTTGCCTGGCACGACGCCCTAACGGCGCAACTCGCCTCGGCCGCTACGGCCGCTGGTGGATTCTGCTTGTTGTCATGGGCTTGCTGGATTCTTTAGCCCTTGTCGCCGTCATCATCGCGGGCCACCAGCCCCAGGCCGAAATCGCAACGGTGGCGTCGTCATCTTTCGGCGCGGTTACGGTCGTCTTGGCGCGGGTTTTTCTCAAGGAAGCCGTGGCTGCCGTTCAATGGGCGGGCATCGCGCTGATTTTCGCCGGGGTCGCGGTGCTGTCGGCTTAGGTGAAATACATCACGGCTTAGAGGCCGCCGGGCGCAGGACGAAGGACGAAGGACACCCCGCCTTCCCCCGTCTCGACGGTAAAGACCGCAGCGGCGCGCGCGAGTATCTCGTCGCCGACGTCAAAGCGATGTAGATCGCTGCGGAATTCGACGTAGTCGACAACCTCCCCGGCCTTGGCGAAGGCTAGGATTCCCAGTTGACCCTGAGCAATCATCGCCCGCCGTTCCCCCTTCGTCAGATCCCAACCGAAGGGGCAATCGAGCAGCTCCCCATCGGCCTGCACGTCCTGCAAAATGCGCACCTGGTCCCACGCCCTGTCCGCGATGGCCTGGTCCAGTCGTAGAGAGCGATCGCCAGCTTGGGCCGCGCGCTCGACCGCCGCGGTAAATCCGGCCCGTGCCTCGGCGAGGCGCGTGCACTGTTGGTAGGCGGGGCCGTAGCTCATCGCGCCAATGCCTAGGATCAAAGCCGGTGCGATCACCAAGGCGGGCCAGGCGGGCAAGCCGCCAAGGGCGGTACGGATACTCATGGCGTGTAACTCCGCGGGACCGAGGCGAAGCGCCTCAACAATCCAAGGTGTGGTCGCGTTCCCACTGGCTCAAGTAGCGTTTGAAGCTGTACCATTCCTGCATGCGAAGCTTGATGTAACTATCGATCGAATCCTTACCCATGGCATCGCGCAGCACCTTGTCCTTTTCCAGGCTGCGCAGGGCATCGAGCAGGTTGAGCGGCAGTTTCTTGGCGCCGCGCACCTTGTGGCCGTCGGCGTACATATCGATGTCCAGGCGCTTGCCGGGATCGCGCTTGGTGGCGATACCGTCGAGGCCCGCCGCCAGCAAGCTCGCCTGCATCAGGTAGGGATTCGCCGCGCCGTCCATGAGGCGGAACTCTAATCGTCCCGCGTCGGGGATGCGTACCATGTGGGTGCGGTTGTTACCGCCGTAAGTGATCGTGTTGGGCGCCCAGGTCGCGCCCGAGATCGTGCGCGGGGCGTTGATCCGCTTGTAGCTGTTGACGGTCGGATTGAAGAACGCGGTCAGCGCCTCGGCGGAATGCATGACACCACCCAGAAAATGATAGGCGAGTGCCGACAAGCCCATCTCGTCGCGGCCGCTGAACAGGTTTTTCTTACCCGTCTTGTCCCACAAGGAAACATGGCAATGGCAGCCGTTGCCGGTCAGGTCGGTGAAGGGCTTGGGCATGAAGGTCGCGCGCATGCCGCTCGCTTCCGCCAGGGTCTTGACCATGTATTTGAAAAACACGTGGCGGTCGGCCGTGGTCAGCGCGTCGTCATAGTCCCAGTTCATTTCGAACTGGCCGTTGGCGTCCTCGTGATCGTTTTGATAGGGGTTCCAACCGAGCTCGATCATGGCGTCGCAGATCGCGCTGATAACGTCGTAGCGGCGCATCAGGGCGGACTGATCGTAACAAGGCTTGGCCTGGGTATCGCGCTCGTCAGAGAGAGTCGTGCCGTCCCGATTGATCAGAAAGTATTCGCATTCGACGCCGGTCTTCATGCGATAGCCCTTCTTGGCCGCCGCCTCTATCTGACGCTTGAGCATGACCCGCGGCGACGCTTCGACGGGCTTGCCGTCCATCCATAGATCGGAGGCGAGCCAGGCGACCTCCGGCTTCCAGGGCAGTTGAATCAGGCTGCTTGGATCGGGAATCCCGAACATGTCCGGGTGCGCCGGGGTCATATCCAGCCACGCCGCGAAGCCGGCGAATCCCGCGCCGTCCTTTTGCATGGCGCCGATCGCACGTGCCGGCACCAGCTTGGCCCGCGTCACGCCGAACATGTCGACGAAGCTGATAAGGAAGTACTTGATGCCCTTTTCCTGGGCGGCCTTAGCCAGATCCAGTGCCATCTCGATCGCTCTCCCTGTCGAAAACTCTTCCCCTTAGACTGTCACTAGAAGAAAAATCGTTTCCTCCAGTGAACAGCGATCTTGGCCGCGAAGCGACACGACCTCAAGACTTTATCTTCATCTCCGCTCAATCGCGTTGTGAAAAGCCGGGATCCACCTACTGCGCGGCCGCGCTCAGGCTTGCCGTCTCAAAGGGGCGGTCGTGTTGCAAGGCCGGGATGCGTTCGCGCGCCGCCTCGGCCTTGGCCGGATCGATTTCCGCGACGACGAAGCCCTCGTCCTCGCCGCCATCGGCCAGCACCTCGCCCCAGGGATCGACGATCAGCGAGTGGCCATAGCATTCGCCGCCACCGGCCAGGGTCCCGAACTGGCATGGCGAAATCACATAGCTGCCAGTCTCGATCGCCCGGGCCCGGTTCAGGATGTGCCAATGCGCCTGCCCGGTTATCCGGGTGAAGGCGGCGGGAACCGTGAGGACGCGCGCGCCCGCCTGCGCCAGGTTCCGGTAAAGCGCGGCAAAGCGCAGGTCGTAACAAATACTCAGACCCATCGCCGTCCAGGGTAGGGTCACGACGACCGCCGCGTCGCCCGGCGCCACGGTGGCGGATTCGCGGTACTCTTTGCCCACGCCCAGGTTAACGTCGAAAAGGTGGATCTTGTCGTAGCGGGCCGCGATTTCGCCGCTAGGCGTCAGAACGTAGCCCCGATTCATGATCCGCCCGTCCGGTCCGCTCACGCCGAGAGACCCCAGGTGCACCCAGACCCCCTGGTCCCGCGCCGCCGCCGCGAACGCCGGAAGGACCGGATGCGACTCCTCGGGAAACGCGGCCGGATGGAGCAGACCGTCGCGGGTCTCGATGCCGGAGAAATACTCGGGCAAGCAGACGAGCTCGGCCCCGGCCGCGGCCGCTTCGCGCATCAGGCGCAAGGTCACTTCAATGTTGTGCGCGACATCGGGGGTCGCGCAGTTCTGGATGCAGGCGGCCTTGAAGGGCGTACTCATGGGCAGAGCATAGACGAGAAGAACGGCTTTGTTGAGCCTCTCTTGGCTGGGTGCGAAATCAAGACGATCGAGTGCTGAAGACCCGCGTCAAAAGGCGCCTGAGCGCGCCTAAGTCGCCAAAACCTCCTCGCAAGACGGCAGCGGAGAAGAAACTACTCCAATGACGGTGAGAACTAGACACCATTGCCATGGATTTGACGATTGCTTGGGAAGTATTGGGAAAGGCGAAACAACGGCGAGTTAGCGAATATTCCGCCGGAAGTCCTTCCCATATCGGATTCATTGCTTTAGCATGACTCGATAAGCAGGACTGAGGACCGTAACCTCGGCCGGCAAAAAAACGGGGCGAGCGATGAAAGCGCGCCCGACAGGGATGGTATGCAGGGATGGCAGAACACGTGACCGGACAGGTCAATACCGATCATTACGTGCGCTTCGTCGATGTGCAGAAGAGCTACGATGGCGAGACGCTCGTCGTCAAAAATCTCAATCTCGAAATCGAGCGCGGCGAGTTCCTGACCATGCTCGGCCCCTCGGGCTCGGGCAAGACGACCTGCCTGATGATGCTCGCCGGCTTCGAGCCTGCAACCCATGGCGAGATCTTCCTCGACGAGAACCCGATCAACAACGTGGCGCCGCACAAGCGCGACATCGGCATGGTGTTCCAGAATTACGCGCTGTTCCCGCACATGACCGTGGCGGAGAACCTGCTGTTCCCGCTGCAGGTTCGCGGCATGAACAAAAGCGAGCAGGCGCGCCGGGTTAAAAACGCGCTGGACATGGTCGAGCTCGGCGCTTTCGGCGGCCGCCGGCCGGCGCAACTATCGGGTGGCCAGCAGCAGCGCGTCGCGGTCGCCCGCGCGCTGGTCTTCGATCCCAAATTGGTGCTGATGGACGAACCCCTGGGCGCGCTCGATAAACAACTGCGCGAGCAGATGCAGTACGAAATCAAACACATCCACGAGAAACTCGGCGTCACCGTGGTCTATGTCACGCACGACCAGAGCGAGGCGCTGACCATGTCGAACCGGATCGCGGTGTTCAACGACGGGGTGGTCCAGCAGTTGGCGGCGCCCGACGCGCTCTACGAAGCGCCGGAGAACGCCTTCGTCGCGCAATTCATCGGTGAGAACAACACGCTTTCCGGCAAGGTGAGCTCGGTCAATGGGTCGACCTGCACGGTCGACATCGAGGGTGGCTCGACCACCGCGCTCGCGGTCAACATCGACGGCATCGGCAGCGCGACCTCGATGTCGTTGCGCCCGGAACGGGTCACGGTGAACCCGCCCAATGGCCAATGCCCGAACCTGTTCGATGCCCGGGTGCAGGAACTGATCTATTTGGGCGACCACATGCGCACGCGTATGTCGGTCTGCGGCAACGACGAGTTTATCGTCAAGATCCCGAACGCGGCGGGACATGTGCACTTGGTGCCCGGCGCGAACGTCAAGGTCGGCTGGCAGACCGAGGACTGCCGGGCCCTCGACTCGCCGTCCTGACCGGCGGCGTGGCGGCAATTTTCGGAGGGGACCAACCAGGCACCAAAAGCAATAACAAGCAACCACTATCCTTTAGTAAGAGAACGAAACTAGTAAGAAAACGAAACAGGGAGTTCACTAATGAAACGATTACTTGGAACCACATCTTTAGTTATCGGCGCCGCGCTCGTTATGTCGGCGAGCGCGCAGGCGCAGGCCGTTGACCTTACGGTCGTCTCTTGGGGTGGCGCTTATACCGCCAGCCAGCAGAAGGCGTATCATGACCCCTATATGGCCGCGAACCCGGGCGTGAAGATCATCAACGACGATAGTTCAGCCGAGGGTCTGGCCAAGCTTCGCGCCCAGGTCGAAGCCGGCAACGTGACCTGGGACTTGGTCGATATGGTCGCCTCCGACGCGATCACCGCCTGCGAAGAGGGCTTGGTCGAGGAATTCGATCCGGACGAACTGCTCGCCAACGCGCCGGACGGCACGCCGGCCTCGAAGGACTTCTTCCCCGGCTCGCTTACCCCCGGCGACACCAACTGCTACATCCCGCAGATCGTCTACTCGACCACCTTCGGTTACCGCACCGACATGGTGGGTGGCACGCCGCCGACCACGATCGCCGACGTGTTCGACTTGAAGAAATACCCGGGCAAGCGGTCGCTCGAGAAAAAGCCGATCGGCAATCTCGAATGGGCGCTGATCGCAGATGGCGTTCCGGGCGAAAAGGTCTACGAGGTTCTCGCCACGCCGGAAGGCGTCGACCGGGCCTTCGCCAAGCTCGACACCATCAAGGACCAAGTGGTCTGGTGGACCAAGGGCGCGCAGCCGCCGCAGCTTCTCGCCGACGGCGAAGTGGTGATGGCGTCGGCCTATAACGGCCGTTTGTTCTCGGCGATCGCCGAAAAGAAACAGCCGATCGGCATGCTCTGGGACTGGCAGGTCTTCGATCTCGACGGCTGGGTCATCCCCAAGGGCACCAAGAACCTGGCCGCGGTCAAGACGTACCTGAAATTCGCGACCGACACCCAGCGTCTGGCCGATCAGGCGAAGTTCATCTCCTACGGCCCGGCGCGTCAGTCGTCGGCGCCGCTGGTCGGCAAACACGCGGATCTCGGCATCGACATGAAGCCGCACATGCCGACCGATCCGAATAACGCCAAGACCACGTTGAACTTCGACTATGTCTGGTGGGCCGACAATCGGGCCGAGATGGACGAACGTTTCAACTCCTGGCTCGCGAAGTAACACGGAAACTCGGGGCGGAAGGGCGCACGCCTGCCCGCCCCGAGAATTCGCACCGTCATTGATTTCGCACGGCGATTTTTCCTCGTGCGATTTCTAAGAGCGTAACCGAAATGGCCGGAGGGAGACGGTGGCGCAAGCGGAAATGACCGGCGATATGATGCGCACGGCCGATGGCGTGCCGCTTAAGCTCGCCCTCGAACGCGCCCTCTTCCGTTCGCGGCTGCGCGCGGTGATGCTGGTGGCGCCGCTTTTCTTTTTCCTGCTGATCACCTTCGTGCTGCCAATCTTCGACATGCTGTTCCGCAGCGTGGAAAACAACATCGTCGCCGACATCCTGCCGCGCACGGTGGTGGCAATCGAGGCATGGGACGAAACCTCAGGCGAATTACCTGGCGAGGCCGTGTTCGAGGCGATCGTCAAGGACATGGCCGACGGGAAGAGGGACAAGACGCTCGGCCGTGTGGCGCGCCGACTCAATTTCGAGAAGTCGGGCATGGCAAGCCTGTTCCGCAAGAGCGGGCGCAAGGCGCCGAAGATCACCGAAGCACCGTATCGCGAACAGTTGCTTAAGATCGACAAGCGATGGAGCGATATCGACCTTTGGAAGCTGATCAAGCGCGAGAAGGGCGCCTTCACCAAGAGCCATTTCCTGGCCGCCGCGGACATGCAATACACACCGGACGGCAGCATCGAGATGCGCCCCGAGAACCGGCAGATTTACACCAATTTGTTCGGCCGCACGCTGTGGCTCAGCGGGTTGATCACCGTGCTATGCCTGCTGCTCGCCTATCCGGTCGCCTATCTGCTGGCGACACTGCCGCTGAGGACCAGCAACCTCTTGATGGTCCTGGTGCTGCTACCGTTCTGGACCTCGCTCCTGGTGCGCACGACGTCATGGATCGCGTTACTGCAGACCCAGGGCGTGATCAACGATCTCCTGGTCGGGATCGGCTTGATCGACGACGACAGCCGGTTGCAAATGATCCACAATCAGTTCGGCACGGTCGTTGCGATGACCCACATCCTGCTGCCGTTCATGATCCTGCCGCTGTATTCGGTGATGAAGACGATCCCGCCTTCTTATATGCGCGCCGCCCGCTCGCTTGGCGCGACGCCCTTCACCGCCTTCGTCAAGATCTACATGCCCAACACCGTCGCCGGTGTCGGCGCCGGCAGCATCCTCGTGTTCATCCTGGCGATCGGCTACTACATCACGCCGGCGCTGGTCGGCGGCCGAACCGGTTCGCTGATCTCCAACTTCATCGCCTCCTTCATCAGCGGCAGCACGCAGAACTGGGGACTGGCCGCCGCACTCGGCGTGATGCTGCTCGCCATCGTGCTGGTGCTCTACTTCCTCTACGACAAGATCGTCGGCATCAACAACATGAAGCTCGGGTAACGCCCATGTCGTCCCTCCCGCCCTATGCCGGCCCGCTGGAGCGTACCTGGTTCTATACTTACCGGACGATATGCGCGGCGATCTTCGTGTTCCTGATCGTGCCGGTCTTCGTGATCATTCCGCTCAGCTTCAACGAACTGCCCTACTTCACCTTCACGCCGGAAATGCTGTCGCTCGACCCCGCAGGCTACAGCACCAAGTGGTACGTCGAGTTTTTCACCGAACAATCCTGGCGGGACGCGGTCAGTAACAGCTTTTTCATCGCGATCTTCGCCACCCTGTTGTCGACCTCGGTAGGCACCGTCGCCGCATTGGGGCTGAGCAGCCCAGCGATGCCATTCCGCTCCACGGTTATGGCGCTCTTAATCTCGCCAATGATCGTGCCGCTCATCATCTCAGCGGCGGGCATGTTTTTCTTCTATACCCGTATCGGCCTCGCCTCGACCCATCTGGGCGTGATCTTGGCGCATGCGGCACTCGGCACGCCCTTCGTGGTCATCACCGTGACCGCGACGCTGGTCGGCTTCGATCAGTCGCTGACGCGCGCCTCCGCCAGCCTCGGCGCCAACCCGACGCGGACCTTCTTCAAGGTCATCGTGCCGCTGATCCTGCCCGGCGTGATCTCGGGCGGGCTGTTCGCCTTCATCACCTCGTTCGACGAGGTGGTGGTGGTGCTATTCGTCGGCTCGGTCGAGCAGCGCACCATCCCGTGGAAGATGTTCTCGGGCATCCGCGAGGAAATCCGCCCCACCATCCTGGCCGTTGCCACGCTGCTGGTGCTGATCTCGATGCTGCTCTTGACCATGCTGGAGCTGCTGCGCCGGCGCAACGAGCGGCTGCGCGGCATGTCGCCGGGTTAAGCCGAAACGCCCAGCCGAGCCACATCGCGGCACACGATCCCAATTTCGTGATTTCAGCGCCTTAGCGCCACAGCGACATTGACGTGACGCCTCCCAGACCCGATTTTGAGTATGGCGTGGGCGGCACAAGGTCCGTCCGCGGGTTTCGTCTAGGGGTCCGCCAACGGGCCATCGCAAGGATGTGAAATGAGAGTTGGTATCCTGGGGGCCGGCGTCGGCCGGCGCCTTAACAATGTCCAGTTGCCGCCAAAGGTTCTGTTGTCGTTCGGCGGCAAGACCTTGCTTGAGCGCCACGTCGAGATCCTGCGCCGCTGCGGCATCCAGCGGATTGACCTCGTCATCGGCTTTCGGGCCGATGAGGTCAAGGCCGAGATCGCCCGCATCGGGGCCCAGGATATGATTCGCACCTGCCTCAATCCGCACTTCGAGGAAGGCGCGATCGTATCCTTCGCGAGCCTCAAGGAGGCCTTCACCGCCGGCGAGCCCGTCGTCTTCATGGATGGCGACGTGCTCTACGATCACCGAATGATGGAGCGCCTTCTGGCGACCCGGCAGGCCAATTGCTTCCTCATGGACCGCCAGACCGAGGACGGCGAGGACCCGGTCAAGCTGTGTATGCGCGACGGCGTCCTGGTCGATTTTCACAAGCGCCCGGAGCGGCGTCATGACTGGTGGGGCGAGTGGGTCGGGTTTTGCCGTTTCTCGCCGGAGATTGCCGCCAAGACCATCGGCGAGGCGGAGCGTATAATCGCGTCCGGCCGGCGCGATACGATCTATGAGGACGCCATGCGTAATATCTTGATAGACGAGCCGCCAGGCAGCTTTGGCGTCGAGGATATAACCGGCCTACCCTGGGTCGAGATCGATTTTCCGGAGGACCTGGAGCGCGCGCATCGGGAGATTTTCCCCAGTTTGGCCGCCCCGGAACATATGGCGCTTGGCGAGGAGGCCACGCCAACGCGGGCGATGCAGTCCGGACAGGCATGACCACGCTCGTCACCGGTGCGACCGGGTTCGTCGGTTCGGCGGTCGCGCGCCAGCTCCTGGCGCGTGGCGAGACCGTTAGAGTCCTGGCCCGGCCGGGCAGCGACCGGCGCAATCTTGCCGATCTCAAGCTTGACGTGGCGGAAGGCGATCTCGGCGACCCGGCCTCGCTGGAGCGGGCCTTGCGCGGTTGCCAGGCGCTGTTTCACGTCGCCGCCGACTATCGCCTATGGGTCCCGCGACCCGAGGAAATCTATCAGGCCAACGTCGCCGGGACCCGGCGGCTCATGGAGCTGGCGGGCGAGGTTGGGGTATCGCGCATCGTCTACACCAGCAGTGTCGCGACCTTGGGTATCGAGGGCGGCGGCACCCCGGCGGACGAAGCGACTCCGGTCTCGCTGGACGACATGATCGGCCACTATAAACGCTCCAAGTTCCTGGCCGAGCGCGAGGTCGATACCCTGGTGCGCGAAGCCGGTCTGCCCGCCGTGATCGTCAATCCCTCGACCCCCGTGGGGCCCCGCGATATCAAGCCGACCCCGACCGGCCGCATGATCGTGGAAGCGGCGGCCGGGCGCATGCCGGCCTTCGTCGATACCGGTCTGAACGTCGTTCATGTCGACGATGTCGCCGCCGGGCACTT
This sequence comes from Kiloniellaceae bacterium, assembly GCA_021776115.1. Lineage (GTDB taxonomy): Bacteria > Pseudomonadota > Alphaproteobacteria > Kiloniellales > J153 > JAJFGN01. The sequence goes on along the minus strand of JAJFGN010000038.1, from coordinate 12,691 downwards.
GCTGGCCTTTGAACGGGGCGAGATCGGAGACCGCTATATCCTGGGCGGGGAGAACTTGGCGCTGAGCGAAATCCTGGCCGGAATCGCGATCCTGTGCGAGCGCCGGCCGCCCCGGGTGCGCATCCCTCACGACGCCATCCTGCCGATCGCCTATGCAGCCGAGGCCTGGGCCCGCCTGAGCGGCCGGGGTGAGCCCTTCGTGACCGTGGACGGCCTGCGGATGGCGAAGAAAAGGATGTTCTTTTCCAGTGCTAAGGCCACCGACCGCCTGGGATACCGGGCCCGCCCGGCCCAAGAGGCCTTGGCCGACGCCGTGCGATGGTTCCGCGAATCCGGCTATATGAGCTAGCGCATGATCCAAATAGGTGCCTTGGCGGCAACGCACTTGGAATCGTGGGCCAAAACGCCTAGGTATTAGCGCTCCTTGGTAGACCATCCAGCAGATTTGAGAGGCAAGCGTGCCCGTTCCTATTAGACAGCAAGTGCGAGTCGGAGCTTATATCCTCAAGCAGCGCTTGAGCGGGCGGGAACGCTATCCGCTCGTCCTCATGCTCGAACCCCTGTTCCGCTGTAACTTGGCCTGTCCGGGCTGCGGCAAGATCGACTATCCCGACGAGATCCTGAACCGCCGCCTCTCGGTCGCCGAGTGTATCGAGGCGGTCGAAGAGTGCGATGCGCCGATTGTGTCGATCCCCGGCGGCGAGCCGCTGCTGCACAAAGAGATGGGCGAAATCGTTGCCGAGATCGTCAAGCGCAAGCGCTTCGTCTACCTCTGCACCAACGCCCTGCTGCTCGAGAAGAAACTGCACCTCTTCAAACCGAGCCCGTATCTCACCTTCTCGATCCATCTGGACGGCCTGGAAGAGGAGCACGATCACGCGGTCGATCAAAAAGGTGTGTTCGCGCGCGCGGTTAAGGCGATTCGCCAGGTCAAGGACGCCGGGTTCCGCGTCAACATCAACTGCACGCTGTTCAACAACGCCAAGGCCGAAAAAGTCGAGGAATTCTTCGATTTCGTGACCGAGCTCGGCGTCGAGGGCATCACGGTGTCGCCCGGCTATGCTTATGAGCGCGCGCCCAACCAGGAACACTTTCTCAGCCGCCATCAGACCAGCGACCTTTTCCGCGACGTATTCCGGCGCGGCAAGGAAAAAGGAAAGGACAAGAAGTGGGCGTTCTCGCAGTCCAGCTTGTTCCTCGACTTCCTGGCCGGCAATCAGGAATACCACTGCACGCCCTGGGGTAATCCGACGCGTAACATCTTCGGATGGCAGCGGCCTTGCTATCTCTTGAACGAAGGCTACGTGAAGACCTTCAAGGAGCTGATGGACGAGACCGAGTGGGAGACCTACGGGACCGGCAACTACGAGAAGTGCGCGAACTGCATGGTGCATTGCGGCTATGAGCCGACCGCGGTCAACGATACGGTCAAGCATCCCCTGAAGGCGCTCGGCGTTTTCCTGCGCGGCGTGCGCACCGACGGGCCCAAGGCGCCCGACATTCCGCTCGCGAACCAACGCCCTGCCGAGTTCATCTTCGACCGGCTGGTCGCCGAAGCGGTTTCGGACGTCCATAGCGACGACACAAAGAAAGCCGGGAAGAAACCGTCAGTCGCCGCCGAGTAGGATACCCGCCGCGCACCGGTCAATCGCGACACCGGCCCTCTTACTTCGACAGGCTCAGCATGAGGGCCTCACCCTGAGCCTGTCGAAGGGCGAGGGCCGGCTCCTATTATTCACCCGTGAAGAAAATACCCGCCGCGCTCTCCAGGGCCCCAAACGCCCGGCGGGCCTCGGCGCCTAAGCGGAGCATCGCGGCGATCTCCCAGGGGTGGCTTAGTAAAGCGCCCATGATCGCCCGGTGGCGAAGGCCGCCATCCGCGCCCGTCGCCACCAGAGCCGCATGCGGCAAATCGCGCGCCGCCGGGTCGGCGACCGCGCGCAGCACCAGGAACGGCACACCGGTTTTTGCGGCCGCACGGGCGACGCCGTGACTTTCCATATCGACCGCGGCGGCGCCCATCGCATGGTGCAAGCGGGTTTTCTCCGCCGCTGAAGCGACCGCCCGGTCGCTGCCCAGCATCGTGCCGCCAATGGGCCTCACACCCGCCGCCTGAAGCTGGCTAAGTACGTGCGGCCGCAGCGCTGGATCGGCATCGAGATGCCGCCCGTCCTGGTCTGCAACCGATTCGGCCAGGATCAATGTGCCGGGCCGCAAGGCGGGATCGAGCCCACCGCAGAGGCCGAAGCTGACGATCGCTTCCGCCCCCTCCGCGATCAGGCGCGCGGCGCCATCCTGGGCCCGCCCGGCATCGGCGCCGGCGCACATCGTGGCCGGCACGGCCTGGTGCGCGCGTTTCGCGGATGTCTTGAGGATTTTGGCTTCGGCCCTGAGGCCCGTGACGAAACCTAAGCGCGTCACATCCCGAATCGCACACGGCGTTCGTCGCTTTGGCGCAGGTTGCGATAGCGGGCCAGGGCCCAAAGCGGGAAATAGGCACTGTAGCCGTGATAGTTCAGGTAGAACACGCGCGGGAAGCCGATGCCCGTGTACCATTTCTCACGCCACTTGGCGCCGTCGCGCGGAGTTTTTTCGAGATAGGCGACACCCCGGCGCGCGGCCTCGCTGTCAACTTCGCCCGCCGCCATAAGGCCTAGTAGCGCCCAGGCGGTTTGCGAGGCGGTCGAGGCTTTGATCGTGCCCCGATTTTCCTTCCAATAGGTCGCGCAGTCCTCGCCCCAACCGCCGTCAGGACCCTGCCATGACTTCAGGAACGCGACCGCCTTGCGGATGTGCGGGGCCGAGAGGTCCTCTTCACAGGCGTTAAAGGCGCACAAGGCAGACCAGGTGCCGTAGACGTAGTTGACGCCCCAGCGGCCGAACCAGGAGCCATCCTCTTCCTGCTCCCGGCGCAGGAAATCCAGGCCCCGGCGAACCGCCTGATGCTCGCGCCCAAAACCAAGCTGCGCCAGCATGGAAACGCATCGTGCCGTCACGTCCACGGTCGGCGGATCCAAAAGCGCGCCATGATCGGCAAAGGGAATATGGTTCAGATAGTAATACTCGTTCTCGGCATCGAAGGCGCCCCAGCCACCGTTGCTGCTTTGCATGCCCAGAACCCAATCGGTCGCCCGTTCGATCGCCGGACGGCAGCGCGGGTCGCCGGTCCGGTCGAGCGCCATGACCACGACTGCCGTGTCGTCGACATCGGGATAGTGGTTGTTCCAATACTGGAACGCCCAGCCGCCCGGCGGAATGCCGGGCCGCCGCCACGACCAGTCGCCCACGGTCTCGGTGATCTCGCGTTCCAGCATCCAATCTATGGATTTTTGCATGCAGCCGCCGTCCGGGTCTTCGCCAGCCTCCAGCATCGCGTGGGCGGCCAGGCAGGTATCCCAGACCGGCGAGAGACAGGGCTGGCAGTACATCTTGTCGGGCCCGCGGTCGATCAGGAGCTTCTCGATCGCTTGGCGCGCAACGGCATAGTCGGGGTCGTCGTGCGGTCGTTCCAGGGCACTGAAGGCCATCACGGCATTCGCCATGGCCGGAAAAATGCCGCCCAAGCCGTCCTCGCCGTTCAGGCGCGGGGTCATGAACTCGACCGCCTTATCGATCGCGCGGCGCCGGCTGCCCCTGGGAAAGCGCCGGCTGGTGGTGCGCAACAGCTTGTCCAAGCCGGCAAAGAAGGCGCCCAAGGCGTCGCCGGTCGCATTCATCGGATAGCGGTCCTCGTCAGGATGGCAGAGGAACAACTCGTCGATGCGCACCCCGCGCGGATTTTGCGCGCGCGGCTTAAGACTCATCAGGATCAGCAGCGGCACGATAACCGTGCGCGACCAGTACGAAACCTTCGAAAGATGGAAGGGAAACCAGCGCGGCAGCAACATGATCTCAACCGGCATCTCCGGCACCGCGCGCCAAGGCACCTGGCCGAACAGCGCTAAAGCGATGCGCGTGAAGACGTTGGCCTGGGCAGCGCCGCCTTGCGATAAAATCAGGTCGCGCGCGCGCGCCATGTGCGGGGCCTGCGGGTCGTCACCCGCCAGCTTCAGGGCAAAGTAGGCCTTGATCGTCGCACTTAGATCGAAGACGCCCTTGTAGAACAGCGGCCAACCGCCGCTCTCCAACTGAATATCGCGCAGGTAATTGGCGATTTTTTGCTCGCGCGGGTCGTCGGGCTCGCCCAGGAACTGGCGCAGCATGATGTATTCGGACGGAATGGTGGCGTCGGCCTCGAATTCAAAGACCCAATGCCCGTCCGGACGCTGCAGCGCGCGCAGGGCCGCGTGGATTTCCCCGACCAGCCGATCGAGATCGGTAGGCGCGGCATCGACCGTGGCCAAGCGCGCGGCCGCCAGAACATCCGACGCCTGAGAGTCGCCCGCGCCGACGGATCCGCTACCCTGGGTGGCGGCTTGCTCATCCTCGCCGCGAGAGTTCAGAATCGAAGATCGGTCGGTCACGGCACTATCTGGTTGTGGGGGCCAGGGCGCCGAGAACCGCCTCCCGCGTCGGGCCTAGTCATGGAAACTACATACTTAAACAAACGCTTGGGTGCAATCCCCAGACCCCCGCGCACGGCGCAGGGCAGATCACGATTTGGCGGAACTTCCGTGATCATTCTGTGACAACACGCGCCGCGGTCCGGCCAGAGCGAACCGCGCTCTCAATAGTCGCCGGATAGCCGGTGTCGGTCCAGTCCCCGGCCAGCACGATATTGCGCCACGATGTGCGGGCCGGCGGACGCCGCCGGACCGCCTGCGGAGTCTGGGCAAACGTCGCCCGGCGTTCCTTGATGACCCGAATCGGCGGCACCGGCGTTGCCGGAAGCTTGAGCGCCTGGGCGGTCTCCGCCCACAGAATTTTGGCGATTTCCTCGTTTGACCGCTCGACCAGAGCCTCGGCGGCGCTGACCGTCAGACTGACGATCTCGCCGCGCAGAAACAGCCACTGGGTGGTCCCGCCGATCAACCCCAGGAGGGAAATATCGGCGGCCAAGCCCGCGGGCGGCGGAGCCGGAAGGCGAATGTGGGCGTTCACAATGGGCCGCGCCTCCTGGGGCGCGTCGAGCCCCGGTAAGACGCTGGCAGCGCCGCCGGGCGGAAGGGCGACAACCAGTCTCTCGCCGGCCGCAAGCGCCACCTTATGCTCGCCGAAATCGAGGGCCGTTGCGCCCTGGTCCGCGAAGGCGATCGCACGCAGGCGGCGATTGAAGTGAACCTCCGCGCCATGGCCGCGCAAGAACGTCAGCGCCGGGTCGACCAGGCTGGCGGCCAAGCTGTCGCGCGCAATCATGGGCCGGCATGCCGACTCGCCCCTGGCAAAACTCTCACGCAGGACCCGCCACAGCAGCTGGGCCGAGGCTTCCTGCGGTGCGGTGTTGAGCGCCGCGACGGTCAGGGGTTCCCAAAAGCGCTCCCACATCGGGTTGCCAGGGGTCAGGCAGTCGGCGACCGCCGCGTCGGGTCCGGCGAAGGCCAAGCGCAGGGCCGCCAGGTAGTCGGAAACATGCGTTTTCGGAATGCGCTGCGCCGCCGAAAAAATCCACCAGGGCACCCGCCCCGCGCTGGGCCGCACGGTCCAGCGTTCGCCGCTGCGCAAATCGAGAAACGGAAAGACCGCGCGCGGTGGGCCGATCAGGGTATCGCGCGCGCCAATTCGCTCGAGGTAGTCGAGAACCGCGCGGTTGGCCGAAAACATGAGGTGATTGCCATTATCGATCGTGCAGCCGATCTGCGCGTCGAAATAGGATCGGCACCGTCCCCCGGCCTGGCCCGCAGCCTCGTGCAGCGTGACCTCCCGGCCGGTACCGGCCAGATGCACCGCACAGGCCAAGCCGGACAAGCCGGCGCCTACGATGTGAACCCGCGCCATGAAGGCAACAGTGTCCTAGAACAGAATGTAGCGGAGCACGACCCAAAGCTTTTCGAGCCGTGACAGGCGAACCGCTTCGCGCGGCCGGTCCCAGCCGCGCGCTTCAAGTCGGCGGAGGAGGCGATCGTAGGACTCCAGCATCAGGCGGGCCGGGCGCAGGCGGCGCCGATCGCACTGGGCCAACAGCGCCCGCGCGTGCGCGAAGCGGCGCTTGGCGACCTCCGCCAATTCGGCGCAGGCGGCCGCCAAGCCGGGATGGTCCAGAACCTCGTTCGGGCTCAAGTCAGCCATGCCATGTTTGGCCAGCAGATCGCCCGGCAGATACAAGCGGCCACGCTCAGCGTCTTCCGCCACGTCGCGCAGGATGTTGGTGATCTGCAAGGCTTCGCCTTGAACAACGGCGAGCTCTTGCGCCGCGGCGCTCGTCTCCCCGAAAACCCGGATCGAAAGCATACCGACCGCACCGGCCACACGGCGGCAATACAGCGTGAATTCCTCGAACGACGGAGCAACAATCGTGCTGCGCACGTCCATCTCCATGCCCTCGATCACGGCCAGAAATTCCTCCGCCGGCAAAGAGAATTCGACCACCGGTCCTTGCAGCGCGCGCCCGACCGGTCCTGCCGGCTCGCCGCTATAAAGCCGCGCGATCTCGCGCCGCCAACTCGACAGCTTCTCCAACTTGGCCTCGGGCGCATCCGGTTCGTCGGCAGCGTCATCGACCTCGCGGCAAAAAGCGTAGATCGCATACATGGCGTCACGGCGATGACTCGGCAGGATCCGCATGCCCCAAAGAAACGAGGAGCCCGACCGCGCGACGATGTCACGTACATGATCCATGGCGGTGGCGGTACTACCTGTCGCACCGTCGCTGCTCGCGATGCTTGCCGTCATACCCGTCGTCCCGCCCGGACTCAGCGGCCCTGACGCGCCGCTCTAACGGCTCTTGGCCTCGAGCGTAACCGGCCGCGCAGGACGGCGGCTACACCGCTCAGACCGCAAACGACGAAATCCAGACGGCCCAAGGCGACCCGCGTGGCCAGAGGATCGCGGTGGCGCAGAAGCGCGCTCAACTTTCGCGCCAGGCGCAGGATGACAGCGGATTCCATTGCCAAGGCCCGGCTGGACAGCCGTTCCGGCAAAAGCCGCGCCATGACCAGCAGATCGTCAACCTCATCCAGACAGAGATTCAGGACGCGGCGCGTACCCGGCGTGCTGAAATCGCGTTTCAAGACCCGTTCGTCGACTCCGGCCGACTTGATCCAATCGAGCGGCAGATAGACCCGGTCCAGCGTCAAATAATCGTCCTGGCAGTCCTGCAAATGGTTGAGAACCTGCAGGGCGCTGCATAGGGCATCGGAAAAGGGATAACCGCTGGCCGCTTCGCCGTGTAAATCGAGCAGGTAGCGCCCAACTGGGTTGGCGGAATGTTCGCAATAGCCCAATAAATCGGACCAGTCGTCATAACGCGACTTTATCGCGTCCTGCTTGAAGGCGGCGATTAAGTCCACGCAGTGCCGCGAGGTGATTCCGGTTTGAGTCAGGCTCTCGCGCATACGGTGTGCGGTCGCCAGGGCGGGATCGTGGGTCTCGGCGCCGGTGACCGCCGCCTCGAAACGCGACAGCCTCGCAACCTTGTCTTCCGGGCTTAAGTCCGGATTGTCGGCAATGTCGTCGATCGCGCGGGCAAATCGATAAAAGATGGCGACATGCGGGCGCAGGGGCGCGGGCAGCAACCAGGAGCCCACAGGAAAGTTCTCGTCCCCCGCGCCTTTGCCGGAAGGCGTCTCGATGACGTCACTAGGGTTCACGCAAACCTCGAAAGGTGATTCGATTGGTGAGAGCCGGGAGCTTACAGGTCCGGCCGGCGTCGCGCCAGGGCGCCGGGGGCGTCGCTCACACGTCCCTTCCAGGCGCCGCCCCGGCCAAGCCAATGCCGGCGCGCCGAGTCGAAGGTCATGGCGCCGTATAGGGCGGCGGCGAAGGGTAAGGTGAGTGTGCGCCAGGGCGCCTGCGCATAGAGGCGGAATGTCGGCCAGGCGGAGACCGCCATGAGCGACCAGGCGGCCGCGCCCATCGAGGCGGCGGCGGCATCTCCGTGCCAGGGATAAAGCAGGACACCAAGCGGCGGGACTAGGTAGACCGAGATCATGCCGGCCAGGGTGCCGGCCAGGAGCGCGGGTTGGTGGCGTAACTGGGTATAGGCGGTGCGCGCGACCATATGCCAGATGTCCGGCAGGCCCCGGTAGGGCCTGATACTGCGCGCGCTGGTGGCGAGACCGAGCCAGATACCGCCACCCGTGCCGGCTGGGTCGCCGCGCAACGTCAAGTCCTTGATCCGCCGCGCCAGGGCGCAGTCGTCGATGAGGGCGCCTTTGATCGCGTCCAGGCCACCGCTCGCCCGCAGGGCGGCGTTACGCACGAGCATGCACCCGCCCGCCGCGCCGGCAGTGCGCCGCGCCTTGTCGTTGGTCCAAGGAAACGGATAAAGCATCTGAAAAAAATAGATGAAGGGTGGGATGAGCAGGCGCTCCCAAGCCGACTCGCACGACAGCGCGGCCATAAGAGAAACCAGGTCGCGCCGCTCTAGTTCGGCCTTGGATACCAGCCGGCGCAGATTGTCGGGATCGTGTTCGATATCCGCGTCGCTCAGCCAGACATAGTCCACGTCCGCCGAGGCATGGCGGACTTGGGCCAGCCCCTCGGAGAGCGCCCATAGCTTGCCGGTCCAACCGGGCGGCAGATCCCGGGCCGTCACAACGCTCAGGCGCGCCTCTTGGCCGAGCCGCGAGGCGGTCTCGCGCGCCGTTTGCGCGGTCCCGTCGGTGCTGTGGTCGTCGACCAAAAATACCTCGAGATGACCCGGATAGTCTTGGGTCAGGATCGAGGCGAGGGTTTGCGCGATTACGTCGGCTTCGTCGCGGGCCGGGATGACAGCGGCAATGGCCGGCCACTTCGAAAGAGCCGTCGGCGTCCGCGCCAGCCGCTCTGAGGCACGCCAGAACCGGCCGTGAAAGAGCACCAGATAGAGCCAAATAAGGAGCGAAAGCCCTGTTAGGGGCACCAGTATCGTTAACACAACATCAATCGTTTCGCGCGACAAGGTTGTAGGTATAGCCTCGATTTTTCACGAAATGGCCCTTGCAACAGCCTGCTATGGACGAAGCAAAACAAGCCGATCAATCCAGCCTCACCGGGCGCTTCGCTCTCTTTGGCGGCGTCATCGTCATTGGAGTATGCCTCGCGATCGGTTTCTTCGCGCACCAGTCGGTGCGGCGTGATCTACAGGTTTTGGCCGAAAGCAACAATGTCGCGTTGACCCGCGCGTTCGCCAACCTCGTATGGCCCCGCTACGCCGACTTCGTGGGCTCGGCCGGAAACTTAAGCGTCGACGACTTGCGTCGACACGACAGGACACATGCGCTGCGTGCCGAAGTTCTCTCGGCGATGAGAGGTCTCTCGGTCCTCAAGGTCAAGATCTACAATTTAGAGGGTCTGACGGCCTTTTCGACCGACCCGACACAAATCGGCGATGACAAAAGCGGCAATACCGGATTTCTCGCCGCCAAGTTCGGCAAGGTCGCGAGCGAATTAACACACCGCGATACCTTTAGCGCTTTCGAACAAACCATAGAGGATCGGGATGTTCTCTCTAGCTACATCCCTATATCGAATTCATTCGGTGAGATCGAAGGTGTCTTTGAAATCTATTACGACGTCACCAGGCTGTTGCAAGAAACCGAGAATTCGCAAGTGCTGGAGATCGCGGTTGTGGCCGGCGCGATGGCCGTTCTGTATGTCGCGCTCGTGCTCGTCGTCTGGTACAGTGAGCAGCGCCGAAAGCGGCAGCAAGAGGAAAACTTGAGGCTGGTTCGCGCCGCGGCGGTGGCTGAAGAAGCGAGCCGGATGAAATCCGAGTTCATGGCTCATATGAGTCACGAGTTGCGCACCCCGCTCAATGCGATCTTGGGGTTGTCGGAGGTCGTTAAGACGCAACTGTTCGGCCCCATCGGGTCCACGCGATATCTCGACTACGCCAAGGATATCTGGGCCAGCGGGCAGCACCTGCTCGCCATCGTCGACGACGTGCTGGATATGGCCAAGGCCGAGGCCGGCCAGATCACGCTCGAAGAGACCGAATTCGAAGTGCCCAAGATGCTCGCCGCATGCCTTGGTGAGTATACCGCGCGGAGCGACGAGGCAAACGTCCGCCTCGCGCTGGATGCCCCGAAAACGCTTCCCTACCTTCGCGCGGACCGGCGTCGTGTTAAACAAATCGTCCTCAACCTATTGTCCAATGCGGTCGAGTTCACACCGGCCGGTGGCACGGTGACGATGGAGGCAATTGAAACGCCAAGCGGCGGCCTACGCATTTCTATCGCCGACACGGGGCTAGGAATCGCCGAGGAGGACATTCCGAAGGTGTTAGTCCCGTTCAGCCGGGCCGGTGGGCCCTATTCCGCCAATGTCGGCGGGGTCGGACTGGGTCTCTCCATCGCCAAGGCCCTGGCGGCCATGCACGACGCGACGTTGGAGATCAACAGCCGGGTCAAGACAGGGACCCGGGTCACGGTCGAGTTCCCGCCCGAGAGGCTGCGCCGCGATCTCGGCGATCACATCGCCGAAGCGATACAACTGACGGCTTCTTGAGCACGCGCCACGGGTACCCAAGTGCCCTGAATTTATCCGTCAAACCCGAAAGACATATTCCTTGCCCGCTTCGCGCTCGATATCGGGAGGGAAGCTCTTGCGTTTGTCGGCGAAATAGCGGGCCCGATGATCGCCCTGCGACGCGCGGTTGTAGGTCACGTAAAGCACGCGCCTGGATTTGTCGGTCATGTTCGGGCCAGAGCGGTGCGGTGCATAGGAGTCGAAGAACATCGCGTCGCCCGGCGCCGTCGGGGTGCTGACGAATTTCATATTCGCGATTTCAGCTTCTGTGAGCTGATCTTGTCTTTGAACAGGGTTGCCCGTTCGCCCAATAGCTCGCTCACCGCGCCTGGCATCCGCCCCTCGGCGAACAAACCCCGGAACCCGGCGTGGAAAGGGGTCACATCCTCGATGCGCTGCACGACGCGGGTTCCCGGCGCGCGCAAGCTGTCCTCGTGATAGACCATGTGCCGGCCCGGTTGCTCCGGCCAGTCCGCAACCTCCTCGGTCCAGGCGGTGATCCGGGCCATGTCGTCGGCGCCATAGAATCCCGGGACGTGGACGAATCCGTCGCGGTGAAAGGCGGCGATTTGATCGGCGGTCAGAATGCCTGGCTGGGTCATGGCTGCTTATCTCGGTGCTGAGGGGACTGGGCGAAAAGCGTGATCTCTCAGCGCAAGTTCTTGAGTCGGGTCACTTCAGAGTTGCTTTTGCAAGAGGGTAAAGCGGGTCAGAAATTTTTCTTTCGCTTCTTCGGGCGGGCGGGTCTGTAATCGGAGTTTCGGAACTTGCCGTGGTTTGCCCAGAATCTTGGTGGCCTCGGTTTCCGAGAAGCCAGCCAACTGCGTGGCTTCCAGATAAGCCGCAACATGGTCGGCCCGCTTGATCAACGCGGCGATCGTATCGGGGATTTCCGCCGGCAACCCGAAACGCAGATGGATCGCCCGCATCAGGCTGACTTCAAGCTTTTTGTAGTCCAACCCGACCGCGGCCTTGAAGGGCGTGATGAGGTCGCCGATCACGTATTCTGGCGCATCGTGCAACAGCGCCGCGAGACGCCAACGCGGCGATGTAGCCGATTTGAAGGTGCTGACTAGGCGCTCCACCAGCAGGGAATGCTGCGCGACGCTGAACGACCACATGCCGCTGGTCTGACCGTTCCAGCGCGCGACCCGCGACAGCCCGAGCGCGATGTCCTCGATTTCGATATCGAGCGGCGTGGGATCGAGCAAATCCAGCCGCCGCCCGCTCAACATGCGCTGCCAGGCACGCGGTGCGAGGGCGCGTGGCGCCATCCGGCTAACGGCGCATGCTCGGCCGCACCAGGTACTCGAACCAGTTGCGAACCTCGGCGCGGCGCACGTCTTCGTTCATGACATCTTCGTCCACGCCCAGAAGCCAGGCGATATCGCGGCGGCCGGGATCCTGGTGCAGGGCCTCCAAAAGCTCGACATAGCGCTGCGCCGCATCCATGTCGGCGAAAAAGCCCATGTCGGTCAGACGCTGCTTGCGGCAATAGCACAGGCGGGCCAGCTCGTGCAGATCGTACTCCGGATGATATTGCAGGCCCCAGAACACGCCGCCTTTATGGGTGACCGTAACGGCCTGAACCTGGCTGTGCCCGTTTGAGGCCAGAAGAACACCGCCGGGTGGCAGGTGCGTGACCTCGTCCTCGTGACTGATGAAGGCATCGAATACGCTCTTCTTGTCAAAATACAGGGGATGGCCCCGGCCCTCCGGCGTCAGCGTGATTTTACGCGCGAGCCCCATCTCACGCCCGCGCGCATTACGGGCGACCACACCGCCGGTGGCCGCCACCGCGATCTGCGCCGCCCAGCAACTGCCGAAACTCGGCACCTTGGCCTCAAAGGCGGCGCGGGCGAAGTCGATCTGTGGGCGCACGTTGGGATCGTCGGCATAAACGGTCAGGCTGGAGCCGGTCCAGGCGATCCCGTCGTACTGCTCCAGGGCCGCGCCCTGGGGCAGCGCGGCGTCGGGATCGGCGGGATAGAGCACGTCGACCTGGGCCCCGTCGGGCGCGCAGGCCTTCAGCATCCTATCGTAAAGTTCGCCGGCGGTGCTGGCCCCACCGGCCCTGAGATCTTCCCGGCCAGCCTTGGCGTAGCCATCGACGACGAGGAAATGAAGCTGTTGCGTCATGCCTGGG
>JAJFGN010000037.1 GCA_021776115.1 Kiloniellaceae bacterium | reverse complement strand
GCCCGACTTGGTCCAGACCGAGAAGGAGGCCGGGCCGGCACCCACCACCCCCTGGGAGACGATCCTGGCGAAACCGTCGATCTCGGTGCGGTACTCGGTCCCGTCGGCGCCATAGACGCCGGCGATCGCGACCAGGCGCTGCCCGTCCAGGCACAGCTTGTCGTTGGCGTCGTAATCGACGCCGTCGATGAAGCCGTCCTGCTCCAAGGTCGTCGGGCAGCGGTGGATGACCGAGAGCCCGCCCAGCGACCAGCCGACGCCCAAGAGGCCGTTGCCGCCCTGGCTGCCGTAGTTCAGCGACAGGCTCGGCGCCATGCCCCCGGTGCCCGGCGGCACCGAAATCGGGATCGAATAACTCGCCGCGCCGGACTGCCCCACGCTCAAAGCCCCGGGCGTCACCCCGGCGACGGTTTGCGCTCGTGCCTCCGAAGATAAAATCGCGATTGGGGCGGCCAAGAAAAGCAAGGCCGCGAGTAAGCGGGGAATTTTGGGAAGGCCTGTGCGAACTCCAGACCGAAGGCCATGCGGGTCCCGGCTGACCTCGCGGACGGCACCCCCGTCATAAAAACGCGTGACGCACCCGGTGCCTAGCCCCACCAAAACCCGCACCCCCCGTTTTCGTCGGCTGTCGCTATCGCCGCCTGCGCTAAGTCAGTAAAAAATGCGGACAAGGCCCTCGATCATGCCATCGCATGTCGGCATGGACAGTTTCAACCGAGATTTCCCCGATAGCGCTCCTCGCGAACCGAATCGCAGCTAGACCTAATCTTGACCAGGCAATGACGCTTTTGTCATGCCCCAAACAGGGTATGCTGGGGGCCATTTACAAAAAAAATCGATGGGGTCGCCTTGTCGAACCGCCGAGAAATTCGGCCGCCTACAGCGTGCGGATCGCGGCTGGGCCGGAAAGGATGAGCCGTATCAGGTCGGTCTGGCGATGCGTTCCGGTTTTGCCGAAGATCGCCTTGAGTTGGGTACGCGCCGTCGCCGGTGAGATGCCGAAGCGCTCGGCCGCGGCTTTCAAGTGCGCGCCGCTCGCCAGCGCCGCGGCCAACCGTATCTCTGCCGGTGTTAATCCATAGAACCCCTGCAGCATCTCGCTCGAAACTTCCGCGGTCGTCTCGGGATCGTGGACAAAAAGAAGGGTCACCGCCTTACGAGGCCCGGATGGGCCCGTGTTCAACTTCGCGTCGATGGGGAGCGGCGAAATCGAAACCGACAGCGGCGGCCGCCGCTTCGACGATCGCGCAATCGAAAGGACGCCGCCGGAGGCTAAACCCTTGCCGAGGGCCGTTTTTGCCGCCCGGGCGATGAGCAAATGCAGGCGATGGGTCTCCGGCTGGGTTGCGGCGCAGAGCGCGCCGTCCTCGACCCGCAGGCCGTCTTCCGTCGACAGAGTCCGCTCGGCGGCGCGATTCGCCCGAACGATCTGTCCGGATGCCGTTACCAAGATCACCCCCTGCGGGAGCCGATCCAAGACATCGTTGGCGCCGTCGCGTTCATGCCGGATGGCGCGAAATCGCCACTCCAGCTCCATCGCGCGTTTTATGTGCGGCAATAGGCGCTCGAGCAAACGAATTTGCTCGCCATCGACGTGTCCCTCGCGTTGGGTGCGCTGAATGCTGAAATGCCCCAGCAGATCCGGGCCGATGAGGAAGACGCCGCCGGCGAAATAGCGGAACCCCCACTTGGCCAAGAAGTCGGCATAATACTCGTTCCTGTCCATCTCCGACTCGGAAATGAAATCGTAATCGGAAAATATTTGACCGAACGGCTTGTTGTTCCCAAATTCGATCCGGGGAGAGTTTTGGCGGTAATATTTTACGTACTCTTCGATTTCCTCGGCGTCGACGTTTACCTGTTCCAACTGAACGAGGTTGCGCTTCGCCAAGCCTGTAACCTGCACGACGGCCGCGCGGCTTCGGGATATACGCGCGATTTCGCTAAGGCAGTGCGACCAGGGCTTCATCCCCGCGCCCACATCGTAGATGCGACCTACGAGATCAAGCAGTTCGTTCACGTCTCGGATAAGCCTCCCTATCCTTACCCATCTCCCCCGCCGCTCGAGCCTGTGCGGTCCTGTCCCGTCTTCTATGACGAGGCCATATTCATTTAATCATTATCGCAACTAGACCCAATCTTGGCCAGCCAATGACTCTCTTTGACATACCCCAAACGGGGTATGCCGAGGGCCATTCATGAGAAATCGAGGGGGCGGCCTATGACACGGAGCAAGGCCGCAAAAACTAGCGCGCCCGATGAATGGGGGAAAACTAGGCGGGTCTGTTCCGCTTGCGTTCCGCCCATGGCATCATGTAGCTTATGGTTGCATGACTATAAAAAAATACATACTTATAGTTGCATTTCTTGCCCTTGCCGCCGCCACGCCAGCAGCCGCGGCCGAGACACTTCCCGGACCGATCGTCGCCGAGGTTGTAAGCGTCACCGACGGCGATACCTTCAAAGCCCGCGCGCGTATTTGGCCGGGACACATCATCGAGACGAGCGTGCGCATCGCCGGGCTGGATACACCCGAGAAGCGATCGCGCTGCCCGGCCGAGGCGCAAGCTGCGGCGCGCGCGGCCGAGGCGCTCTTGGCGCTGCTGGAGGCTGGACAGGTTGTTCTCTTTGAGGTCAGGAACGGGAAGTATGCGGGCCGCGTCCTGGCGCGCGTCGAAACTCTCGATGGGCGCGACGCGGGCCAGACGATTATCGCGGCCGGCCTAGGACGGCCTTACACGGGCAACGCCCGGCCGGGGTGGTGCGGCGGCGCGAAAGCAGTGAGGTCCGACTAGGGCCTGCCCCCCTTCATCCCATCGTGCGCGGCAGCCACAGCACGATGTCGGGAAAGGCAAGCAGCACACCGACGGTGATGACATCGGCGACGAAAAACGGTCCTATTCCCCTAAACACATCGGATAAAGGAATATCCGGCCTGACGCCGTTGACGACATAACAGTTGAGGCCGATAGGCGGTGTGATCAGACAGATCTCCGCCATCTTAACGACGATAATGCCGAACCAGATCGGATCGTAGCCAAGCGCCATGACGGCCGGAAACACGACCGGCAACGTCAAGATCAGCATGCCGATCGCATCCATGAACATGCCCAGAACGGCATAGGCCAAGAGAATACAGATCATGATCGCCATCGGCGGCAGGTCGAGATCCGCGACCCAACTCGCGAAGGCCTCGGGCAAGCCCGCGAACCCCAAAAAGCGCACGAAAACAAGCACGCCCCAGATCAGCGAGAAGATCATGACGGTCAGATTGGCCGTTTCCATCAAGGAGGTCTTCAGCGCCTTCAAGCCCATGCCGCGCCAGAGCGCCACGACGAAGACCACACCCGCGCCGAGCGCCCCGGCCTCGGTGGGCGTGGCCCAGCCGGCGTAGATGGCGTGAAAAATAATGAAAATAACCAGCATGATCGGCGCCGCGCCGGGCAGCGAGCGAACGCGATCGCCCCAAGTAAAGCCGGTGATGGGCTTGCCCAGGCTCGGCTTCCACCACGCCATGCCCACGATCAACAGCACGTAAATAAGCGCGGAAACCATGCCGGGCAGGAAACCGGCAAGCAACAAGGCGCCGACCGATTCTTCGACAATGATGGCGTAGATAACCAGAATCGCCGAGGGTGGGATGAGGCTCGCCAAGGTCCCGCCCGCCGCCACGACACCGGCCGCGAGCCGCTTGTCGTAGTTATACTTCAGCATGTCGGGAATGGCGACGCGCGCGAAAACCGCCGCCGTCGCCGTAGACGCGCCGGACACGGCGGCAAAGCCGGCCGTCGCCAAAACGGTCGCCACGGCAAGGCCGCCCGGGACCCAGCCAATCCATTTACGCGCGGCATCGAACAGGGCCTGCGTAATCCCGGCGTGGAACGCCAGGAATCCGATCAGAATGAAGACCGGCAGGACCGACAAAGGATAGGTGACGGATTTGGAGTGTGGAATTTGCCCCGCGATCCCCGCACCCGCATCCCAGCCGATCAGGTAGACAAGCCCGGAAAGGCCCACGACTGCGGCGGCGAAGACAACGCGAACCCCAATCATCACCATGGCGAGGAGCGCCACACAACCAATGATGCCGACAGTGAGAGAATCCATGGGCCCCGGTTCTTATCCGTCGTTCACGGTGATGCCGGCTTCTTCAATTTCGTGACGTGCTTGTTCCTCGACATTCTCGATAAGAGGCACGGCCAGCGGCGTACGCGCCGGATCGATGGCGAGACGCAGATAACCCCAAAGCTGCAGACCGAGCCGCGTCGCCAAAACAGTCATGACGACCGGTACCACCAGCTTAGCCGGCCAAGTCGAGAGCTCTGCGTCGATGGTGCTATCGCCATTGATATAGGCGTTCAGAAAATAGTCCCAGCTGTAGCGGATCAGAACCAACACCACGAATATTGCCACCAGTGTTGCGATGGCCTCGCTGATCCACAGCAACCGGCCTTTCATGGCGCCAAGAACCAGTTCCATCCGCACATGGCCGCCAATCCGTTGACAATAGGAAATGGCGGCAAGAGCGAAAACGATCATCGTTAACTCGACCACGTCGATATAACCGAAGATCGGAAAATTGAAGATTTTGCGTAGGGCAATGTTTGCGATCGCAAACAGCATCAGGCCGAAAATCGTGACGCCTGAAATAAGAGCTGTCGCATTTTCTATGACGGCAAGCGCCCGGTCCAGCCGTACGACGAAACGGTCACCGGGCGTCATAGCTTCCACCGCGGCTGTTCTCCCTTGAGAGACATGGAACGTGAAACGGGCGGGATCTCTATCGATCCCGCCCGCCGATGACGACGGCTCAGTTTGCCGCGGCTGTCGCGTTGATAAGGTCGATCAGACCTTGGGCGTCGAACCTTTCTTGGTTCTCGGCGATCCAAGCATCGATGACCGGCTTACCGGCAGCCGCACGGAAGGCGGCGATTTGGTCCGGTGTGTAGACGATTTTCTTCAACTTTCCTTCCAATATCGGCAAATTCTTCTTGTCGATGTCGATATAGGCTTGCACTTGCGTCTCAACAACTTCAGGGCGGACATCCTGAAGCAGTTTCTTGTACTGGTCAGGCAGGGCCTCGTACGCCTGAATGTTCAAGGCGACGGGACAGTCGGACGAACCTGGCGACAGGTTAGACGTGTACCACTCCGACACCTCATGCAGCTTGTAGGCGACGTGGGCATAGGTGAAGGGGAAGGACGCCGCGTCCACCGTGCCGCGTTGAACGGCGGTATAAACCTCGGTTGCCGTGGTCGTGGTCCGGGTCGCGCCCAGGACTTCCATGGCCTTGCCGACACCGCCGCCGGCCCGCACCCGCAACCCCTTCCAGTCGTCCAGTTTCAAGGGCGGCGTACCCTTACCCAAGAACTCGTACTGCGGAAGGTATGAGGAAACGTAGATCATGGCATTCCATTTCGCCATCTCTGCGACCACGTCGGGGTGCCGATAGACGGCGTCGCGCACGGCGACATTCTTCTTCCAATCGCTGAGCGGCAGGAACGGCATGGTCAAGACCATCAGCGCCGGGTTCTTATTTGGATGATAGAAGTTGCAGAACATGGCGGCTTCGAAAGCGCCAAGCTTCAAGCCGTCCAAATTTTCCCGATTCTTCGACAGCGCGCCACCGTAGAATATCTTGAGGGTGAAATTGCCGTCGGTCTTGTCGGAGATTAATTCCGCCAGCTTCTCCACGCCAACCGTGAAAGCGCGCGGCTTGCCCCAGGTCGATAGCTTCCACTCAACCTTGGGTCCCTCGACCTCCGCGGCCCAGGCGCTTGAGCCCAACGTCAAAACGGCGCCGGCGCACACAAAGCCCTTGATTAGCTTAGATAACTTCATCGAATCCTCCCAATGATCGTCTATTCAGCACCGGTATTTTCCAGCGTTGGGCGGGAGTTTAGAGAGTGCCGCGCCGCCTGCACAGGGTTTTTTGCCCCGAGCCCCTTGAATGCCTTGACCTTTTCTCTTCGGCAGGCACGATTTGGCGCGCAAGCGAACGACAGGGGAGATAGCCGATGAGCAAGGTGTTTGGCGATCCGGTCAAATACGAGGCCGCGGACCGGATTGGGACGCTGACCCTGAATGACGCCGAACGCCGCAACCCGATCACCGGCAAGGCGATGGTCGAGGGCATTCTCGCCGCCCTCGCCGCCGCGGAGGCCGATCCCGAGGTTAGCGTCCTCATCGTCACCGGCGCGGGCAGCGCTTTTTCCGCCGGCGGCGACATCAAACAGATGCGCGACAAGGTTGGCGACTTCGCCGGCCCGCCGCTCGATATCGCGGAAGGGTATCAGACCGGGATCCAGCGTATTCCACTCGCGCTTTACAATCTAAACATCCCGACGATCGCGGCGGTGAATGGCGCCGCCATCGGGGCCGGCTGCGACCTGGCCATGATGTGCGACTTGAGGATCGCCGCGACCAACGCGAAGTTCGGCGAGGTCTTCGTCAATCTGGGCATTATCCCGGGCGATGCGGGCAGCTGGTTTTTGATCCGGCGCCTCGGCTATCAGCTAGCGGCCGAGCTGACCTTCTCAGGCCGAATCGTGGAAGCGAAAGAAGCTCTCGAACTCGGCATGGTGTTGGAGGTGGTCGAACCCGACGCCCTGATGAAGGCGGCCCGCGCCCGTGCCGCGACGATCGCATCCAAGCCGCCCCGTACGATACGCTGGGCCAAACGATTGCTACGCCATGCCGAGCGGATGGACCTGCCCGATTTCCTGTCTACGGCCTCCGCCTTCCAAGCCTTGATGCACACGACCGAAGATCACAGCGAGGCCATGAATGCGCTGATCGAAAAGCGCGAAGGGACATTCCACGGGCGCTAGTGTGGTGGAACAGAAATTGGTGGCCTTAAGGTCTCCCCGTCATCCCGGACGCGACTTTCCTCCAAATCCATGCCCTCGCGAAAGCGGGGGTCTGATTTGGTAAGGAAAGTCAGTGATCCGGGATCCATCGCACCGCGATCCGGGCGCCGGACAGGCGGATACATGGATCCCGGATCGTAAGGCTCGCCACCCGAAAATCGTTGGATTTTCGGGCTCGCCTATCGTCCGGAATGACGGCAATGAATTAGGGTGCGAACTTCAGTTCCACCGCACTAGTCGCGTCGTGGCTCAATTCAACTCCCGTCCCGCGCGATACCGTCTGCGACCAGGGCCTCAACCTCCGACTCCGTGAAGCCGGCCTCGGCCAGGACCGCACGCGTGTCTTGCCCAAAGTCCGGCGCGCCGTGACGAATGGCGCCGGGGGTGCGGGAAAGTTTCGCCGGAATGCCGGTGAAACTATCGCCATCGCAATCGACTTTCATCTCACGGTGCAGCGTATGGGGGTGTTGCATAACTTCCGGAACGGTGTTGACCGGGCCGGCGGGGACACCTTGTTTCAAAAGCTCGTCGCAAACCGCATGGCCATCCTTGCCGGCGAGCGCGGCGATGATCGCCTCGTTCAGAATATCCCGGTTGACGCTCCGCTTCTCGTTGCCGGCAAAGCGGCCGTCCTCGGCAAGGTCCGGCAAGCCGATCACCGCGCAAAGCTTCGCAAACTGCCGGTCGTTTCCGATCCCAAGAAACACCTCGCAGGTTTCGGTCCGGTATTTATCGTAGGGCGCGATATTGGGGTGGGCGTTACCCAAAAGAGCCGGTGCCTTGCCGTTCAAGAAATAGTTGGCCGCATGGGGATGAAGCAGGGCAACACCGGTATCGTAAAGCGCCACCTCGACAAACTGCCCCAGGCCGGACTGCTCACGCTCCCGCAACGCCGCAAGAATACCAATGGCGGCGTTCATGCCCGTCGCAAGATCCACGACCGGGGTGCCGATACGCATTGCACCACTATCTTGATCGCCGTTGATACTCATGAGGCCTGACATGGCCTGGGCGACCGCATCGTATCCCGGCGCCCCGCCCAGCGGTCCATCCGCGCCAAAGCCGGAAATGCGGCAGTGGACTAGCCTCGGGAAACGGGTTTTCAGAAGGTCTTCATAACCGATCCCCCATTTCTCCAAGGTCCCGGTCTTGAAATTCTCCAGCAGGACATCGGCGCCCACTAGGAGGCGAAGAAGAACCTCCCGCCCCGCGTCCCGCGACAGATCCAGCGCGACACCGCGCTTGTTTCGATTCACCGCCCGAAAATAACCTGCCGTTCCATTCCGAAAGGGCGGACCCCATAGGCGGGTCTCGTCGCCCTGCGGCGGTTCGAGCTTGATGACAGTCGCACCGTGATCCGCCAGGATCTGACCGCAAAGCGGTCCGCCCAAGACGCGCGACGCGTCAACTACCGTTATTCCATCCAGCGCGCCCACGGCCTTCTATCCTTTGCTTGTGATAACCCGGCAGGTCTAGCATCCTTTAGAAACGGCTTGAAATATAGTCGAATTCCGCCCGAGGCCCAGGAGGAAACGATGGGACGCGCGAACGCCGAGATCCTTGCCCAAATCAGAGACAGCGTGGGGCGCTTCGCCAACACCGAGCTAAAGCCCAATATCGCGGCCTATGAAGACCGGCGCGAGTTTCCCTACGCCCTGATTGAAAAAATGGGAGAGGCCGGGCTTTTTGGCGC
Organism: Kiloniellaceae bacterium; assembly: GCA_021776115.1. GTDB lineage: Bacteria > Pseudomonadota > Alphaproteobacteria > Kiloniellales > J153 > JAJFGN01. The sequence continues at coordinate 47,938 of JAJFGN010000037.1, read as the reverse complement.
CGCATTCCCCGAAGACCTGGGCGGAACCGATATTGGATTCGGGGCGGTATCGGCGATTTCGGATGAGCTCGGCTACCACATGCCGGAATTCTCGTATGCCATGAACCTGCAAGCCATGACCTGTCCCTACACGATATACAACTGGGGCACGGACGATCAGGCCAAGCGTTTCGTCCCCGACCTGATTGCCGGAAAGAAGATCGGCATGTTCGCGCTGACGGAACCCGGTGGCGGGTCCGATGCGGCCGGCAACATGAAGACCACCGCGCGGCGCGATGGGGATCACTACATCCTCAATGGCTCGAAGATGTGGATTACCTTCTCTCACGCCTGCGATGCCGGTGTTATTCTAGCCAAGACCGATCCTGGCGCGGGGGTGCGCGGCATCACCGCCTTCATCATCGAACCCAAGACCCAGTCCGGATACCACGCGGACCCGATCCCGCTCGCCGGCTTGACCAAGGCGCTGTCGTCCTGCGCCGTCTCTCTCGACGATGTCCGGATTCCGGTTGAAAATCGTCTCGGCGAGGAAGGCGAGGGCTTCAAGATCGCCATGAACGCCTTGGAGTACGGGCGGCTGACCGTGTCGTCGCGCTGCCTCGGTCTGGCGCGCGCCGCGTTCGACGAGGCTAAAAAATATGCCAAGGACCGAATCGTCCGTGGCCAGCCGGTAGCGACCTATCAAATGTCTCAGGCTCTCTTCGCCGACATGGCGGTGAAGATCGAGGCGTCCAAGCTCATGGTTGCTAAACTTGCCGACACCATGGATGCCAATGAGGCCGCCAACAGAATCGCCGCGCAAGCGAAGTTCTTTGCTTCCGAGACGGCGAAGTTCTGCGTGCAAGCCGCGTCGGAAATGTTCGGCGGCTATGCCCTGGCCGAGGAATACCCGATGGCCAAGATCGCGGCCAACGTAAACATGCTGAACATGGGCGAAGGCGCCCCCGCCGTGCAACGTATTCTGATCGCCGAGGACGCGCTGGGCTACAAGGACGCGAACCGCCACCCGGTGCGCAACAAGTCGGCGGCGCGTTGGATGCAGGAAATGCGGCAGGTGGCGGAGTAGTAGTGAGCTAGGGACGACGGCGGGTCACGTCTCATTTTGAAGTTCGACGCCCTGAAATCGCAAAGCAGGCCCCAATGCCGGCCAGATCCATGACAGCGGTCGTCGTCCCGGTGCGGCTTTTGAGTCCGAGTACGGCCAAGAGCCATCGTTCATTGCGGCCTAGGGTAACGTCCGCATCCGGATCAGAATGTAGCCGTTCGCTCGCGCGCCTCGGGCTCATCTCCAAGGGCACCTCGTCGCCATGTGCTGTGACTGAGAGTAAGACGCCACCAAGGCCCTGAGATCCGTTAGGCTGGCTTCAACCTGCATGACGATCCACAGCGCAGCACTCGCTTACCATGACGTTTGGACCGGGATTCCCCATGTGGAGCCCTCCCAGTAGTTTGAGCGTGATTCGGGTTCACCCGAAGTGCAATCCACTTGCGACCGCCTACGCGCCTTCGCCCTCTCGGTACAGCCAGGCACCTGCAACGGCGGCGATCGGGACTTCAAACAGGCCCCAGACGATCGTGGTGACCGTCAGCCCCGTCGGGTACATCCCGGCCGTGAAGAGAAAGGCGCCGATCAGCAACCAACCGAAGGCCCACATCGTAAGCCCGGCGATCACCGCCGTCTTCGGTCCGGGTCCGAAACGCGGCCTTATCGCCGCATAGATCCAAATCAACACGATCCCGAACAAAAACGTGAGAATGACGAACGACGCTATTTGCCCGGCGCCGAACTCGCCCATTCCAGATTCCGCCATGAAGGCGGACCATTGCGCCGCGAGAATGACTTCGTTCAAGACGTACTCGCCAATGTTGAACACGAGACCTGCGAGCAGGCCGCCGAGAAGCATGCGTGCGACATTGATGCTGCCCATTCCGATTCCCCCTCTTCCTTAACCTAACTCTTAGGCGTCCGCTTCCCGATACGCAAAAGCACAAGGAGCAGTCTATGGCCACGAGTCCGACAACGCCAGATAAGTAAAGAAACGCAAGAACAGTTCGGAATCAATCAGCGAGAGGCACATTATCAATCAGCGAGAGGCACATTCCCGACAATAGTCACCGGAAATAAGGGACCAGCGCTGGTTCCGTTTCGTCCTTCGACAAGCTCAGGATGCGTGGCACATATAATGGAGTTAATCGCTTCTACCCGGCCTTCTTCGCCACAATAAACACTGCTTTGCCTTTGCCCGCTTGCCATTGGTAGTCAATCTCAAAACCGGTATCGGTCAAGCTGTCTTCCAATTCTTTCCTGGTAAAGACGTTGAGTATCAAACCAAAGAGTTTTCCAATCGGCGCGACAACCTTAAAGAACTTCATCGTATCTCCAACGCATGCCGTACTGGTGACGAAAATGCCGCCCGGTTTGAGCATTTTATATACCTTGGCGATTACCTCTTCCTTGTTTTCCAGCAAGTGCAAAATACTTAAGCCCAACACGGCATCCAAGGTTCGATCGGACACGCTGAATTCATCGATGGACGATCGTCTAAAAGTTACATTTTCGATATTTTTTGCATCAGCTTTGCCTTGGGCAATTTCTATCATTTTCGACGAGATATCGATCGCTTGAATATGTTTCACATAAGGCGAATGGGCGATGGCGGTCGAGCCTGTCCCGCAGCCAAACTCCAATACCTCCATATCCGGCCGAAAGTATCCGCGCGTGACCTGAAGTTTTTTCTGGTAAGCCGCTTCATCGGCAATGGGTTGCTTCGAATAGTGTTTTGCAATTTTTTCCCAAAAAAAGGACCGGTCCATCATCGTCCCCCGCTTATCTGATTTAAACCACGGAAACCGTCTTGTAATCGCCGATAGCTCGCAGCATCACAGACTCGCGAAAATAGTCAGCGCGGCCACCGAGACGCCGTAGGCGGCCAGAGAGAAGGCGCCATTCCAGCGCCACGAAAGAGTCGTGCCCGGAATCCCCGTTACCCGGGCGAGCACGAGAGAACTTGCGCCAAAGGGCGATGCCGTCAAATTGAGCGTCCAGCCGAGCACAAAGGCAAGGCCAAGCAAGGTCGGATCGGCCGTGAGTCCCGGCGTTGCAACCAACAGGCTGCCGAGAAAGGTCACCACCAGAATTGGGGGCATGGCGGCATTCGATGCAATCGGTACGATGGCGGCGACGAGAGCGTAAAGTAGAAGCGGCGGGATGTTCGCCAGACCGAGGGTTGTTGCAAACCGACTGGCGGAAACGAGCCCGCCGGCGACCAACCCCGTATATCCCGCCGCCGATAAGGTCAGCGCCTCTGGCGCGCCTTCCGGAATCGATTGCGTGGCAACTTGACGATAGCGGCCGAGGGTGGCCGCGATCGCATCGCCGCGTTTGCGGTTCTGGATCCAGATCCACCACAGCGTGATCACCGGCGCGGTGAGCATCAAGGCGGGAATCGTGCCGACGCCGGTCGCGAAAATTACCGCCACCGTCAAACCCGCGAGCACCGCGCAGACGCCCAAAAACCACAAAAAATCGCCTCCGGGGAAAACCGCTTCCCGGCTTTCCGGCAGCATGAATTGAGCCCTAAGCCGGGCCCGGGCGTGGCGCCAGCGAAAGCGGTCCTCCGCCCAACCGACGACGAAAATGACCGCCGCGACCGCGCCGCCCATCGCGGCCATCCGCCCCGGTTCCGCGGACACGATGACGGCCGGTACGATGGCCTGGGTGATCGCCGTTGGAGACCAGGCGATGAACCAGGAAAAACCGCGGTCGAGCGCGGAAATCTGGCGTCGTTCCCGGATGGCGGAGATCGCGTCCCCGTCGCTGGCCATCGCTTTCACGCCGCGCTGAATAAGCGGGCCGAGCAGACTCAAGGCGCCAAAATTCAGAATAATGCCCAGCGCGTGCCCGCCCAGGTGGATCGCGGCATAACGCCGCCCCGGCGGTTGCTTGGTTAGGTAGGATCCGACGGCCAGCACCGCATCCGAAGTCGCGGCCGCGTCCCGCAGAAGGGATAGCAGGATCATGAAGGCGGCCAGAAATGCCGCCCGGTCCAGGGCGCTCCAAATCACGCCGCCCGCTTCCGGTCTCGACAACAGGGCAAGCAGCGTAACCAGGGCCGCAATGCCGAGGAGAAAACGCTCCCGCAGGCCAAAATAACCCTGCCCGACAATTATGAAGGCTAGAAGCATCCCGCTTGCGCCCATAGCGGCCCAGGCCGCGTGGGTATAGATTTCGATCAGCACGCAAAGACACATGACGAGCAAACAAGCCGCCGTGGCAACGCGCAGGGTCTTTTGCACGTGGGAGGGATGTGCCGCTTGCGAATCGATCTTCATGGCCGCGGGAGAATGACACATCCATGAGACCCGGAACCAGCCGACATCCAGGGCCGGCCCCACACCGGCATGCTTAACCCCCGTTAAGCTTGATGTTTCGATAATGCCGCGAATGCGGTTTGTCTGTGACATTTGCGGGTTCAATCCCCGGCATTAAGTCCGCGTTTGCCCTCCATGCGCGATGTTACGACCCTAAATGCGTTTCCTGCCGCCCTGTGCGCGGGCTCCTTTACCCCGCGTTTCCTTGGCGCATTCAATCGTGGAGGAATGCCATGAAGCCGATCTCCAACCCCATTCCCGGCCTCAGATCCGTGCGCCGGGCGGCACTGTACCTCGCCCTGCCCCTGGCGCTCGCCGCCGCCCCGGTCAACGCCCAACAAGCATCGGACCAGGATGCGCCGAACCAGGGCGGTCTCGTCATCAAGGACTTCGTTCTCACCCGCGCGATCGAAGCGCGCGAGCCGATCGACATGGTCGAGGATTTCACGCCCGCGGACGAAAAAGGCTTCGCCTTCTTGCGGGTGTTCAACGACGGTCCGCCGGCTCAAGTGACCGCCGTGTGGATGTATGAAGGCACGGTTCACGCGAATGTGGACCTGACCATCGGCACCGCCGAGGGGTGGCGCACTTGGAGTAGCGCCAACTTGAAGCCGGGCGATTGGCGCGTGCAGCTGCGCGATGCCAGCGGCATGGTCCTGGCCGAGCGCGGCTTCGCGGTCGCCTCGGAGTTTGCCCAGGATGGCTCGATGGGTCAGGCGGCGCACGACATGGCGCCGGCGGGGGCCCGCTTCGACGACGGGATGACGCAAGAGGCCGAGGATTGGCCCGAGCTCGAGGGTTCGGCCTATCCGCGTTTCAAACAGCGCGACACCGACGGCTAAAGCCGTCCGACGACCGCCATTCGGCGGCGTTTTCTGGGCAAAGCCAGCAAGACCGGGCACCGCCGCGATTCGTTTGCGGCGGTGCCTTTCTTTGCCGGTTCCGACCGCACCGGATTCCCTGTTGAACAGGGAAAAATTTTTGGCCCGAGACTAGCGCTTTGTGCGGCCTGCGCAACGCAAAGGCTGGGGAAAACGTGGCGGTAGATAGAGGGGCCCGAAATGGCCCACAGGGCGGTTTTTCCGACGCCGGCGTTAACCCGGAGCGCGCGTTCGGCCGGCGGCCCTGATTGCGGCGGCGCTGACGGCCGCCGCGACCTCATCGCCGGCTTTCGTGTTCTTCATCGCGCGGGCGAGGTTTAGCCCCCCGATGAGGACGCTGAGCAGGGCCCAGGCCCTGGCGCGGCGATCCTCATCCGAGGCGCCGGCGAGGCCGCGCGCCGCCAGATCCGCGATCGTCGTCATTTTTTTCTCGAACGCCGCATGGACCTTGGGGCCGGAGCGGACCACATCGGGTGTCAGCGCGGCCATGGCGCAGCCGCAAGCCAAATCGTTTCGGTGCGGCCTGCCCAGGTAGTAGTCCACGAAGGCCTTGACCCAGTTAGTCCCGTGTTCGCTCTGATAAATCGGCACCGCTTCGATAACCTCATCGAGCCCGGAATCGAGCGCGGCGCCGAAGGCGCCGTCCTTAGATCCGAAATGATCGTAGAAAGCCCCGGAGGTGACGCCGGCGGCCTTGGCGATGCCGTTGACGCCGATGCCGGCATAGCCATACGAGCGGAAGCTCCGGCTCGCGGCCAAGAGCATCTTCCGCCAGGTTTCTTCCTTCCGCTCCTGCTTTCGTGTCATCGCTCAACACCCTTCTCATAGCGATCGCTATTTATTTCTTGACAATATAGCAATCGCTATCTATTTGTCAAATATAGTGATTGATATATATCAATCGCTATGCCATCAGCTCAAACCACAACCTCACTAAGGAGACACCGAGATATCATGAGAAAGCACACATTCCTGTCAGCGACGCTGACCTCCCTGCTCGCGCTTGCCACTCTGACGGGTCCGGCCAGCGCGGAGGGCGCGGGAAGCGCCCGCAAGCTCTTGTCCGTGGACTTTGAATCCCGCCAAGTCGTGAAGGTCGAAGCCGGCAATTTCTATTTCAAACGGGGCCAGCTCGCGCCCACTCACAGCCACGTGGCGCCGGCGATTGGTTATATCGCCAAAGGCACAATCTTCTATCAAGCCGAGGGCGAAGAGGCACGGTTGCTGCGCGAAGGCGACGCCTTCTACGAACCTACGGGTCAGCGTATCCTTCACTTCGACAACGCCTCGGCCACCGAGGATGCTATCTTCGTCGACTTTAATCTGCAACAGGAAGGCGAGCCCTTCATTCTCTTCGAAAAACCACCGAGCGAAGCGATCGACCGCCGCGCGCTGCCCACGGCGACTCTAGATGGTGCGAGTATCGATGGGGCGGACAGCTACGCCCATAAGCTACAGCCCGGCGGGCGTGAGAGCCTGGATAGCCGCGAGCCGCTGTTCGGCTATGTCGCCGAGGGCGAAGTCGAACTGCGGATCGAAGGCAAGGCGCCGAAGCGCGTCAAAGCGCGAGAGAGTTTCTATCGGCCCAAGGGGAGCTCGGAGTCCGTGATCGTAAACGTCTCCTCCACCGCGCCTGCCAAGGTGATCACCTTCAACATACACTAACACCGCATCGCGCATAACGCAGCGGCCGCTTCAACAGCTACGGCTTGATGGACGTTGCAAACCTCCAGGGTCTCATGCGCTACAGCGTAGAGATCTGCAAATAGGCTACTTTTCGGGAAAAGCCGGCGGGCAGTTATCTTTCCGCCCGCCGGCGTTTTTCGAAAACTCTAATTTTGGGGACAGAATATCTAATTCCCTGACGCACCGGTCTTTGCTTTGGCTATTGGGCCGGGTTTGCGGATTCTTGGGACATTCGCTTATGTCCCCGGAACTTCGTGTTACGTGGAATGACCCATAGCGCTCTTCAGGGCCGGGAGCATCTGCCGCACGCAGTTGCGGCCTTCCTTGATCGCCGCGTCGGCGCGATTGAATTCGAGCAGGCCAATCTGATTTAATCTCGGGGTCAGCATAACGTCGGGGGGGTCTCCGGCCATGCGGCTTCGCGTTATGTGATCTTGCATGATGTTGATCGACCCGAAGATGACATCGAAATATCCCGGACTGTCCGATCCCGCACCCAGAAGCCGCTCGGCAATGACGCCGGCTCCGCCTCTGATGACAGACGGAATATTACTCATGAGTCCCTCCAAAAGCTCAGGCCGCTGCTTCTGACTTTCCGTCTTGACGCGGCTTGCCGCGCCCGCGCTGGAATGCTTGCCGATCAAATCTCCGTTCAGGTTGACCGCAATGACGACCTCCGCGCCCAAGGCCCTGCAAGGAGACACCGGAACCGGATTGACAACACCTCCGTCCACGAGCCACCGATCGCCAAGCTTGGTCGGCCCGAATAGGCCGGGGAGCGCGATGGAAGCGCGGACAGCCTCGGTCATAGATCCCTCCTTTAGCCAAATCTCCCGGCCCGTATCCAAATCCGTCGCGACCGCGGCGAAAGGCCTGGCAAGGCTCTCGATCGCGGCGTCCCCATAAAGCTCGGAAAGAAACCCGATAAGCCGCTCGCCTTCAACCAAACCGCCGCCGGAAAACCTGACATCCAGAAGGTTCGCAATTCCCCGCCACGTGATCGTGTGAACCCAGTCCCCCAGTGCTTCAAGCTTGCCGGTGACATAAGCGGCGCCGACGAGGGCGCCGATGGAACTGCCGCACACGATGTCGGGCTCGACGCCAATTGCCGCAAGCTCCTGTATCACGCCGATATGCGCCCAGCCGCGCGCCGAACCGCTTCCAAGCGCGAGGCCGATCCGAGGGCGGCTCATCCGAGCGGCTCCCGCCTCACCACCTTAACGCCGCTGTATGGACCGGGGCGTCCCAGAGCTTGAGCATTTCGGGGTCGGCCTTGGTTAGGGTGATCGAGCATCCGGCCATGTCGAGCGAGGTGCAGTAGTTTCCGACCAGGGAGCGCGCGATGGTCAGGCCGCGTCGGTCGCACAAGCGCCGCACCGCTTCGTAGACCAGGTAAAGCTCCATCAGGGGCGTGCCGCCCATGCCGTTGACCAAAGCGATCACGGAGTCGCCGGGCTTGGGCGCGAGCGATGCCGCGATCGCCTCGAGCGTTTCCGCCGCGATCGCATTCGCCGTCATCATCTTGACGCGGCGGCGGCCGGGTTCGCCGTGAATGCCGACGCCCATCTCCATCTCGTCCGCGCCTAGCTCGAAGGTCGGACTGCCCGCCGCGGGCACGGTGCAAGAGGTCAGCGCGACCCCCATGGTGCCGCTGGCCGCGTTGACGCGATCGCCCAGTGCCTTGCAGGCCGCCAGATCGGCGCCTTGTTCGGCCGCCGCGCCGACGATCTTTTCGACAAGGATCGTGCCGGCGACACCGCGCCGGCCTTGGGTGTAGAGCGAATCCTCGACCGCGACATCGTCGTTGGTCAGCACCGTCGCATGGCTGCCGCCCATCATCTCGGCCGCCATTTCGAAATTCATGACATCGCCCGAGTAGTTCTTGACGATGAAGAGAACGCCGGCCTCCGGCTTCACCGCCTCGACCGCGGCCAAGATTTGGTCGGGCGTCGGGGAGGTGAAAATCTCGCCCGGACAGGCCGCGTCCAGCATGCCCGCGCCCACGAACCCGGCGTGCAGCGGTTCGTGACCCGAGCCGCCGCCGGAGATAAGCGCGACCTTTCCCTTAGGCAAGCCGCCCGCGCGCGTCAGGTACTTGGGCTCCATGTTGAGCGAGACGCGATCCCGGTGCGCGGCGGCAAAACCGTTCAGGCTTTCTTTCAGAACGTCATCGACCTTGTTGATCAATTTCTTCATGGCGGTGCCTTTCGGTGCTTAGTCGATTCTACTTGGTGTCTCGGGCCAAGGTCACGATTTTTTGGGCGACCTCACGGATCGCCTCGGCGACCTGCGCTTGGCGGCCGGGATCGCGGAAGGGTGGAATTTCGATCTCAAGGATGCGGACGCCGCCCGCCCGATCGGCCTCCAAGGCGCTGGCCTGGCTGGGGTGCGCGGCGCGAAAGGCGTTGAGGAATGCGGTGCGTTCTTCCGGCGCGAAATGGCAGATCTTGAAGATCGTTTCGATATGCTGGGACGGCAGCGGAATCCGGTAGGCCGGGTTGGTGATCTGAGAGATAAAACTCTTGTGGGTGCCCAGCGCCTCCGCGAGCCGCTGGCGCGTGCCGGAGGGACGGCGGTCGATGTAATCGCGCAGCAGCGTCTTGTAAGCGCCCACCGCCCGGTCCGCTTGCGGGCGAAGCTCCGGCGCCTCAGCCATCGCGCCCAACCTCCGCGCGATAGCGATGGATCGCCAGTTTCGCGGCGCCAAGTTGCGCCGGCGCGACCGAGACCGAGCGGAGCCCGCAATCGAGCAACAGGGGAAGAAGGTCCGGGTCCGAGGCCATGTCGCCGCAAAGGCTAATCTCTATTTCCTTCGCGCGCGCCGCCGCCACGCAACGGCGGATCGTCTCGATAACCGCCGGGTTACGGGGATCGGCGAGCGGCGCGACGGCGGCGTTATCGCGTGCGCTGGCGGTCAGATATTGAACCAGATCGTTGGACCCGATGGAGAAGAAATCCACCTCGAAGCTTGCGGCGGTCAGGGCGGCGGCCGGCACCTCGATCATCATGCCCAAGGCCGGGCGCGCATGATCGACACCGTCCTTGGCCAAGCCCGCCAGCACCTCGTCCAAGATCCGCTGTACCTGCGCCATCTCCGCCGGAACGGTCACCATCGGCATCATGACCTTGAGCGGCCCCAGAGCCGCGGCCCGCGCCAGGGCGCGCAATTGAACCGCGAAAATTTCAGGCTGGCGGAGCGACAGGCGCAAGCCCCTGATGCCCAGGAAGGGATTGGATTCGCCGGACGGCGTGACCCCGGGAATCGGCTTATCGCCGCCGGCGTCCAGCGTCCGTATAGTCACCGGCCGCCCGGCCGCCCAGGCAACAAGACGCCGGTAGACCTTGAACTGTGTGTCTTCATCCGGAAGATGACCGCCGCGAAACAAAAACTCGGTACGGGTCAAGCCAATGCCGTCGCTATGCGCCGGGGAAAGCGTATCCAGGATTGCCGGATCGTCGAGGTTGAGGAGAACTTGAACCGCCTCGCCACCGGACGTTACCGCCGGGCGGTCGATCAGCGCCACCCAGGCCCGCCGGTCGGCCGCGATTGACTCCAGCCGGCCCTTCGCCGCCGCCATGGTGCCGTCGCTGGGCGCGATCACCAGCCTGCCTGCCTTGGCATCGAGAACCGCATGCTTGCCGCGCAGAGCGTCGTCGAGCACGGCATCCAAACCGACCACCAAGGGGATGCCGCGCGCGCGCGCCAGGATGGCGACATGACTCGTCGGGCTGCCGCCCCGGACCGCCGCGCCGCGCAAGCGCGCCCCGCCGAGTTCCAGAAAGCGCGACGGGGTCAAATCCTCGGCCAGGAGGATGGCGTCCTCAATCGCGGTCGGCGGCGCTTCGGCATCGTCGCCGAAAAGCGACTTCAACACGCGGGCCTTGAGGTCGAGCAGATCCTCGGCCCGGGCCTTGAAATAGTCGTCGCCGCCGGCACGGTACTCGGTCACTTCGCCGTCGATGGCCGCGCTCCAGGCGTCGTGAGCGGAGATGCCGCGGCTAAGTCTCTCGAAGGCCAGATCCAACAGGTCCTCGTCCTCAAGCAGCGCGCTTTGGAACTCGAGAATCTCGGCGCCCAAATCGTCCGCCTTGGCGGCCAGGGCATCGACTTCACGCTTGGCTTGCACGATCGCGGCGTCCAGCGCCGTTCTTTCTTCAGCGGGCGATCCGGTTTGGCGCGACCCATGGCCTGCCGCCCGTTCGATGACGATGTTTCCGATCGCGAGTCCGTCGGCCGCCGAAAGTCCCGTAAACACACGCTCGGCCGCGAGATCAGCCATCGAAATCCCGCTCGATCAGTCCGACCAGGGCCGCCACCGCCGTGTCGGCCTGCGCCCCGCTCGCGCGGACCGAGATTGTCTCGCCAAAGCCGACCTTCAGTTTCATCACCGCGTTGGGGGATTTCGCGTTGATCCAAGTCCCACCTTGCCCGGCCCCGCCTTGGCCAGCGCGAAGCTCGATCGTGGCGTCGAAACCCTTGGCCAGCTTGGTCAGCTTGACCGCCGGGCGGGCGTGCAGTCCGGTCGGATCGCGCACCACAGCCTCACCGAGCGCTTGCTCGGAGTCGCGGCCAGCTTGGGGGGCCGCGTCGCTCATGACAGGAACTCCTCGGCGGTGGCGCGCACGGCCTCAAGCGACGCCCCACCCGAGGCCTCGGTCGCGGCCATGACCGCGCCCTCAACGATGGGCGCGTTGCACAAGACGACCTCGCCCTGAAGCTCGTCCGCCATCATCTCTATGGCCATTTCGCTATTTGTCTCGGCGCCGCCCAAATCGACCAGGATGGCCACGCCCTTGGGCCCGTTGACCGCGCGAATTGCTTCCTGAATCGCGGCGATGTCGGTGCCAAGGCCGCCGGCCGGGTTGCCGCCGCAATAGGCGACGCGCACCTCCTCGCCAACCATCTGCCGGACCATATCCGCCGCCCCTCTAGCCACGTCGGGGGAGTGGGACACAATCACTATCGCGACACAGTCAGTCATACCTTGTCCTCGAGAACGTCACAAACCGCTTCGACCAAAAGCGCCGATGACCGCGCGCCGGGGTCGAGATGACCGATCGAGCGTTCGCCCAGGAAGGAGGCCCGGCCCTTGGTCGCTTTCATGTCCTTGGTGGCGTGAAGACCGTCGCGCGCGGCCTGCCGGGCGCTTGCCAGAGGATCGCCGGTTCCGGCCGCGACGGCATCCAGTACCGGCACCAGCACGTCGAGCATGGTTTTCTCTCCGGCCTCGGACTTGCCGCGCTTCTTCACCGCCGCGACTCCCTCGGCCAGACTGGCCGCCAGGACTTCGCGCGAGCCGGGATCGCCCGGCATGGCCTTACCCATGGCCATGAGCAGCGAGCCGTAGAGCGGCCCGGAGGCGCCGCCGATCTTCATCACCAGGGTCATGCCAGCTTTCTGCAAGGCCGGGCCCGCGGGCAGGGCATCTAGCTCGGCGGCAACGGCGGCAATGGCCTCGAAACCGCGCTTCATATTGATCCCGTGATCGCCATCGCCAATCGCCTGGTCCAGTGCGGTCAGCTCGTCCGCATGGGCGGCGATCCGCGCCACCGCCGCTTCGCGGATTCGGCGCATCAAGTCAGGTGCCATAGGCCGCCTCCCGTGCCCGATCCGGCGGCGGGGGGATCCGATCGCCCTGGGCGTCGAAGGCGATCGCGGCGCGCTCGCGGATTTTTATGGTCGTGCGGTCGCCGACCGCGAAGGGCGCCGCGCCCCCAAGCAGGGCATGGACAAGGCCTTCGCCGACCTCCAACAGGACAAGGGTTTCAACCCCCAGATGCTCGATCGCGCGGACGGTCGCGGCGGCGCCGCCGTCACAGCGCAACAGTACGTCCTCCGGCCGCGCGCCGATTTTCGCGGCGCCCGCCGGCACCCCGGCGATGGCCAAGAGCCCCGCATCCAGAATATTGATCTGCGGGCTTCCCAAGCGGCGCGCGACATAGATGTTGCGGGGCGTCTCGTAGATCGCGCGTGGCGTGTCGATCTGAACCAGTTCGCCTTGGGAAAGCACGCCGATGCGGTCCGCCAAGGTCATGGCTTCAAGCTGGTCGTGAGTCACATAAAGGATCGTCGCGCCGAGGTCGCGTTGAATGCGCTTCAACTCAACCCGCAGATCCTCGCGCAGCTTGGCGTCGAGCGAGGACAAGGGTTCATCCATCAGGAAGATGGTCGGCTGGCGAACCAAGGCGCGCCCGATCGCGACCCGCTGCATCTCGCCGCCCGACAATTGCGTCGCCCGGTTTTGAAGCTTCGCTTCGATGCGCAAGAGCTTCGCGGTCTCATGCACGTGGCGGTCGATGTCGTCCTTCGACAGGTTCTGGCCGGGCGCGCGGAGCGGAAACGCCATGTTGTCGTAAACGCTGTAGTGCGGATAGAGCGAGTACTGTTGAAACACAAAGGCGACATTGCGGGCCGCCGGCGGCAGCGCGGTCACATCGGTGCCGTCGATAAGAATTCTGCCTGTGTCCGCGCGCTCCAAGCCCGCGACCAGGCGCAGGGTGGTGGTCTTGCCGGCGCCGGTCGGGCCCAACAACACGACAAACTCGCCATCGCCAACCGTCAAGTCCAAGCCGCCGACCGCGCGCGTGGCGCCGAAGCTCTTGCCGACATCCTGGAGCGCGACCTCAGCCATGAGCCACGCCCGCGAAGAGATCGCTCGCCAAGGCCCGCTCGGTCTCGGGGTGAAAGACGACCAGACGCTCCGAGTCGAAGTCCAAGCCGACGGTTTCGCCGAAATCGACGCGCACGGTGTTGGGCGCGCGCACACGCAAGCGCCCGGCATCCGTATCGACCGTGACCAGTTGGCGCGACCCCATGTACTCGACGGCGAAGACCCGGCCCTTCAAAGCGCCCTCTCCCGCGATGCCGATATGCTCCGGGCGCACACCGATGATGGCGTCGTCATGGTCGAGAGTTTCGTGTAGCCGCGGAACCGCGATCGCCGCCCCATTGACGCGAACGCTCGTAGCGCCGGCTTCTAAGCCGCCTTTGCCAGAGAGGAAGTTCATCGCCGGACTTCCGATAAAGCCCGCGACAAAGCGCGTCGCCGGGCGCGCGTAAATTTCCGATGGCGGGCCGATCTGCAGCACCTCGGCATTGTTCATAACGCAGATCCGATCCGCCATCGACATGGCCTCGACCTGGTCGTGGGTTACATAGACCGAGGTCGCGCCAATCCGGTCGTGGAGCAAGCGCAGCTCCTCGCACATCAGCTCCCGGAACTCCGCGTCCAGGGCGCCCAAGGGCTCATCCATGAGAAACGCCTTGGCCCGGCGCACGATCGCGCGCCCAAGCGCGACCCGCTGGCGGTCGCCGCTCGACAATCCAGCGACCGGCCGGTTCAGAAGATGATCGATCTGCAGCATGCGGGCGACCTCTTCGGTGCGCTCGCGAACCTCGCGGCGGGCTACGCCTTCCATGCGCAGGGGAAACGAGATGTTCTTGCGCACGTTCATGTGCGGGTAGAGGGCGAAAAGCTGAAACACGAAGGCGATGTCGCGTTCGCCGCCGCGCTTATAGGTCACATCCTCGCCATCCAAATAGATTCGGCCCGACGTCGGCATCTCCAGCCCGGCGATCATGCGCAGGGTCGTGGTCTTGCCGCAGCCCGAGGGCCCGAGCATGACAAAGAACTCGCCGTCGCGCACCGTGAAGCTGGACTCGCGCACGGCCACGAAGTCGGCGAAGGCCTTGCTCAGTTGCTCGACCCGAATTTCCGCCATCCGCTCTTTACTCCGGAAAGTGGCTGACGATCACGAAACCGATCGTGCCCGTCAGGATGACGATGAGAGAATATCCGAATAAGACAAGAGAGAACGGCTGCATGAGCATAAACACGCCCAAGGCGATCAGCGCGGTGGCCAGGTTCTCCCAGGGTCCACGGCGGAAATATCGCATGAGTCCAGTTTGTCTTTGCGCATCGGCGTTCATTTCCGGACCGCCCCGAAGGTAATCCCGCGCAGCAGTTGATTGCGCAGCAGGACGGTGAAAAATACGATCGGCAGAAGGAACAGGGTCGTCCCCGCCGCGACCGCCGGCCAGTCGAGCCCGCCCTCGCCGATAATGATGGGAATGAAGGGCGGCGCGGTTTGCGCATTGCCGCTGGTCAGCAGCAAGGCGAAGGCATACTCGTTCCAAGCGAAAATCAGACAGAAGATCGCGGTCGCGGCGATACCGGCGCGCGCTTGCGGCAGGACAACTTTGATAAAGGCTTGCAGGCGGGTATAGCCATCGACGACCGCCGCTTCCTCATACTCGCGCGGGATCTCGTCCATGAAACCCTTGAGCAACCAGACGGCCAGCGACACGTTGACCGCCGTATAGAGCAGGATCATACCCAGAATCGTATCGGACAAGCCCAAGGTCCGGTACATGAGGAAAATCGGGATCGCGACCGCGATCGGCGGCATCATCCGTGTCGAAAGGATGAAGAACATGAGATCGTCCTTGAGCGGCACCCGGAAACGGGAAAACCCGTAAGCGGCGAGCGTACCCAGAAAGACCGCGAGAAATGTCGAACCGAACCCGATAACCACCGAGTTCACATAGCGGTCTTTGAAGCGCGACGGCCCTGTGATGACCATATTCCGCTTGCGCACGATGTCGTCGTACCAGGTCGTGGCGGTGCCAAGGCTTTCGATATATTCCGGCGTTTGACGCGACCGGTTGGTGAACAAATTGACGTAGCCTTCGAGGCTTGGTTCAAAGATAACCTTGGGCGGATAGGAAATGGAATCGGGCGGTGACTTGAAGCCGGTCGAGAAAATCCAGGCCAGCGGCACAACGGCGACCAAGGCATAGGCCATGACCAACAGGCCAGCGATCCACTTGCCAACCGCCTTCGACTCGACGACCGAGTGTGCGCTTGTCGCACCGGCGCTCATTGCTTCACCCGGTTAAGCGCTTTCACGTAGATATTGCCGAGCCCGAACACCGTGACGAAGAGAATCACGGCGAAAGCGGAGGAATATCCCGTGCGCCATTTCTCGAAAGCCTCGCGCTTGAGATTGATCGAGGCCAATTCGGTAATCGATCCCGGTCCGCCGGAGGTTAGTTCCACCACCAGGTCGAACATCTTGAAGTTCTCGATCCCGCGGAACAGCACCGCCAGCATCAAGAACGGCAACACACGCGGCAAGGTGATGTACCAAAACTTCTGCCACGCATTGGCACGATCGATCTCGGCGGCCTCGTACAGATAATCCGGGATCGAGCGCAAACCCGCCAGGGACAGCAGCATGATGTAGGGCGTCCACATCCAGGTGTCGACGATGATAATCGACCAGGGCGCGAGAGTGGGCGACCCGATCATATCGACCGGACCGACGTCGGCAAAGGCATTGATGATGTAACTGAAGATACCGGTTTGCGGTTGGTACAGATAGGTCCAGAAGGTGCCGACCACGGCGGGCGACAGCATCATGGGGATGAGAATGATGGTGGTCCAGAAACCGGCGCCCTTGAAATTCTTATTGATGAGGAGCGCCAGGCCGAGGCCCAGAACCACCTGGATCGACATGGTCCAGGAAACGAAGTGCGCGGTCGCCTGAAGATATCCCCAGACATCTTCGCTGCCGAGCAGACGTTCGTAGTTCCTGGTGCCGACCCAATCGACCGCACGCCCAGGCCGGTTGGCGCGGTAATTCGTGAAGGACAGATAAACCGTCCAGATCAGCGGAAAGATGTTGATCGCGAGCAAGAGCACGATCGTCGGCGCGATGAAGAGCCAGGCGATCGCCCGGTCGGACAGACCGCGTACCCGCCGCGCCAGTTGGGCGGGCGTCGCGGTGGCCGCGCGATCGGCGATGGATATGGCAGCACGGTCCGTCATGGCGCCTTCGGAAAGATGGGCTTACCTCCGGGGACCGGCCGGGCCACGATGGGCCCGACCGGCCGGCCGGAAGGATCACGCGAAAAGATCGGTTAGAGTTTACCGTCGTCTTGGAAGACTTCGGTCCAATCCACGATCATCTTGTCGAGCGCTTCTTTCGCCGTTCCCTTGTCGGCAACGACAAAGTCATGAACCCGCTTCTGCATGGACTGCAAAAGCTCGGCGTAGGTGGGCTCTTGCCAGAAGTCCTTGACCCCGTCCATCGCCTTCAGGAAGTCCGCCGCGAAAGGCGCGGTGTTGGGGAAGTTGGGGTCGTCGAGCACCGCCTTGGATGCCGAATAGCCGCCCAGCGCCCACCATTTCTTCTGCACGTGATCCTGGGCGAACCACTTGATGTACTCCAACGCCAAGTCCTTCTTGTCGGAATAGGAGACTACCGAGATGCCTTGTCCGCCCAAGGTGGAGGCCGCGACCTTCTGCGCCGGGTTCACGAAGAAGCCGGACTTGTCGCCCCCGACGTCTTCGTCCTTGGCGATGCCCGGCATGAAGGCGAACCAGTTCATCTGCATGGCGACCTGGCCCGACTTATAGGCGTCGAGGTTGGCGACCATGTAGGCGTCCGAATGGCCCGGAGGCGTGCAACACTCGTAAAGCGACTTGTAGAACTCCAGCGCCTCGACCGCGTCGGGGGAGTTGACATAGCCTTCCATGCTGTAGGGCTTGTTTGGGTCTTCGTATTGAAAGCCCCAGGCGTACATGGCCGCGGTCACGCCCATGGTAATCCCTTCCGAGCCACGCTCGGTATAGATCCCCATGCCGTAGACCTTTTTGCCGTCGATCTCGCGGCCCTGGAAAAATTCGCCGATGTGCTTGAGCTGAATCCAGTTCTCCGGCACGCCCAGGTCGTGGCCGTACTTCGCCTTGAATTCCGTGCGCAGTTCCGGCCGCGCGAACCAGTCCTTACGATAGATCCAGCCCAAGGCGTCGCCCATGGCCGGCAGGGCCCAGTAGTTCGGCGTACCCTTCGGCCAGGTCGAATAGGCGTAGACCGTGGCCGGGGCGAAGTCGTCCATCGAGATGCCTTCTTTATCGAAGAAGTCATTCAACTTGATGTAATGGCCATAGGTCGCGGAACCGCCGATCCATTGACTGTCGCCGATCAAGAGATCGCACAGCTTGCCGCCGGAGTTTAGCTCGTTAATGAAGCGGTCGGCGAAGTTCGTCCAGGGCACGAACTCGTAATTCATCTTGATACCGGATTCAGCGGTAAAATCCTTGCCCAACTCAGCCAAGGCATTGGCCGGGTCCCAGGCCGCCCAGCACAGTGTGAGTTGCTTCTCCTGCGCTTGCGCGCCCGTCGCGGCCACGAGGCTCACGGCGGCGGCGGCAAGACATGCTTTCCATGTCCGCATTATTTCCTCCCAATGATCGGCCGATGGCGTCGGATTTACTTGATGCATCCAAACGATGTGAACCGATGGCCCAATCGGCCGTTCCATTCCGCCATCGGTGAAAAACACTAAACTTTTCACTAAACTCTTGTCAATCATATCGCGGCGCGAATGCGCGGTATTTTGGCGACTCGCGACCGATTCCGCTGAAAAGAGGCCAAATTCAGATGAAATCGAACAAAAATCGCGCCCTGTTGCACCTATTCGATCTAGACGGGGAGAGTGCCCCGGTTTAGTCACCGCGCGTTGGAGTTTAGGTCACCCGGCGGCGCTGTGGCGATTTGCGATGGCCCTGACTACACGCCCCGTGCTTCCGAATTTCGTCGTGCGGTGCTAGCTTTGCCCCGCACCGGCAGGCTGGGGCCTTAAGACGGCGGGCAATTTTGGACTGGTTTTTTTTATGAAGGGCTTGGCGAGACTTAACTTATGCGGGCTTGCGCTCGCGGTCGCTGGCCTTGGCTATGCTGAGGGGACCCCCTGGGCGGCAGTGCCCGCCCCGGAGGGTGAAACGCGCGTCTGTCAGGACCTGCGTCAGGATTTCGCGGTCGATGGCGCCTCGGACCCGCAACGCAAGCTCAACTTCTTCCTTTTTAGCGCGGCGCGCCTTGGTTGTCTCCAATTCGCGGGCGAGCTGACCGAAAGCGGCGCCTCGATCGAGGCCCGTGACCGGCTGGGCGACAATGCCCTGCTGATTGCCGCCGGCGCGGGCCAAGAGGACCTGGTCGCGTTGTTCGTGGCGCGCGGCGCCAAGACCGAGTTTCAAAACCTGGCGGGCAGCACGGCGATGGTCAAAGCCGCGGTCGCCAATGAGCGCAAGATCGTCAAATTGCTCCTCAAGGCTGGCGCCGACCCCAACGCCGCCAACGTTAAAGGCATCACGCCGCTGGTCGCGGCCAGCTTCAATGGCAATGCGCGGCTTGTCCGGATCTTGCTGGAGGCGGGAGCGGATCCGGACGTCATGGATTCAACCGGCAAGGGCCCGCTGGTTTATGCCGCCGGCCGGGGCTTCGTCTCGGTGACCGCACGCCTGCTCGATGCCGGGGTCGAGGTTAACCGGCGCTACGGCCACAACTTGACCGCGCTCATGTGGGCGGCCGGGCATAGTAACGACGTTCCCGAGCCCGAGGGCTTGGCGGTGGTGCGCCTCCTGGCCGAGCGCGGCGCAGAACTCGACCTCGTGGACGATCGCGGCCGCGCGGCCTTGATGATCGCGGCCGAGCGCGGTCATCCTTTGATCGCCAGCTACCTCCTCACCCAGGGTGCTGAGCGCGGATTGCGCGATAAAGGAGGTAAGAATGCGCTCGACCTAGCGAGCGACGAAGAGGTCCGCCAGGTTTTAGCCGAATAGCGCCGGACCTTAGGTCACTGGTTCACAAACGGAGAATCGTCATCCCGGACGTTAGAGCCTGCCCCCGACTGGATCGGGGGCGAGCCCGGAAATCAACCGATTTCCGGTACGCGAGCCTTGCGATCCGGGATGACGCCATAATGGGCATATGGCTCAGTGAGGCTGAAGCGCGGCTAGATACCGGGCCATGGCGGCGATGTCGTTGTCGGAGAAGGTCTCCAAGAGGCTGGCCTTGTCGGGCGCGTTCAGGCGCCGCCTGTATTTGAAATCGAGCATGGTTTTCTCGAGATAGGTGTCCGTCTGGCCGGCGGCGCGAGGAATACGGCTGTCGCCGTCGAAACCGCTGAGGTGACATTGGGCGCACTGCCCGGCGGAGGCCATGGTGTTCGCCACGGCCTCGTCGCCTTCCTGGGCCTTGAAGGCAAGCCTGGGCCAGGGCTGTTGCGAGAAGTATTTACCCAAAGCCCTCATCTGGTCGCGCGACAGGTCGGCAACGACACCTGACATGATTTCGCTCGCGCGGCGTCCGGCCTTGATATCTTTCATCTGGACGTAGATGTAGTATTCCTCTTGGCCCCATATGATCGGCGTTTCCGCGTTGACCGGCCGGCCATCTTCACCGTGACAGGCACTACACAATTCAACCTGGTCCGCGATCCCGGCCGGGGCCGCGCTCTGCGCCCGCGCGACGGCGGCTCCTTGCACCACGCCTGTGAAAACAAGAGCCGCGAAAAGCGACACAACACGACGACTCATAGCGAACTCCGCATAAAACAAAAACTCTCAACGCCCGGCCCCAACATGAAAGCGGGGCCGCTTGGCGCGGCCCCGCTTCCGTCCGGATAGATCGACGCGCTTAGACTTACTCCGCAAGCGTGAAAGCCATAATGTTATTGCCACGCTTGTAGTTAAGCTGAGTGTTCCCACCGGCGGCGACAACAATATATTGCTTGCCGTCGACCGTGTAGGACGCCGGAGGCGCATTCACGCCGGCACCGGCCTGGAACTTCCACAACACACTGCCGGTTTCCGAATCGTAGGCCTTGAACTGGCCATTGCCCTCGCCGGTAAAGACCAAGCCGCCGGCCGTCACCAGAACGCCGCCGATCATCGGTTGCTGCGTCTTGACCTGCCAGCGGATCTTGCCGGTGTTGTAGTCGACCGCCGTGACGTTGCCCCACTGCTCCTCGGTGGCGATGACCTTAAAGGCGCCGCCGAGCCACAGCTTACCTTCCGGATAAGGCGTGCTCTCGACGTGGTAGGTCATCGGCTGGTGGAGGTTGATCGCATAGGTCAGACCCAGGTTGGCATCGACCGCCATGGGCGACCATTCCACGCCGCCGTTGGCGCCCGGCAACATGCGCTCGCCGTCCTTGGTCGGCAGGACCCACATGTTTTCTTGCGGGACCATAGCCTCGGAAAAACGGATCAGCGAGCAATCGTCGCGGTTATGGACATAGACGTGCCCGGTCTTACCGGCGTGGAGCACGCCCGGCACCGTCTTGCCGGCGGCGTCTTTCACGTCGACCAGGACCGGCGGGCTGACCGCGTCCAGATCCCAAACGTCATGAGCGATGTACTGGAAGTGGCAGACGTACTTGCCGGTATCCAGATCCACCGAGATCAGCGAATTGGTGTAGAGATTATCGCCCGGCCGAAGCGATCCATCGAGATCGGGCGAAGGGTTGCCGGCCATGAAGAAGATCCGGTTCGTGGCCAGATCGACCGCCGGGTTCTGCCATACGCCGCCGCCCAGCGTCTTGTAGGGATCGCCCATCTTGGCGAGCGCCGCCTTCTCCGCCGCGATGTCGCGCAGCATGTCACGGCCAGTCGCATCGCGTGTCGCCCAGACCCCGACCGAGTTCTCGGGCGTTGTATAGAAGGTCCAGAGAAGATCGCCGTTGGCGGCATCGTAAGCCTTCACGAAGCCGCGGATACCGTATTCGCCGCCGTTGGTGCCGATCAGCACCTTGCCGTTGGCCACGGTCGGCGCCATGGTTTCGCTGTAACCCAGTTCGGGATCGGCGATTTCCTTGTTCCAAAGCACCTTGCCGGTCTTGGCGTCGAGCGCGACCAGGCGGGCATCCAGGGTGCCCATGAAGACCCGGTCGTTATAGATCGCCACACCGCGATTGTTGGGCCCGCAGCAATAGGTCGTGACCGGGCCCATGTTGTGCTTGTAGTGCCAGATCTGTTCGCCCGTGGCGGCGTTCAGCGCGTAAACATGGTTGAACGCGGTCGTCACGTACATAACGCCATTGACGACAATCGGCGTCGTTTCCATCGTCTCCACGATCTCGGTCTGAAAAATCCAGGCCGGGCGCAGCTTGCTGACGTTGGAAGCATTGATCTGGCGCGCCGGATAGTAGCGCGTCTGCTCGTAGTTGCCGTTGGTGTGCAGGAAGTTGTTGCCGTCGCTTCCGGCCCGGTTGAGCATGTCTTGGCTGACGACCCCCATGTCGCCATAGAGCGTCGCGTTCATGACTTCTTGCGCATTCGCGCTGATCGCGAGCATTAGGGACAGACCTGCCCCTAGCGCGGTGCCGAAAAATCCGTAAATACCTTTTCGCATGGCGTTCATTTCCCCCTCCCCCATATTTATTGTGCAGCGCACAGTTGCGGGAATATTTTAGGTTTCTGGATTGATGCCGACATTAAACACGATTGCGGTGTTTTTGTGGAGTCGGATTCGGTTTCGTTGCCCGACAAGTTGTCATGACCATACGCACACAAAGCAAACTCGGCGCGCGGTTGACCGCGGCTGGCGTTTCCCCCAAGACTGACCGGGGCTAATACCAAGGGTCGTTGGTATAAGACCTGCCGGCCACGGGAAGATCGATGACACACAGCTACCGTCAGAGCGAAGGCATGACCGGGAACCGCCGCCGCCTCGGCATCGCGCTACCCTTCGCGGTCATGCTAGCCATATCGCACGCGCAACCGGCCGTGGCCAAAGGAACCGGGCTGATTTTTATCACCAACGAAAAATCGAACACCATAAGCGTGCTCGACAGCAGCGACACGCTCGTGGCCACCATAGAGACCTGCGCCCGGCCGCGTGGCGTTCACTTCAATCGGGATCGCACGCAGTTCTTCGTGGGGTGCGCCGACGATTCGACGATCGCCGTCTACGACATCGCGTCCCAAACCTTGGTCCGGCGGTATCGCGACATTGACGAGCCCGAGACCTTCGATCTCCACCCCGACGGCCGGCATCTTTATATCTCCAACGAAGAAGAGGCCGAGGCGAGCGTGCTCGACCTTGAAACCGGCGAGATCGTCGGCGAGTTCGAGACCGGGGCGGAGCCCGAAGGCGTGCTGATCACGCCGGACGGCCGGCTGGCGTTCGTCGCGTCGGAAGCAGCCAACATGGTCCACGTGATCGATGTCGCGGCGGGCGAGGTGATAAAGGACATCCTGGTCGACACCCGGCCGCGCCGTTTCGCGCTGACGCCCGACAACAAGGAGTTATGGGTCTCGGCCGAGTTAGCCGGCATCGTCAACATCATCGATGTCGAGTCCTTGGAACTTGTCGGCGACATCGCATTCCTGCCGACCGGGATGCGCAAGGAGGAAGTGACGCCGGTCGACGTTTTGATCGCACGCGACGGCCAGCGGGCCTACGTCGCGCTCGGCCGGGCCAATCATGTCGCCGTGGTCGACGTGGCGGCGCGCAAGGTCCTAAATTACATCCTGGTCGGCAAGCGCGCCTGGGGCCTGGCGCTCACAAACGACGAGCGCAAACTCTATGTCGCCAACGGCTTGTCGGACGATATCACCATCATCGACACCGCCACCCTCAAGACTCTCAAGTCGGTCCCGGTCGGCCAGGTGCCCTACGGAATTTTGATCGATGACTAGAGGCCGGCGCAGGCGCTATCTGGCCGTGGCCATGCTGCTCGCGCTCGTATCGCCAAGTCTTTCGGCCGGGACCACCGCGGCGGAAACTGTGACCTTTGCCTATATCGGCCGCGACGCGGACCCCGCCTATACACCGACTAAGGCCTATACCGGCCTGGTGTTGCGCGATCGCAAGCGGCCCCTCGATGGGGCGCGCCTGGGCTTACGCGACAGCAAGATCATGGGCCGCGCGCGCGGGCTCAAGTTCAAACTCACAGAGCGCATACTGGCGCCCGGGCGCGATGCCGGCGCGGCGATTCGCGAGATCGCCGCGGCCGAAGGCACCAATGTCTTTCTGCTCGACCTGCCGATCGAAGAGATGCCGGATACCCTTCGCGGACTCAAGGCCGCTCCGCTCGTCCTATTCAACGTTCGCCACGGCGACGATACCCTGCGCGGCGCGAATTGCGCGCCGACGCTGTTCCACACCATGCCGAGCGACACCATGCGGATGGATGGCTTGGCCCAGTTCCTGAGGCAGAAACGCTGGGATCAACTGCTGGTCCTGCAGGGCGAAGACGCGGAAGACGCCCGCCTGGTCGCCGCCTTCCGGAATTCCGCCAAGAAATTCGGCCTCGACATTGAAGAGGTGCGCCCCTTCAAACTCGGCAACGACCCGCGCGAGCGCGGCCGGAACAACATTCGGCTGCTGACATCCTCAGCCGACTACGACGCCGTTTTTCTGGCCGATGCGGTCGGAGAATTCGGCCGCTATGTCCCCTATCAAACCCTGCTCGCCCGCCCGGTGGTTGGCACCGAAGGCCTGATCGCCAGCGCCTGGCACTGGACTTACGAGCGCTACGGTGCGCCGCAACTCAATCAGCGTTTCGAGAAACGAGCCGGATACCGCATGACCGCGCCGCAGTGGGCCGCTTGGGCCGCCGTGCGCGCCGCCGTCGAAGCGATCCTGCGCACAGGAAAGACCGATGCCGCGTCTTTGCGCGCCTATCTCGTTTCGGACGAAATGAACCTCGACCTCTACAAGGGGACCCCCGGCGGCTTTCGTCCCTGGAACAACCAATTGCGTCAGCCGATCCTGCTGCACACCTACAACGCCGTGATCGATCGAGCGCCGATCGAAGGGTTCCTGCACCAAACCAACAACCTGGATACCCTCGGCGCCGGCCCCTTGGATTCGGCCTGCCGTTTTTAAGAGCCTGACGGGGACGCTGGCGCCGCGTCCAACTCGGCGAAGACGCGCTTGGCGATGCGGAAGCACTCGACGCCGGCTGGAACCCCGGCATAGATCGCGATCTGATGCAGGACCGCGCGCAGCTCCACCCGTGTCACACCGTTGGTAATCGCGCCGCGCAGGTGCAGCTCCCACTCGTGCATGCGGTTGAGCGCGGCGATCATGGTCAAGTTCAGCATCGAGCGGGTCTTGGGATCCAAGGTCTCGTCGCCCCAGCCGAAGCCCCAGCAGAACTCGGTCATCATCTCCTGAAACGGACGGCTGAAGTCATCGGCCTGCTCCAGAGTCTTTTCCACGTAGGCGGCGCCGAGGACGCTTTTGCGTTTCGCCAATCCCGCCTCGAAGCGTTCCCTGTCCATGTTACCCTCCCTGTTGCGGCGGCGATTGCGCCGGTCAAAAATACACGTGCGCCCCAAGACCGATATATTCCAGCGAGCGGTCGTAGAACTGGCCGTTCGGGTTGCGGCCGTTGAAGTACTCGATCAAGAGCTGAACCCGCTGGCTGAGTTCCGCCGCGCTTTCGAATTGGACCCCGGCCCGCAACGATACATCGGACGCGAAATTGCTCTCCTCGCGGTTCTGCAAGTCGGCGGCCGCGACCGGCCGCACCAAACCGCCCCCCAAGGTGAAGGGCGCCACGTACTCCACCCCCACCTGGGTCGAGAAGCGGTCGATGCCGGACGGCTCGACATGTAAGAGGTAGCCGAGGCCGCCATAGACGCGGAAGCCGTGGTCGAATTTGTAGGACAGCTTTAGGTCGGTCGCCTCATAGCTGAGATTGACCCGGTCGACCCGGTCGCGCAGCAGGAATTCGTCACCCAGGTGCGAGCTTTGATGGAACACACGCAGCATGGCGGCAAAATTCTGGCTCTTGTTTCGATAGCTGATCGGCAGGCCGACCCAATAGTCCGCGTTGATCAGGTCCTTGGACTCCGCATCCATATCGAAGAGGCCGAACACGGCGGCCTGAAAATCCAGTTGCCAACGGCCGTCGAAGGGCGCCGGTCCGCCGAGTAAGCCGAAGGTTTCGCCGAAGCTAACGGCGGCGGCGTTTTCGATCTCCTCGTCGTCGACGAAGTATTGATAGGCGGCGGAAAAATGCGCCCAGCGCGGGTCCGCGATCAAGGGGTCGAAAAGATTGCCGCGCGGGAGGACTTCGAACCCGTCGTCCTCCGCTGCGGCCGCGGCGACCGCCGAGGAATCTGCGGGCGGCGACCAGGTCGGAATCGAGGCGCCGCCGCCGGCCTGCCGCTCGGCCGGGCGCGCGCCCTCGGTCACGCGCACGGCGCTGACCCCGCGCACCCCGGCCAGGATCGAGGCGATCTTATCTTGCTGCACCTCGTTCAAGTCGCCGGCATAGACCGTGACAACCCCGTTCTGCACTTCGAAGACCGGGCCGGTCAGGCGAAACTCCCGCTCCAGAACCGCCGCGACATAGCCGGCAACAAAGGCGTCGCTGGTGTTGGGCGGCGGTGCCCCTAGGCTCGGCGACGCGAAGGCGAGGAGCAGGGCCAGGGTACCGCCCAGGGCACGGGTACGACGGAATAAGAGGGTTTGTGGCCACATCGCTTTGTTCCCCCTTTGGAATGCTGGGCTCAGAATGCCGGATCTCGGTCGCGGCTGCCTAGTGTGGTGGACTCGCAGAACTTGTACACTGCCGTTTGCCCTGTCCACCGGCGCAGGTCAATATGCTCAATATGTGACGAGAGAGAGGCGACGCCGCGAGGTAAGACCGAGATGAGCGAAAGTAAGAGGTCTTTCAAACCCGTTTCCGGCAATGTCATGCCGCGCTTTTCCGGCATCGCGACCTTCATGCGCTTGCCCCATGTAACCGATACGGCGGAGGTCGATATCGGCTTGATCGGGGTGCCCTGGGACGGCGGCACCACCAACCGCGCGGGCGCCCGCCACGGCCCGCGCCAGATCCGCGATCTCTCGACCCTGGTGCGCAACGTCCATCACCACAGCAAGATCCGGCCCTTCGATCTGTGCAACTGCGCCGATC
The DNA here is from genome assembly GCA_021776115.1 of Kiloniellaceae bacterium. GTDB lineage: Bacteria > Pseudomonadota > Alphaproteobacteria > Kiloniellales > J153 > JAJFGN01. Next base: position 21,274 of record JAJFGN010000037.1, on the reverse strand, counting down.
TGGGCGACGTGCCGGTCAATCCGATCGACTTGGAAGATACCCTGAAGCGGATCGAGGGTTTTTTCGCCCCGATTCACGCCGCCGGGGTGGCGCCGCTTTCGGCCGGCGGCGATCACCTGATCACCTTGCCGATCATGCGCGCCATCGCGAAAGACGGTCCCTTGGGCATGGTCCATTTCGACGCCCACACCGATACCTGGGACCGCTACTTCGGAGATAGCAAGTACACCCACGGCACGCCCTTCCGCCGCGCGATCGAGGAAGGCCTGCTCGACCCCAAGCGCACCGTGCAGATCGGCATTCGCGGCGCCCTCTTCGGCAACGCCGACAACGACTGGGGTCAACAACAGGGCATCCGCGTCATCGAGATCGAGGAATTCAACGACATGGGGGTCGAAGCGGTCATCGCCGAGGCGCGCCGGGTGGTCGGCGAGGGGCCGACCTACATCAGCTTCGACGTCGACGGCCTCGATCCGGTCTACGCGCCCGGCACCGGCACCCCGGAGATCGGCGGCTTCACCACCCAGGAGGCGCAGCGCATGATCCGCGGTCTTCAAGGCCTCAATCTGATCGGCGGCGATCTGGTCGAGGTCGCCCCGCCCTTCGACCCCAGCGGCAACACCGCCCTGGTCGGCGCGACGCTGATGTTCGAGATTCTTTGCGTGCTGGCGGATGCGGTCGCGGGGCGGCGAAGCGCCTAGAGCATGAGGCACCGTTCGCGGCGCCTTGGACCCGATCCCCTTCACTTCCCGAACACATGCCCGTGAGATGTGACGCCGGTCACAGCGGCCCAGTCCCATCCGTTCCAACATGAGGATCAGACGCCATGACACGGCCTCCCCGTGGCCGGGTCCGATCCTCCCCGCAGATTGGCCCGGCACTCGTCGCCGGCCTGCCTGCCACCCCCCTCTCCGGCAGGCCGGCGATCCTTTTCACAGCCGGCGCGGGCCGGAACCGAAGGAATTATCATGCTGCACGTGACCGACATCGGCGACCGGATCACCGTCAGATGCTCTTGCCAGTGCTTCGCGGTCTCCCTGCGGTCGCCCAAAGCGCTCCGGGATGGGATCGTGCGCTGCCTGTTCTGCACCTCTCGCGCGACACTCTCCGACCTGCTCCGCGACTGGGAGACCGAGCACGCCGACGCGCCGATCCATTAGGCGCGCAAGACGAGTACCATGGCGGGGCGCTTCCCGACCGAGGGGCGCCCGCCTCTCCCCTACCCCCATGTGTCTTGCCGCCCGGCGTGCCGCGTGGTGTGATCCCCCAACCCGCGACGGCAAGATTGCAGGAGAGGACACGCCGCCATGACCGATTCTCGCGATAAAGCGCCCAAGAACCGGAGCGCCGAGTGGTTTGGCCTGATGGACAAGGACGGCTTCAACCACCGCAGCTGGATGAAGAATCAAGGCCTGCCGAACCACCTCTTCGACGGACGGCCGGTGATCGGAATCTGCAATACCTGGTCGGAATTGACGCCCTGCAACGCGCATTTCCGCATCCTGGCCGAACGGGTCAAGCGCGGGGTTTACGAGGCCGGCGGCTTCCCGCTCGAGTTCCCGGTCATGTCGCTGGGCGAAACGCTGATGCGCCCGACCACCATGATGTTCCGTAACCTGGTCAGCATGGATGTCGAGGAATCGATCCGCGCCAATCCGCTCGACGGGGTGATCCTGCTGGTCGGCTGCGACAAGACCACGCCGGCCCTGCTCATGGGCGCGGGGTCTTGCGATTTGCCGACCCTGGCGATTTCCGGCGGCCCGATGCTGAACGGCCGCTTCCGCGACCAGCAGATCGGCTCCGGCACCCACGTCTGGAAGTTCGACGCCATGGTCAAGGCCGGGGAGATGAGCTTGCAGGACTTCATGGACGCGGAATCTTGCATGTCGCGGTCGGTCGGCCATTGCATGACCATGGGCACGGCCTCGACCATGGCCAGCATGGTCGAGGCGCTGGGCATGGGCCTGCCCAGCAACGCCGCGATTCCCGCCGCCGATTCGCGGCGCAACGCGCTTGCCCACATGGCCGGGCGGCGCATCGTCGAGATGGTGCGCGAGGATTTGCGCATGTCCAAGGTGCTGACCCGGCAAGCCTTCGAGAACGCGGTCCGCACCAACGGCGCCATCGGCGGCTCGACCAACGCGGTCATCCATCTGCTGGCGATCGCCGGGCGCATGGGGGTGGAATTCACCTTGGAGGACTGGGACCGCTTGGGGGTCGAGGTGCCGTGCCTGGTCAACCTCATGCCCTCGGGCGAGTTCCTGATGGAGGATTTCTACTATGCCGGCGGCCTGCCTGCGGTCCTGCGCGAGCTGGGCGAAGGTGGCTTGCTGCACAAGGACGCGCTGACCGTCAACGGGCAGACTATGTGGGATAACGTGGCGGCGGCGGAGACCTGGAACCGGGAGGTCATTTTCCCGCTCGCCGAACCCTTCAAGCCGCAAGGCGGCGTCGCGGTGCTGCGCGGCAACCTCGCGCCCGGCGGCGCGATCCTGAAACCCTCCGCCGCGACGCCGGCGCTGATGCAGCATCGCGGCCGCGCGGTCGTGTTCGAGGACATCGACGACTACAAGGCGCGCGTCGACGCGCCCGATCTCGACATCGACGAGACCTGCGTCATGGTTCTGAAGAACTGCGGCCCCAAGGGCTACCCCGGCATGGCCGAGGTCGGCAACATGGCCCTGCCGCAGAAGATCCTGAAGCAGGGCATCACCGACATGGTGCGTATCTCCGACGCGCGCATGAGCGGCACCGCCTACGGCACCGTGGCCCTGCACACCGCACCCGAGGCGGCGGCCGGCGGCCCGCTCGCGCTGGTGCAAAACGGGGACATGATCGAACTGGACGTGAAAGGCCGGCGCCTGCACCTGGACGTAAGCGACTCCGAACTCGCGAAGCGCCGCGCGGCCTGGAAAGCAACCGCGCCGGTGAACGAGCGCGGTTACGCCAAGCTCTACCAAGACCACGTCATGCAAGCGGACGAGGGCTGCGATCTGGATTTCCTGGTCGGCGCCAGCGGCGCCCCGGTGCCGCGCGAGAGTCATTGAGGGAAATTCCTGGAGCTCCAAAGGAACTACATGCGTAACGATCAAGAATTCCATGTCGCGGTCATGGCCGGCGATGGGATCGGCCTCGAGGTCATGGCGCCTTGCCTGGATTTGCTGAAGTCCCTTGGCGAACGCGTTGGCGGCTTCACCCTGCGGTTCGAGGAGGTCGAGTCCGGAGCGGGGTACTACCGCGAGCACGGCACGGCCCTATCGGACGAGAACCTGGCCCGCGCGGCGGCGGCGGATGCGATTCTGCTGGGCGCCATGGGCCTGCCCGATATCCGCTATCCAGACGGGCGCGAGATCGCGCCGCAGATCGACATTCGGGTCGCGCTCGATCTCTTCGCCGGAGTCAGGCCCGTGCGTTCCATCCCCGGCTTGGCCGGGCCGTTGCGCGACCCGCGCGCGCAAGCCCTGGATTTCGTCCTGATCCGCGAATCGACGGAAGGTTTGTTCGCCTCCATGGGCAAGACCCGGATCGTGGACGACAATATCGCTTACGACACCATGGAGATCACACGGCCGGGCAGCGAACGGCTGTTCGATTTCTCCTTCGACCTCGCGCGCAAGCGCAAGGCCTTGGGCGCGCCGGGCGTGCTCACCTGCGTCGACAAGGCCAATGTCTTCGGCGGCTTCGCCTTCTTCCGCAAGATTTTCCACGAGCGCGCGGCGGCGTTTCCAGATATCGAAGCCAAAGCCGCTTATGTCGACGCGACCGCGCTGAACCTGATCCGCAATCCCTGGGTCTTCGACGTGCTGGTCACCGAGAATATGTTCGGCGACATCCTCTCCGACGCCGGCGCCGCCCTGATCGGCGGCATGGGGGTCGCGCCCTCGGCCGATATCGGCGCCAAGCACGCGGTGTTCCAGCCTTGTCACGGCACCGCGCCCGACATCATGGGCACGGGCAAGGCCAACCCGACAGCGATGTTTCTTTCCGCCGCCATGATGCTGGATTGGCTGGGCGAGCGCCACGGCGAAGCGAAAGCGGTGGAGGCCGGCCGCCTGCTGCAAGGCGCGGTCGACGCCGCCTTCAAGGACGGCGACTTACGCCCCGTCGAGATGGGCGGGACCAGCGGTTTGAAAGACATCACCGCCCGCGTGGCGGAGGCATTGGCGCGGGCTTAACAACGCACTTTTCGTCATCCCGGCCGAGCGACAGCGAGAGCCGGGATCTTCGGGTCGGCGCCAACTCGAAGATCCCGGATAAGCGCCTTCGGACGCTTTCCGGGATGACGGCGATAGATTGAGGGCCGCTTAGTACGTCGCGCGGCCGCCGGAGAGGTCGAAGACGCCGCCGGTGGTGAAGGAGCATTCGCGCGAGGCGAGCCAGGCGATCATGGCCGCGACCTCCGCGACCTCGACGAAGCGGCCGCGCGGAATCTTCTGTAGCATGTAATCGATATGCTGCTCGGTCATCTGATCGAAGATGCGCGTGCGCGCCGCCGCCGGGGTCACGCAATTGACGCCGATATCGTAGCCCGCCAACTCCTTGCCGAGCGACTTGGTGAGCGAGATGACGCCCGCCTTGGCGGCGCTGTAGGCCGGGGCGTTGGGGTTGCCCTCCTTGCCCGCGACCGAGGCGACATTGACGACGCGGCCATAGTTTTGCGCGATCAAATGCGGCACGACGGCGCGGCAGCAATAAAAGACACCGGTGAGGTCGATGGCCAGAACCTCGTGCCACGCCTCGACCGGGTATTCCCAGGTCGGTGCGTTCGGCCCCGAAATCCCGGCATTGTTGACCAGAATGTCGATGCCGCCCAAACGGGCCCGTGTTTCCTCCACCGCGGACGCGACCGAGTCGAGCTTGGTCACATCCGCCTCGACCGCGGCGACTTGGCCGCGCGCGGAAAGCTGTTCTAACGTCTGGCCCAGGACCGCTTGATCCTGGTCCCAGATCGCGACCGAAGCCCCACTATCGAGCAAACGCTCGGCGACCGCGCGGCCGATGCCTTGCGCCCCGCCGGTGACGATGGCGCGCTGCCCTTTGAGATCGATCTCATTCACCGAGGAAGTCCTCGATATAAGCCTGAATGATCGGATCGATGCCCTCGTCGAGCGGCAGGCCGAGGGTGCGCGCCCGCGACGAGTCGGTCTCGGTCGGCCAGGTCGCGACGATGGCCTCAATGCGTGGGTCCGGTTCGACGACGATTTCGCCCAGGTGGCGATTGCCCGCGACCCGGCGCAAGCCCGCGATCATCTCGGCGACCGTGACGGTGAGGCTCGGGAAGTTGATGGCGCGGTCGTCGCCCAACACCTCGGGCAAAACCTCGTGCAGGCGCACGAAGCCCTCGACAATGTTGCGATAGCCGAGCACGGGCATGGCCGTCTCGGGCTTGACCGGCAGGATACAGGTCTCGCCGTTCAAGGGTTCACGGATCACGCCGCTGGCGAAGCTGGAGGCAGCCAGGTTCGGTTTGCCGGGACGCACGATGACGGTCGGCAGACGGGCCGAGCGTCCGTCGAGGAAGCCCTTGCGGCTGTAGTCGTTGATCAGGAGTTCGCCGATCGCCTTGGTGGCGCCATAGGTCGTCTGCGGCGTTTGCTTGGTGGTGTCGCCCACCCGTTTGGGCATCGCGGCGCCGCCGAAGACCGCGACCGAAGAGGCGAAGACCACGCGCGGCTTGCCGCGCCGGGCCCGCGTCGCCTCCAGAATGTTCAAGCCGCCGGTCAGGTTGACCCGAATCGCCAGGTCGAAATCCAACTCGCCGCCGCCGCTGACCACGGAGGCCAGGTGAAACACGGAGATATCGTCGCGGTCGACAAGGTCGAACACGAGATCCCGATCGGCAATATCGCCGGTCACCACGCGCGCGCGCTCGTCGAGGCCGGGCAGAGGACCGCCGGGTGCCACGGCATCGAACAGCAAGACCTCGTCGACGTCTTCGCGCGCGCCCGAGGGACCGGTGAGTTGACCCAACTCCAGTATCCGCTTGGCCAGCATGCGCCCGATGAAGCCGGTCCCGCCGGTAATCACGACCTTCATGCCTAAGCCTCCGTCTATCACTCACGTCATCCCGGACTTGATCTGGGATCTTCGCTCAGTCCGAGGCTCTATCTAACCGAAGATCCCAGATCAAGTCCGGGATGACGATATTACCAGTCATTGGTCCAACACCCTAGAACAGCCCTTCGATCTGCCCCTGTTCGTTGAGGTAGATGCTGTTCGCCGACGGGACCCTGGGCAAGCCCGGCATGGTCATGATCGCGCCGGTCACGGCGACGATGAACTCCGCCCCCGCCGAGAGGCGCAGTTCGCGGATCGGCACGGTGAAACCCTCGGGCGCGCCTTTGAGGTCCGGGTCGGTCGAAAAGCTGTACTGCGTCTTGGCCATGCAGACCGGGAAGTGGCCGTAGTCTTTTTGCAGTTCGGCGAAACGTTTCTCGATCGCCGCATCGAAGGTGATGTCGTCGCCGCCATAGATTTTCCGCACGACGGTGCGCACCTTATCGACCAGCGGCATGTCGTCGGGATAGATCGGTTTGAAATCGGCTTGGCCGGAATCGGCGAGCTCGACAACGTGATGGGCCAGTTCCTCGGTGCCCGCGCCGCCGTTGGCCCAGTGCGAGCAGACGATGGCCTTGGCGCCGAAGCCTTCGGCGGTGGCGCGCACGGCCTCCAATTCCGCGTCGGTGTCGGTGATGAACTGATTGATGGCGACCACCGTCGGCACGCCGAAGCTCTTCACGTTTTCCAAGTGCCGGGCCAAGTTGGTACAGCCCTTGGTGACCGCCTCGACATTTTCCTTGCCGAGATCCGCCTTGGCGACGCCGCCGTGCATCTTGAGCGCGCGCACGGTCGCGACGATGACCGCCGCCGCCGGCTTGAGGCCCGCCTTGCGGCACTTGATGTCGAAGAACTTCTCGGCCCCCAGGTCGGCGCCGAAGCCGGCCTCGGTGATGACGTAGTCGCTCAGCTTCAGGGCGGCCTTGGTGGCGATCACCGAGTTGCAGCCATGGGCGATATTGGCGAAGGGACCGCCATGCACGAAGGCGGGGTTGTTCTCCAGTGTTTGCACCAGGTTCGGGGCGATCGCCTCCTTCACCAGCACCGACATGGGGCCCGGGCCCTTGACGTCGCTGGCCGTGATCGGATTGCGCTGGCGGTCCTGGCCGATGACGATCTTGCCCAGGCGGGTTGTCAGGTCTTTCAGGTCCGTGGCCAGGCAGAAGATGGCCATGATCTCGGAGGCGACGACGATGTCGAAACCGTCCTCGCGCGGGAACCCGTTGGCGACGCCGCCCAGGGAATTAACGATCGAGCGCAGGGCGCGGTCGTTCATATCCACGACGCGCTTCCAGGCGACCCGGCGCGAATCGATGGCCGGGTCCAAGCCCCAATAGATGTGATTGTCGATCAGGGCCGACAGCAGGTTATGGGCAATGCCGATGGCGTGAAAGTCGCCGGTGAAGTGAAGGTTGATATCCTCCATAGGCACGACCTGCGCGTAGCCGCCGCCGGCCGCGCCGCCCTTCATACCGAAACAGGGCCCCAGAGACGGCTCGCGCAGGCAGATCAGGGCGTTCTTGCCGATCCGGTTTAGCCCATCGCCGAGGCCGACCGTGGTCGTGGTCTTACCTTCGCCCGCCGGGGTCGGCGTGATGGCGGTGACCAGGATCAGCTTACCGTCCGGCTTGCCTTCGAGGCCGCGAATGAACTCCGGCGAGACCTTCGCCTTGTAGTGCCCGAAGGGCATCAGCGCGTCGGCCGGAATATCCAGCTTCGAACCGATCTCCATGATCGGCTTCATGGTCGATTCGCGTGCAATTTCGATATCGCTCTTAGGCATGATCGCCTGTGCTCCCTGTCGTGTTATCGTTGATCCGCCGTTCGGCGGGCGCGTTTAACCCAAGGTCGCGCCCTGTTTCAAGCCGGCCGCGGCGGCAAAGTCTCCCGCCGTCATCTTGCCTTCGCCTTCGGGACGAACCCGTTGAACTTCGATCGCGCCGCCGGCGGCGGCCACGGTAATGCTGTCGGCGGTTACCTCGATAACCTCGCCGGGGGCGCCGGAAGCGCCGGTCTTCTTTCGCGCGTCGAATATTTGCAGAGTCTTTCCGCCGAAGGTGGTCCAGGCGCCCGGCTGCGGGTTGGTGCCGCGGATCAGATTGTAGACTTGATCGGCCGGCTTCGACCAATCGATCTGCGCGTCTTTCTTGCGGCACCAGCTCTCGTAGGTCGCCTTGGTATGATCCTGTTTGATGCGCTGCGCGCGCCCCTCTCGAAACAGGTCCACGGCCTCGAGCATGGCCGCGACGCCCAGGGGAAAGATCTTCTCGAAATAGATCGAGCCCAAGGTGTCGTCGGGCCCGACCTCGACCTCCTTCTGAAGCAGGATGTCACCCTCGTCGAGCCCGTCGTTGGGATAGAACAGGGTCAATCCGGTCTTGGTCGCACCGCCGATGATCGGCCAATTGATCGAACTCGGCCCCCGGTGCAGCGGCAGCAAGGACGGATGGAAACAGATCGACCCGTGGGTCGGAATTTCGCGCGCCTCCTCGGGCACAAAGATTGTAACATAGGCCATAAGGCACAAATCGGCCTTCAGGGCGCGTATCTGGGCCAGGACCTCGGGGTCCTTGAAGTCGGCCGGCTGATAGAGCGGCAGGCCTTTCTCGAGCGCCGCTTGCTTTATCGGATCGTCCGGGCGGCCCTCTTTATCCGGCGCGCAGTAGACGGCGACCACGTTCTCGCCGCGCTCCAGCAGCGCCTCGAGAGTCGCCTTTCCGAAGGCCTGTTGTCCCATCACCATCAGTCGCATGGCGTTTCCCTTTTTATCCGTGTCCCAATACAGCTTGAAGCGCGCCGGGACTGTTCTCAATGCGCGGTTCTCTTGACCCGGCGCGAACTGAACCCGCTTTCAGGGCGCTTAATACCAAGTCTCGATGATAATGACTCATTTGATGGCGGTCCAAGGCCCCCAGGGCAGGCGCGGCGCGCGGCGCGATGCGGGGCATCGGGCAAGCGCCGCAACGCCCCCAGGCGGCCTTGGATCGCCACCGAAGGCCGCGTTCTTTTCCCCCCTGGCCGCGTTGCGCTCCGCTTGTGGTGCCAACACCACGGCGCGAAACGCGTCTAACCAGCGGGAAAAGAACACGGTCAAATGGGTCATTATCATCGAGACTTGGTATTGGGCTCAGATAGCGCCCGCCGCGCGAACCTCGGCGATCTCCGCGTCGCTCAGACCCAGGACGTCCTTTAGGATCTCCTCGGTATGCTCGCCCAGAAGCGGCGACCGCGTAACCTCGCTCGGCGAATCGGACAACTTGATCGGATTACCGACGCTCAAGTACTTGCCGCGGGTGGGGTGATCGACCTCGACCACCGTGCCGGTCGCGCGCAAGCTCGGCTCCGCCGCGACTTCCTTCATGGACAGGATCGGCCCGCAGGGAATGTTCAGCGGATTGAGGATGTCCATGGCCTCGACCTTGTTCTTGGTCTTGGTCCATTCCTCGATCGTGGCGAAGATATGCACCAGCTTGGGCAGCCGGGCCTCGGGCGTGGCGTACTCGGGATCCTCGATCCATTCTTCCTTGCCGATGACCTTGCAGATCGCCGGCCAGACCGCGGCCTGAGTGATAAAATAGATGTAGGCGTTGGGATCGCTCTCCCAGCCCTTGCACTTCAGAATCCAGCCCGGCTGTCCGCCGCCCGAAGCGTTGCCCGAACGCGGCACCGCGTCACCGAACTGGCCGTCGGGGTACTGCGGATATTCCTTGAGCGGCCCATGCGCCAAACGTTGTTGATCGCGCAGCTTGACCCGGCACAGGTTCAGCACCGAATCCTGCATGGCCGCCATCACCCGCTGCCCCCGGCCGGAGCGTTCGCGCTGGAACAAGGCGGTCACGATACCCAGCGCCAGGTTCAGCCCGGTGCCGGAATCGCCGATCTGTGCGCCGGTCACCGTCGGCGGCCCATCGTCGAAGCCCGTGGTGCTGGCCGCACCGCCGGTGCATTGAGCGACGTTCTCGTAAACCTTGCAGTCCTCGTAGGGGCCGGGGCCGAAACCCTTGACCGAGGCGTAGATCATGCGTGGGTTGATCTCCTGGATGCGCTCCCAGGGAAAGCCCATGCGGTCGAGCGCGCCGGGCGCGAAATTCTCAACCAGCACATCGCAGGCCTTGATCAAGCTTTCGAGGACTGCCTTGCCCTTCTCGTGCTTGCTGTTCAGCGTCATCGACCGCTTGTTGTGGTTGAGCATGGTGAAATACAGGCTGTCGACATCGGGAATATCGCGCAGTTGGCCGCGCGTGGCGTCGCCGACACCCGGGCGCTCCACCTTAATGACGTCGGCCCCGAACCAAGCGAGAAGCTGCGTGCAGGTCGGTCCCGACTGAACGTGGGTGAAATCCAGAATACGGACGCCATCTAGCGCTTTACCCATAGCTTCGTTCCTCTTGCCCCGGCGGCGCTTGGCGCGCCTTTACTTGTACATCGTCTGAGCTTTGGTGCCCGGCGCGTATTCGTTGGGATCGACCCAGATGTTCACCACCGCCGACTTGCCAGTGCTGTTCACCGCTTCGCGCGCGCGCCTGAGCGCCGGCCCGATCTCCTTGGCGTCGCGGACCTCCTCTCCGAAACCGCCCAGCATGCGGCCGAAGTGGCTGAATTCGACATCGCCCAATTTGTTGCCGACGTTACCGCGCTGCGCTCCGTACTTGGCGATCTGGCCATAGCGAATCTGGTTCATCGCCGAGTTGTTGCCGATAACCGCGATATAGGGCGCACCGAAACGATTGGCGGTTTCCATATCGAAAGCGGTCATCGAGAAGGCCCCGTCGCCGTAGTAACACAGGACCTCTTTCTCCGGATGGGCCAGCTTGGCGGCCATGGCAAAGCCCGTGCCCACACCCAGACTGCCCAGCGCGCCGGGGTCCATCCACTGGCCGGGCCCGCGCGGGCGCACGGCCTGCGCCGAGATCGTGACCACGTCGCCGCCGTCGCCGATATAGATCGTGTCCTCACCCAGGAACTCGTTGATCTCATACGCCACGCGGTAGGGGTGGATCGGCGACTGATCGGTGGTGAAGATCGGCATGAGCTTTTCGAGCGCGATCGCCTCGGCTTCGCGCAACTGCGCCATCCAACCTTGACGTTCCTGGCGCGCGCCCTTGTCGATCCTCGCCGAGGCCGCTTGTTCGACCGCGGCCAGGATCGCGCCGGGATCGCCGACCAGACCAAGCGAAATGTCGCGGTTCTTGCCGACCGTGCGGTAGTCGAGATCGATTTGAACCAACGTCGCGTCCTTGCTGATGCGCTTGCCGTAACCCATGCGGAAGTCGAAGGGCGTGCCCACGATCAGGATCACATCGGCCTTGTCGAAGGCGAGGCGCCGGGTGCGGTCGAAGTGGTGCGGATCGCCGGGTGGCAACATGCCGCGGCTGGCGCCGTTCAAATAGGCCGGGATGTCGAGCGCGCGCACCAAGCGGATCGCGTCTTCGTGGCCTTGCGCCGCCCAGACCTGTTGACCGAACAAGACCGCCGGGCGCTTCGACTTGATCAGGATGTCGGCCAACTTCTCGATGTCGGCGGGATCGCCGATGGATTTTGTCGAGGCGCGGTAATGCCCCATGGCGGGAATCACGGCCTTGCTCGCATCGACCTCGCGGTCGAGAACATCGCGCGGGATTTCCAGATACGAGGGGCCGTAAGCACCGTTAAAACACTCGCGCGCCGCCATGGCGACCATGTCGGCCACGCGCTCGGTGCTCGGCACGCTAGCCGCGAACTTCGTGATCGGGGTCATCATATCGACATGCGGCAGGTCCTGCAGCGACCCCATCTTGTGCTGGGTCAGCGCACCCTGACCGCCGATGTGCAGGACCGGACTTTCGGATCGGAAAGCGGTGGCGATACCGGTCACCGCGTTCGTGCACCCCGGCCCCGCCGTGGTGACCACGCAGCCCAACTTGCCGGTTTGGCGCGCGTAGCCGTCGGCCGCATGGGCGGCGACTTGCTCGTGGCGCACATCGACAATCCGAATCCCCTCGTCCAGGCAGCCGTCGTAAATGTCGATGATATGGCCGCCGCAAAGCGTGAAGATCGTATCGACCCCCTCGCTCTTCAGGGCCTTGGCGACCAGGTGGCCACCCGATATGAGAGCGCCGGATTTATCTTTTTGCGCCAAGGTATTGGATGCTGTGTCGGACATGTTTTTTCTCCAGATCGCGGCCTGGGTCCAGCGCCGGTGTTAGCGCGAGAGGGGCCCTATCGCATTACGCGCCAAGATGCTTAATCCAGGTAATCGACATTCGCCGCGACATGCGTCGCCAGGTTCAAGGTGTGCTCGCGGGCCAGACGCTCGGCCAAGTCCGCGTCGCGCTGCTCGATCGCCTCGATAATGTGCAAGTGATCGATGATCGACCGCTTGGCCCGGTTGTCTTCCGAGATCGTGCGCGCCCGGATCGAGCGAATGTGGATGAACAAGTTGCTCGCCATGTCGTTGAGCAGCTCACACTTGCTTAGCTTAAGTATCATCGAGTGGAAGTCGATGTTGCGCACGGAATACTCATCGATCCGGGCATTGACCTCCGCGCCCTCGAAACTCGCGAACAGGCGCCGCAGGGTCGCAATTTCCGTGTCGCTGGCGCGCAAGGTAACCAGGCGCGCGGCCATGCTTTCCAGCGCCGCCCACACCGTGATCATCTCCAGGATCTCGTCCTTGGTCTTGCGCACGATGAAGACCCCGCGCCGGGGCAGAATCCGCACCAGGCCCTCCTGCTCGAGCCGGGCCAGGGCCTCGCGAATGGGCGTGCGGCTGATCGCGAGCTTCTCCGACAGCTCGCGTTCGTCGAGGCGCAGTTCCGCATCCTCGGCGTAAATATCCATCGAGGTGATGGCCTGTTTCAGGGTCCCGTAGATCCTGTCTTTCAGGCTGAAATTGGCCTCGATCGGGGCGACCTTTAGGTCCGCGGTTGCCATAACGCCTCGTCCATCTCATTCATATCGTTTCAAGTTTCGATCGGTGGTATACATTATACCAGACTGCGGCGGCGCTTCAAAGCCGAAATAATCGGCATCGAAACCAAGACCAACGCGGCGCCTACGAACACCGCCGATAACGGCCGTTCGACGAAGGTCATCACATCGCCGTGCGATATGATCATCGCTTGGCGAAAATACTTCTCGGCCAAGGGCCCCAGCACGATGGCCAGGACCGCCGGCGCCATGGGGTAATTGAGCTTGCGCAGAAGATAGCCGGCGATACCGAAGACGAGGATCAACCAGACATCGTGCATCGAGGCGCCGGGCGCGTAACCGCCAACCAGGCTCAGCACGAAAATAATGGGCGCGAGAATCGCGAAAGGCGTGCGCAACACCCAGATGAACAGCGGAATAAAGGCCAGGTTGATAATCAGGGTGACGAGGTTGGCCGAATACAAGCTGGCGATCAGGCCCCAGACGAAGGTCTCGTTGGTGATGAACAACAAGGGACCGGGTTCCAGGCCCCAGATGATCATGCCGCCGAGCAGGATCGCGGTGGTCGGCGAACCCGGAATGCCCAAGGTCAGCATGGGCAGCATGGACCCGGTGCTGGCCGCGTTGTTGGCCGCTTCCGGCGCGACCACGCCATTGATCTCGCCCTTGCCGTAGTTTTGTGGGTTCTTCGACAAGCTCTTGGCCATGCCATAGGCCATGAGAGACCCCGGGGTCGCCCCGGCGGCGGGAAGGATGCCCACGAAATAGCCTAGAAGCGAACAAAGACCCATGGTTCGCCAGGTCTTGCGCAAATCGAAGACCGCTTGGAGAACCAGCCGAAAGCCGACCTTGTGTTGGGCGATTTCGACCTTGCCCTTGCTGGAATCGAGGGTCCAGAGAATCTCGCCGATCCCGTAGATCCCGATCGCCAGCACAATGAAGCTGATGCCTTTGTAAAATCCGGGCAGGTCGAAAAAGATCAGCCGCGGCTGGCCGCTGATGATGTCCAGGCCAACGGCGCTTAAGATTAGGCCGAAGAGGATCGACAAAATCGTCTTGGGAATGTCGTCGCCGCTCAGCCCGATAAAGGTGGCGAAGGCGACGACCATCAGCGCGAAGTTTTCGGCCGGCCCGAATTTCAAGGCGAACTCGGCCAAGGGCGGCGCGAACAGCGTGAACAAAATCACCGCGATCGTGCCCCCGACGAACGAGGCCACCGCGGCCGCGACCAGGGCCTTATGCGCGTCGCCCTTCAAGGCCATGGGCCGGCCATCGAAGGTTGTCGCCACCGCCGTCGAGGCGCCGGGAATACCGAGCATGATCGAAGAGATCGCGCCGCCGAACATGGCGCCGTAGTAAATCGCCGCCAGGAAAATGATCGCGCCGGTTGGCGGCACAAAGAAGGTGATCGGCAGTAGGATCGCCACGCCGTTGACGGAGCCCAGGCCCGGCAGGGCGCCGACGAACAGGCCGACCGTGCAGCCTAAAACCAGGAGGCCGAAGTTAAGCGGCTCGAAAGACGTGGCGAAACCGCCGGCAAGTTGAGCAAGGATATCCATGTCATGACCTTGCGTTCCGGCCCCTTCGAAGGGGGTTCCGGGCCGCGCCTAGAGGAATGCTTGATACAACGGGTAGAACAGCGGCTCCGTGATGCCCTTTGGCAGCAGGATCCTCATCCCGATCTCGAAGAAGAAAAACGTCACCACGGGGACCGAGACCGCCAAGATGCTGGTTGTCGCCCAAGACCGCTTGCCGACCACCCGTACCCAAAACACGAACAGGAATGGGATCGCGACGTAGAACCCAAAAAAGGTAATCAGGATCAAGGCAGCCAAGAGCGAGCCACCGGCCATGGCGAGAAGCCTAACCGTCGGCCCGTCCATGAATAGGTCCTTAGATTGGCTTTCCGGCGTTACCCCCCGCAGGGCGCGGACAAATATCCAACCCGAACAGACCAGCATCGCGAGGGAGAGCCAAAATGGAAACGCCCCGCCGGCCGGCCCCTTGTTCGGGATCCAGCCGACGGGAAGTTCCGCGGACTTCCACATCAGATAGGCCGAGAGCAGGGCGAACACGACAGCCGTCATAAGTTCAGCGCGCCGCATACCGCTTCGTGCCCCGTCCGCTCAAGTGGTTCCGCTGCTATTCGGCGCTACTTGATTTCGCCCATCTCCTTGAGAAGCACGCGGTGCTTCTCACGCTCCGCCACGAAGTACGCCATCAAGTCGTCGCCGGTCAGGAACGCGCGATTCAGGGCCTTCTTCGAGGTGTATTCCTTCCACTCTTTCGACTCGTTGACCTTGCGGAAGACGTCGACATAGAAGTCTTGCGCATCTTTAGGCATGCCGGCCGGCGCGACCACGCTGCGTTGCATGAAATAGACCAGATCCTGGCCCATCTCCTTGAAGGTCGGCACGTCCGGGAAGACGCCGATGCGCTCCGGCGTGAAGGCGGCAATGGGGCGCGACCGGCCCGCCTCGAAGAAGCCCAACTGCTCCGAAGGGTTGTTGACGGTCGAGTTGAGCTGCTTGCCGACCAGGTTCTTGGCGACCGTTCCACCGCCCTTGAAGGGGACGTAGGTCATTTGGATGCCATAGGCTTTCTGCAGCATGGCCGTGACCAGGGAATCTTCCTGGCCGGTGCCGGTGCCGCCCATGACCCACTTTTCCGGGCCCGCTTTTTTGACCGCGGCGACGTAGTCGTCGATGGTCTTGATGTCGCTTTCCGAATTCACCCAGAGAACGAAGGTGTCCTCGGCCAGGCGCGCGATCGGCGTATATTCTTCGATATTAACGCCGATACCCGGATTGCGCAGCGGGGTCGTGTACAAGCTGTTCAAGGTGGCCATGATCACGTGCGGATCGCCAGCCTTATCCTTCAGGTAACGCAGGGCTTCCGCGCCCGAACCGCCGCCCTTGTTGATCGGGATAAAGGGCTGATTCGAGAAATCGTTTTTCTCGATGATGCTTTGGATCAAGCGGGCCAAGCGGTCGGCGCCGCCGCCTTGGCCGGCCATGATGACGAACTCGACCGGCTTTTGCGGCTTCCATTCCGCGGCCGCCGTTTGCATGGACGAAATCAGGCCCAGGCCGAGGCCCAGGGCAATTCCGCATGACACGGACTTCAGGACCAGTTTTCTCACCTTATTTCCTCCCTATGGGTCTAGATTCGACGCTTTGTTCGCGCGCCTTGGCATCACGATGCCAGGGACTAAGGCTACCGGGGAATCCGATGGCTCGCCATGGGTTCCGGACAACCGCGTCCTGGTCTTTGGAATAAAGTATACCAGATCGCACTCTAAGCGTCCTTTTCGGCGCTGTACAGACCCTCTTGTGAATTTTTCTTAACCTTATCGGTTGCCATGCCGCGTTTGCCCCGGATCGGCTGTTTGGTCCGTCATTAGGCACCACACCGCACCATGCCTACATCATGACGGAGGATATTGCATGCTTCGGCGCTCTGGTATACAATATACCAGAGCGCCGAAGCCGATCGCCTAGGTCGCGGGGCATGTCATGGCCGCCAGATACGGCGCGAGGCACACCACGGTCCGAAGGGAGGGGCAGATGGATATTCACGAATTTCAGGCCAAGGATTTGCTGCAACGCTATGGCCTGCGCACGCCGCGCGGGGGCCTCGCGCGCAGCATTGATGAGGCTGGCGCGCGCGCCCGCGAGCTGCGCGGCAGCGCCTGTGTGGTCAAGGCCCAAATCTTGGCCGGCGGACGCGGCAAAGCCGGCGGCATCAAGTTGGCGCGCTCGGTCGAAGCGGTCGAGGGCATGGCGGCTGAGTTGTTGGGCTCGACCCTGGTCACGGCCCAAACCGGCCCCGGGGGTAAACCGGTCAAAGCCGTCTATGTCGAGGAAAAGATCGAGGCCGCGCGCGAAATGTACCTGGCGGTGCTGGTCGACCGCGGCGCCGGGCGGGTTGCTTTTCTGGGCGCGGCGGAAGGTGGCGAGGATATCGAGGAAACGGCGGCCCGCGAAGCGGGCAAGCTGAAGCGCCTGATTATCGATCCAAACACCGGTCTTGTTGCCGACGAGGCCCGCGCCTTTGCGGCCAGCCTGGATTTGGCGGGCGAGCCGGCCAAAGCCGCCGCCGACTTGATGGCCGGGCTTTACGAGGCCTTCGTCGAGTTGGATGCCAGCCTGATCGAGATCAATCCCTTGGTCCTGACCGAGGCGGGCGATCTCTTGGCGGTCGATGTGAAGATGAGCTTCGACGACAACGCCCTGTTCCGCCATCCGCAGATTGCCGAGCTGCGCGACCGCGAAGAGGACGACCCCGGCGAGGTCGAAGCCGCCCGCTACGAAATCAATTACGTCCGCCTGGACGGCGACATCGGTTGCATGGTCAACGGCGCCGGCTTGGCGCTGGCAACCATCGACCTGATCAAGCAACGCGGCGGCCGGCCGGCGGATTTCATGGATGTGCGCCCGGTGGTCACCCGGCAACAGGTCGCGACCGGCTTTAAGATGATCCTGCGCAATCCCAAGGTGAAGGCGATCCTGGTCAACATGTACGGCGGCGGCATCTTGCGCTGCGACACCATCGCCGAAGGCATCGCCGCGGCGGTCAAGGAAGCCGGCCTAAAGGTGCCCCTGGTGGTGCGCGCGGCCGGCACGAACATGGAGATCGCCCGCAAAATCCTGACCGGTCAGGCGATCCCCGCGATCTTCGCCGACGACATGGCGGAGGCGGCGGAGCGCGCGGTCGCCGCGGCCGGCGAGACCATGGAGGGGAGGGCAAGCTGATGGCGATCCTGGCCGACAAGAACACCAAGGTGATTTGCCAGGGCCTAACCGGCGCCCAGGCCAGCTTTCACTGCGAGCAAGCGATCGCTTACGGCACCCAGATCGTCGGCGGGGTGACACCGGGCAAGGGCGGCACGCGGCACCTGCAGTTACCGGTCTTCGACACGGTCGCGCGCGCGGTGGCCGAGACCGGCGCCGACGCCAGCCTGGTTTTCGTGCCGCCGCGCGCGGCGGCGGACGCCATGATCGAGGCCATCGACGCCGAGGTGCCTTTGGTCGTCTGCGTGACCGAACGCGTGCCGGTGCAGGACATGGTGCGGGTCCGGCGGCGGCTGGAAGACTCGAACACCCGCCTGATCGGCCCCAACTCGCAGGGCATCATCACCCCGGAGCAATGCAAGATCGGCATCATGCCCGGGCACATCCACTTCCCCGGCAAGATCGGTATCGCCTCGCGCTCGGCCTCCTTGACCTACGAAGCGGTCGGCCAATGCGGCGACGCCCGCCTGGGCCAGTCGAGCGTCGTCGGAATCGGCGGCGACCCGGTCCATGGCCTCGGCTTCGTGGACTGCCTGGAGTTGTTCCTGCGCGATCCGCAGACCGAGGGCATCCTCCTGATCGGCGAGATCGGCGGCAGCGCCGAGGAAGAGGCCGCCGCCTTCATCGCCGCGGAGAAACCGAAAAAGCCGATCGCCGCTTTCGTCGCCGGGCTGTACAGCGAAACCGGCCGGCGCATGGGCCACGCGGGCACGGTCAACGTCTTCGGCCACGGCGGCGCGGAAAGCAAGATCGAGGCGCTGCGCAGTGCCGGCGTGCACATCGCGCCCAACGCGGCCGAGATCGGGGCGACCATGCGTCAGGCCATGCGCGGGTAGAACCTCACGCATGACCGGCCGGGTCTCGGAAGGGACACACGAAGATACCGGATAACCGCTACGCGGTTTCCGGTATGACGCAAGAAAAGTTTAGAAACACACACCGTCATGCCGGACGCTGCGCAGCAGTGATCCGGTATCTTCGTGGCGGGCCAGACTCGCTTTAACCGATCTTGACCTCGCGCAGGTAAGCCGGCTGGGCAATGCCCGCCTTCAAACGCGGGTCGTCCTCGGGCGCACCGATCATGGTCGCGATCGGCACGACACCGGCCCAGACATCGAGCGAATAGTCCTCCTCGTCATCGCCGGGCGGACCGGTGCGCACCTTGCACGCAACCTCCTCCAGCTTCAGGGACAGCACGGTGGTCGCCTTGATCTCCTGTTTGTTGACCGGCCGCAACTCGGCCCAGCGCCCCGGCGTCAGGCGCTCGGTGAAGACCTCCAAGGCGGCCAGTTTTTGGGCCTCGTCGCTGACCTTCTCGGCGACCCCCAAGGCCATGACCGAGCGGTAGTTGATCGAGGAGTGAAAGCCGGACCGGGCCAAAACCAAGCCATCGAGATGCGCGACCGTGAAACAGACATCGATGCCCTTCTCCACCGCGCGCAACATCTTACTGGCCGAGGAGCCGTGCCAATACACGCGGTCGTCCACGCGCCAATAGGCCGTCGGGGTCACATAAGGCTGACCGTCGATCGCATAGCCGACGTGGCACATGAGCCCGGCATCCAGGATCTCGTAGACCGTCTTGCGGTCGAAAACGGCCCGCTGATGCAGGCGCTTGATTCGCGTCCGCTCGCTCGGCTGGAAGTCCGGCAGGGTCGTGTCATTGGGGGGGGTCACGGTTTCTAGGGCTCCTCGATTTTGAAGGTGTGCCCTAAGCTAGGCACAAAGTGGTTGCACTTAAAGTGCCACTTCCGGATAACCGCCGGAGCCACTTTCGGCCCGACCAAGAGTTGCCGCGTATGTCCCGTCCCGAGCCGCACCCCCGCCAGCCCCCGCATTTCATGCCCTTGACGCTCGACACCGGGGCCGCGGCGGCGCCAAAACATCGGCAGCTTTACGACCAGATCCGTGGCCACGTCCTGAGCGGGCGCCTGGCCGGGGGCGTGCGCCTGCCCGCGACCCGGACGCTCGCGCGCGAGATCGGCTGCTCCCGAAACACGGTCCTCAGCGCCTACGATCTTTTGCTGGCCGAAGGCTATCTGGCGGGCGCGCGCGGTTCCGGCACCTTTGTCTCCCGGCTTCTGCCCGACCAGTTCCTGGCCGTGAAACCGGGCGACTCAGCCAGACCGCCGGGCGTGCAAGGCGCCGCCGCCCACACGGCGCTATCGGCGCGCGGCCGGGCGCTGGCAGGACAGAACCCGCGCCCGCGCGGGCAAACCGGGGCCTTCATGCTGGGTCCCGACGCCACCCATTTTCCCTTCGATGTATGGGGTCGCATGCTGGGGCGAAGCTGGCGGGACACCGCCCCCTGCGCGAAGCGATCGCCGAGTACCTGCGCGCGACCCGCGCCCTGCGTTGCGACTGGCGTCAGGTCGTGATTACCAGCGGGGCGCAGCAGGCGCTCGACCTGGTGGTCCGCGCCTTGCTCGATCCCGGCGACGCGGTCTGGTGCGAGGACCCCGGCTACGCCGGGCTGCGCGGTCCCCTGATCGCGGCGGGCGCAAACATCGTGGCGGTGCCGGTCGATGCCGAGGGCTTGTCGGTCGCATCGGGACGGGCCAAGGCGCCCGCGGCCCGCTTGGCCGTCGTCGCGCCCTCGCACCAATTCCCCTTGGGCGTGGTCATGTCGCTAGGCCGTAGATTGGAGCTGTTGGATTGGGCGCGCGCGGCCGAGGCCTGGGTTCTGGAGGACGATTACGACAGCGAGTACCGCTACGCGGGCCGGCCGCTCGCCGCGCTACAGGGCCTCGACGCCGCGAGCGGCGCCGGCGCGGCGCGGGTCATCTACGCGGGTACTTTTTCCAAGGTGACGTTTCCGTCCCTGCGGATCGGTTATCTGGTTGTTCCCGAAGCCCTGGTCGAGCCCGTGACCCGGGTGCGCGCCGCGCTCGACGATCACCCTTCCGCCGTGGTCCAGCCGGCGCTGGCCGCCTTCATCGGCGAAGGCCACTTCAGCGCCCACGTGCGGCGCATGCGCGCCCGTTACGCCGCGCGCCAGGAGACTTTGATCGCGGCCGCCCAGCGATGGCTGGAGGGAAAGCTTACCCTGTCCCCGGACGAGGCCGGGCTGCACCTGGTGGCGCGCATGACTCCGGCGCTGGCCGCGCGTATGAGCGACAGACAAGCCGCCGCGCGCGCCGCCGCCGTGGGGGTTAATGTTTTCGCCTTGTCCGGATACGCGGTCGAGGCCAAGTGCAATCCCGCGCTCCTGCTCGGTTACGCCGCAGTGCCCGAAGACAAAATCGAAGAGAGCGTTCGCGCGCTGGCTGGAGCCTTTTCCGTTTAGGCAGGATTGCCCCTCACCCAGCTTCGGCTAAGGCTCAGCCTTTGGCCTCGCCAAGCCTTCTCAACCCTCTCCCGGCGGGAGAGGGTCAGGGTGAGCATCTGTGTTTCGTGTCAAGAGCGAAGACTGACCCACAATCGGTCTTCTTTGAGCAGTGTGTTGGCGAGGACGACGAGCTTTCGCATGACGGCGGTGAGGGCGACCTTGGCTTTTTTGCCGCTGTCACGCAGTC
>JAJFGN010000036.1 GCA_021776115.1 Kiloniellaceae bacterium | reverse complement strand
CGAAGGCCGCCGGGTTCTCATCACCGGCGCCGGCGGGTCGATCGGATCGGAATTGGTTCGTCAGGTCGCCGATTTCGATCCGGCCCACTTATGTCTGGTCGATAATTCGGAATACCACCTCTACGCCATTGGAATGGAACTCGAGGAGCGCCAGGAGGCGCTGCCATTCCACTCCGTTCTCGCTGACGTGCGCGACCGGACCCGGATCGAGCAGGTCCTGGAGTCCGAGACGCCGGAACTGGTGTTTCACGCCGCCGCGCTAAAACACGTGCCCATGGTCGAGGCCAATCCGCTGGAAGGTGTGCAGACGAACGTGATCGGCGCGCGCAACGTGGCCGACGCCTGCCGGCGCGGCAAGGTCGCGGCCATGGTCCTGATTTCCACCGACAAGGCGATTAACCCGACCAGCATGATGGGCGCGACCAAGCGCCTGGCGGAATCCTATTGCCAGTCCCTCGACATCGCGGAGCGGGGCGCCACGGGCCAGGACATCACGGGACGGGGCACCCGCTTCGTCACCGTGCGTTTCGGCAACGTGCTGGGGTCGACCGGATCGGTGGTGCCGTTGTTCCAGCGCCAGCTCGCCAAAGGCGGGCCCTTGACCGTGACCGACCCGCAAATGACCCGCTATTTCATGACCGTGCGCGAGGCGGTCGAGCTGGTCCTGCAGGCCTCGGCCCTGGGGGTTTCGAGCCCGCGCGAGGAAGCCGGCAAGATCTTCGTTTTGGATATGGGCGAGCCGGTCAAGATCCTGGACCTGGCGCGCCACATGATTCGGCTATCTGGTATGCGCCCGGAGAAGGACATCGAGATCCAAATCACGGGCCTGCGGCCGGGCGAGAAGCTGCACGAGGAGATCTTTCACGAGGCGGAACCCCTGCTGCCCACCAGCCATCCCGCCTTGATGCTGGCGGCGCCGCGCACTGTGAACCAGCAGTTGCTGGGGCGCAGCCTGGACGATCTCGCGCTCCAAGCGGCGGCAGGCCGTCAGGCCGAAGCGGTCGCGTCGGTCATGCGCCTGGTCCCGGAGTACCGGCCCTCGGACTCGCTCGCGCCCAAGCCAAGCGCACAGCGGTCGCAAAGCCCGGCTTGACCGCGCGCGGTGCGCATCTTAGACCCGCGTTTTTCACCGGCATTCTTCGCGTTCCCGCACGCTCGGACTAAGATTCTTTCTGGAGAGGCTCCATGACCAGCCCGGCATCGCCGTCGCCCATTCGGCGCGCTCTAATTTCGGTCTCAGATAAGTCCAGCTTGGCGTCCCTCGGCAAGTCGCTCGCCGAAGCGGGCGTCGAAATCCTGTCCACCGGCGGCTCGGCGCGCGCGTTGATTGAAGCCGGGGTTCCGGTCAAGGAGGTCGCGAGCCACACCGGGTTCCCGGAGATCATGGATGGCCGGGTCAAGACCTTGCATCCCAAGATTCACGGCGGCATCCTCGCGCGCCGCGACCTGGCCGATCACCGCGCGGCGATGGGTGAGCACGACATCGAGCCCATCGACCTGGTCGTAGTCAATCTGTATCCCTTCGAGGCGACGCTCGCCTCCGGGGCCGACGCGGAAACCTGCATCGAGAATATCGATATCGGCGGCCCGGCCATGGTGCGCGCGGCGGCCAAGAATCACGACTTCGTCACCATCGTAACCGACCCGGCCGACTATGCGGCCGTCGTTGACGAGATGCGGGCGCACGGCGGGGCAACAAGCCTGGCGTTAAGAACGCGGCTGGCCGCCGCCGCCTTCGCGCACACGGCGGCCTACGACGCGGCCATCGCGCGATGGATGCAAGGCCGCCTGAACCAGCAATTTCCAGTGCGCTTTACCGCGGCCGGGCGGTTGCGCCAGACCTTGCGCTATGGCGAAAACCCGCATCAGCACGCCGCCCTCTATACCGGCGGCGGCACCCGGCCAGGGGTCGCGACGGCCGAGCAAATCCAGGGCAAGGCCCTAAGCTATAACAATCTGAACGATACCGACGCCGCCTTTGAAGCGGTGGCGGAATTCATGCCGCCCACCGTTGATCAAGCGGCGGTCGCGATCGTCAAGCACGCCAATCCCTGCGGCGTTGCCCTGGGCGCAACCCAGGTCGAGGCTTACGCCAAGGCGCTGGCTTGCGATCCGCTAAGCGCTTACGGCGGAATCGTCGCGCTCAATCGCCCGCTCGACGCCGCGACCGCATCGGAAATCATCAAGCTTTTTACCGAAGTCGTGATCGCGCCGGCGGTTGAGCCGGAAGCGCGCGCGATCCTGGCGGGCAAGGAGAACCTCCGGGTGCTGATCACCGGCGGCCTGCCTGACCCCGGCGCGCCGGGCCTGCTGGTCAAGTCGCTGGCCGGTGGGCTTTTGGTGCAGTCGCGCGATAACGGACAGGTTGGCCCCAACGATCTGAAGGTCGTTACCAAGCGTGCGCCGAGCGAAGGGGAGATCAAAGACTTGCTGTTCGCATTCCGGGTCGCCAAGCACGTTAAGTCCAACGCCATCGTCTTGGCCCGGGACGGCGCCACGCTGGGGATCGGCGCCGGGCAGATGAGCCGGGTCGATTCGACGCGCATCGCCGCCTGGAAGGCGCAAGAGTCGACGAAGACGGCGGGCGGCGGCTTAGACGGAATGGTCGCGGCGTCCGATGCCTTCTTTCCTTTCACCGACGGCCTGATGGCCGCGGTCGAGGCCGGCGCGCGCGCGGTCATCCAACCCGGCGGATCCTTGCGCGACAAGGACGTCATCGCGGCCGCGGACGAGGCCGGCATTGCCATGGTCTTCACCGGCATGCGCCACTTCCGGCATTAAGCGAAGCGTGCACCCCAGGCCAGGCTGTCCTGGGCGTGCTCGGCTAGGAAATCCACGAAGCTGCGCACCTTGGGCGAGAGGTGCCGGCCGGGCGGGTAAAGCGCATAGATGGCGCTATCCGGCGCGTGATGATCCGGCAGAGCACGTACCAGGCGGCCGGCCGCCAGGTCGGGCCCGGCCAGCCACAGCGGGAGCAACCCGAGGCCCAGGCCGGCCAAGGCGGCAACGAGCAGGGCTTCCGCGTTGTTGGTTTCCAGGTTGCCGCCGACGCGAACGATTTCGGGGGCCGTCACCTCGCCGTCCTGACGCACGAACGACCAGTCGTTGCGCGCCGCGCGATAGGTATAGACGAGGCAGTTACGGTCGGCGAGCTCGCTTGGCCGCTGGGGCGTGCCGTGACGCTCGAAATAGGCGGGGGCGCCGCAAACGACCCGGCGGTTAGCCGCCAAGCGCCGGACAATCAGGCTGGAATCGGAAAGCTCTCCAATCCTGATCACGAGGTCGACCGCCTCCTCGACCGGATCGATGAAGCGGTCGTTCATGGTCATATTGACGCGCATCTCGGGATATCGGGCCAAGTAGGCCGGGAGAAGCGGTGCGATATACAACCGCCCGAAGGCGGCCGGCACATCCAGGCGCAGGGTCCCACGCGGCACCTGGTTCAGGTGCGAGACCGCCTGTTCGGCTTCCTCAACCTCGTTCAGGATGCGCTGCGCACGGAGGTGGAACGCGGCGCCGACCTCGGTCAGGACCAGACGGCGCGTGGTCCGGTTAAAAAGCCGCGCGCCCAGACGGTTCTCCAAGCGGCCAATCTGCTTGCTGATCGCCGAAGGCGTTTGATGCAGGTCACGGGCGGCGGCGGAAAAGCTGCCCGCCCGGACCACTCGCGCGAAGACCTCCATACCGGTCAAGGAATCCATATTGTGCCTATATTAGTGCCTGTATGGAACATATCATAGGAAATTATACGGTATTATCAACTTTGGCGCCAAGATTATATAATCTCCTAGAGTCAAGCCTGAGGCGGTGGCCCGGGGGCTGAGGAGTCCGGAGGCCCGCGCTGGGCTTAGCATTCCCAATTTGAGGAGACCGACCCATGGAGTTCGCGAACTTGAACGAGTTGGACCGTATCCGCCGCCTGGGCGCGACAACGCCTTGGGCCGCTTCGGGACCGGTGTCGCCGGAGCTCGTTCAGGCCGGTATCGCCCGTGGCCGTCTGGCGCGGGCTTTAGCGTTTCAAGCGATCTTACGCGGACTAAGGCGCGCCCTTGTTCGTCTGGTGCGCCGCGCCCTGCCGCGCGTGCCGACGGGAGCCCACGGGCCGGAGGCGATCGATTTCGACTGCGCCCACGGACGGCCCTGCTAAACGGTCTCCCGGTAAACCGTCAGGCGGCACGATCGCGTAGCGGCAGAAGCAGGATTAACCCGGCTAGGAAAAACGCCAGGATGACCGCCATGCCGACACGTTGGCTGTCGGCCACCAGGGTGATCCAGCCGACCAGGGCCGGGCCGGCGAAGGCGGTCGCCTTGCCGGACAGAGCATAAAGACCGAAGACTTCGGCGCGGGCCTCCACCGGCGCCAGGCGCGCCATCATCGAGCGGCTGGCGGATTGGGCCGGGCCGATGAAAACGCCGATAACGCAACCCAGGGCGGTAAAGGCGGTCTGCGATTCGACCAACAGAATCCCGGTTCCCGCGCCGAGCAGGCCTATGAGCGATATGACGATGGTGCGTTTGGCCCCGATTATGTCGTCGACCCAAGAAAACGCGACCGCTCCCAGACCCGCAGCGACGTTAAGCAGGATGCCGAACACGAGGATGTCTTGGAAAGACATAGCGAAGGTCCCGGCGGCGTAGACGCCGCCGAAAGCGAACAGGGTGTTCAGGCCGTCCGTGTAGAGCATGCGGGCAAGAAGGAAGCGCCCGATCGTGCCTTGCTGCTTGGGCAGGGCGCGCAAGGTCGTCCAGAGGCTGCGCAAGCCCGCCGCTAAAGCGGCGGACATCGCGATTGGCCGGGCGGGCGCATCCGGGGTGTACAGAAATAGGGGCAGGGCGAAGAGCATGAACCACAGGCCGACGAAGGGTCCCGCGATTCGCACGTGCTCGGCCGCCGTTCTGTCCAGAGGGATGAGCGCGCCCTCATCCTTCACGAACAGAATCAGAACCAGCGCCAGGCAAGTTAGACCGCCCGCATAACCCAAGCCCCACGCCCAACCCGAGACGCGGCCAAGACGCTCACGAGTGGCGATCTCCGGCAGCATCGAATTGTAAAAGACCTGACCGAACTCAAAGGCGCCGTTGCCGAGCGCCACGAGACCGAGCGCCAAGAGCGCATAGGCCGGATCCGGCTTAACCCACCAAAGCCCGCAGGCGCTTATGGCCGCGATCGCGGCGAAGCCGGCGATCCAAGGCTTGCGCCGGCCGGCCTGGTCGGCGAACGCGCCCAGGACCGGTGCAAGCAAGGCGACCGCCAAGCCGGAAAGCGACAGTGCCGTGCCCCACATCGCCGTGCCCGTTTGTGGATCGGCGCTTAGTGTGGTCGTGAAATAGGCGGCAATGACAAAGGTGACGATGACCGTCGGGTAACTAGAGTTGGCCCAGTCGTAGAGACACCAGCTCAGAACCGCGCGGCGGTCTGCGGGCGGCGGGTGGGCGGCGTGTGATTCTGGCGCAAGGCTCATGACCCCCGGGTCATGGCATGTTCCAGTCGCCAGGGATAGCCGGAATTAGGGGAGTAGAGACAAGAAAAAGGGGGCGGGTTGAGCCAACCGCCCGGTCTTTCGACCGGTGCGGGGCTCAACCTCCAACGTGGGGATGATGCTTCAGTGGATGGTGCAAGTTGGAGGCCGGTATCAGTGATGACGACTCGAGATCAAGATGCGCGCTTAAATAAACTTCAAACTTGAGAACACCGTTGCGAAGAGAACCCAAAACTCGCCCGATTGAAGAAGGGCCGATAAGGCCATGACGATACCCAGACCGCCGAGCGACATGGCCAGCCAGTTCCGGCTGCGCCGGGCCAAGACCATTCCCAGCACGCTCATGGGCACGCTGGCCGGGGCCATGAAGGGCGTCAACGCAAGGAGTCCGAGGCCGGCGCCCACCGCGCCAATGACGGCGGGGATCGAGCCGGAACTGGCTGTCTCAAGTGTCTGGTTCGCGAAAGCGATCGGGGTGAGCGCAACATCGGTCATGGTCGTCCTCCGTCGATCTCTAAACTTCTAAAGTTCGGGATCGCCGGCCAAGATGGATACGGGAGAGGCGAATCAAACCGTATTCCTATGTCCCGGCCCGCGATCCCAACTGCGTTTCCTGGTCCAGCGTTAGGCCATCTGCGCGATTAACCTTTCACGCTATAAACTCGGACACAGCATACACCAATCAAAGAAAAACACAATGAAAAACACAGTATATGGAGAATTATCTTTGCTTAATTCTAATATATAGTTGACTAATATGATTAAGCTAGGTTATTTAGCCCTAGTTACTCCACATATGGTCATTATGCCCTAATATAACTAGGGCATTTCATCCCAATACCAGGGCGCCGCGCATGAGCGGCGCGGCACCGCGCGTCGAAAAAACAGCCTTTCCCCCGGTTACGCCTAGTGAGGTGGAACAGAGATTGGTGGCATTAAGTTCTCCCCGTCATCCCGGACACGACTTTCGTCCAAATCCATGCCCTCGCGAAAGCGGGGGCCTGATTTGGTAAGGAAAGTCAGCGATCCGGGATCCATCGCGCCGCAATCCGGGCGTCGGACAGGCGGATACATGGATCCCGGATCGTAAGGCTCGCCTCCCGAAAATCGTTGGATTTTCGGGCTCACCCCCGATCCAGTCGGGGGCAGGCTCTAACGTCCGGGATGACGGCAGTGAATTAGGATGCGAACTTCAGTTCCAGGACACTAGGCGCTAGTGTGGTGGAACAGAAATTGGTGGCATCCAGGCTCGCTCATAAGCTGCAACGCCCATGGAAACCTACGGGGGATTTATGCTGATCGTGACCACGAATGAGATCGCCGGACGGCAGACCGCGGAATACCTGGGTATCGTTAGCGGCGACGCCATTGTCGGCGCCAATATGTTCCGCGATTTGTTCGCCCGGGTGCGCGATATCGTCGGCGGACGCGCCGGGGGCTACGAGAAGGCTCTAAAGGGCGCCAAGGAGGCGGCGATTGAGGACATGGTGGCCGAGGCCCAAGCCCTGGGCGCGAATGCCGTCCTGGCGGTCGACTTGGACTACGAGACGGTCGGCGACTCCATGCTCATGGTCAGCGCGAGCGGCACCGCGGTCAAGTTAGCTTAAGGAGTTTCGCCCGCTGCAGGGGCGATAGCTTCTGCTAAGAGACCAGTCCCCTGGACCTGGTTGTCGTGCCAAGAAAACCGATTGAAATCGGCGTCGGTAACCCGGCTTATTGTCATTCTTAGCTATCGACCATGGCGCGTAGTTGCCGGTTCGCGACCGCGAGCATGGCAAGATCCGGGGTTCCCACGGCTTGCAGCTCGCCGAGGAGTTGGTCGGTCCGCGCGACCAGGGGGCGGCGCCCGTCGGCCCAAGCGTTGATGATTTCTTCCGGCGAATCCAGGTTCTTGGCGCCGCCGTTGACAACGCGCGATGTCAGTTCGCCTTGATGCCCATAGAGATCGTCGACGATGGCGGTCACCGCCAGCTTATCCCAAGCGCTATCGCTGGGCAGGCGGCCGGCCGCGCTGCGCAGCCAGTCGAAACCGAAGCGCCCACCGATGGCAAAATAGGATTTGCCGACGTCGAGGCCGCCCAGGGACCCGCCGCGCGCAATACGCACGATATCGCATGCGGCGTAGAGCAGCGGCAAGCTGGCGATTCGTTGCGCCAACTCCTCCGGCACGCCCGAGGACGTTAGGTTCGCAACCCGCTCCGCCAGGAGATTACGGTCCGTCTCCTGCAGCAGGTTATGCAGGTTCGCCCCAATGCGGGCGACTTCCTGCGCATAGGCGGCAACCTCGCCTTCGATATCGAGCGGGAAGGTGGCTTGGCGCAGAAACCACACCGTACCGCGCTCGATCAAACGTCCGCACTCGGTCTGCATCACCGTCTGGACAGTGGCGGGCACTTGATTGTCCAGCGCTTCGATCTGCGCGTAGAGCGCGCGCATGCCGAAGACCTCGCGGCTGATCGTGTAGGCGCGCGCAACATCGGCGGTGGGCATGCCCGACTTTTCCTTCACCTCGTGGACGAAGGTGATGCCGGCCCTGTTGACGATGTCGTTGGTGACGACGGTGGCCACGATTTCCCGGCGCAGCCGGTGCCGGGCGATCTGGTCTTTAAACCGTTCGCGCAGGGGTTTGGGGAAATAGTTCGTGAGATCCCGCGCCGTGTAGGGATCGTCCGGCAAATCCGAGGACAGCAATTCGTCGTAAAGCGTGATCTTGGCATAGGACAAGGTGACCGCGAGCTCGGGACGGCACAAACCGATACCGGCCGCCGCGCGCTCGGCGATAACCTCATCGTCGGGCAGGTACTCGATGGCGCGGTCGAGACGCCCGGTCTTCTCGAGCGTGCGCATGTAACGCGCCAAGCGGTCGAGCAGATGCACGCCAAGACTGCTGGTGACCGAGATCGACCCGCTTTGCAAATAGTTGTCGCGCAAGACCAGATCGGCAACCTCGTCGGTCATCTCGACGAGCAAGGCGTCGCGTTGCTTGCGCGTCATGTCGCCCGCCGCGACGACGTCGCCAAGCAGGATCTTGATGTTGACCTCGTGGTCGGAACAATCGACCCCGGCCGAATTATCGATGGAATCGGTGTTGAGGTGCCCGCCGGCGAGCGAGAATTCGATTCGGCCTCTCTGGGTCATGCCCAGATTGGCGCCTTCGCCGACCACCTTGGCTTTCAGATCTTGGCCATTAACCCGGATCGCATCGTTGGCCCTGTCGCCGGCGTCGAGATTGGTTTCATGGCTCGCCTTGACATAGGTTCCGATGCCGCCGAACCACAGCAGCTCGATGTTGGTTGTCAACATGGCCTTCATCAACTCGTTCGGCGTGACCTTGTCTTTGTCCAATCCGAAACACCGCTTCATTTCGGGCGAGACGGGAATCGACTTCGCCTTGCGCTCGAATATGCCGCCACCCTTGGAAATCAACTTCGCGTCGTAGTCGCTCCAGCCGGAGCGGGGCAGATTGAACAGGCGTTGCCGCTCAAGCCAGCTAACCTCCGGATCCGGATCCGGATCGATGAAGATGTGCATGTGATTGAAGGCGCCGAGCAAAGCAATGTGCTTGGACAGAAGCATGCCATTGCCGAAGACGTCGCCCGACATATCGCCGACGCCAATGACCGTGAAGTCCTGGCTCTGGATATCCTTCCCGATTTCCCGGAAGTGATGCTTCACACATTCCCAGGCGCCGCGGGCGGTGATCGCCATCTTTTTGTGGTCGTAGCCGGCAGAGCCGCCGGAGGCAAAGGCATCGTCCAGCCAGAAACCGTAGTCGGCCGACACCGCGTTTGCGATGTCGGAGAAGGTGGCAGTCCCCTTGTCGGCCGCGACCACCAGATAGGGATCGTCGCCGTCGCGGCGCACGACATCGCTCGGCGGCACCAGCTCGCCCGAGACCAGGTTGTCGGTGATGTCGAGAAGGCCGGCAATGAACATTCTATAGCACGCGATCCCTTCCTCCAGCAGCGCTTCCCGTCCCGCCTCGGGCGCGGGCGCTTGCTTGAGCACGAAACCGCCTTTTGAACCGACCGGAATGATGACCGCGTTCTTGACTTGCTGCGCCTTGACCAGACCCAGTATCTCGGTACGGAAATCCTCGCGCCTATCGGACCAGCGCAACCCGCCGCGCGCGACCATGCCGAAGCGCAGGTGCACACCCTCGACGCGGGGGCTGTAAACGAAAATTTCGCGAAACGGCCGGGGCGCGGGAAGCTCCTCCAAATTTTGCGAATCGAATTTCAAAGAAAGATAAGACTTAGGCTGCCCGTCCGGATCCTTCTGCGCGAAGTTGGTGCGCAAGGTGGATTCGATGCAATTGAGAAAGCGGCGAACGATCCGATCGTCATCGAGGTTGCTGACGTCTTCGAGCGCGGATTCTATCTCGGCGATTATCTCGGCCGGTTCGCCGGTCTTGGCCGCGCCTTCCTCTTTTGCGAATCGCGTCAGGAACAGGTCCACGAGTCGCCGCGCGATAAGCGGATTCTGCGACAAGGTTTGTTCCATGTAAGCCTGACTGAAGGGGATCGCCGCTTGGCGCAGGTATTTGGAATAGGCGCGCAAGACCATGACCTCGCGCGCGCGCAACCCGGCGTGCAATACCAGTCTGTTGAACCCGTCGTTTTCTATTTCGCCGCGCCAAACTTTCGCAAACGCCTCGTGGAAAGCGTCCTTGACCGCCGCGACATCGATTGTCGCGCCGCCCTGCGTGCGCATCGCGAAATCGTGCATCCAGACCGGGCGTTCGGCACCCGCGGGTTGCACGTCGTAAGGAATTTCGCTGATAACCTTAAGGCCCATGTTTTCGAGCATGGGCAGAATGTCGGACAAGGGGACCGGCGCGCCGTCGACGTAGATCTTAAATCGGATCTCGTCGTCCTTGGCTTCGATCGGGCGGTACAGATTCGTCGCCAAGTGACTGGTGTTCAGCGACTGCTCAACCCGGGCAATGTCGAAGACCGCGGCCTGTTCGTTAAAGTTACTGAGATAGTTGGGTGGAAAAGCCTGAGCATAGCGATGCAGCAACCGCAGGCCCTGTTCCTCGCCCCGGTCTTCGATCAGGGCCTGCCGCAAACGGTCGGACCAAGATCTGCCAGCCTCGATAAGCGCGGACTCAAGCGCCGCTTGATCGACGTCTGGCACTTTGCCGCGCGTCGTCTTGACGATCAGATGAATTCGGGCCAGCACGGCGTCCGTCAAATGCGTCGTAAAGGCCACCACCTCACCTTCGTAAGCCTCGGCCAAAATACCTTGGAGTCGCAGACGAAGCACGGTGTCGTATCGGTCGCGCGGCACAAACACGAGACAGGAGACAAAGCGTTCGAAGTGATCGCGGCGCACGAAGAGCGCGATGCGTTGGCGTTCCTGCAAATTCAAAATGCCCATCGCCATGTCGAGCAACTCGCCCACGCCGATTTGGAACAGCTCGTCGCGCGGAAATGTCTCCAGGATGTGCATCAAGGCCTTGCCGTCATGGCTGTTCGGCAGGAACCCGGCGCGCTCGGCAACGCGATTGAGCTTTTGCCGCAAGAGCGGGATGGCGCGCGGCGAACGCGAATAAGCAACCGAGGTAAAAAGGCCGATGAACAGACGTTCGCCGGTGGCCCGCCCCCTATCGTCGAAGCACTTAATGGCCACGGTATCCATGTGCACGGGACGGTGCACGGTGGAGCGCCGGTTGGCCTTTGTGCATCGAAGCAACACGGGTTGGGTGACGAAATCGCGCACGTCCGCCGGCAAGGCGCCCAGGTTTCGCAGGCCGTCGAAGACCGATACCTGTTCATCGCGCAAGATACCGCGGCCGCTATCGGGAAGAACGCGCGCGACAGCATCATCGCCCTCACCCTCGAAGCTGTACTGGCGGCACCCAAGAAAAGTGAAATGGTCGTTGCCCATCCATTGCAGGAAGGCAATGCCCTCCTCGATTTCCTCGGCGGGCAGAGAGGGTGGCGAAGATTGCAGGTCCTGAAGCGTTTCGCTCAGGCGATCGCGCATGTCGCGCCAATCCTCGACCGCGGCCCGCACGTCGCTCAGCACCGCCTTGAGACGGTCGCGGATTTCTTGATGGCGCTCGGAAGGCTGCTCACTGATCTGAACGTGCATGAAGGATTCGCGCGGCACCTCGTCGCCGGCGGTTTCGGGGTCGAAGAGTTCAGCGAATTTGCCGCTTGGCTTGCGCGTGAGGCGAACGATCGGATGGATCACTAGGTAGACCTCGACGCCAAGCCTACTTAGTTCGGCTGTTACCGAATCGACCAGAAACGGCATGTCGTCGTTAACGATCTCAACGATGGTGTGCGAGGACCGCCAACCCTGCTCCTCCGGGCGGGGATTGTGAACCCTGACCTCGGCGCTGCCGGTTTCGCGGGATTGCCCGAGATTCCACAGCGTGAGCGCCGCGCCATAGAGATTGTCTGGATGTTCTTTGAGAACATCGTCGGGCGGAACGTGTGCGTAGAATTGCCGGATAAAGCGGTCCGCAAGGGGCGCACGCACCGCGTCGAGCCGCTCGTGCGCGCTCCCGGCGACCTTATCGATTAATTCCGCTTTTAGTTGTTCCGCCTTCGCCGTCATGGTGATCCGCCTTGTAGAATTCGCATTGGGCGCTCGGCCCCTCTGGGTTTTCCGGTCGCAGGTTTTGACCGCAACGAGCCGAGCCGTTTGGGGACGCTACCCTATTTGCGATATGATGGGGAGAATTGATCGCCTCGCAACGCCGTCGTCTGGATTGGCGTCGCTGGGGCGGTTCGCGTTTTCCGTCCGTTACGATTCATTCTCGCTTTCGCCGGGCGGTTTTTCCGGCGAGACGTCGGGGCCCGCCATGTCCCGCGCTTCCATCTCGCGCAAGGATTGCCCGATTTCTTTTAACATCTCGGCCAGGGCGATGTTCTCGTCGTGCATACCTGGGTCTGACGGCGGCCGCGACCCCGCCGGCGGCCCCGCCTGCTTGCCGGTTTCCGTGGGACGCTCGGCCGGGTGTGTGGGCTCGGGCCGGGCCGCCGTCCAGCGGGAGCCCAAAAGCGCAGGGTGTGCAATCAGGCGGTCGAGAAGCCGTTGGACGTCCCGGCGTAGGGATTGCTCCTGCTGGCGGAGAACTTGTTCTCGTTGCAGCATCTGGCGCATTTCCTTGACCTCGTCGAGGTGCCGGTCCAGACGGGCGTTCAGGCGCTCGGTCTCTTGAATCAGGCGCGCGATCTCGTCCTTCTGAACCTCGACCACCATCGGCCAGGGGTCGCGCTCGGTTGAAGATGAGGGAGAGGGGTGATTGCCAGGCGACGCGCCGGCGCGCGCGGCCTCCACCGGCGGCGTCCCGAAGGCATCTTCCTGGAGCCAAACGTAAACCTGGCCGCCGCGCTTGAAACCATTGGCCTTTCCGCGCCGGATACGCATGCGCAGCGCATCGCTGGTCAGGCCCAGCCGGGTGGCGGCTTCCGCCAAAGGCACAGCATGGTGCCCGACTTGCTCTCTAGCTGACATGTCCCGAACCTAACACAGCGCCTTCCCGGCGCACCCGGCGAGCCTCTGCCTTGGCAGTTAAGGCTCCCCTAACGCGGGTCGGATTTTAGGTTATTCCCAGGCGCGATGGTGGGCTGGAGCCTTCTATTTTGAAGGACCATAGTCCTTGAACACGTACTTGCCCGCCAGAACGTACTTCATGGGGTTTCGGGTTTGCCCCTGGAGTCGGACCTCGTAGTGGACGTGCGGGCCGGTGCTGCGTCCGGTGCTGCCCAAAAGCCCGATCTTGCCGCGATGCTCAACTTCTTGTCCTTCCCGGACAAGAAGTTTGCGCATATGCGCATAGCGGGTCCGGATGCCATAGCCATGATCGATCTCGACCATGAATCCATAGCGGTCATTGAATCCTGCGAACACGACGACGCCCGGCGCGGTCGCGTGGATTGGCGTGCCGGGCGGTGCGACAAAATCGACCCCTAGATGGCGCGCTTTGCGTCCGGTCATAGGATCGCGGCGCTGACCGTAAGCGCTACTGATCCGAAATTGATCGAGGGGAACGCTTAGCGGCAAGCGGCGCACGATTTCGCGCAGACCCGACCAGCGGTCCAGCTGCTCCTCCAGACGGGAGACCGTGGCCGCGAGTTCGGCGGCCGGCGGCGTGTCGGCGGTCAAGCCGTCGGCGGGAATGTAAGGACCGCCCTGGCCAAGACCCGCCTGTATATAACTCTGGTCGTCAAAGCTCGCGTTGGCTGTGGCGGCAATCAAGTCATCGACATTCAAGCCCGTCATCGCGATCGTCTTTTCGACGGCTTCCGTCCCTTCTCTGACGCGTTCGCTCAAGCGCTCCAACACGTCCTGCCCCGACTCGCGTAAACTCGTAAGGCGTTTCTCTAGCCCCGCGATGCGTAGCGATTGAGAATCGCGCAGATCGCGTAACGCGAGACGATCGGCTCTTTCTTGCTCGAGCGAGGCCCTAAGCGCCTCGACCTGGGCTTTCAACTTCGCTTTCTGGGTGAGCACTCGACGTTCCAGCTTGGCCCGGTTCTCGAAGGCTTGTCCCAGATTCTGCTCCAGCTCGCCAAAGGCGCGTTCTTGGCGGGCGATCTCGCTATCTCTGGACGCTAGGTTTCTTCGGTCCAGGATGTTGCCGGTCGTTGCGATCAGGCTCCAAGCAGCGACCACAATCGCACCGCTCGCCGCTAGCTTCTGCACCCGCGCCGTCAGGCGGATGTAATGAAAGCGATCGGCCCAGGAAACGTAGATCTCGCGCGGCGCGAAGACGCGCTCCAGAAACATCGAGATCGATGAGCGGCGCGCCGCGGACATCACCGCCATCTCTTGGAAAGACCGCGCCAGCGGCGTGGAAAGAAAATCACCGTACTCATTTCGCCAAACTCCAAGTTGCGCTCGTCGAAACCTCAAATACGGTACATACAAATAAAACTTAAGGCAATTGGTAATAATGTTTACCATGTTTGTTGACTGTATTTATTTACCGAAAAAAATTCAATGTTTACCTATATCTACAGCATCAAGCTCATATGCCGGCCGATTTCTTTGGCGAGACTGTGAGAATTTTCGCGGCGCGCCCGCGTTCCTCGAGGTGACGGCCGTGCCGGAACGAAAAACGGCCCCAAAACGGGCCGTCTTCAAGATCACGTCGATTTCACTGAAAAACTGGAGCGGGCGATGAGATTCGAACTCACGACCCCAACCTTGGCAAGGTTGTGCTCTACCCCTGAGCTACGCCCGCATCTGGGTCGCCTATGGCAAGGCCGGGAGATAATGCCTTTCCCGGTTTAATGCAAGAGGTACCTGGGGACTTGCGCCAAGGCGGGCAGCTTGGCTATCTCCCCCTTGGCGCTACGCGCGGGCGCTGGGACCGGGAGAAAAACCATGTCCGAGGACAAGGACGAACCTGCGGCGGAGGACCCCGAACTGCCCACAAGCCCGGGAGCACTGTTGCGCCGCCTCGAGGAGCTGGGGATTCAATCCAAGAGCGTCATGCATCCGCCTGTCTTTACGGTCGAGGAAGCCAAGGCCCTGCGCGGATCGCTGCCCGGCGCCCACATCAAGAACCTGTTCCTGCGCAACAAAAAGGGGGCCATGTGGCTGGTCACCTGCCTGGAGGACCGGGCGATCGACCTCAAGGCCCTGGCCAACGCACTGGAAGCCGGGCGTTTTTCCTTCGGCAGCGCGGATCGCCTGATGACCTGCCTGGGGGTTCGGCCCGGTTCAGTCACGCCCTTCGCGGTGATCAACGACACGGAGCATGCGGTGCGCATGGTCCTCGACAAGGGCATCCTCGGCAAGGATCCGGTCAACGCGCACCCCCTGGTCAACGACATGACCACGGCGCTTGAATCGGCGGATCTGATCCGGTTCCTGGAGGCCGAAGGGCACCCGCCGCAGATCCTGGACATGGATGAGCTGGAGCGGCACTAGCCCTGCTTCAAAATTGCTTCGACGAGTTCTTGGACCGAGAGGGCTTCGCGAAAGCTGGGCATGGTGTTCGGCTCGCCCGCCAGAAAGGCGCGGAAGTTGTCGAGCATGCGCATGTAGCCATCCTGGCGCGGGTCTTCGATCTCGGTAAGCTCGTCATGCCAGGCGCCGCCGGTCGTCGATTTCAAGCGGTTCCAGTCCCACAAGCGGTAGGACTTTTCCGCACCCCAGAGCGTGTATTCGATCCGGTCCGGCCCGACGCCGCCCGCGCCGCCGGCCACCGAGACCGGCACCCCGGCGCAGTCGAGCCGGGCCAGGAAGTGGGTTTCGCAGAGCGCCGGGTCCGCCGGATAGCGGACCGAGGCATGAACCAGGCGGGCCGGGCCGAAAAGGCGCTGGGTCAGGTAGGCGAAGTGGGAAAACACCTCGCGCACGAAGCCGCCTTCGGCGCGCTCGGCCAGCCAAACCGCGTCCGCCTGCCAGTCGCGCGGCCAGCGAGCGAAGTGCAGGCGGACATCGACCCCGGCCACCGTGCCGACCGCCCCCGATTTCAGGGCTGCTTCAATCGCGTTCACCGCCCGAGCGTCGGCGAAGGGGAAGTTGACGGCGTTTTTAGCGCCCGCCACCTCAACCTGCGCGACCATTTCCCGGCTGTCCGCCAGATCGACGCCGAGCGGCTTTTCGCAAAACACCGCCTTACCCGCGGCGATAGCGGCCAGGGCATGCACCTTGTGAGCGCTTGGCGGGCAGGCGATGTAGACGACATCGGCCGCCGGATCGGCGATAACCGCCTCCGGGGTCTCGGCGATGGCCAGACCGGGAAAGGCGGCGCGGGTGCGCGCGACCGCCGCCGGACTGGGGTCCCAGCCGCCGAGCAGGGTGAAACCGCCATGGGCGGTCATGTTGGTCAGCATGCGGTGGCCCATGATACCAAGCCCGATGAAGGCGATTCGGGGTGTCATAGCGACTCCTTATGAAACGGAAACCCTGAGCGACCAATCTAAGAGACGGCCGCTTTGGGCACAAAGGCCCGGATCACCTCGGCAAATTTTGCCCCGGGCACGCCAACCGACCCACAGCGGCAACAAAAACACCGGCAAAAACAGCCTATTAGGCATGGCCTTGAAATTGCTTCGGTATCGCCGATGGAATACCTGCGCGCACTCCTTTCCGGGCCCAGTCAGGTTACGGCCAGCCTTGCCGGGCCCCCGGCGCCGGTTGCCGGTCCGGCGCGGGCTTCCGAGTCTTTTGCGGAAGCGCTTTTCGAAGAGGGCGCGCGCGCCGGTCCGCCTCAAAACTCCCTCGCGCGGCAAGTCGCGGCCCTGGATAGCCAAGAGCGCAGCGGCATGGGAGACCGCCTTGCGCTCGACCTCGACCGGCGTGAGTTCGCGCGGCAAGACTCTGTACCGGAGAGCGACCTGACCTTCGGCGACCTTGTGGACGTCGTCAATCCGCTCCAACACATTCCCATCGTCGCCAACATCTACCGGAGCCTGACCGGCGACACGATCTCGGGCCCGGCACGGGTCGCGGGCGGCGCCCTTTACGGCGGCCCATTCGGCATGTTGGCCGGAATCGCGAATGCTATCGCCGTCGAGGTTGGCGGCAATGACCTTGGCGGTTCCCTGATTGCCAGCATCGTGGGCGAGAGCCCGCCGGCAGATACCCTGCTGGCCGAGGCGGCCCCTGCACAAGCCGCCAACACTGCTCCTTTGACCGCGTCTTTCGCACCGCAACCGCAGACCCGGGTCCTAACCGGCGACGCCGCGCTCGGCGCCCTTCTCGGCGACCTGCGCGCCACATCCGCGGTTCCGATGGAATTACCCGTCCTGGCACCGGCATTGTCCGCGCCCGGGACTTCCGATGGCGCGGCGCCGCAACGCGGGGAGGATCGCAGCGCATCCGCGCACGGTTTCACCGATCAGATGATGCTGGGTTTGGACAAGTACCGGGCGCAAACGATCGAGCGCGGCGGACCCGGCCGCCCGGCGCTGGACCGGCGGCTCTAACCCGGTGACGCGGCGCACGCCTAACTCTATAAACGCCCCATGGATTTGATCGTTCGTCAGGAAAACGGCCAGTGGCGCGCCCGCGCGGGTAAGCGAAATTGGCGCTGCGCGATCGGCAAGGGCGGCCTGCGGCCCGAGACGGAAAAGCAGGAAGGCGACGGCGCGACACCGATCGGCTGCTATGCGCTGCGCCGTTTGGTTTACCGGCCGGACCGGGTCGTCAGGCCGGAAACGCGCCTGCCCGTGGCCGCGCTGTCACCGGAAGACGGCTGGTGCGACGCGCCGGACGATCCCGCTTACAACCGCCCGGTGCGCCTTCCCTACGCCGCCAGTCACGAGCGCCTGTGGCGCGACGACGAGATCTACGACGTGGTTGTTATTCTGGGCCACAACGACGACCCGCCGGTCGCGGGCCTGGGCAGCGCGATCTTCTTGCACGTCGCGCGCGCCGGCTACACGCCAACCCAAGGCTGCGTCGCGCTCGCGTTACCCGATTTGTTGGATTTCCTGAAAGACGCCGATACGACAACGCGCCTCTGCGTCGAGGCGAGATAGGGTCAAGAAAGGAAAAGGAATTCACCACCAAGGCGCCAAGGCACGAAGAAACGCAAAGAAAAGAAAATTCGCTTCGTGAGTCTTCGAGTCTTCGTGGTGAATAATCCGAGACCATGCCGCAAGCCAGGACAGGTGTCGCAAGGCCGCCCTAATTTTCGGTCAGGTCGTCCCAGAACTCCTTGACTCGGGTGAAGAAACCTTCGGATTCCGGGTTGGTCTTCCGGTCCTTACTCTCGGTTTCGAATTCGCGCAGGAGTTCTTGCTGGCGTTTGGTGAGATTGACCGGCGTCTCGACATTGACCTCGACATACATGTCGCCGCGCGCGGTGGAGCGCATGACGCTCATGCCCTTGGCCTTGAGGCGAAACCGGCGGTTGGTTTGCGTGCCCGCCGGCACAGAGATCTTGGTCCGGCCCCCATCGATGGTCGGCACCTCGATTGACCCGCCCAGCGCCGCCGTGGTCATGGGAATTGGCGCGCGGCAATATATGTCGGCGCCGTTGCGCTGAAACAAGCGGTGCGGCTGAAGCGCCAGAAAGATGTAGAGATCCCCCGGCCCGGCGCCCCGCACCCCGGCCTCGCCCTCGCCGGCCAAGCGGATGCGCGTGCCATCCTCGACCCCGGCGGGAATGTTGACCTGCAACGTCTTTTCCTTTTGCAGACGACCGGCACCGTGGCAGGCCCGGCACGGATCCTCGATCACCCGGCCGGCGCCATGGCAGGTCGGGCAAGTGCGCTCGATCGTGAAAAAACCCTGCTGGGCCCGGACCCGGCCATTTCCACGGCAGGTGTTGCAGCTTGTGGGGGAGGAGCCTTTGGCCGCGCCGGAGCCACTGCAGGCATCGCAGGTGACGCTGGTCGGCACACGGATCTGCGCCGTCTTGCCGCCGAACGCATCCTCGAGCGTGATTTCGAGATTGTAACGCAGGTCGGCGCCGCGCGCGTTGCCGCCAGCGCCGCGTCCGCCCATGAAGTCGCCGAACATCTCATCGAAAATATCGGCGAAGCCGGTCCCGAAATCGAATCCGCCGGGACGTCCGCCGCGTTGGCCGCCGCCGTTCTCGAAAGCGGCATGTCCAAAGCGGTCATAGGCGGCGCGCTTGTCGGCGTCTTTCAGAACGTCATAGGCTTCGCTGATTTCTTTGAACTTGTGCTCGGCGGCGCTATCGCCCGGATTGCGGTCCGGGTGAAACTTCATGGCGAGCGTACGGTACGCCTTTTTCAAGTCATCCGCGCCGACGCCCTTCTGGACACCCAGGGTCTGGTAAAAGTCTTGCTTAGACATCGAGCGCCGCCCCGCCTATCGCCATCCGCACGCGGTGCCGGGCCAGCGCCAAAGGGAACATCTCGCCCTCTGTATTAGCGCTAGCATCCGGCCCTCGTGCGTCTATTCGCTCTGCCGACTAGGCGGTTTTGCCCTTCTTGTCGTCGTCGACTTCCTCGAAGTCGGCGTCGACCACGTCCTCGGCGTCCGGGGCGGCGCCATCGCCGCCCGCATCCGGACCGGACCCGTCCGGACCGGGCCCGTCGGGACCCTCTTCGGCGGCTTGCGCTTCCTTATAGAGGGCTTCGCCGAGCTTCATGGAAACCTCGGCCAGGGCCTCGGTCTTGCCGCGGATCTCATCGGGATCGTCGCCTTCGGCCGCGGCCTTCAAAGCGGCAATCGCGTCCTCAACCGAAGATTTATCTTCGGGCGAGACCTTGTCGCCCGCTTCGGCCAAGGTCTTTTCCGTGGTGTGGATCAGGGCCTCGGCATGGTTCTTGGCCTCAACTACCGCGCGCCGCTTCTTGTCTTCCTCGGCATGCACCTCGGCATCCTTGACCATTTGTTCGATTTCGCTGTCGCTCAAGCCGCTTGAGGCCTGAATGCGGATCGCCTGCTCCTTGCCGGTTGCCTTGTCCTTGGCGCCGACGTTGACGATGCCGTTGGCGTCGATATCGAAGGTGACCTCGATCTGCGGAATTCCGCGTGGCGCGGAGGGAATGCCGACCAGATCGAACTGGCCCAGCACCTTGTTGTCCGAGGCCATCTCGCGTTCGCCCTGGAACACACGGATGGTAACCGCGGTCTGGTTGTCCTCCGCCGTCGAGAAGACTTGGCTTTTCTTGGTCGGGATCGTGGTGTTGCGGTCGATCAGGCGCGTGAACACACCGCCCAGCGTCTCGATGCCGAGCGATAGCGGGGTAACGTCCAGCAAGAGGACGTCCTTGACCTCGCCCCTGAGCACACCGGCCTGGATCGCGGCGCCGGAGGCGACCACTTCGTCTGGGTTGACACCTTTGTGCGGCTCCCTGCCGAACAGGGTCTTGACCGTTTCCTGTACCTTGGGCATGCGAATCATGCCGCCGACCAGGATGACCTCGTCAATCTCGCCGGGCGAGACGCCGGCATCCTTGAGCGCCGCCTTGACCGGGCCGACGGTGCGCTGAATCAGCGAATCCACCAGGGCTTCCAGCTTGGCGCGGGTCAGCTTTATGTTGAGATGCTTCGGTCCCGATTGATCGGCAGTGACGAACGGCAGGTTGACCTCAGTCTGAGTCGAGGAGCTGAGCTCGATTTTGGCCTTCTCCGCCGCCTCCTTGAGGCGCTGCAGGGCGAGCTTGTCCTGGCGCAGGTCGATGCCCTGCTCCTTTTTGAACTCTTCGGCCAGGTAGTCGATGATCTTCTGGTCGAAGTCCTCGCCGCCCAAGAAGGTATCGCCATTGGTCGATTTCACCTCGAAGACGCCGTCGCCGATTTCCAGGATCGAAATATCGAAGGTGCCGCCGCCCAAGTCATAGACCGCGACCGTGCCGGTCTTTTTCTTGTCCAGGCCATAGGCCAGCGCCGCCGCCGTCGGCTCGTTGATGATGCGCAAGACCTCGAGGCCGGCGATCTTGCCGGCGTCCTTGGTCGCCTGACGCTGGGAATCGTTGAAGTAGGCCGGTACCGTAATCACCGCTTGCGAGACCGGCTCGCCCAGGAAGGCTTCCGCGGTTTCCTTCATCTTTTGCAGGATGAAGGCCGAAACCTGCGACGGGCTGTATTTCTTGCCCTCGGCCTCGACCCAGGCATCGCCGTTATCTGCCTTGACGATGTTGTAAGGGACCAGGCCCATGTCCTTCTTGGTCAGGGGGTCGTCGAAGCGGCGTCCGATCAGGCGCTTGATCGCGAACAGCGTGTTCGCCGGGTTGGTCACCGCCTGGCGTTTCGCCGGCTGGCCGACCAGGCGCTCGCCCGAATCGCTGAAGGCCACCATCGACGGCGTCGTGCGCCCGCCTTCGGCGTTCTCGATTACCTTGGTGTCTTTGCCATCCATGACCGCGACACAGGAATTGGTCGTGCCCAGGTCGATACCGATTACCTTGCTCATGATTCTCCTCGTTTCTTAGCAAACCGCTTGGGCGGCCTTATGGGTTAAGCACCGCCGCCGGGTCCCCACTCGTGGAGTCCTTAAAGGTGTGTGACTTGTCATAACCATGACGGTTCACGGGATATATAAGCAGCCAGCCCAAGCCTGCAAGGCCGGAATTCCGCGCCTTTTGGGGAAATTCCCCGGCGGCGCGCCGGATCCACCGGGCAAGCGCCGTACCCTGGGCAGGCGCGCCTTGCCGCGGCCCTATCCAGGCGTCAGATTTGAGCGGCCCAAGGCCGACGCAGACCGCAGCAAAGGACCGCCGAACCCATGCGCCGCGAGACCCCACCCCTGCCCAAGGACGGCATATATCGCACGATCCTATGGGCCCTGGTCGCGACCGTGATCGGCGGCGCCCTGATCGCGCTGGGCGGCGATCTGGTCCTGCACGACCCGGCGGTCAATCGTTTCGGTGCGATAACGGCCCTGATCGGCGCGGGCCTGTACGTCTTCTTCAGGTTTCTGGGCGCCCGCGAGGCCAAGCGCCATGCGGAAGGGAAAGACGGGCCGGATAGACTATGATCGTCTCCGCGAGCTACCGCACGGATATCCCGGCCTTCTACGGTGAGTGGTTCCGGCGCCGCTTGGCCGAGGGCGTGGCCCGGGTCGCCAATCCCTATGGCGGGCAACCTTACGAGGTGCCCTTGCGCGGACCGGGCTGCGACGGTTTCGTGTTCTGGACCCGCAATATCGCGCCGTTCCGCGACGCCCTGGCCGAGGTCGCGGCGCATGACCTGCCTTTCGTTGTTCACGCCACGATCACAGGATATCCGCGCGCCTTGGAAACCTCCGTTACGGACGCGGAACGCTCTATTGAAATGTTGCGGTGGTTGGCCGACACCTATGGGCCGCGCGCGGCCGTGTGGCGCTACGACACGGTTCTCATCACCTCCTTGACGCCCCCGGCTTGGCATCGGGAGACCTTCGCCCGCCTGGCCCGGGCACTGAGCGGAACCACCGACGAGGCGGTCCTTTCCTTTGCCCAGATCTACGCCAAGACCCGGCGCAACCTTATGATCGCCGCCGAGCGGCATGGGTTTAGCTGGGAAGACCCGGTGGAGGAGACAAAGATCGCCTTGTTGTACGACCTGGCGGGAATCGCCGCCGAGCATAACCTCTCGGCCACGCTTTGCAGCCAGCCGGAGCTCTTATCGAGCGGCCTAGCCCCCGCGCGCTGCATCGACGCTCAGCGTCTCTCCGACGTCGCGGGCGAAGCCATCGCAAGCAAGACCAAGGGCAACCGACCGGGCTGTCTTTGCG
This sequence comes from Kiloniellaceae bacterium, assembly GCA_021776115.1. GTDB lineage: Bacteria > Pseudomonadota > Alphaproteobacteria > Kiloniellales > J153 > JAJFGN01. The sequence continues at coordinate 16,605 of JAJFGN010000036.1, read as the reverse complement.
CCGAATCGCGCGACATCGGCGCCTACGACACCTGCCCGCACGGTTGCGTCTATTGCTATGCCGTGCGCCGCCCGGAGCTCGCGAAGCGCTACTACCGGGCGCACAATCCGGATGCGCCCATGCTCGCGCAAGGCTGTAAAGAGAAGACTCTCCACGAATAGACGAAGAACACGAAGGAAGGGATTTTCACCACAGAGGCGTCGAGATTCTTAAACTGAAGAATTATCTCTGTGTCTCTGCGTCTCGGTGGTGAAAGCAACGTTTGTTTCGTGTCTTCGCGTCTTCGCGGTGAAACTTTGTTGTCGTGTCCGGGCGGTGAGAAACCCCGTTTAGGCCGAGGTATCGACCTGACCCCCCGGTTCGCGGCGCTCACCCGACGCACTCTCCGCGCCGCCGTTCGTCTTCGCGCCGGGGGCGGGGCCGCCCTTGGCCACCCCGACCTGGGCCGCGCGCAGCAAGCGGTCGTGCAGACGGTAGCCGGCGCGCACCACCTGAACGATGGTCCCGGCCGGCTGGCTGGGGTCCGGGACCTCGAAGATCGCTTCGTGGGAATGCGGGTCCAGGCGCTCGCCTAAAGGATCGATCCGGCGGATGTGGTGGCGCTCGAAGACCGTTTGCAGGGCCTTCTCGGTCAACTGAACGCCGGTCATGAGATTTTTCAGGTGCTCGTCGGCCTCGATCGCCTCGACAGGCACCGCCTCAAGCGCACGGCTCAAGTTGTCCGCGACCTCGATCATGTCCTTGGCCAGCGGTCCCGGCGCGTAGCGGGCGGTATCTTCACGCTCACGCCGGCTGCGCTGGCGCAGGTTTTCGGTTTCGGCCAAGGCGCGTAAAAGCTGATCCTTGTACTCCGCGGCCTGCGCCTCAAGCTCGGCCAGGCGATCTTCCTCGCTAGGCGGCGCGGCTTCCTCTTGCAGGTTCAGCGCCTCGGGCGCACTCGCTTCCGGGGTATCCTGGATAGCTTCTTGGTCCGCGTCCTGCGGCGTATTTTTGTCGTTGTCGGACATGCCTCTTGTCGGCTCCTGATCCTGTCTTGCGGTGGTTTACGCGGTGCCGGCCCTCGGGTCCGCTTCCCCCGGCCGCTATCCGATAATGCGTCCGATTACCTTGGCGGTGTAATCGACCATGGGAATGATGCGGGCATAGTCTATCCGGGTCGGTCCTACAACACCGACGGCGCCGACAATTTTTTGCTGGCTGTTGGCGTAGGGCGCGATCACGACCGAGCACCCGGCCAAGCTGAAGAGTTCGTTCTCCGCGCCAACGTAAATTTGCACGCCTTGGGCGGAGCCGGTCAGATCGAGCAGGCTTTTCAAGGCCTCCTTGGTTTCCAGCGCCGAAAACAATTGGCGGATGGTTTCAAGATCCTCGATCGCGTTGATGTCTTCCAGGAGGTGCGCCTGACCGCGCACGATCAGCGCGCCGCCCCTGTCGTCCGTGGCCCAGGTCGCCAAGCCCTGCTCGACCACGCGCGAGGTCAGTTGGTCGAGCTGCGCGCGCTGAGCCGCCAACTCCTCGCGGACCTCGCCCAAGGCCTCGGCGACGGTGCGCCCGGCCAGGCGCGCCGAGAGGTAGTTGCTGGCCTCTATCAGGGACGAGGCCGGGAGGCCGGCCGGGACATCGATGATCCTGTTCTCCACGGCGCCGGAAGCGAAGACCAGCACCACGAGCGCGCGCCCGGGGCCGAGCAGGACGAACTCTATGTGTTTCAACGCCTCGTCCAGCTTGGGCGCGACCACCAGTCCGGCGCAACGCGACAGGCCCGAGAGCATGTTGGTCGCCTCTTCCAGGGTTTCGGGCAGGCTGCGCCCCGAAGCAACGCATTGGCTCTCGATGTTTTCGCGCTCTTCCTTGGTCAGGTTCCCGTGTTCCAGAAGACCATGAACGAAAAGCCGCATGCCGATGTCGGTCGGCAAGCGCCCGGCCGAGGTGTGCGGCGCATAGAGCAGGCCCAGATCCTCGAGATCCGCCATCACATTGCGAATGGTGGCCGGCGATAATGCGATCCCCAGGCGCCGCGAGATCGTGCGTGAGCCAACGGGGGCGCCGGTTTCCACATAGGCGTCCACGATACTGCGAAATATCTCGCGCGAGCGCTCGTTCAGCGCTTGGATTGCCGAGGGCGGCGAGGCGCCGGTATTGTCTTGCGGTTTCATGCGGCCAGAACTCTAGTCATTCGTGTCGGAATGTAGGTAGCCCAAGGGGATGCGTCAACTTGGCCGGGCGCAGGGGATGCGCTCCAGTGGACGCACTCCAGTGGACGCACTCCAGTGGACGTATACCAGGCCATGGGTTAGCTTGGGCGCGATTGGCGATCCCGCCCAACTTCAAGCACCCGAGGCCCAGAATGCGCCCCTCCGGCCGCGCCCCCGATGAATTGCGCCCCGCGACCCTCGAGATCGAGGTCAACAAGCACGCCGAGGGCTCGTGCATGGCGCGCTTCGGCGATACTCACGTCCTGTGCACGGCCTCGATCGAAACCGGCGTGCCGCCGTTCCTGCGCAACTCCGGCAAAGGCTGGGTGACGGCGGAATACGGCATGCTGCCGCGTGCCACCCACACACGCGGCAACCGCGAGGCGGCGCGTGGCAAACAGAGTGGCCGAACCCAGGAAATCCAGCGCCTTATCGGGCGCAGCTTGCGCGCCGTGACCGATATGACCGCTTTCGGCGAACGCCAGATCAAAATCGACTGCGACGTAATCCAGGCCGATGGCGGCACCCGTACCGCCGCGATCACTGGGGCCTATGTCGCGCTCTATCTCGCCTTTCGGCACATGCAGGAGGTCGGCGTGCTCAAGACCATTCCGCTATCGGGCCAAGTCGCGGCGATATCCTGCGGCCTGTATCGCGGCACGCCGGTTCTGGATCTCGATTACGAGGAGGACGTGGCGGCGGAAGTGGACGCCAATTTCGTCATGACCGCCGCCGGCGAGATCATCGAGGTCCAGATGACCGGGGAGGAACGTCCCTTCCAGCGCAGCGAAATGGACGCCATGCTCTCCCTGGCCGAGGCCGGGGTACGCGACCTTGCCGCCCGCCAACGCGAGGTTCTGGGGACTAATTGAATGGTCCGGCGCTGGAGCGGCGGCCGGCTGGTTATCGCCAGCCACAACCCCGGCAAGCTGCGTGAGATCGCCGAGTTGCTCGCGCCCTTCGAGGTCGAAGTTGTCTCCGCCGCCGAGCTCGGCCTGCCCGAGCCGGAAGAAACCGGCACAAGCTTCGCGGCCAATGCCAGCCTGAAGGCCCGCGCGGCGGTGGAAAGCGCGGGGATCCCCGCGCTCGCTGACGATTCGGGGGTTTCCGTCACCGCCTTGGGCGGCGCGCCAGGCATATACTCGGCGCGCTGGGCCGGGCCGGGAAAAGATTTCAAGCTTGCGATGCAGAAGGTCGAGCAGGAGCTAGCCGCCTGTGGCGCCGCGGATCGGGGTGCCGCTTTTATTTGCGCCCTCACCCTGGCTTGGCCGGCCGGCACGGAAGCGGCCTTCGAAGGCCGGGTCGAGGGCCAGTTGGTTTGGCCGCCGCGCGGCACGCAGGGTTTCGGCTACGACCCCATGTTCGTGCCCGAGGGCTACGACATTACCTTCGGCCAGATGGAGCCGGCGGCCAAGCATGCGATCAGTCACCGCGCCCGTGCCTTCGAAAAGCTGGTCGCGGCGGTCTTCAAGACGGACCCATGACCGCCCCGGCCACACTTGGCCCAGACACGGCCGTCGCGCGAGGCGAAGACGCGGTCTCGAAACGCGGCTTTGGGCTCTACGTGCATTGGCCGTTCTGCCTGTCGAAGTGTCCCTACTGCGATTTCAACAGCCATGTGCGCGCGAAGATCGATCAGGCGCGCTGGCGCCGCGCGCTTTTGGCGGAACTGGATCACTATGCGAAGGGCACCGCCGGCCGCCGCTTGACCAGCATCTTTTTCGGCGGCGGCACACCCTCGTTGATGGCGCCCGAGACCGTGGGCGCGGCGATCGAACGCGCGGGCCAGCATTGGCGCTTCGCCCACGATATCGAAATCACTCTGGAGGCCAACCCGACCTCGGTCGAGGCCGGACGTTTCGCCGCTTTCCGCGCCGCCGGGATCAACCGGGTCTCGCTCGGGGTCCAAGCCCTCGACGACGAGGCGCTAGGCTTTCTGGGGCGCCAACACAGCGCCGCGGAGGCCAGACAAGCCCTCGATATCGCCCGGCGCCATTTCACGCGCTGGTCCTTCGACCTGATCTACGCCCGGCCCGGTCAGGATACACCGGCTTGGCGCGCCGAGCTTGCGCGCGCTTTGGCGGAAGGCGCCGAGCATCTCTCCCTCTATCAACTGACCATCGAGGAAGGCACGGCCTTTCACGGCGCGGCGCGGCGCGGCGAGTTACATGTTCCCGGCGAGGCGCAGGCCGCCAACCTCTATGAGCTGACGCAAGAGGTCCTGGACGCCGCCGGGATGCCGGCCTACGAGATTTCCAATCACGCCCGTCCGGGCGCGGAAGGCCAACATAACCTGACCTATTGGCGCTATGGCGATTATGCCGGCGTCGGCCCCGGCGCGCACGGCCGTCTGACCTTGGACGGACACAAGATCGCGACCCGCCAGCACCGCGCCCCGGAGGCTTGGTTGGAGGCGGTCGAGCGCGACGGCCACGCGACGCGAACGCATCAGCCCCTACCCCGCGCCGACCGCCTGGCCGAGTTGCTGATGATGGGTTTGCGCCTGCGCGAGGGTGTGGACCGCGCCGCCGTTCGCTGCGAGACCGGCCAGGACATCGAAGACGCGCTGCCGGTGCGGGAGCTTCACCTGCTTGTCGAGGGCGGGTTCCTGGAACTCGATGCGCGCGGGCTGCGCGCGACGGCGGCGGGGCGGACTCGCTTGAACGCGGTGCTGGCGCGCCTGCTTTAGAAGCCCGTCACGACCCGGTGTCTTGAAAGCCCTGCCGGGCGGGGTCGATTACCTTAAATCCGGCTGGCTCAAGCTCAAGGACCGCGAGGTGCCGCTCCGTGGCGCCATCGGGCAGGAAGCGGAACACCCCATCAATGCCCGAGAACCCGCTTGGCTGCGTTATCGTAATGTCCTCGTAGGCGAAAGGCTCCGACGCATTGGCGGCGCCGCGGGCCAGGACCGCCGCCAGCGCCGTCGCGTCGTACGCGAGGGAGACGACACGCGGCGGACTATCGCCGAAGGTATCCTTGTATCGCCCGGCGAAGGCTTGCCACAACTCCGGCTGCGGGGCCGTGAACCAGCCGCCGGCCAGAGACGGCTCCCTGCCCAAGTTGGGGTCTTCCCAGATCGAGGTGCCCAGGAAACGGACCTCGGCCGGATCGACATCGTAAAACGCGAGCGACGGGGCGATGACCTGTAAGCGCTTCCCGGCCTCGGGCAGGATCACGACATCGAAATCCGGCTTACCCAGGGTTTCCAAGCCATCGAGGCGTTTTAAGGCGAGCTTCGCGGCATCGTCGCCGCGCGCCGCCAGCACCGCCCGTTGGTCGAGCAGGGCTTGGTGCCGCGCGTCGTAGTCCGCCAGGTTGCGCACCTCAAGCGTCACGTCAGCCGTTTCGGGCGGGTAGGTCACCACGCGGCTGAGACTCACCCCATATCGCTGCACCGAGTCCTGCAGGGCCGTGACGACGGCCTGGCCGTAGGGTGAGCTGGGCGCCATGACGGCAAAGCGTGTCAGACCCTGTTGGCTCGCGTAACCGACGATGCGGTCGATCTGCGGCTGCGGCGCCAAGCCCATGACGTAGACGCCGGCGCCGGCGACCGAGCGGTCGTTGGAAAAGGTGATAACCGGGACTTGCGCCGCGCGGGCGTCGGGGGCGATTGCTTCCACCGAGGTCGAGAACAGAGGCCCCAGAATGAGCCGGACGTTCTCGGCCAGAATGGCGCGGCCAGCTTCCTGTGCACCTTGCGGCGTCCCGCCGGTGTCGCGCACCACAAGGGCGAAGTCTTCGTCGGCGATATCGAAAAGGGCGAGTTGCGCGGCATTGAGCATGGCCTCGCCGATGCGGGCGTAGCGGCCACTGAGCGGCAACAAGAGTCCGACCTTGATCGGGCCGCCCAGCTCAATCGCCGTTACCGAAGCGTCGGCCGGAGGAATTCCGGTCAGCGGCGGCAGCCCATCTCCCGGCTGCAAGGGTTCGGGCGCGCCTTGCACGGGGGGAAGGGGCGCCTGTACCGTGGGCGAGCCGCAGGCCGCCAGGGCCAGCAAGGCGCCCAGCAGGGCCAAGGATCGCAGCCTGCCCAAGCACGAGTCGAATGTCGCAAAAACCACGTCGCTATCCCCCGTCGAAGCGCCAAGACCGTAGCGGCCCGGCCGCGCGAAGTAAACCAGCGCCGGTGTCTTCGCCGGCCGCGTCTCAGCCGAACGATCTGGCGCCGGGCCTTTATCTGGTTGCCACTCCAATCGGTAATCTTGGTGATATCGGGGCGCGCGCGTTAAGGGTGCTGGGCGCCGCCGACCTGATCGCCTGCGAGGACACGCGCAGAACCCGAAAGCTAACGAGCGCTTATGGCCTTGGGACGCCTCTAAGCGCCTATCACGAACACAATGCCGCGCGCGCGGGACCCCGCTTGATCGCCCGTATGAAGGCGGGCGGCGCGGTGGCCTTGGTATCGGATGCCGGCACGCCATTGGTATCGGACCCGGGCTATAAGCTGGTCCGGGCCGCGATCGCGGAAGGCCTGAGCATTACCGCCGTGCCCGGCGCTTCGGCGCCCCTCGCCGCCTTATCGATTTCCGGCCTGCCGAGCGATCGCTTTCTTTTCGCCGGCTTCCTGCCTAACAAAGCCGAAGCGCGCCGGCGCGTCCTGGCAGAGTTGAGTACGGTGCCGGCAACTTTGATTTTTTTCGAATCGGCGCACCGCCTCGCGGCAAGCTTGACCGCCATGTGCGAGTCGCTCGGTGTGCGCGAAGCGGCGGTGGCGCGCGAAATCACCAAGCTGCACGAGGAAGTGCGGCGCGGACCGCTGGCGGACTTGGCCGCCCACTATGCCGAAGCCGGACCGCCCAAGGGCGAGTTGGTTGTTGTCGTTGGCCCGCCTGAAGAAACCACCGGCGATCTTAGCGAAGCCGAGATTGACGACCGTCTGCGCAACGCCCTCGGCGGGGGCGCGAGCGTCCGCGACGCCGTGGCCGCCGTCGCGGCCGCCACCACAGTGCCGCGGCAAAGCATTTATGCGCGGGCACTGGTAGTCGCGCGGCAACGAAGCAGCACGTCCGATGAGTGATCGGGGTTCGCGGCGGAAAGGCCGGCGCCAGCGGGCCTACGGCTTCGGCCGCGACGCCGAGCGCCGGGCAGCCTGGTGGTTGCGCCTGAAAGGCTATCGCATTCTCGCTAGGGATTTCAGAGCGCCGGTCGGCGAGATCGACCTGGTGGCCCGGCGCGGGCGCGTCGTGGCCCTGGTCGAGGTCAAGGCGCGCGCCAGCCTGGCCGAGGCCGCCAGCGCCTTGGGCGCACGGCAACGCCGGCGGATCGAACGCGCGGGCACAATTTTTCTACAGCATCGCCCGGAGCTTGCCGGTATGGATCTGCGCTTCGATCTCATACTATTGGCGCCGGGTCACTGGCCGCGCCATATTGCCGACGCTTGGCGGATCGCGTAATCGGAGTTTATGTTCCCGTCGGGTCCGCCCTGGACCGGCTGGGATGCAGCCACGATTTTACTTGGGGCAAAATTCTATCGGGGGTGGGATATCATGGCACAACGCAAATTTCGTCCCCTATGGGCCGCCATAGGCTTAAGCGCGATCCTGGCGACCGGGGCCTGCGCGCCCGTCGTCATCGGCACCGGCGCGGCCGTTGGCGCCACGGCCGTGCAAGAACGCGGCGTCAAGGGCGCCCTGGACGATCAGGCCATCCGCCTGGATATCAACGACCGCTGGTTCAAGGACGACCACGCGGCCTATGGCGGCGTCAATCTGCAAGTGCAGGAGGGCCGGATCCTTCTGACCGGGCAGGTTGTGGACCCGGAGACAAGGGTCAAAGCGGTCCGGCTGACGTGGCAGGCGAACGGCGTGCGCGAGGTCATCAACGAGATTGAGATACGCAACCGCGGCTCGCTTTCCGACGCCGCGCAAGATACCTGGATTTCAACCAAGCTGCGGGCCCGCTTGATCGGCGACGAGACGGTCGCGTCGCGAAACTATTCCATCGAGACCGTGAACGGCACCGTCTATTTGATCGGTGTGGCGCAAAGCCAGGAGGAACTGCAAAGGGTTGTCGCGCACGCGCGGGACGTGTCCTACGTCAAGCGGGTCGTCGATTACGTTCGCGTCAAAACCGCCGACGGCACAACGTCCTAGAAACCGGGCGCCGACCCGCACGACGAGGACCTAGTCGCCCACCCGCTGTATAATGCCCTATAGCGCCGTGGCCCCGGGCCGCTATAGTGCTTGCTCATCCAACAGGAATGGCGAACCTCCTCCATGAGCCTTGCCGTCGCGATCCAGATGGATCCGGTCGAGACCGTCGATATCAACGCCGACAGCACTTTCGCCCTGGCCATGGAAGCCACGCGGCGCGGCCACGGCCTGTACCATTATCTGCCGCAAGATCTTTCGTTGCGCCATGGCCGCGTGGTTGCCCGCGCCCGGCCCTTCGCGCCACGCCGCGACCCGAATAGTCCAGGCCAGATGGGCGCGCCGGAATTGATCGACCTGGCCGGCGTGGACGTGGTGCTGATGCGCCAGGACCCACCCTTCGACATGGCCTATATCACGGCGACGCACTTACTGGAGCATATCCACCCAAGAACCCTGGTGGTGAACGATCCGGTCCACGTGCGCAACGCGCCGGAAAAACTGTTCGTCACCCATTTTCCCGAGTTGATGCCGCCGACTCTGATTTCCAGCGACCGCGCCGAAATCAACGCGTTCCGAGAGACGCATAAGGACATCATCGTCAAGCCGCTGTTCGGCAACGGCGGCGCCGGCGTGTTTCACATCGGGCCCGGCGACGAAAACCTGAACGCCTTGTTGGAGTTGTTCACCGGCCTCTACCGCGAGCCCATCGTCGTGCAACGCTACTTGCCGGAGGTTCGTCAGGGCGACAAGCGCGTCATCCTGATCGACGGCAAGGCCGCCGGCGCGGTCATGCGGGTCCCGCCCGAAGGCGAGGCGCGCGCCAACCTGCACGCCGGCGCGCGCGCCGAGAAAGCAAGCTTGACCGAGCGCGACCGGGAAATCTGCGAGGCGATCGGTCCAACGCTGGAGGAGCGCGGCCTTATCTTCGTCGGCATCGACATTATCGGCCGCTACATGACCGAGATAAACGTGACCTCGCCGACCGGGATTCAAGAAATCGACCGCTTCGACGGGGTCTCGCTGGAAAGCGATATCTGGGACGCGATCGAGGCCCGGCACGCCTCGGTCCAACAAGCGTAAGCCGTACAACGTCCGGCAAAACGGGCGCGTTTTGGGGAGTGCGTATGTGAGAGACGGCGGCGGAACCACCAAGGGCATTGCAGTCCGTGGCGTCAGCAAGGTCTTCGACGCCGCCGCCGCCGCGGTACGCGCGCTCGACGACGTTTCGGTCACAATTCACGAGAACGAATTCTTCACGCTGCTCGGGCCCTCGGGCTGCGGCAAGACCACGCTCTTGCGCCTGATCGCCGGCTTCGAAAGCCCGAGCGCGGGCGAGATCCTGCTCGACGGCGCGCCGCTCGCGCACCTGCCGCCGTTTCGTCGGCCGGTCAACACGGTGTTCCAGAACTACGCCCTGTTCCCGCACATGAGCGTAATGGAAAATGTGGCCTTCGGGCTCGAGATGCTCGGCAAGCCGAAACGCGAGATCGAAAAGACCGTGAACGACATGCTGCGCCTGGTGCGCATGGAGGAATTGCGGGATCGGGCGACCAACAAGATCTCCGGCGGCCAACAGCAGCGCGTCGCTTTAGCCCGGGCGCTGGCGCCACGGCCAAAAGTCTTATTGCTCGACGAGCCCCTATCGGCACTCGACCTCAAGCTGCGCAAGGAAATGCAGATCGAGCTCAAGCGCCTGCAGAAGGATACCGGTATCACCTTCGTGTTCGTGACCCACGATCAGGAAGAGGCGCTTACCATGTCGGACCGCGTGGCGGTTATGAGCCAGGGCAAGATTCTGCAGGTCGGAAGCCCGCGCGAGATCTATGAGCATCCGGCCAAGCGCTTCGTCGCCGACTTCATCGGCGAGACCAACTATCTGGAGGCGGAGATTGTGGCCAGCGGACATGGCCAGGCTCAGATCCGGCTTTCCTCCGGCGCCCAGATCGCGGCCTCCCTGCCGGAGGGCGGCAGATTGACCGGCAAGGTGACGGTCGTGGTCCGGCCCGAACACGCAAGCCTAACGCTCGATGCGGCAAAGGCCACATTTTCCGGCAGGCTCGAGAACATCGTCTATTTCGGCACCGACACCCACTATCACGTGCGGCTCGCGGATGGGAGCCTCTTTACCGTGCGCATGCAGAACGCGCGCGGACATGAGGAAACCGACCGGATAAACGCCGAGGTCGGTGTCATCCTCGCCGAAAACGCCGCTCAGGTGTTGAGGGACTAGAATGGCGGCCCTTGACCTTGAACCGGATCCCGATCGCAGGCCCCTGACCATCGCCAGCACGGCCGAGCGCGGCGCCATCCGCCGGCGCTGGTTTCTCACGGCGCCCGCCCTGCTGGTCTTGATTCTTGCCGCTTCGGGACCGCTGTTGATCGTTTTGGCTTATTCGTTTCTCAAGGCCGGGGCCTATGGCGGCGTGGTCTGGGAATTTTCGGGCGAGGCCTGGTTCAAGGTCGTCTTTCAACGCGACATCTTCGACGGGACGATGAGCTACGCCGACGCCCACTTATCGATTCTGTGGCGCTCGATCAAACTATCCTTCCTGACCACGATTCTGGCTGTGGCGCTTGGTTTTCCAACCGCCTATTTCATCGCCACCCGGCCGCCGAGAACCCGAAACCTGTGGATGTTTCTGATCACGATTCCGTTCTGGACCAATCTTTTGATCCGCACCTTCGCGATCATGGAAGTCATTCGCAATGAAGGCATCGTAAATACGGTCCTCATGTCCCTTGGCATCATCGACGAGCCGATTCAGATGATGTACACGAACTTTGCGATCGCCCTCGGCATGGTTTACGTCTACCTGCCGCTCATGGTGCTGCCGATCTATGCCTCCATGGAGAAGCTGGATTTTCGGCTCGTGGAGGCGGGATACGATCTTTATGCGACGCGCATTCGGGTCTTCACACGGGTCATCATTCCGCTGGTGAAACCCGGTATCGTCGCGGGATTCATTCTAGTCTTCATCCCGGCGCTCGGCGCCTATGTGACGCCGCGCATACTCGGAGGCGGCAAGAACATGATGCTCGGCAACTTGATCGAGCTTCAGTTCGGCCAAGGGCGAAATTGGCCGCTGGGCGCCGCCCTGTCGATCACCCTGCTGGCGATCGTCATGATTGCCTTGATCGTCTATGTGCGCGGCACGCGGCGCGCGGCAGGGGATCATGGCTAGAGGCGCGCGCCTCCGCCGGCCGTTTTCGATCAAGCGCCAGCCGGGCTTCACCGCGATCGCGCTGTTCTGCTTCTTCGCGCTCTATGCCCCGATCATTGTTCTGGTCGTCTATTCCTTCAATTCCGGCAACTCGATCGCCGTGTGGGAGGGGTTTTCCTGGCGCTGGTACAGATCGGCCTGGGAGAACGATCTGGTCATCGAAGCGGCGACCCGTTCGCTCATCATCGCCCTATGTGCGTCGCTGGCGGCGACAACCCTGGCGACCATGGCCGCCCTTGGGACAACCCGAACCCGGCCCTATAGGGGGCTAACGGTCGTCTATGCGCTGATCAATCAGCCGCTGATGGTGCCCGAGATCGTCACCGGGGTCGCGCTGCTGATCTTCTTTGCCTTGATCAAGGTCGCGACCGGCTATACCGGCTTGCTCTATCTCATCACCGCGCACACCGCGTTTTGTATCCCCTTCGCCTATCTGCCGATCCGGGCCCGCCTGGAAGGCATGGACCTGGCCCTGGAAACCGCGGCGGCCGATCTCTACGCGACGCCATGGCGGGCCTTCCGGCGGGTCACGCTACCTTTGCTTTGGCCCGGAATTATGGCCGGAGGCGTGCTCGCCTTCGTTATTTCGCTGGACGACGTCGTGATCACGGAGTTGGTGAAGTCGGCGGGACAGGAGACCCTGCCGACCTATATGCTGGGCCAGTTGCGGCGGGTCATCACGCCTGAAATTAATGCCATATCGAGTGTTTTGCTGGCAATATCGGTACTGATCGTTTCGGTCTTTTTTGCCTTCAGCAGGAAGGGTGACTAAGGTTTCATATCTAATTCCAACAGGGAGAGGCTAAATGATAAGGAAAATTGGGAGTTGTTGTCTTGGCCTGATCTTACTCGCCTGGGCCGGCACGGCCTCGGCAGAAGGTGAACTCAACATCTACAACTGGGGCAACTACACAAACCCGGACCTGGTCAAGAAGTTCGAGGAAACTTACAAGGTCAAGGTCACGGTTACCGATTACGATTCGAACGATACCGCGCTCGCCAAGGTCAAGGCGGGCGGACACGGGTTCGACATTGTCGTGCCCTCGGCAAGTTACGTTCCGATCTTCATTAGCGAAGGCTTGCTGCTTGAGACGCGGCCCGACCAGATGGAGAACTTCAAGAACGTCGATCCGCGCTGGGTGAACGTGAGCTGGGACCAGGGTCGCCGCTACACGGTGCCGTGGCAGTGGGGTTCAGTCGGCATGGTCGTCGACACCTCGGTCTATAAGGGCGATATAAACACCTCGGCGATCTTCCTCGATCCGCCGGCGGAGCTGGCCGGCAAGATCAACGTCGCGCCCGAAATGGTGGACGTCATGGGTCTTGCGATCATGTACGTGGGCGGCAAGCCTTGCACCGACGACAAGGCGATCCTGAAAAAGGTTCGTGACGTCCTGGTCGCGGCCAAGCCAAAGTGGCTCTCTATGGATTACGGCGTCATCGAGAAATTCGCCCGACGCGATCTGGCCGCCTCGGCCTATTGGAACGGTGCGGCCTTCCGTTCGCGCCTGAAGAACTCGGACGTGGCATTCGGCTACCCCAAGGAGGGATTTCCGTTCTTTATGGACAGTGCGGCGGTGCTTAAGGATGCCAAGAACGCCGAGAACGCCAAGCTGTTCCAGAACTTCGTCATGGACCCAGAGAACGCGGCCTTGATCTCGGCGTTCGCGCGCTATGCCAACGGTATCATGGGCTCGGAGAAATTCATGCCCGAGGACATGAAGACCGCACCGGAAATCGCCATTCCGGCCGAACTCGCCAAGAGCGGTGTTTTCATGCCGACTTGCCGGCCGGAAGTTCAGGCGATGTATACCGCCATCTGGACCGAACTGCGAAAATAGGGTGGCTGAGGCTCAGTTGAAGTAAGAGCCGCTTGCGAAGATTAGAGCCGGGCGTAGCATCGGAGCGTCCGGCTCTATTTTTGCGGTTGGAAGGCATTCTATGATCGAGACCTTCAGTGTCGCCCTTTGGGCAACCAACTTAGCGGTCCCGTTGAACGGCATCGGCGCCTGGGCGGCGCGGGTCGAGGAACGGCTGGCCGCGGCCAAAGCCGAGGGCGCGGATATCCTGGTTATGCCAGAGTACGCGGCTGAGCAGTGGTTATCCTTCGCGCCCGAGGGCCTCGCGCCGCACGAGGAAATTCCTTGGCTTGCGGCGCGCGCGCCGGAGGCTTATGCCGCCGTGGCGCCGCTCGCCACACGCCACGGCATCGCGCTTCTGGCCGGAACCCTGCCGGTCGCGGCGGAAAGCCCCACGCCGGGCGAGCCACCCTATCTCAACCGGGCGTGGCTGTTCCTGCCGGACGGGCGCGCGATCGCGCAAGACAAGCTGTGCCTGACACCCGGCGAGCGCGACCCCAAGGCCTGGAACCTGACCACGGGCAATCGGGTCGAGGTCGTCGAGTGGGGCGGCCTGCGCCTCGCCACTTTGATCTGTCTTGACGTCGAGATGCCGGCACTGGCCAGCCTGCTGGCGCCGTATGACCTCGATGTCTTGTTCGTGCCCTCGATGACCGAAAAACTGTCAGGCTATTCGCGGGTCTTTTCCTGCGCCAAGGCGCGCGCCGTGGAGTTGCAGGCAGCGGTCTGCGCCGTCGGCTGCATCGGCGCGGCGCTAACGGGAAAGAAGCGGGCCGGCAACACCTCCGGCGCGGCCGCCTATGTGCCTTGCGAGGAGGTTCTAGGCCATACCGGCACCTGGGCCGATATCGGGCCGCGCGACAGGGTGGCGGGTCCGGGACCGGTGCTGATGGCGCGCGATCTGCCGATTGCCACATTGCGCGCGCTGCGCCGGGGCGGGGCCGAGGTCTGGCCGGGCACCTGGCGCGCCCAGCATATCCAGGTGATCGCGCCAGAGGCGGCCGGGACCGCCGTGCCCGGGCGTGAGCCGGTCGCGGACCTGACATGAAGACCGTTTATACTGACGACCACCGCCTGCAAAATGGCCAATCGGAGTTGATCGACGGCAAGCTGGTGCCCTGCTTCGAGATGCCCAGGCGCGCGGATATTGTGCTCGCCAGAGTCACGGAAAGCGCCCTAGGGCCCGTGGTTGCGCCGGAGCGGCATGGGCCGGAGCCCGTGGCGCGTGTCCATACAGCGCCTTTCCTGCGTTTCCTGGAAAGCGCTTGGGATGCCTGGGTGGCCGAGCACGGCGCCTATGACGCCCTGCCGCTTGTCTGGCCGACCCGCGGCTTCCACCCGCGTGAGCCGGAGACGATCGACGGTAAGCTCTCCTACTTCTCGCTCGACGCCGGCACGCCGATCACACCCGGGACCTGGACCGCGGCACGCAGTGCGGCCGATGTCGCCTTGACCGGCCAGCGCCTCGTCGCCGCCGGCGCGCGCGCAGCCTTCGCCCTGTGCCGGCCACCGGGGCACCACGCCAATACCGACACCTACGGGGGCTATTGCTTCCTCAACAACGCCGCGATCGCGGCCCAGGCATTCCTCGACGGCGGCGGCCGCAAGGTGGCGATCCTCGATGTCGACTATCACCACGGCAACGGCACACAGGCGATTTTTTACGACCGCGCCGACGTGCTTTTCGTCTCGCTGCATGGCCACCCGGCACAAGAGTTTCCCTATTTCTCCGGCTATGAGGAGGAGACCGGAACCGGCGTGGGCGAAGGCTTCAACCTAAACTTCCCGATGCGCTGGGGCACCGGCTTTGAGCTTTGGAGCCAAGCTCTGGAACAGAGTTGCCGGCGCATCGCCGAGTATGCGCCCGACGCGCTGGTCGTCTCGCTAGGCCTGGATACTTTCGAGTACGATCCGATCTCGCGCTTCAAGCTGAAGAGCGAAGACTACCTCACGGTCGGCCGGCGGCTCGCGGGGCTTGGCCTGCCGACGCTCTTCGTCATGGAAGGCGGCTACGCGGTTGAGGCGCTGGGCGAGAACACCGTCAATGTGCTGACCGGGTTCGAGGAGCAAGCTTAAGCTTCGCCACGTCCACTTCGCGGCGGCGGTTCTTGCCGGGCCTGAACGAAAACATGCCTGCGCACCCATCGCTGCTCGCAGTCACCGAGCCAGTCGGCGGCCCCGTGGTGACCTGACAGGCTCATCAAGCGTACTGGTTTATCGGCCACCGGCCCCCTACAATTGCTTTCCTACAATAGTAGGAAGGGGCGTAAGAAGCGGGCCAACATGCCTGCCGGCACGTCCGATCGGGGGGTTGAGTGGTCGCGCGGGTCAACACGGTCGCGTTCCAGGGTGTCGAGGTCGTCGATGTCGATGCCCAGGTGCAATTGGCGAGCGGCATGCCCGCCTTTACCGTGGTCGGCCTGCCCGACAAGGCGGTGGGCGAAAGCCGGGAGCGGGTTCGCGCGGCCTTGACCGCCCTGGGCCTGGCCCTGCCGCCCAAGCGTATCACGGTCAACCTCGCGCCCGCCGACCTGCTGAAAGAGGGCAGCCATTTCGATCTGCCCATCGCGCTCGGCATCCTGGTCGCGATGGGAGTGCTGCCGGTCGATGAGATCGCGGGCTATTGCGCGCTCGGCGAGCTGGCGCTGGACGGGCGGATCAGCGGTGTCGCCGGGGTCTTGCCCGCGGCCCTGCATGCGTTGGCGTGCGAGCGCGGCTTGATTTGCCCGGCGGCACAAGGCGGCGAAGCGGCCTGGGCCAACGGCATCGAGGTCTTGGCGCCCGACTCGCTGCTGGCTCTGATCAACCATTTCAAAGGCACGCAGGTTCTGACGCCGCCCACGCCCGCGCTCGCCGAGGCGGCGGGCGCAGGCGGCGGGCTCGACCTGAGGGACATCAAGGGCCAGGAAAGCGCCAAGCGCGCATTGGAGATCGCCGCCGCGGGCGGACACAACCTCTTGATGATCGGACCGCCGGGCGCCGGCAAATCCATGCTGGCGCAGCGTTTGCCCGGTATTTTACCTCCCTTGACCCCAGCCGAGGCGCTGGAAGTCAGCATGATCCATTCGGTTGCCGGGCAACTCGAGGGCGGCCGCCTGCTGCGCCAGCGCCCTTTTCGCGACCCCCATCACTCGGCTTCGCTGGCGGCTCTGGCCGGCGGTGGCCTGCGCGCGAAACCGGGCGAAATCTCGCTCGCGCACCTGGGCGTGTTGTTCCTCGACGAATTGCCGGAGTTTCC
>JAJFGN010000035.1 GCA_021776115.1 Kiloniellaceae bacterium | reverse complement strand
CGCCCAGCCGACCCTGGCCCTGGATGTCGCAGGGCTCTACCTCGCCAGCCTCACGGTCGACGACGGCGCGCTCACCAGCGCCGCCGACCAAGTCTCAATTACCGCTGAAATCGATACCGGTACCGCCGGCGGAGGCTCGGGTGGCGATCCCGCCCTTTTGGCAAATTGGAAGTTCGACGAAGGCAGCGGAGGCACAGCCGGCGATAGCGCGGGTAGCGCCAATGGCACCATCTTCGGGGCCACTTGGGCCAGTGGTGTGGCGGCTTCCGCCCTATCATTCGGTGGCAGCGATTACGTGGTTGCCAACAATGACCCGGCCCTTAACGTGACCGGAAAAGCAATAACCCTGGCCGCGTGGATCAAACCCAGCGACGGTGGGCATCCCGACGGCTCGCGGATGATCTCCAAGCGTACGGACGCAGGCGGTTGCGATGTCTATTCCATGTTCACTTTGGGCAACAAGTTCCGCTTTCGCCTCGACTGCCAGGACCTAATTTCGTCTTCCTCATTCACGCCGAACGGCTGGATTCACTTGGCGATGGTCTACGACGGCACGAACAAGCGAATCTATGTGAACGGCGTGCTCGACCAGGGCGTGCAGACTAAAACCGACGCCGTCGATGGCTCGAGCCGAGCCGTTTATCTGGGCATGCGCGAGGCCGAAGGGCGCAACTTCGCAGGACAGATGGACGACGCCCGCGTGTATAACCGCGCCCTAAGCGCGGCGGAGGTCACGAGTCTTTTCAACGCCGCTTCGGTGCCGGCTTCCCAGCTCGCGACCATCGACGCTGGTAGCGGCGGTGGATCCGGCGGCGGCAGCGGCGGGTCCGGTGGATCCGGCGGTGGTGGGTCTGGCGGCGGTGGGTCCGGTGGCGGTGGGTCTGGTGGCGGAGGCGCCTCGACGAGCGGCAATTCGTTGTCGGGTCTCGCCAACAGCTTGACGGCAGGCCAATGGGGCACCCTGCAAACCAACAACATTAACCCAGCCCTAGCGGCTTCCGGTGCCAGCGGTATAATTTTCGGGTTCACCGACGATTTGAACTGGAACCCGATTCGCCGACAACTAGAGTACGTCGGCGGCGATCACCTGGATGCAACGAGGTTCATTACATACAACGAGTCGAATAACACTTGGGTCGACAATGGCACCCCGTCCTGGGCGCCCTCGGCGACCAACCACGGCTACGACCACATGGCGGTCGATCCAGCTACCGGCGATTTCTTCAGTAAGTCATGGGAGTCGGCCACAATTCGTCGCTGGAACGGATCTCAATGGAGTGCACTGCCCGCAATCCCGTTCTCCGTACATGGGGATCCGGGCAACCTCGGCGGTCTGGAATACTTCCCAGAAATGGGCGGCCTGTTCTGGGCCGGCTCGGACACTGGGACTACTGGCGCCGTTGCATTCTGGAATCGCTCCACAAACAACTGGCAGCGGATCGCAGGGGGACTTCCCATGGGTCCGTACCACAACGTGGCCGAATACAACCCGATTCATAAGGTCATGGTCTTCGGCGGTGGTAACGGCAGCAAGGCCCTGTACAGCATGGATGCCAGCGGCAACGTCAAAACACTGGCTCCCGCGCCGTACGATGTGGGAATCAATTCTTCCATGCTGACGGTCGACCCAGTCACCGGCGAATACCTGGTGTTCTTTCGCAACGGACAGTTCTGGACCTACGACCTGGTCGCGGATCGCTGGACCAACAAGAACATCAGCGCGCCGATTTTCACGACAGTGTGGGCCGACAATCCTATTCACGGAGTTGCTGCAACGCCGGTCGGCACTTACGGCGTGGTCCTGTTCGCGACGTGCAATGGCAACAGCAATTGTCGTGTGACGTTGTACAAGCACGCCGCTGGAGGTGGCTCAGGAGGTGGCTCGACGCCGGCGCCAACCACGACCCTTTCTTCGGCGCAGAGTACTATTACTTCCGGTCAATCGACCGTCCTCACGTGGTCGTCCACAAACGCAACGGCATGCACCGCCTCCGGCGGCTGGACGGGAGCTAAGGCGATAAATGGCTCGGTAACCGTGTCGCCATCGCAGACAACGACCTACTCGCTGGCATGCGCAGGGGCTGGCGGAACCGCTTCCGCGAACGCTACCGTGACGGTATCGGCCCCGAGTCAGCCACCCTTGCCCGGCGGAAGTCTCGGCGGTTTCCCGATGCCGACTCTGCAGGATGAAAAGGATACCTACGCTAGTTGGGGCTGGACCTGGTCTGCAAGCCAGGAGCCCAATTTCTCGGGCGATGCAGGCTTTGGCTTGACACCTGATATTCATTACGAAACCGAGGGTGACGATTTATGGACCTATCTGCATATGTACCTGCGGACGGGAGAACAGGGCTATCTGGATCGCGCGACTTTCTGGGCGAACTATTTCAAGAACGACTACCGCCTAGGATGTGACGGCGGCTATACGGACTACTGTTTTGACCGCGACAACTTCGGAAACGATCACATGTACGGATGGGGCCTTGTAAACTGGTCCGGGTACACTGGCGACACAGCGGCTCTTGACGAAGCGGAAAATTTGGCAGCGGTGGTCGAGGGTATATACAACGATTCGATCTACGTTCCAGGCAGGGAGATGGCGTATTACGGCTTCCGTGGTGGTGCGCGCCACCTGATCCTGGCGACCTATGTGGCGGAAGCCACACAAAAGCCACGGTGGATCGCACTTCGCGACAAGCTCATCGAACTATGGATGGCATCGCCGGATTGGGACGCGCGCGGTATGTATTTCGTGGGTGATTGGCAGACCGACCAGGCTCTAGGCGCCGGATCATATAGCTCCGGTGACCGAGTCATTTTAACTTTCCAACTCGGTATACTCACCGAAGCCTTCGCGCAGGCTTATCGGGTCACGGGGCGGGCGGATATCAGAGCTCGCATGACCGCCATGGCGAAATTTGTCGATCAATACGGAATGGATCCGACGGTCAATTACACCGGGAGCATCTTCGGCATCGTGGATGGCCAGCCTTGGCACAACTACTCCGGCGGTACTTCCTGGGATCCGGTGTATCCCACGTCACTGGTCAATACCCTCGTGTGGGGCTACAAGTTCACCGGTGACACGCAGCTTCTGGACCGTGCCAAGTTCTTCTTCAATCGCGGCACTAAGGGGGTTTACGGGTCGGCCACTCAGCGCACTGCCGGTGACAATGAGGTTGGCCACTTTATCGATACGCAATTCGACTCCTCTTCTGGGAACCTGTACTTGGCCAACAACAAGGGTGAATTGCAATACGTCTACATGATCTTCCAGAATGGCGGACTACCGACTGTGATCCCCTAACCGTCGTAGGGTACGACTGCCCCGCCTTCAAACGGGATGGAGACTTGCGATTTTTCGTGGCCTCCATCCCGGGCAAGGTTGAAAGGAAGTAGAATACCGGTCGCGAGAGATTAGACAGCTGTTCCCAGACCGTCCGTCAAGAACTGGGAAGGCGCCAACGGAAATCGTTTGTTAGCTGAGTCCTGCTGGACGCCAGGGCCCGACACGGCGATCAGTATGACAATCACACCTCAGTCCCCCATTGTGGCCAGGAGTGTGAGAAGCGGGTCGGCATGGAGCCCGGCCCTAACCCAATCCGGGGGCTATCGCGGCCACAGCTACCCAAGGGTCAAGATAGCGGCGTCGGCCACGCCATCCTCGCCATCGCCTGCTACAACTTCAGCTTCATTCTCAAAGAGGATACAAGCGCCGTGGTGTGAGCTGATCTAGGGTCGGCGGTATAGCATTGCAAACCCGCCGCAGAGCGACAAATGCGAACGGGTCTTTGAAAAAGAGGCCGGGTGAAACCGAGGCTGAACGACTAATGTGGTCAAGTATCATTTGGTCGGCAACATCTGGAATACCTTCAAAGCCTTTCGAATAAACGATCTCTTTGATTGCCTGGTTCTCGTATCGACCGCGTGCCTGTTGAACCATTCGGTTTAACTGACGCCGAACGTCGTCCCAACGCCACGGCGACAGACGCCTGTGATCCCAGGTCGCCTCCTCAACGACCAATATCTTTGAAGGAGACCATGGCACTTCCATCGGCGCCAAATCGTGCATCGCCATAGCGCCAATTAATCCATCATTCCGGTATAAACGGACGGGAAGCCTTATCTCTCGCGCTCGGATGCGTTCTACAAAGCCCGCTGACAGCGCATGTAGCGAACCATGAAGACCGCCTTCGCGTTTCATCGTATCGATTAGATGCCGCACAGTTCGGCCCGAGGTTGGCACCCCGGTTGCGGCGTTAGCAGACGGGTTCTTATTTAGCGCACGAAACAGCCTCTCGAAGGACTCTGTAGAAACCGTTGCGTACGCGTCGACGAAAAAATATATTCCGCCGTTCGGCCGAATAGCATGAATGTATTGGTTCCAAGCGTTTGATTTGTCAGGAAATGGGATTTCATATGCTCTAAGCCAATCCCCGTTCTCCGTGAGCATCTTCTGGACAATTCGGGTAGTCGCATCGGATGAGCCGTTGATAAAAACAAATACTTCGAAGTTGCGCTCGCCACATGCCTCCCGCACCTTAGTGAGACAAGTTTCGATCGTCTGTGCCTCATTGCGGCAAAAGACTGCGATGCACCACTTGTCCATTTGAGGCTCTACCACCAAACCGGATTTCCCCAAATGGCCTGCCTAGTTACCAATAATGATAGTATAGAAGGCATACCAGTATGTATCCAAGTTATTGCCAAAAATTAGCGATGTAAATTATGGTAATTCCGACAACGCAATACTTTATTCCTTGATATTTCGGTTGCAACCTCGGCGTTAGGGCCAAATTGGATGTGGATGGCACTTCGGCACGCGACTTTTGGTATGGTCGGCACAGTCGAAGTATTGTGAGCAATAGCGCTTATGCCAAGCGTCAATGCAATTAACGGATGCTGCGCAGATCGGTGCCAATTTTCATGCCGCCAGGAACACTCACGCCGATTTGCTCGGCCCTGGTTCCCAGCGTTACTTGATGTGGCGCTTCCAATTCCGCAGTTTCCTTTTTTACTATCCCATAGATTACGGCGATCACGGCTAGGACGTGGTAGTAGAGATCGAAGAAGGCGTGGTCCTGAAACAAGCCCGTTACAAAGTAACCGGCCATGGCCACTTGGCACATTGCCGCTAGGTCCCTGGCCCAAAGGAGATCGGGCCGCCCTCTACTCCGGCGCTCGACCGAGCGCGCTAGGATCACACCCGCGAATAGGAGCGCAATGGATATCGAGAGGCCGACCCAGCCGTGTTCACCAAGCATTTCAAAAATAATGCTGTGGAAGGAACGAGCTCGCGGGGCGTCCGGTACATATTTCAAGAATAGATCGTCGGCGTTTTCGACCCGGAACCCACCGCCGACAATCGGCCGGTCAAGCGAAAGTCGGTAGGCGAATTTCCAGGCATCGAAACGCCCTTGGGCCGATTCATCCTCCTCGTACGTACCGATCGTCTGCATCCGCGCGAGCCACCCTTCAGGCGTAAACGCAAGGGCAAAGGTCGCGATGATCAAACCGGCGCCGATAATCAGTCCGCGCCTGCGCGATTTGACAACCATGACCACTAGCATAGCCGCGGCGCCCAGAAGCGCGCCCCGTGAGTAAGATCCGACAATGGCGACCAGGCACAAAAGCAAGGCTACATAAAGGCCAAGCCGCACCCAAACGACCGAAGAATGAAGCTGAAGGTAGCGTATTAGAGGCACAATCATGATAAGGGCGAGAGACAACGAATTGTTATCTTCGAGGTAGCTGTCGGGCGGCCCCAAGACCAGATACTTTGAGCCGGTAACCAAACTAAACAATCCGCCTTTGACGCCAAAATAACCGACCGATATGACGATAATCCAAATTAGCGCATGGATCCGTTCGCGTGTGTTGACGACAAGGATCGCGACCACCGTCATGACCAGAAGCTTCATCGTCCGGCCCCAGAACGTAAAGGCTTCATCGGGAACCTCCGCGAATAGGGTCGTGATCGACACCCAGATCGCCAAAACGATGATCAGAACGGTTACCGCATCGCTGGGGGGTATTTTACGTTCTCGCGAGATCACCCAAGCCAATATCGTCGCGACCCCGACTACCATGGCGAAGGGGTAGTCGAAGGTAAATCCCCAGCCAAGCCGGTGGGGGTTCATATAGGAAATCCAGGCCCAAAGAAGAATTCCGACATAGGGTCGTATTAGCACGACGGGAATCAGGCCGAGTATCGAAGCGAAAATTACGATGTCGCGCATAGGCCATTCATCCTAAGACGGCATGCCTGGCCGTCTTGTCGGCAAAAACCGCACCTACCTAAATTCTTACTCTCGCGCGCCCGGAAACTCCACGATATAGGCGTAGAATTTCTTAAGCAAACCCGAGGCTTGCCAGCGAAAGCCTTGGCTGACAGGTGTAAAATACACAGGCATATAGTCCATTGCCTGATTTTCGCAGGTTATTTCCGACCTTCGATACCACTGGCCCGCCCAGCGCTGATATCCTTGCCGGTCCAGGATTTCGCCCGTAACCCAAACGACCTTGTGGAATTTACAAAAATACCTGAGCCCTATCCAGGTGTCGACATCGGGCTTGAAGGTCTTGCGTAGGAACTCGTTGGTTTCGGCGTCGTCGACCACGGCCAGCCGGCCCTGTATGCCATTGTGCGCTAAACCCCTGGCTAGCTTGTTTGCATCATCCCAACTCTTCGAATCCGTAACATCGTGCTGAACGAACTGATACCAACTTTTCGATTGTTCGTGATACACAACCTCGGATCGCTTTACTTGAGCGCTGGCAGCCGCCGCCCAAACGGTGGTGAAGATCAGAATTGCAAGCAAGTGGGTAATGGGCCGAAAACATCTCATCGCTATCTGGACAGCCGGCTTCCACGCGGACATGCGATCTCGGGCGATTCTTTGGGCGCCTGAAAACACCCTCAATACTGGTCCCGAATTAGTTGCCGGGCCAGTCGCATTTTCTTGGGCATGCATTAGAGATACAATAGGTAAAGTCAAAAAAATATTCCGGCGAGCCTTTGTGAGGTATGGAGGCGCCAGCTTAGCGGGATTAGCCATTTGGTTCATAACCTGTCCACGGGTTTTGAACCTGTGCTTCAATAGCTCGGCCTCCAAGGCAGCTAACGGGCTTTGGGCGCGCTATCTTCGTCCGCTGAGCTGTGATCCCGCATCCTGATCAAACCCTGCTGGTCCGAAATAGATTTTGCCTTATCGTTCCTAAGGCCCCAGTACACGATATAAAGGATACATCCTATAGCGAGAAAAAAAATGACCGGTTCCATTGATCTCCCCGTTCCGAAATCGCATGATCCAACTCATTCTGAATTCTGATCCTAGCGAGGTTGACACAAGCTCCTAAAGCTCACCAGCAAGCTGAAAGTACTTGCTGGCATAGCGCCGGACAACTGGTTTAAATGGATCAGAAGGCTCTGACTTTGTTATGAACCTAGCTTGATTCTAATTCCAGCGCTTCCATGTCGTCCGCAACGGGCCACACAAGTTTATTAGTACTGGTTCATATAAATCAATAATCATGAAGAAATTCTTACTTTTCTCTTGTAGTATACTGGTGTCCCTTGGGATCGTGGAGGCCATGCTTCGGGTCGTCGGGATATCCTATCCCGTGTTCACGACAATCGACCCCGATCGCGGATTTGCCTTGGCCCCAAACGCCGAGGGTTGGCAGACAGCCGAGGGGCGAGCCTACATCAAAATCAATAACGATGGCTTGCGCGACGACGAGCACTCACTCGAGAAACCCGGTGACACGTTGCGGATCGCGGTCCTCGGCGATTCCTACGCGGAGGCTCAGCAGGTGCCGATCGAGCACGCATTTTGGAAGGTCTTTGAGAGCGATCTCGCAAAATGCGACGTCCTGGGAGGGCGTAAGGTCGAAGTGATCAATTTCGGCGTGGGTGGGTACGGAACGGCTCAGGAGTTACTGACCTTGCGTCGGCACGTCTGGAAATACGACCCCGACATTGTCCTGCTCGCCTTTTTGACGGGAAACGACATCACGGATAATTCCATGGCGTTAAGGAAGAATCCGACTGTCCCGTACTTCGAGCTCAAAAACGGCAAACTCGCCTTGGACAAAAGTTTCCGAACGTCGAGCTTTGATTTTAAACTTGCCATAGGATTTGACCAACTGAACCGGAGGCTCAATAGCCTTCGCATCGTTCAGCTGGTCCAGCAAGTTCGCAGAGTGTTATCGACCTGGAGCGCCAGATCGCCCAACGAAGAAGATTCGCCACTCGCGCGCGGGAATCTTCCGCAGGGATTGGAAGACGGTCTCGATCACGCAATTTACACGTCACCACCGGACGCAACCTGGGCCAAGGCATGGGACGTAACGGAAGCGTTGCTCCTCACCATGTCATCGGAAGTCCGCGCGAAGGGGGCCGACTTATGGATCGTCACTCTGACCAACGGCATCCAGGTCAATCCCGACGTGTCCGTTCGACAAGCTTTCATGCAATGGAAGCAGGTAGCTCACTTGCGTTATCCCGACTTGCGCATCCGGCGGCTGGCGGAAAAAAACAATATTCCGGTGGTAACCTTGGTCGACCCCTTGGCTGAGTACGCCGAGCAGAAAAACGTCTATCTGCATGGTTTCGGACCCAACATCGGTAAGGGCCATTGGAACAAAGACGGCCACAGTGCTGCGGGTAAGGAGATAGCAGCAAGCATGTGCGGGAATCCATCAAAGGCCTTGCTGTCTAGGTGAGGCTTGACTACCGCGCAGCGCGGCTTTGATCGTTCTCTTAAAAAAGACACCGGCAGGATTGGCGTGGCAGAGAAAGAAAAAATTGCTAAGCCAGTTTCCGTTGCGCACGCTGGCCTTGGCGAGAAGTTTGATTCCGGCGCCGTAGCTTCCGGACAAAAAGAGTGTCCGTCCTACGGCCTGATAGCGCCACCCCAGTATTTCGCCGATTTCGCGCGATGACAGTTTAGAGGCAAGCTGTTCAACGTGCTTCTCGATCATCGGTAACATAATTTCTACCTGCCGATGTGCGTTGCGCGACATATGGCCGGTCGGAACAATATGTATCTTACCTAGAACCTCGTCTATGACACAGACTTCGCCTTGCAGCGCAAGGCGGATCCACAGGTCCTGGTCCTGTGAGACGAATAGTTTGGGGTCGAAAGCCCCCACTTCGCGGACCAGTGCCCTGCGGGTCATGACGCTCGACGTTTCGATGAAGGAGTGTTTCAGCAAGTCTCGCCATGCTTCCCGGCCGCGCGACGGGGAGGGGGAGTCGAACTCGGTTCCAACGATCTCACCTTCAGGTGAAATATCATAAGCATTGCTGACAAGAATGCTGCAATCGGGGTTCGAGTCCAAAACTTTGACTTGCTTCGCCAGCTTCTCCGGAAGCCATTCATCGTCGGAATCTAGAAACGCGACATATTCGCCTTGAGACTCAGCAAGCGCTCTATTGCGCGCCACAGCCGGACCCCTGTTGACCGTCTCTTCGCTTTCGAGAAATGTGATACGCGGATCGTCCAGAGATTCAACACACCGCCTAGTGCCATCCGTGCTTGCGTCGTCGGCAATAACGATCTCGTAGTCACCGTGTGTTTGGGAAAGCACTGACTTTAGGGCGCGCAAAATCGTCTTCTCCGAATTAAATGACGGTATAATGACGGAGACTAAGGGCCCCTTGGCCCCGTTGGACTTCGCGGCAGGTTTATTCAAGACCTTAACCTTCCTTGCGCGCTTGCAAGCCGGCGCGAATCATCTAGCGCCAGCGCTATAATGGAATGGTTCTTCTGTATTCCGTTCATGCGACCCTAGCCGCGCCCACTCGGCGCCGCGCTAGAACGCGATCGACGATCGCGTCCAGGCGCCGCATCGCGACGTCCCATCCGTGATGACTCTCCATGCGGGCACGGCCCGCTTCGGCGAAACGGCGGCGCTCACCCGCGTCGGTCAGAAGGCGTAAGGTTTGCGCGGCGAAATCCTCAGCGGTGGCGGCACTCAGGAAATGCTCGCCCGGCACCGCGTCGAATCCCCTCCCAGCAAGCTGGCTGCTGACGACAGGCACCCCCAAGGCGAGAGCTTCGAGAATCTTATTCTGAGTTCCGCGAGCCACGCTGAGCGGGGCAACGGAAACCGCGGCACCGCGAAGGTAGGGCCGCACGTCAGGTACCGTCCCAGTGACCGTGACGCCAGGGATATTGGCCAGATTCTGAACTGCGGAGGTCGGATCAGCACCGATAATCGTCAGCTTTACGCCGGGATGACCTGCTTGGATCTTCGGCAGGACATCGGAGCAAAAATCGACCATTGCCTGGACGTTGGGGAAATAATCCATTCGCCCGACAAATGCGATGGTATTGGGGTCATAGGCATCGTTCTGGGCCCCATCGGGGCAAAAATATTCAAGGTCCACACCATTTGCGAACCAATCCACGGGTGTTTCGGTGTTGAATCCCTCGAGAGTATCGACCTCTGCCTGCGTGGCGCAGGTACAAAAATCGAAACTCCGCGCCAGCTTCGCTTCGGCCCGCTGAAGCTTCAACCCTTCCAGCCGATAGACCAAAGATCGCGGAAAACTGTGAAACCGCGCATAGTCCAGCCACTTTTGTGAATCCATGTCCACAAAATCAAGAATCATTGGCACGCCGGCAACATTTTCGACATAGGGGGCGACCGATGAGCAATGCACGAAGATCAGATCGAAGTCGGTGCGCGCGATTTCTTCCCGGATTCGCCGTCTGAGCGCCGGCGAGTCGAAATAGGCCATGGAGGCCGGCCGGGACGTCGGCGCTCCGGCCACCATCCGGGATATCGCCGCCGCCGGTGAAATGGTCTCCGTGAGGACTTTGTGGCAATGGGATTCGAGCCCTTCCCCGGCATGCGCTTCTTTGGACGAGCGCACCGGTGCGGCCACAGTCACCTCATGCCTAAGCCCAAGGTGCTTGATTGTATGAAAGGCGCGTACCTTGCTGCCGAAATCGGGCGGAAAGGGAAAGCGGTGGCAAAGATAAAGGATCTTCATGGAATGCTTGCACTAACGGATTCGGCTTTTCGATCACGGGCAACAAAGCGGCGTCTCGCCGGGAGAATGCCAGGCATTATATTGCAACGAGCGGCGTCATGGAGCGTCATTCGCCACCACGGGACTGACGTTTGGCCAACTCGGCCTGGAACAGGGTTTCGATCCGCTTCGCGTTGCCATCCCACGTCATGCCCCGATCGACGATCACCTGCCGAGCGGACTCACCAAGCCTGTGTCTCAGTGAGGCGTCCTCGCACAACCGGCCCACGCAGTCGCGCATGGACGCTAGGTCGCCGGGATTGAATAGCAACGCGGATTCGTTGTCGGTCAATATTTCTTCGATGTTGGCTTGGCGCGGTGCAACGATGGCGCAACCGAGCGCCATGTACTCGAAAATCTTCAAAGGCGAGGCATAAGGCGTCGCGGCGGGTTGCAAGGCGATGTCGAACGCAGAGACGACGCCGGGAATCGATTCTCGATCGACCAGGCCCGCGAAGTGGACCTTGTCAGCAATTCCCAAACTGGCCGTCTGAGCCTCCAAATCGGCGCGGCCCGGGCCTTCGCCGACAATCAGCAGCTTGACGCCGGAACCGGTGGCCGCGTCGGCAAGCAGCTCGATCACGCTGCTTAGGCCATGCCATTCGCGAAGGAACCCGGTGAAGCCCAGGACCAGATCGTTCTCGAGGCCAAATCGCGCCTTGGCCGAGGATCGATCGAGATCGCCAAGGAACTGTGCCGGATCGATTCCGTTGTGAATGACCGAGATTCTTTCATCGGAAACACCATCGCGGCGCAGATACTGCGCCAAAACCTCTGTTACCGGCAAAACCCGGTCCGCCGCCTGCCAGGCCCGTTTTTGGGTATAATGTCCGAGCGCCTTTAGCGCCAAGCCGCCGAATTTGACCCGTTCGTCAAACAGCGGAGCATTCACCTCCAAGAAATACGGTATTCCGGTACGTCGCTTCAGAAGGCCGCCCGCCAACAGGAACAGATTGAAGCGCTCGTAAAGGACGTCTGGCTTATGCTCACGGTAGGCTTTGGCCAAACGCCGATAGGCGATCACGGAATAGGAGAACTCAAGAAACTCAAAGACCGCCCTCGGCAAGGCCGACCGCAGCACGGAGACCAGCTTGCTGTCGCCGCCGAAGCCCTGTTCCTCGCCAAACCCCGGGCCAACGAAGACGAGGTCATGCCCCCGACGCCGAAGCGCCTCGGTCAGTTCAGCGATATGGACCGCTTGACCGTCCTTCGAGGCCGTCCGGTGATGGTACAGGATCTTCAGCTTCCGGCCGGGTTCCGGAATGCGCGCCCGCGCGGCCGCGTCGCTGGCCGATTCCGCGCTCAAGCCGCGCCCATCCACCTCGGCCTCGTTCGCTTGGCTCACCGGCGAGCGCCTTCGCAACCAACCTCGGAAACCGCGGCAGGGTAAATTACTCCAAAGTTTAAGATTCTCACGCGGGTTCCCTCTGTATTACCCAATGCGGCTAACTCGCCATGCCGCATCCTACCCCACATCTCAGCCTCTAGCAGCGGCCCCGCTTAGTCCCAATGGCAGCCAGGAACCATAGATAACAGATGTTAACGAATCTTTATTTGTATTAGCTGCCGAAATAAACCTGCGCCAAGAGGCCTTGCCGCTGCCGGCAGGATGGAGGCGTCTCCACGGTCATTTAATTCCATTGTTGTGTGGTACTAATGCCGGGGAGGAGCCGACCCTGGTCGGATTTCGCGACACGCGTCGCAAGCCGCAAGTACACCTTCCCAGAAAAGCAACCATTTCGTGCAACTACTGTCCGCGCAATGAAAATCCTGACTTTTTCGAGCCTCTATCCGAATGCGGCGCAGCCAAACCATGGGGTGTTCGTCGAGAACCGGCTGCGCCATCTGACCGCCGATGGGCGCGTCACCTCGCAGGTCATAGCGCCAGTCCCCTGGTTCCCGTGGCGGAACCCCCGATTCGGCAGCTATGCTAGGCTAGCGGCGGTGCCCCGGCGCGAGAACCGCCACGGCCTCGACATCGAACATCCGCGCTATCCCGTGATTCCCAAGCTCGGCATGTCGCTGGCGCCGCTTCTCATGTACGCCTGGAGTAAGCCCGCGGTAGCAAGGTTGTTGGACTCGGGCTACGACTTCGACCTGATCGACGCCCACTATTTCTATCCCGACGGCGTCGCGGCGGCCATGCTGGGCAGGCACTTCAAGAAGCCGGTTACGATCACCGCGCGTGGGACCGACATCAATCTGATTCCGCAATACCCCCTGCCCCGCCGCATGTTGCGGTGGGCTGCTGGCCGGGCGGCGGCCTGTATAACGGTATGTCAGGCCCTAAAAGATGCCATGATCGATCTGGGCATCGACCCGAACCACATCCGGGTCCTTCGCAACGGAGTCGACCTCGAACTATTCAGACCCTGCACCGGTGACGATTTCAGGCGTGAACTTGGTGTCGAACCACCGATTCTGCTATCGGTCGGCGGGCTTATTCCGCGAAAAGGTCATGACTTCGTTATCAAGGCCCTCCCCAAGATTCCGAATGCTGTCCTGCTCATTGCGGGCGACGGGCCGGAAAAAGAGCATCTGCAGAATCTTGCCAGAATTCTGGGAATCGAATCGCGCGTGCGGCTTCTGGGCCCGGTCCCGCATAACGAATTGCGCCAAGCATACAGTGCCGCAGACGTGTTAATCCTGGCGTCCGATAGGGAGGGATGGCCGAACGTGCTGCTGGAGGCGATGGCCTGCGGAACGCCCGCGGCGGCAACGGATGCCTGGGGCATTCCCGAAGTCGTCGCCGAACCGGCGGCGGGCCGCCTGATTCCAGCACGCGATCCGGAGGCGATCGCGAAAACGGTCCGGGACTTGCTCGCCGATCCCCCCGACCGGGCCGACACCCGGGCCTATGCGGAAAGGTTCTCTTGGGACGAAACGACGGAGGGGCAGATCGCGCTATTCAAGAAAATTCTGGCGGAAGAGGCCTAGCCGCGCGCTTTGAGTCCGATCGGCCCCAGGTCCGTTTCGGGGCTTGATCCTGCGGGCTGTTTCGCTCATTGGATATAGGAACACTCGAGCCGCGTCGCGGCGAACCCGCCGCCAATTTTCCTACTCGAAGAGAACCGATGAACCGAATCTTATCCTTCCCTCTCGTCATCTTCCTGTCTCTCGTCCTCAGCGCCTGCGCCGCGCCACCCGCGCCTTTTGAAGCAGACGGCGGGCCCTGGATCTCGGCGCTTCGCCAAGACCATCCCCTTTCTGGGAGGATCTGGTCCCGCCTCACCGGAAACTTCATTAACTCCCGCCAACTACTTGAAACTATTTCTGAATCTGATTTCGTCCTCCTGGGTGAAAAACACGACAATGAAGACCACCATCGCATCCAAGCCTGGATCGTGGCCCAGTTATTTATCCAGGGACGGCAACCGGCGATTGCCTTCGAGATGTTCACGGCCGATCAGGCAGATGCGCTGCGCGACCAAATCGCGCGCCAGCCGCGCGACGCCGCCGGGTTAGGCCCCGCACTCGACTGGGAACAGCGAGGCTGGCCCGCTTGGCGGCAGTACCAGCCGATTGCGCAGGCGGCGCTTGACGCCGGGGCGCCGATCTTGACGGCCGACCTGGCGCGCTCGACGATCAATGCGATCAGCAAGGAAGGCACCCGGGCCCTGGGCGAGAGCCTAGAGAAAAAACTGGCCCTCGATAGGCCGATGCCTGAAGAGCTGACGAGATCCTTACGCCGAGACATCGTCGACGCCCATTGCAATCAACTTCCCGCATCCATGATCGGCCCCATGACCACGGTCATGCAGGCCCGCGATGCCCATATGGCGGGCGCCTTGATCGACGGTGCGGCATTGGAGGGGCGAGATGGCGCCGTGCTCATCACGGGTAAGGGCCACGCCCGGCGCGACTACGCCGTGCCGTATCACCTGAAGCGCCTGGCCCCGGGGCGGAGCACGGTCAGCATTGCCATGGTCGAAGTCGCGGAGGGCGACAACGACCCCACGGCTTACGCAGCGCGCTTTAACGCCGAAACGCTACCCTTCGACTACGTTTGGTTCACCCCCCACCCGGAGCGGGAGCCGGCATGCGAGCGGTTTGCCGACCAGTTGCGCAAAGCGAAGGAACGGTACGAGAACAAGGATAAGTCCCAATAGTCCTCGGCCTCGCGCCGGCAGGCCCGAGTGTGCTAACCTCCATTCATGGAGTCTTTCGCACAGATTCCCAAACCGCCGCCGGACCCGCCGCCCGAGCCCTTTCGCAAGCCCAACGGCGACGGTCAGGATTTACCAGACACTCCGCCTATCGTGCCACCAGCGCCGCCCTACGAAATCCCGCCCGAGCCACCGCCCGCAACCAAGTGGCCAAACCGGCAGCCGTGAGTTGCCGCAGCGGAGCCGGATATGTATAGAGTGTAGCCTAGCGGGCGCTAAGACCCGGCAAGAACTAAAGCAAGAGACACTTTGGGGGGCGAAGGGTCGCTGGTGCTGCACGCTATTAGTCTCGGCATTGTCCTCTATGGCACCTGGTTGCTGTTTTCCGGGATCTACACACCCCTGTTGATGGGCTTGGGCGCCGCGTCCTGCCTGGCCGTCGTGGGGATCGCCCATCGCATGGATGTGGTCGATCGCGAGGGCCACCCAATTCACCTGGGTTGGCGCGCTATCACGTATTGGATGTGGCTGACGATCGAGATCGTCAAGGCCAACATCGACGTCGCGCGGCGCATTCTCGACCCCAAGTTGCCGATCGATCCGGTCATGGTCACCCTCGAGGCGAGCCAGGGTTCGGAGCTGGGCCAGGTCATCTACGCCAACTCGATCACGCTCACACCCGGCACGGTTTCGATCCGGGTCTCGGAAAATACCATTCTGGTCCACGCGATCGCGACGGCGTTGGCCGACGATCTTAAGTCGGGCGCGATGGACCGGCGCGTGACCGCGATGGAAGGCCCCGGTCCGCGGCGGCTCGAGGACATGGGCTGATGTTCTTCGCGGCGACCCTCGCCATTCTGGTCACCATGGCCCTGGCCCTGACCCGCGCCCTCTTGGGCCCGACCGTTTACGACCGGGTCCTGGCCGTGAACACCTTCGGCACCAAGACGGTCTTGTTGATCGCGCTGCTCGGCTTCTTGACCGAGCGGCCAGATTTCCTGGACATCGGCCTGGTCTATGCCCTGATTAACTTCATCGGCACCATCGCGGTGCTGAAGCTGCTCAAGTACGGCGATCTGGGCACAACCGGCCAGCAGGCGGAGCGGAAACCGTAATGCAAATCCTGCTCGACATCGCGAGCTGGCTGCTTTTAATCGCAGGCTCGAGCTTCGCGCTAATCGGGGCGGTCGGCCTGATCCGGTTTCCCGACGTTTATAGCCGCATGCACGCCAGCGGCATCACCGACACGCTGGGCGCCGGACTGATTCTCGCCGGCCTGATGGTCCAGGGCGGCCTCACGCTGGTGACCGTCAAGTTGATCCTGATCATGGTCTTTCTGCTCTATACCAGCCCGACGTCGACCTATGCCCTGGCCAACGCGGCCTATAGCCGTGGCCCGCAGCCGCTGCTCGGCAAACGCGAATCCGAAACGCCAAGTCCCGTGACGCCGGAGAACGAGCCATCGTAAACGCGGTCGACATTGTCCTGCTGTCGTTCCTGGTCGTTATGGCCATCGGGATCGTGCGCCTGGACAACCTTTTCGCGGTCGTGATGCTCAGCGGTATCTATAGCCTGATTTCCGCCAGCCTGTTCGTCACCCTGGACGCCGTGGACGTGGCCTTTACCGAAGCCTCCGTCGGCGGCGGCATCGCGACCGTACTGATGCTGGCGACCCTGGCGCTGACCGGCGACACGGAAAAGCCGGGTAAAGGCCATCTGCAGATCCTGCCTTTGGCCGTGGTCGTTTTGACCGGCGCGCTGCTGATCTACGGCACACTCGACATGCCGAGCTTCGGCGACCCCATGGCGCCCATCCATCAGCACGTCGCGCCGCGCTATATCGAAGAAGCGCCGCGCGCCACCGGCATTCCGAACATCGTCACCTCGGTCCTGGCCAGCTACCGCGGCTACGACACCATGGGCGAACTGACCGTCATTTTCACCGCCGGCATCGGGGTCATCCTGATCCTGGGCGCGCGCCGCCGGCGTGACGACTGAGGGGCGCGTATGGTCCGGCGGCATTTTATCCTGCGGGTCACCACCAAACTGCTGATGCCGTTCATTTTGATGTTCGCGCTGTATGTGCAGTTCCATGGCGATTTCGGACCGGGCGGCGGGTTCCAAGCCGGCGTCATCTTCGGCGCGGGCTTTATTCTTTACGCGCTGATTTACGGCGTTGAAGCCGCGGAACAGGTGGCGCGGCCCTGGCTAATCCGGATCGTCATGGCGTTCGGCCTGCTGCTTTACTTGGGCGTCGGCTATCTTGGCATGGTCTTGGGTGGGGAATTCCTGGACTACAACGTCTTGTCGAGCAGTCCCGTCGGCGGCCAGCACCTGGGTATAACCCTGGTCGAATTCGGCGTCGGCACGACGGTCGCGGCGACCATGATCACGGTCTTCTTCAGTTTCGCCGGCCGGATGCGGCGCCGAAGCCAGCCAGAACAATGATGGACATCCCAGGCCTCTATAACTACTGGATCGTCATCGTTCTGATGATGACGGGCTTTTATGTCGTCATCGCGCGCGGCAATCTGGTAAAGAAGATCGTCGGCCTGAACATCTTTCAGACCTCGGTCTTCATTCTTTACATCACCATGGGCAAGGTCGAGGGCGGCACCGCGCCGATCGTAGTCGAGGGTGCCGACGTCATTTATTCGAACCCGTTGCCACATGTCCTGATCCTGACCGCCATCGTCGTCGGCATCGCCACGACCGCGCTGGGGTTGGCCTTGATCGTGCGGATCAAGGAAGCCTACGGCACGGTCGAGGAAGACGAGATCTTCGCGAAGGACGAATCAGCATGATCGCCGCGCACCTGCCCGTACTGCAGATCGTGGTGCCGCTGGTCGCGGCCCCCTTTTGCCTGCTGTTGCGCCGGGGCACCTGGGCCTGGATCTTGTCGTCGATCGTGTGCCTGGCGGCGCTGGTCATCGCCGCGACCTTGTTGTCTCAGGTCCTTGAGAGCGGCCCGATCTCGTATGAACTCGGCGGCTGGGCCCCGCCTTGGGGCATCGAATACCGGGTCGATGTGTTGAACGCCTTCTTACTTCTGATCGTCTCCGCGACTGGCGCGATCGTGTTGCCTTACGCGCGGCGCAGCGTCGCGCACGAAATCCCCGAGTCCCAACATGGTGGGTTTTATACCGCGCTGCTGCTGTGCTTCACGGGCCTGCTCGGCGTCGCAATCACGGGCGATGCGTTCAATCTTTTCGTATTTCTGGAGATCTCCTCGCTATCGTCCTACGTGTTGATCGCCATGGGGCGCGATCGGCGGGCGCTGACCGCCGCTTTCCAATACTTGGTCATGGGGACCATCGGGGCGACCTTTATCGTCATCGGCATCGGCCTGCTTTATATGGCGACCGGCACCTTGAACATGGCGGATCTGGGCGCGCGCCTCCCCGCCGTCGGCGCAAATCGCACGGTTCTAGCCGCCTTCGCCTTCCTGACCGTTGGAGCGACACTCAAGCTGGCTCTCTTCCCGCTGCATTTCTGGCTACCGAACGCCTATGCCTACGCCCCCTCCGTGGTGACTGCGTTCCTGGCCGCCACGGCAACCAAGGTCTCGATCTACATTCTGCTGCGATTCTTTTTCACGATCTTCGGCCCCACTTTCGCGGCCGAGGACATCACGCTGCAAAGACTTGTCGTCCCGCTGGCCGTGATCGCGGTTCTGGTTTGTTCCACGGTCGCGATCTTTCAAAGCAACGTGAAACGCATGCTGGCTTACTCCAGCATCGCGCAAATCGGATACATGATGATCGGTATCGGCTTCGACACGGTGACCGGCCTGACCGCGGGCATCGTACACTTGTTTAATCACGCCGCCACAAAGGGCGGCCTGTTTCTGGCGCTAGGGTGTGTGGTTCTGCGGATTGGATCGTGCCAACTCGACGATCTGGCCGGCCTGGGTCGGCGCATGCCCCTCACCATGTTCAGTTTCGTGCTTGGTGGCCTGAGTCTGATCGGCGTGCCGCTGACCGCCGGATTCGTCAGCAAGTGGTATCTGGTTCAAGCCGCGATCGAGCAGGACAACTGGCTTGTCGCGGTGGCGATCCTGGTCGGCTCCCTGCTCGCGATAATCTACGTCTGGCGGGTGGTTGAGGTCGCCTACCTGCGCCCGGCGCCAGAAGGCACACCGGCCGGCGGAATAGAGGCACCCTGGTCGATGCTGGTCCCGACCTGGATTCTGATCGGCGCCAGTATTTATTTCGGCATCGAAACCTCACTTAACGTCGGTGTCGCGAGCGCCGCCGCACGGTTCCTGTTGGGAGTCGCCGGATGAGCGGCGACAACGCGATCCTGCTCGCAATTCTCATCCCCTTGGTTGGCGCGGTGTTGATCGCGCTCACAGGACGCCAGCCAAACCTGCGCGAGGCCATGACCCTGGGCACGGCAGGTTTGCTTTTCATCGTGGTCCTGACCCTGGTGCCGGAGGTCAGTGGCGGAGGCCGGCCGCAGGCGACCTTGATTGAAATGCTGCCCGGCCTGCCGCTCGCCTTTGAAGTTGAGCCCCTGGGTATGCTCTTCGGCCTGGTCGCCTCCGGCCTTTGGATCGTCAATTCGGTCTATTCCATCGGCTACATGCGCGCCAACAATGAGCAGAATCAGACCCGCTTCTACGTCTGCTTCGCCATCGCGATTTCCAGCACCATGGGCATCGCCTTCGCTGGCAACATGATGACCCTGTTCGTGTTCTACGAGGTGCTGACGCTCAGCACCTATCCGCTGGTCACGCACAAAGGCAACGAGGACGCGCAACGCGGCGGGCGGACCTACCTGGGAATTTTGCTGTCGACCTCGATCGGGCTGCAACTCCTGGCGATACTTTGGACTTGGCAGGTCGCCGGCACGCTGGACTTTACCGCCGGTGGAATCCTAAGCGGCAAAGCCTCCGGCCCGGTCGTGGGCATTCTCTTGCTGCTCTATATGTACGGTATCGGCAAGGCGGCGCTGATGCCTCTCCACCGCTGGCTGCCGGCGGCCATGGTCGCGCCTACGCCGGTCAGCGCGCTCCTGCATGCAGTGGCCGTAGTCAAGGCGGGTGTCTTCACGGTCATGAAGGTCGCCGTTTATATCTTCGGCCTGGACCTGCTGCGCGACACCGGGCACGGTCAATGGCTTGCCTATATCGCCGCCGCGACGATCCTGATCGCTTCGCTGGTCGCCATGACCAAGAACAACCTCAAAGCTCGATTGGCGTACTCAACGATCAGCCAACTCGGCTACGTCGTGCTCGGCGCGGCACTCGCCAATGACTGGAGCGTAATCGGCGGCAGTATGCAAATCGCCATGCACGCCATGGGCAAAATCACCTTGTTCTTCTGCGCGGGAGCCATCTACACCGCCACGCACAAGACCGAGATAAGCGAGATGACCGGTCTAGGCCGGGTTATGCCATTCACCTTCGGCGCGTTCTTGATCGGCGCACTCAGCGTCATCGGCTTGCCGCCGTTAGGTGGCTCTTGGAGTAAGTGGTACCTGATGCTCGGCGCCGCCGAGGCCAGCCAGGTCGTCATGATCGCCGTGCTGATGGTTAGCTCACTCTTGAATGTGGCCTACCTAATCCCGATTGTCGCGCGCGGTTTTTTCCTACCGGCCCCCCAGTCGACCCCGCAGCCGGTCTCGGTCGGCGCGGCGGCCGCGCCCCGGCCGAGGATTCAGGAGGCGCCCCTGTTTTGCGTCGCGCCACTCTGCATGACCGCACTTGGCTGCGTGCTTCTGTTCTTCTTCGCCACCCCCCTGTATCGGCTGCTCGAGCCGATCGTAGCACCATGAGGAGTGCGCCATGAGCACTCCGCGCGACGAGCGAGACCGCGACGGTGGGCAGACGCCTTGGCTCTACCGCCGGCGCACCATAAACGGCCTGTTTTGGGCGCTCGCCGGGTTATGTCTGCTGCTCGTCCTAGCCGATTTCGTCTATCCCCGGTATGGCACCTTCGCCTTCGAAGAGTTCCCGGCGGCCTACGGCATTTTCGGCTTCGTCGCCTTTGTATTCATCGTGTTCGCCGGCATCGGCCTGCGCAAGCTGATCATGCGGGATGAGGATTACTATGATCGCTAGCTTCTCCCCCGGCCTGATCCTGATCGTCGGCGGTTTACTTATTCCTCTGTTCCGCGGCCGGGCGCGCCAGCTCTTCATGCTTGCCCTGCCGGTCCTCGGCGCCGCGCAGCTCCTGGGCCTCAGTAACGGCCTGCACGGGCAGATCGAGATCTTCGACTACACGCTAACCTTCGTGCGCGCCGACAGGCTGAGCTTTGTGTTTGGCTTGATCTTCCTGATCGCCAGCTTCTACAACACGATCTATAGCCTGCACGAAAATGACACTATGCAGCAGGTCGCGGCGCCGATTTATGCGGGGGCGGCGATCGGCGCGGTCTATGCCGGCGACCTGATCACCCTGTTCATTTTCTGGGAGATTACGGCGGTCTCGTCGGTGTTCCTGATCTGGGCGCGGCGCACGGCCAAGGCCTACGCGGTCGGCATGCGTTACCTGATCATCCAGGTCGGCTCCGGCGTCATCCTGCTCGCCGGGATCATCCTGCGGACCCAGGAGACCGGTTCAATCGCCTTCGAGCATATTGGGACTACGGATCTGGCGGGCTGGCTGATCCTGATCGCCTTCGGCATTAAGGCGGCCTTTCCGTTCCTGCACAACTGGCTGCAGGACGCCTATCCAGAGGCCACGGTGACCGGCACCGTCGTGTTATCGGCTTTCACTACCAAGCTCGCGGTTTACGTGCTGGCGCGTGGTTTCGCCGGGACCGAGCTGTTGATTTACGTCGGCGCGGTCATGACCGCCTTCCCGGTGTTTTTCGCGGTGATCGAGAACGACCTTCGCCGCGTCCTCGCTTTCAGCCTGAACAACCAGGTCGGCTTTATGGTCGCCGGCATCGGCGTCGGCACCTCACTGGCGCTGAATGGCGCGGTCGCCCACGCCTTCGTGCACATTATCTACAAGTCGCTGTTGTTCATGAGCATGGGCGCGGTCCTGCACCGGGTCGGCACGATCAAGGCCTCGGAACTAGGCGGCCTCTACCGCTCCATGCCGATCACAACCGTGTTCTGCATCATCGGCGCGGCTTCGATCACGGCCTTCCCGCTGTTCAGCGGCTACATCGCCAAGTCGCTGACCCTGTCGGCCACCGCCGAGGGCGGTTACGTCGTCGCCTGGTTGATCCTGGTCTTCGCCTCGGCCGGCGTGCTGGAACATTCCGGGATCAAGATCCCCTACTTCGCCTTCTTCGCCCACGACAGCGGTAAGCGCTGCCAGGAGGCGCCGGGCAACATGCTGATCGCCATGGCGATCGCGGCCTTCCTCAGCGTCGCGATCGGCGTCTACCCGGACATGCTCTACGCGATTCTGCCGTTCCCGGTTGATTACCAGCCCTACACGGTCAGCCACGTGCTGTCGCAGCTTCAGCTTCTGCTGTTCGCCATGCTGGCGTTCGCGATCCTGGTGCGCACCGGCCTTTATCCTAAAGAGATCCCGTCCACCAATCTCAACACCGATTGGATCTACCGCAAGGCGTTGCCGGTGCTGCTGCTTTGGCTCGGCAATGCCGTCGAGGCGATGCGCCGCGGCGCGGCCGCCCGCGCGCAGCGGCGCCTCGAACGCTTCATCCTGCAGGTCTACCGTCATCACGGCCCGGCCGGGATCATGGCCCGAACCTGGCAGACCGGCCATACGGTGCTCTGGGTTGCCTTACTGCTCGGGGCCTATCTGTTAGTGTATTTCCTGTAGCTGGAAAGGGCGCTCAGCGCTCGTCGCGCTCGCGGCCCAGGTTCATGACGCTGACGCCCATAGCGGCCGAGCCGAAGGTGACCGCCAGGCCGAAGAACAGCAGCAGGAGATAAAGCCAACCGTTCTCGTCGGCGGCGGCCAGGCGGCGCAGGCCACCCACGTCGGCCAAGATCAGCAACCCGCCGAACAGGACCGCGGCGCCCAGCCCAACCGTGAGGTGCCGGACCAAGAACCGCACCGCGGTCATGTCGCTCCGGCCGCCGTGTCGTGGCAGGATGCTCACGCCGCGCCGCCCGGCTTCGATGGATCCGGGTCCCACTCCCCGGCCCCGCCCAAGGCTTTTACGATCCCATCCAATTCCCGCGCCGCGGCATCGAGGCGTGCCGGTTCGGTTGCGCGCAGGACCAAGCGGGTACCGATGTTGCCCTGGCGGTTAAAAGGATAGCTGCCCATTTCGACGTCCGGGTAGGTATCCTGCAAGCGCCCGAGGTCCTGGGCGATGTTTCCTTCCCCGATGGCAATCGTGAGAGAGCGCGAGAGCAGCGGTTTGCCGCCGACCAGGCGATGCACGATTCCCTCGAACATGGCTTGCATGATGGCGGGGATACCGGCCATGACAAAAACGTTTTCGACTTGGAACCCTGGCGCCGTGCTGACCGGATTGTCGATCAGCCGCGCGCCCTCCGGCGTATGCGCCATGCGCAGTCTGGCTTCGTTGAGCTGACCCGGTGGGTAATGCGCCTCAAGCCGCGCCCGCGCCTCCGGATTCAGGGTCAAGGGATGCCCAAAAGCCTTGGCGACGCAACCGGCGGTGATGTCATCGTGGGTGGGACCGATGCCGCCGGTCGTGAATACATAATCGAAGCGCGCCCGCACCTCGTTCAAGGTTTCCACGATGACGGGCTCGATATCCGGAATAACCCGGGCCTCCGTCAGGCGGATGCCGATTTCATTCAGGCGCCGGCCCAGAAACGACAGGTTGGCGTCCTGCGTGCGCCCAGAGAGTATCTCGTTGCCGATAACGAGCACACAGGCGGTAACCGGCTTATCCGTCATGGCAGGCTTCAGTTCTGGCTGTAGCCTTTGGCGCGCATGCATTCGCCATAGAGGCTGGCGCGCCGATTGCCACGCTCGAACTGGCTCATCCGGCCTTTTAGCTCTGCCACGCCGATGCCGCTGGGAAAGGCGTCGAAGGCCGCACCGGTATCCGATTCGATGCGCTCGTCATGGGCGATCTGAGCCTGCGCGAAGTTGTAACAGGATTCGAGGTCGGCCCGGTACTGCGCGTTGGTCGCCCCGGGCTTACCCCATTGTGAGTTTTCGAGCGTGGAGACGCCGCTGGACGGCGCGCTTGGGGCCGCACGGACGGTGGGTGGCGCCGCCACAGGCGCGGGTTGCGCGGCGCTGGGGCGGTAAGCTTGCGCGCAGGCCGTAAGTGCGAATCCGGCTATCGCAAGCATGGGGAGAACCTTCAGGGGTCGGATTTGGCGTCGGGTCAAGGATCTTGCCCTAGGTATCGTGAAACCGTAAGCGGCCGCGGCGCGGCCTTCTAAAACTGCGTCGTGGAACCCGAAGTTGCAAGCCTTTAGCATGGCCGCATCACCCAAAGCTCAAGGTACGATTGAAAGTCCGGGATTGGCACGTTAACTACAGGCCATGGAATTTCCCGATCCCCTTCTGCGCGGCCGCTTGCTGCGCCGCTACAAGCGGTTTTTGGCCGATGTGGAACTTGAAACCGGAGAGACGGTGGTCGCGCACTGTGCGAATCCAGGCTCGATGATCGGGCTGGCCGAGCCGGGCGCCGAGGTGTGGCTATCGCCCGCCCGTAATCCAGCCAGAAAGCTCAAATTTTCCTGGGAGTTGGTACACGCCGACGGACACCTGGTTGGAATCAACACCAGCGTCCCCAACGGCTTGGTCGCCGCCGCCATCGAGGCTGGCCGGGTGCCGGAATTAACCGGTTACACGGATCTGCGTCGCGAAGTTCGCTATGGCGAGAATAGCCGGATCGACATCTTGCTGGAAGACGCAGGACGGCCGCTCTGTTACGTCGAGGTCAAGAACGTGCATCTAAAACGCAAGCCGGAAGCGGCGGAATTCCCGGATTCCGTGACCGCTCGGGGCACCAAGCACCTGGGGGAATTGGCCAAAATGGCCCAAGGCGGGGCCCGGGCGGTTATGTTTTACCTAATACAGCGACCCGATTGCAGCCGCCTGGAAATCGCCGCCGACATAGACCCCACCTACGATAGGGCCTTGCACATGGCGCTCTCCCAAGGGGTCGAGGTCCTGTGTTATAGTTGCACCCTAAGCCCCAGCGCCATTGAACTGGATCGCCGCCTCCCGTTCGCGGTCCAGACCTAGAAAGACAGGACATACAAGTCATGGGACAAGGTCTGCCCGCGGAAAAGCTCGATGCCGAGGCCAACCGCATCGTCATCCACAATGCGCAA
Organism: Kiloniellaceae bacterium; assembly: GCA_021776115.1. Classification (GTDB taxonomy): domain Bacteria; phylum Pseudomonadota; class Alphaproteobacteria; order Kiloniellales; family J153; genus JAJFGN01. The sequence continues at coordinate 39,633 of JAJFGN010000035.1, read as the reverse complement.
GACTTCGAAGGCATGCGCCGCGCTGGGCATCTGGCAGCGGAAACGCTCGATTACATTACGCCGCACGTCGCCCCAGGCGTAAGCACGGAAGAGCTCGACCGCCTGTGCCACGACTTCATCGTCGAACGCGAGGCCGTACCGGCGCCCCTCAACTATCGCGGCTTTCCCAAATCGATCTGCACCTCGATCAATCACGTGGTCTGCCACGGTATCCCGAGCGACAAGAAAATCCTGCGCGACGGCGATACCTTGAACATCGACGTGACCGTCATCCTGGACGGTTGGCACGGCGACACCAGCCGCATGTTTTTCATTGGTGCGACAAGCGTGAAGGCCCGTCGGCTGGTGGATACGACTTACGAGGCGATGATGCGCGGGATCGAGGCGGTACGCCCCGGCGCGACGCTAGGCGACGTCGGGCACGCAATCCAAAGCTTTGCGGAAGCCGCGCGTTTCTCCGTGGTTCGGGATTTTTGCGGCCACGGCCTAGGACGCATATTCCATTCGGCGCCGAGCGTCCTGCATTACGGTCGCCCGGGCCAAGGCCTGACGCTGCAAGAAGGCATGTTTTTCACAATCGAGCCAATGATCAACGCCGGGCGCTTCGACGTGAAGATCCTGGAAGACGGCTGGACCGCAGTTACCCGCGACCGCTCGCTTTCGGCCCAATTCGAACACTCGATCGGTGTCACCGCCGACGGCTTCGAAATATTCACGCTCTCGCCCAAGGGCTGGCACCGTCCGCCCTATGGGACTTGACGGCGCCGGGCGGCCTTCGCCGGCATTCCCATGGGCCAAATAAAGCCCCACTACCACGGTCACCGGGAGCGCTTGCGCCGCCGCTTGCTCGATAAGGGCGCGACGTCCCTGGCCGACCACGAGATCCTCGAGTATCTCCTGTTCGGGGCCAGACCGCGCGGCGATACGAAACCTCTCGCCAAGGCCTTGATCGCTCGCTTTGGCAACTTGGCAGGCGTGTTCAGCGCCAGCCCACGAGAGCTAGCCACGGTGACCGGCGCCGGCGATACCTCGATCGCGATTCTAAAAATCATCCCCGAGGCGGCCCGCCGCATGGCGCTGGAAGAGATCATCGACCGCCCTGTGCTGAGCTCCTGGAACCAGGTTCTGGCCTATTGCCGCATCGCCATCGGACGCGAGAAAACCGAACAATTTCGCTTACTGTTCTTGGACACCAAGAACCGCCTGATCGCCGACGAAATGCAACAGCGCGGCACTGTGAACCACACACCGGTGTATCCTCGCGAAGTTGTGAAGAGGGCCCTGGAGCTGGACGCCTCCGCCCTGATCATGGTGCACAATCACCCCTCGGGCGACCCGACCCCCTCGAAAGCGGATATCGCGATTACCCGCCAAGTCCAATCGGCGGCGGCGGAGCTCGGTATCGCCGTGCACGATCACATCGTGATCGGACGCACAGGCCATAACAGCTTCAAGAGCCTGGGGTTGTTGTAGGCGCCGCGCCGCGGCAAATACCAAACCTTAAACCGAGAAGTACTTCGCCTGCGGGTGGTGCAAGACGATGGCGCTGGTCGACTGCTCGGGATGGAGTTGGAACTCGTCGGACAGCACGACCCCAACCTTTTCGGCCTCCAGCAATGGCAGCAATTGGGTCTGATCCTCCAGGTTCGGGCAAGCCGGATAGCCGAAGGAATAGCGCGAACCGCGATAGCCTTGCTGGAGCATCTTTTCCATGTCGCGCAGATCTTCATGGCCAAAGCCAAGCTCAGCACGGATACGCTTGTGGACATATTCGGCCAAGGCCTCCGCCATTTCCACGCCCAGGCCGTGCAGGTAGAGATAGTCCTGGTAGCGGTTTTCCGCGAACCAGTCGCGCGCAACCTCGGAGGCGTACTGGCCCACCGTGGCGACCTGCAGACCCAAGACGTCGCGCTGGCCGCTTTCGACATCGCGCAGGAAGTCGGCGATGCAGAGGCCGCCCTCGCGGGCCTGACGCGGCAGGGTGAAGCGCGCGACCTCTTTGTCCCGGTCTTCGGGGTCGAAAAGGATGACATCGTTACCCTCGGCATTCGCCGGCCAGTAACCGTACGCCGCTTGCGGCACCAGAATGTCCTGTTGCTTACAGATGTCGAGCATGCGTTTGAGAATCGGGCGCAGCTCTTTGCGCGACCAGGCCATGTAATCTTTAAGCGAGCGCCCGTCCTTCCGGTAGCCCCAATGAAACTGATAGACCATCCGCTCGTTCAGGTAGGGCACTAGGGCCTCGACCGGCACCCGGGCGATGACCCGTGGACCCCAGAATGGCGGTTCGGGAATCTCGACGCCCGCGGCCAGCTCCTGCCGCCGCAGACGTGTTTCCTCCGCATCGACCGGGCGCAGGTCGGCCGTCTTGGCGACGCCGAGTTCGCGCTTGCTGTTCTTAGGGCGGGCATCGTTCTGAACCTGGCGTGCGGCGAGGTGCTCGTCGAAACCGCCGTTGACTACCTTGTCCATGAGCGACAAGCCATCGAAGGCATCGCGCGCATAAGCAACCCGGCCGCTGGCATAGGATTTGGTGCAGTCGCCTTCGACATACTGCCGGGTCAAGGCCGCGCCGCCGAGCATGACCGGAATATCGACGCCGTCCTTACTCATGCGCTCGAGGTTATCGCGCATGACCACGGTCGACTTGACGAGCAAGCCGCTCATACCCACCGCATGCGCCTTGTGCTCTTCCACAGCCGCCAGAATGTTGTCGATCGGTTGCTTGATGCCCAGATTGACGACTTGATAGCCGTTGTTAGTGAGGATGATATCGACCAGGTTCTTGCCGATGTCATGGACGTCGCCCTTGACCGTCGCCAACACGACCGTGCCTTTTACCTGGCTTTCGAGCTTTTCCATGTGGGGCTCGAGGTGCCCGACCGCCGCCTTCATGGTCTCCGCCGATTGCAGGACGAAGGGCAATTGCATTTTACCCGCCCCAAACAATTCGCCGACCACCTTCATGCCATCGAGCAAGTGAACGTTGATGATGTCGAGTGGCGGATGCTTGGCCATCGCCTCATCGAGGTCGGCTTCCAGGCCCTGCCGATCCCCATCGACAATGCGGTCTTTCAGGCGCGTCTCGACATCCGCGGCCCGCTCCTGCTTCTTGGTTTCTTGCGCGGTCCGGCCATCGAACAACGCGATAAAGGCGTGCAACGGATCGTAACCCTCGGCCCGGCGGTCGAAGATCAAGTCTTCGGCGGCCTTGGCCTCCTCCTCCGGAATCTTGTGCAGCGGCATGATCTTCGACATGTGCAGGATCGCGCCGGTCAGACCGCGCTTGATGGCGTGATCCAGAAACACCGAATTGAGCACGTGGCGCGCGGCCGGATTGAGGCCGAAGGAGATGTTCGACAAGCCGAGCAGGATTTGGCACTCCGGCAGTTCTTCGGCGATGCGTCCGATCGCGTCGAGGGTCCATAGGCCGAGCTTGCGGTCGTCCTCGTTACCGGTGCAAATCGTGAAGGTCAGAGGATCGAAGATAAGGTCTTGCGGTGGCAAGCCATGCTTATTGCAGGCGACGTCGTAGAGGCGCCGCGCGACGTCGATCTTGTGATCGGCCTCCTTGGCCATGCCGCTTTCATCGATGGTCAGCGCGATCACGGCGCTCCCGTACTTTCGCGCCAGCTCGAGGCGCTTGGCTGCCGGCTCCTCTCCATCCTCGAAGTTGATCGAGTTCAAGATCGGCTTGCCGCCGTAAAGCTTCATGGCGGCCTCGAGCACATTCAATTCAGTCGAATCGATGACCAGCGGGGCGTTGACGGAACCGCGCATGCGGGTCAGTACTTCGGTCATCTCGGCGGTCTCGTCGCGCCCGACAAACGCGGTGCAAACGTCGATGCCGTGCGACCCTTCCTTGACTTGCTCCACCCCCATGGCGATGCAACCGTCCCAATCGCCCTGTTCCTGGAATTGGCGAAATTTCTTGCTGCCGTTCGCGTTGCAACGCTCGCCAATCGAGAGGTAAGCGTTTTCCTGCCTGTAGGCGACCGGGCCGTATAACGAGGCGATGCCCGGCACCCAGACCGGCTTGCGCTCACGCGGCGCCGGGCGCGCGGCCGCCCCGCCGCGCTCACGCAGCATGGCGTCCAAGGCGGCGATATGCTCGGTCGTGGTGCCACAGCAGCCGCCGATCAGATTAATGCCGTCCTCGCTCAAGAAACGCTCCAGCCATTTGGCCAACTCGCGCGGCGTCAGGGGGTAGTGCGTTTTGCCTTCGACCAGTTCGGGCAGACCGGCGTTCGGTTGAATCGAAATCGGACCGCGCCAGTTTTCCGCCAGCCACTGCACATGCGGCGCCATTTCCTGTGGGCCGGTCGCGCAGTTCAGTCCCATGACGGGAACGTCGAGCGCGTCGATCACGGCCGCCGCGGCCGCGATATCGGTGCCAACCAGAAGGGTGCCCGTGGTCTCTACCGTGACCTGAACGATGATCGGTAGGTCGTCTTTTCCGGCCTTGACGCGCGCGGCCTTGGCGGCGTTGACCGCCGCCTTGATCTGCAAGGGGTCCTGGCAGGTTTCGATCAGGATCGTATCGACGCCGCCGTCGATCAGGCCGGCGCACTGCACTTCCAGCGCGGATTCGATGCTATCGTAATCCAGATGGCCAAGCGACGGCAGTTTGGTTCCCGGCCCTAGGGAGCCCGCCACGAAGCGCTCACGGCCGTCGCCCTTGAAAGACTCCGCGGCTTCGCGGGCCAATTCGGCACCGCGCTTGTTGATCTCGAAGGCCCGGTCCTCAAGGCCGAATTCACCCAAGGTGATTGGCGAACCGCCAAAGCTGTTGGTCTCGACCATGTCGGCGCCGGCCGCGAAATAACCCTTATGAACATCCAGAATCACATCGGGGCGCGAGAGATTCAGGATGTCGGTGCAATTCTCGCTGCCCCAGTAGTCTTTATCGACCTCCAGGTCGAGCGCCTGAATACGGCTGCCCATGGCGCCGTCGCACAAGAGAACCCGCTGCGAAAGTGCTTCCAAGAATCGCGACATGCTAAGCACTTGCCTCCAGCCGCGGACCGGTGAAGGGCCCGTTCGCCCAGGGTGTCGCCGGTGCCCGCAGCATGCGGCAGATCGCGGTGGTGAGTTCCGCCCGGTTCAAGGTGTAGAAGTGAAATTCGCTGACGCCGTAAGCCTGCAGATAGCGGCACTGCTCGGCCGCGGTCGCCGCCGCGACCAGGTTATGCGACTCGGGATCGTCGTCGAGATGCTCGAAGAGGTCGTATAACCAGCGGGGCACCTTGGTGCCGCACTTGGCCGCGAAATCGACTGTGCGCGCGAAGTTCGTTATCGGCAGAATGCCGGGCACAACCGGCGCCTCAATCCCGGCGGCGCGTACACGCTCTAGGAAGCGCAGATAATCGGTCGGGTCGAAAAAGAACTGCGTGATCGCGCGGCATGCACCCGCGTCGAGCTTGCGCTTTAAATTGTCTAAATCGGCCTCGGCGGTGAGGGCGCCGGGGTGAACTTCGGGAAAGGCCGCAACGCTGATCTCGAAGTCGCCGATCCGCTTCAAACCGGCAACCAGCTCACTGGCGTAAGCGTAGCCGCCGGGATGCGGTTCGTAACGCGCTTGCACGCCACCGGGCGGATCGCCGCGCAACGCGACGATATGGCGCACGCCGGCTTGCCAATAAGCACGCGCTATCTCGTCGATCTCGGCCCGCGTTGCACCCACGCAGGTCAGGTGCGCAGCAGGCAAAATGCTGGTTTCGCGCAAGATGCGGGTCACCGTGCCATGGGTACGCTCGCGCGTGCTGCCGTCGGCACCGTAGGTGACTGAGACAAAGCGCGGGTCGAGCGGCTCAAGCTTCTTGATCGTCTCCCACAAGCGCCCTTCCATCGCTTCCGTCTTGGGCGGAAAGAACTCGAAGGAGATCGCCAGATCCGATCCCAAGTCGTCGTTATGCTGGCGTGGAGCCTGCGTTGCCATAACCATCAATCCTTCACGTCCTGATTACTCACGTTTCTAAACCCGCGCCGGCACTAATTCGCCAGAGGGCGGGCGGCCCCTGCTTTCCGGGCCGCGCACCAAATAACGACATTCAAGGGATCGCCCGGGAGGTAGACCGGATCTTCCGGCTCCAGCCCCACAGATTCGCACCACGCGCGCATGTCGTCATTGCGAAAGCCAAGCCAGCGGTGCAGGTGTTGGTCGCGCAGGAATTCCAAGTCGTGCGATTCGAAGTCGGCAACGATCAGCTTGCCGCCGGGACGCAAGACCCGCGCGGCCTCGCCGATGACCACCCCCGGAGACTCCGCGAAATGCAGGACCTGGTGAATAACGGCGGCGTCGAAAGACGCGCTGGGCACCGGTAACTGGTACATGTCGCCTTGACGCACCAGGCAATTGCGCAAGCGCGCGCGGTCAAGGTTCGCCCTGGCAACCATCAACATATCCTGCGACAGATCGACACCGACGGCGTGCTCGACACGTGGACCGAGAACTTCGATCATGCGTCCGGTTCCCGTGCCGATGTCGATCACGTCGCGCGCCCGGCCCTCGGAAACACGCGCCAGCAAGGCCTTCTCGACCTCACGCTCGTCGATATAAAGGGAACGGATCTCGTTCCACTTCGCCGCGTTGCGCCGGAAGTATTCGGCGGCGCGCCGGGCCCGTTCGTGGACGATCGCCTCCAAGCGCTCCAGATCCAGCGACAGGGTCGAATCGTCGCTGGGGACCTCGTCCACCAGGGTGCGCGCCAGTTCGGCACCCGAGCCGCGCTGCGCCAGGCGGAAGTAAGCCCAACTACCCTCACGCCGGCGATCCAGCAGGCCGGCCTCGCACAGCAAGCGCAGGTGGCGCGATACCCGCGGCTGGCTCTGCCCCAGAATTTGGGTCAGCTCGGAAACCGTCAGATCGCAGTGTGCACACAGCACCAGAAGACGGAGCCTCGTCACCTCGGCCACTGCCCGTAAGGCCGTTAAAAGTTGTTCCATGGTCCTGCTCTTCGTCGCCAAGCCCTTTCGGGCGTCCGCACGATGAATATACTATACTGAAAGATATAAAGATATCTTTATATACACAAGATACTTTTTCACGGCCGAGAGGCTATACGCCGGCAACCCCAGATGGATTGTGAGCCGATCCAGATATTCTCCCACGAGAAGTACATTTATGTACTAATGATAATGGTTTACGCTCATATCTTGATGTTTTAACCTGTCCCTTCCCGGGCGGCTGGCGGCCCCCTATAGCGCTTTTGCAGGGGCCTGGGGCTGGGGGCGCGCCTGATGCCGTTCCATACCTGAGCGCGGCGCCATGACTTGCCAATTGAGCCTTATGGGGCTTCCTTGGCGGAAGGCTCCGATTCCCTAACGAGGAGATAGACCATGCCCGCCTCTCACAGCACGTTTGGTACGGCCGCTTATGGCGGGGCCGGATGGTCAGGCCGGGACACGACCACGCGGCAGGAGATCGGATCGCTTTGGCGGGCGTGTGGCATGAGCAATGAATGGGGGCCCTTGCGGGAGGTCCTGCTCCACTGCCCGGGCCCGGAATTGACGCTTGGCACAGATGCCAACGCGGCGCAGATGCTGGCCCCGCCAGACCGGGTACGCGCGGCGGCGCAGCATGAACGCATGGCCCAAGCCTACCGTGACGCCGGGGTCGTGGTTCATGCGCTTGAACCCGGTGGGCCGGTTCGGCCAAATCAAATGTTCATGGCCGACCTCCTCTTCATGACGCCAGAAGGGGCGATTCTCGCTCGCCCGGCCTCGAGCGTGCGCGCGGGTGAGGAAAGGGAGGTTCAGCACCGCCTGGCGGCCCTTGGCATACCCATCGTGCGAAACTTGCGCGGCACCGCGACCTTCGAGGGCGCCGACGCGATGTGGTTGGACGCCGAAACCGTGCTGATCGGGCGCGGCCACCGGACCAACGCCGAGGGGATTTGCCAAGTCACCGGCGCGCTCGGCGAGATGGGCGTGACCGCTATTCCTGTCGATATGCCGTTCGGGACCATGCACCTGATGGGCATGCTGCGTATCCTGGACCGCGATCTTGCCGTCGCCTGGCCGCGCCGGACCCCCTATGCAGCGGTTGAAGCCTTGCGGGTGCGGGGCTACCGGGTTGAGTTCCTTGCCGACGAAGCCGAAGCGAGCGCCGGAAAGGCGCTGAACATTGTCACGCTTGGTCCTGGCCGCATCCTCATGCCGGAGGGCAATCCCACGACTCGGACGTTCTACGAGGGCTTAGGTGTGACCTGCACGGCAGTTGAGGTCGACGAGCTTGGGAAAGCCGCCGGCGCCATCGGCTGCCTGACCGGCGTTTTGCGGCGCGACCCGGCCTAGGTACTCCAATTACCGAGGGACCAGGTGTTGACTCTAGCCGGTGCCTCCGGCTTGTTTCTGCTCTCTGCGCCGCCTGGCCCCGGCCGGAGTCCCGTTTCCTTCTTAGAGGCCGCGAGGCGCCATGATCCCGCGTTACAGCCGACCTGAAATGACCCGGATTTGGGAGCCGGAGAACCGCTTCCGTATCTGGTTTGAGATCGAAGCGCATGCCTGCGACGCACAAGCCGAGCTTGGCGTCATCCCCGAAGCGGCCGCTAAGGCGGTCTGGGAGAAAGGCGCCTTCGAGGTCGCGCGGATCGACGAGATCGAGCGCGAGACCAGGCACGACGTCATCGCCTTTCTGACCAACCTGGCCGAACACGTCGGCGAGCCGGCGCGTTTCGTGCACCAGGGTATGACCTCCTCGGATGTGCTCGACACCTGCCTCGCCGTACAACTCGCGCAAGCGAGCGATCTGCTGCTAGCCGGAATGGACCGGTTGCTCGCAGCCTTGAAGGCGCGCGCGCTGGAATACAAGCTGACCCTTTGCGTCGGGCGCAGCCACGGTATCCATGCCGAGCCAACCACTTTCGGACTGAAGTTGGCCGGCCACTACGCCGCCTTCGCGCGCGGCCGCAACCGTTTGGTCCAAGCCCGCGCCGAGATCGCGACCTGCACTATCTCCGGCGCCGTCGGCACCTTCGCCAATATCGATCCCGCCGTGGAGCGCCACGTGGCACAGAAGATGGGTCTGAGCATCGAACCGATCTCGACCCAGGTCATTCCGCGCGACCGGCATGCCGCCTTCTTCGCCGCCTTGGGCGTGGTCGCGGCCTCGATCGAGAACTTGTCGACCGAAATCCGCCACCTGCAACGCACCGAGGTGCGGGAGGTCGAGGAATTCTTCGCGCCGGGGCAAAAGGGGTCTTCGGCCATGCCGCACAAGCGCAACCCGGTCCTAAGTGAAAACCTGACCGGCCTGGCCCGGGTTGTGCGCGCCGCGGTCGTGCCAGCATTGGAAAACGTGACCCTGTGGCACGAGCGCGATATCTCCCATTCCTCGGTCGAGCGCGTCTTCGCGCCCGACGCGACCATCGCGCTCGATTTCGCGCTCAACCGCATGGCCGGCGTGATCGAGAAGCTGTTGGTCTATCCCGAGGCGATGCGCCGCAACCTGGACCGTCTGGGCGGCCTGGTCCATTCGCAGCGCGTGCTGCTGGCCCTGACCCAGGCCGGTATGAGCCGGGAGGCGGCCTACAGCGCGGTGCAAGATAACGCGATGAAGGTCTGGGCCGGAGACGGCGACCTCCTAAGTCTGCTGAAGGCCGATACCGGCGTTACTGATCACCTGGATGTAAACGCGCTCGAGTCGTGCTTTGACGAGGCCACGCACACGCGACATGTCGAGACGATCTTCGCGCGGGTTTTTAGCGACTAGGCGCACAGTCGGCGGACTAAGGCGTCATCCGTCTATTCGTTCATGATCTGCTCTTTGGCGAGTTCAGTGAGTTCGTCCATCTTCTTGCGCAGGCGATGCGCGCTCATATCGACGTTCTTGGCCTCAAAGTCGGCCAATACCTTGCGCAGAACATCCTCGTCACCGGGTTCATCGAAATCGGACGAGATAACTTCCTTGGCATAAGCCTCGGCATCGGCACCGGCGAAGCCCAGCAACTCCGCCGCCCAAAGGCCTAAAATCTTATTGCGCCGTACCTCGACCTTGAACTGCAGCTCCTGATCGTGCTTGTACTTGTTCTCGAACGCCTTTTCGCGGTCGTTGAAGCTTGTCATATAGCGGGGCCTCCTCTGAATGCCTTCCCAGCCTGCCCGTTCAAAGACGGTATGCATGACGTTATATCTACTTCATTGAGATAGGCAAACCACCGCCCCCCTGCAACGCCCGCCAGGCTGGATCGAACGGAAATCGCCGTGTGCACACTGGTCGTCCTGCGCCGTCCCGGACATCCTTGGCCCCTGCTCCTAGCGGCCAACCGGGATGAAATGCGTGACCGGCCTTGGCAACCGCCGGGCCGGCACTGGCCAGACCGGCCGCATACGGTCGCCGGCCTCGACGTGCTTGGCGGCGGATCCTGGTTGGGGGTGAACGATTGGGGCGTGGCCGCGGGCATTCTCAATCGGGCCGGGTCGCTGGGTCCGCAAGACGACAAACGCAGCCGCGGCGAACTTGTCCTCGCCGCACTGGATCACCGCGACGCCTCGGGCGGGGCGACGGTCCTGACCCGTATTGCTCCAGATAACTACCGCAGCTTCAATATGGTCATCGCCGACCAGCGCAACGCGTACTGGGTGCGCCACCGCGCCCAGCCTCGGAAGTCCGGTGACCGTACCCCGGAAATCGAAGCCTTCGAACTACCGGCGGGGCTGTCCATGCTGACGGCCTACGATCGCAACGACCTCGCGAACGCGCGGGTGCAAACCTACTTGCCCCGCTTCGAGGCGGCGCCGCCACCGGACCCTCGTAAAGGTACTTGGGGCGCCTGGAAGCGCATCCTGGCCAGCCGTCACTTCCAGCCCGACGATGGGCCGCAGGGCGCCATGACGGTGGTGACCGACAGCGGATTCGAGACCGTCTCGAGCTCTCTTATCGCCCTGCCCGGCCTCCCCCAAAGCGTGCGCGCCAAGCCGGTAACGCCGATTTGGCTGTTCGCGCCGGGCCGCCCCGATCGAACCCCCTTTGAAGAAGTCCCTATTTAGCGCCAAGCGAGCGTCCGGCGGAACCGGCGCCTCTAGCCGCGATTGTACGAACCCTATCCAACCGCTATATCTTAATGGCCGCGATCCGTCGCCTCTAGGTGCTTCCTTTGGCCGGCGCGGCCGTTCCCAGGAGGGGGTCAAATGCGACGCAGGCGAATCCACGAAGGTAAGGCCAAGGTTCTGTTCGAGGGCCCGCAGCCCGGCACTTTGGTCCAATACTTCAAGGACGATGCGACCGCGTTCAACAACGAGAAGCGCGGCATCATTGTCGGCAAGGGCGTCCTGAATAACGCCATTTCTGAATATCTCATGCTTCGTCTGGCGGAGATCGGCGTACCGACCCACTTCGTGCGCCGCCTTAATATGCGCGAACAACTCATTCGCGAAGTAGAGATTATTCCGATCGAAGTTGTGGTGCGTAACGTGGCCGCTGGGTCGATCTCTAAGCGCCTGGGGCTTGAAGAGGGCTCGCCCCTGCCCCGTCCCATCGTCGAGTACTATTACAAGAAAGACGAGTTGGGCGACCCCATGGTCTCGGAGGAGCACATCACCGCGTTTGGCTGGGCCAGCAACCTGGACCTCGACGACATGGTGCCGCTGGCACTGCGCGTGAACGATTTCCTGTCGGGACTGTTCCTGGGTGTCGGATTGAAGCTTATCGACTTCAAGCTCGAATTCGGCCGGCTCTGGGAGGACGAAGAGATGCGTATCGTCGTGGCCGACGAGATCAGCCCGGATTCCTGTCGCCTGTGGGACACCAAGACCAACGAGAAAATGGATAAGGACCGCTTCCGGCGCGATCTGGGCGGAGTCGAGGAAGCGTATCAGGAGGTGGCCCGCCGCTTAGGCGTATTGCCGGACTCGATCCCTGCGGAGGGAGGCCGGCCAACCCTGGTCAAGTAGAGCCGGGGTCAAGTAGAGCCGGGGTCAAATAAGGCCGACCCGCACGCTCTTCGCACGCGGCATTTCAGGAAGTTCAATCTTTCTTGCGCGGTTTCTCACCGGGCTGCCGTTCCGGTATTTCGGACTCGTTGACCCAAACAACGCGCGGCCGGAAGGCCCGGCCCTGCTGTCGAAGGATCGCGGCCGCGGTGCCGGACACGCGGTCGGCAGAAAATGGCCGTAGCGCCGGTTCGCGCGCCGGTGGCAAAACGCCGGTTACGTTGAGCACCTCATCCAGCGCCCTCAACGGCTTAAGCAGATATGGACTGACCACCCGTTCCCTCGACCCTTAACCAAACGAAGTTTAATCAAATTTTGACCAAAGCCGAGATTAGCGGGTCACACATCGCTTGGCAAGTGATAGGAATATTTTCGTGTGGATGATGTTGTGGATAAATACTGTAAGAAACACCTACAACCATCAGTCTTTACGTATATTTCTGTTCGTTTGAGAATGTATTGATCCGCGGGAATTCGGCTAATTGTCTCTTATGTATGTTTTTATTCCTATATTATTTTTAGCCCTGTGGAACCACCCGCCCCCCATGGCCGAAACCCTCGCCGCTTGATTTAGCACAATGTCGCGCCACTCCCACGCCGCTAGTGTCTCGCCCTGGTCGCCGAAATCTCTGGCACGACAAACGGGACGATTGGAAATGCTGCTTGGAAGGCGCGCAAAGGTCATAAACCGGCTGACCTGGGTTCTTCTAGTGGCCGGTCTCGTCGTGCCCGCGGCGCACGCGGACTCCTCGAGCCCTGTGCCCGCCGGCGCCCAAGAAGAGGCTCGCGCCCTCGTTAAGCAGTTCGCCACGAGGCTTCAGAGCGCGCTAAAGGGCGCGATCGAGGCGCAGGGCTTCACGCACGCGATCAGCGTCTGCAAGATCGACGCACCGCAAATCGCCCAATCCCTCGGCGCCGAAAGCGGCTGGCGGGTCGCCCGCACCGCGCTCCGGCTGCGCAACCCAAACAACGCGCCGACGCCCGAGGAGCTAGTCGTGCTGGCCGATTTCCTGGCCCGCGCGGAGGCCGGAGAGAACTTGGCGAAAATGGACAACGAAGCGGTCACGGAGGAAGCCGGTCAACGGCGCTACCGCTACATGAAGGCAATCCCCACGGGCGAGATCTGCACCAACTGTCACGGAACCGAGATCGATCCGGACCTGGCCGCCGCGATCCGCGCCAAATACCCGCGAGACCAGGCGACCGGGTTCAAGCTCGGCGAGTTGCGCGGCGCCTTCACGCTGTCCAAACCGCTCGAGTGACGGTGCGGGCGATCTTGTCACGTACCGGGGCGGCGGCTAGATTGCGCGCCCCGGCCCCATAGGGCCGCCGCGATTCGGGAGACCTAGACCCGTGAAAGCCCGCGTTCACGTCACACTTAAGCCGGGCGTCCTCGACCCCCAAGGCAAGGCCATTCACAAGGCGCTCTCAGGCCTCGGCTTCGAGACCGTAGAGCGGGTGCGCCAGGGCAAGGTCATCGAGCTTGAGCTATCGGAATCCGATCCCGAACGGGCCCGCGAAAGCCTGCGCGACATGTGCGAAAAGCTGCTGGCCAATACCGTGATCGAGAACTACGCCATCGAGTTGGACGCTTAGTACCGCCAGAACCCCAGGCCACCGAGGGTAACCCACAATCATGCTTCGACAAGCTCGGCCTGAAGACCTCCCTCTGAGCCCGTCGAGGGGCGAGGTCAGCACGAAATGAAGGCCGCCGTCATTGTCTTTCCCGGATCGAACTGCGACCGCGACGTGCAGGTCGCGTTGGCCCAGGCGACCGCGAGACATGCCTCGGGCGGCGCCCCGATCATGGTCTGGCACAAGGACGCCGACTTCGAGAAGGTCGAGCTTATCGTCCTGCCGGGTGGGTTTTCTTACGGCGATTACCTGCGCTGCGGCGCCATGGCCGCCCAATCCCCGGTGATGAAGGAGGTCGTGCGCCGCGCTAATAGAGGCGTGCCGGTGATGGGCATCTGCAACGGTTTCCAGATTTTGACCGAGGCCGGCCTCTTGCCCGGGGCCCTGATCCGCAACGCCAACCTGAAGTTCATCTGCCGGGACGTGAACCTGCGCGTCGAGACCAGCCAGAGCCTGTTTACCGGCCGCTATGAAGAGGGCCAGACGATCCGCGTTCCCGTCGCCCACCATGACGGCAACTACATCGCCGGCGACGAGGAAATGGAGCGCATGGAGGACCGGGGTCAGATCGCGTTCCGGTACTGCGCGCCCGACGGCACCTTGACCAGCGATGCGAACCCCAATGGCTCGGCGCGCAATATCGCGGGCATCTTCAATGAAACCAAGACCGTGCTGGGCCTGATGCCGCACCCGGAGCGCCTGGCCGATCCAGCCTTGGGCGGCAGCGACGGACGCCCGCTGTTCGACGGCCTGGTCGAGGCCCTATCGTGAGCGAAGTCACCCCCGAAGTTATCGCCGAGCACGGTCTGTCGGGCGAGGAGTACGAGCGCATCCTGGGCATCCTAGGGCGGGCGCCTAATTTGCTGGAGCTTGGCATCTTCTCGGTCATGTGGTCCGAGCACTGCTCCTACAAGTCGTCGAAAGTCTGGCTCAAAACCCTGCCGACCACCGCGCCCTGGGTCATCCACGGCCCGGGCGAAAACGCGGGTGTGGTCGACATCGGCGAGGGGCTGGCTGCCATCTTTAAGATGGAAAGTCACAATCATCCAAGTTTCATCGAACCCTACCAGGGCGCGGCGACCGGGGTTGGCGGCATCCTGCGCGATGTCTTCACCATGGGCGCGCGGCCGGTGGCCAATCTGAACGCCCTGCGCTTCGGCGACCCGTCGCATCCCAAGACGCGGCACCTCCTGGCCGGCGTGGTCGAGGGCATCGGCGGCTACGGCAATTGCGTCGGGGTGCCGACAGTCGGCGGCGAGGTCAACTTCGACGCCGGTTACAATGGCAACATCCTGGTCAACGCCATGACGGTCGGCATCGCCCGTCAGGACCGCATCTTTACCTCGCAAGCCAGCGGGATCGGCAACCCGGTGGTCTATGTCGGCTCCAAGACCGGCCGCGACGGCATCCACGGCGCCACCATGGCCTCGGCCGAATTTGGCGAAGGGGCGGAGGAGAAGCGCCCGACGGTGCAGGTCGGCGATCCTTTTACGGAGAAGCTGCTGATCGAGGCTTGTCTGGAACTCATGGCGACCGACGCGATTGTCGCGATCCAGGACATGGGCGCGGCCGGTCTAACGTCCTCGTCCTTCGAAATGGCGTCGAAGGGCGGACTCGGTGTGGAACTGGACCTCGATTGCGTACCCTGCCGCGAAGACGGCATGACGCCCTACGAGATGATGCTGTCGGAAAGCCAGGAGCGCATGGTCATCGTCCTCAAGCCTGGCCGCGAGGACTTGGCACAAGGCATCTTCGAAAAATGGGATCTGGATTTCGCCATCATCGGGCACCTCACCGGCAGCGGGCGGATGATCCTCAAGATGCATGGCGAAACGGTCGGCGACCTGCCCATCGATCCATTGGCGCAGGCTGCGCCGGAATACCGCCGCCCCTATGAGGACATGCCCGAGGCGCCGTTTCTCGCGCCGAGTGCGGTGCCGGCGCCGGCCGACACGAGCGCCGCGCTGCTGCAACTACTGGCGTGTCCCGACCTTTGCTCCCGGCGCTGGGTCTGGGACCAGTACGATCACATGGTCATGGCCGACACCGTGGGGCGGCCCGGCGGCGACGCGGCGGTGGTCCGCATACACGGCACCAAGCGCGCGCTGGCGATCACGACCGACTGCACGCCACGCTATTGCCAGGCGGCGCCCCGCACCGGTGGTGCGCAGGCCGTGGCGGAGGCCTGGCGCAATCTGACAGCGGTTGGCGCGCGGCCCCTGGCGGTGACCGACAATCTGAATTTCGGCAATCCGGAGCGGCCCGAGGTCATGGGGCAATTTGTCGGCTGCATCCAAGGTATCGGCGAGGCCTGCCGGGCGCTCGACTTCCCGGTCGTCTCCGGCAACGTGTCGCTCTATAACGAAACCAACGGCAAGGCGATACCGCCGACACCCGCGATCGGCGCGGTGGGCCTGATCGAGACCTTGGACCGTACGGCCACGATCGCCCTCAAAGCGCCAGGAGAGGATATCGTCCTGATCGGCGCGACCGAGGGTCACCTCGGCGCCTCCCTCTACCTGCGCGAGGTCGCGGGCCGGCGCGAGGGCGCGCCGCCGCCGGTCGATCTGGCGGCCGAGCGCCGCAACGGCGATTTCGTGCGCGGGCTTATACAGGGCGGCCAAATTACCGCTTGCCACGACCTCTCGGACGGCGGCCTAGCGGTCGCCCTGGCCGAAATGGCCCTGGCCGGTAAATTGGGCGCGACCTTGACCCCGCCGGAGGATCCCGGCTTACCCCCGCTGCATGCATGGTTGTTCGGCGAAGATCAGGCGCGCTATCTTATAGCCGCGGCCTCGGCGGACCTAGTTCTGGAGGCTGCGCGGGCCGCCGGGGTGCCGGCGGCAAAGGTCGGGACGACGGGTGGCGACGCGTTGACGTTGCCGGGCGGCGCGCCCATATATTTGAACGACTTGCGGAGTGCGCACGAGAATTGGCTTCCCGTGTATATGGGCGAATCGCTAGGGAATTAAGCCTACCTTAGGAACGAGTCAAAAAGAGGGATCACTTAGGCATGCCGATGTCGCCGGTCGAGATCGAGGATCTGATAAAACAAGGCATCCCGGGCGCTCAGGTCAGTATCGAGGACCTACGCGGGGACGGCGATCATTACGCGGCCTACGTCGTGTCCCTTGCCTTCAAAGGTAAGACTAGGGTGCAGCAACATCAAATGGTGTATGAGGCCTTACAGGGACGCATGGGCGGCGAGTTGCATGCCCTCGCCTTACAGACCTCCGTACCGTCGGAGACTTAAGACTTCAGAGTTCAGATGGGTGGCAAGGCCCGATTGGGCGACCCAGGAAACAAGGACGCGAATGATATGGATAATTTAGTTGCGGAACGCATCCGCCAGGAAATCGGCGCCAGCGACGTGGTGCTTTATATGAAGGGAACACCTGTATTCCCGCAGTGCGGCTTCTCCGCCGCCGTGGTCCAAGTGCTGTCTCACATGGGTGTCAAATTCAAGGGCATCGACGTCCTGCAAGACCCCGGACTGCGCCAGGGCGTGAAGGACTTCAGTTCCTGGCCGACCGTCCCACAGCTTTACATAAAGGGCGAGTTCGTCGGCGGCTGCGACATCGTGCGCGAGATGTTTCAATCCGGCGAGTTAGAGGTCCTGCTCAAGGACAAGGGCGTCCCGGCACAGGTAGCCTCCTAACTCCCTGGGGCAATCGCGACTCTTTGGAATGCGAACGGGCCGCGCCGGCGACGGTGGCGGCCCGTTTTCGCGAGGTCGCCTTGGCTCGGCTATGTGCGGCGCTTACTCCGGCGCCAGACCCTCGGCAGTATGCAGGTCTTGGAAGTTGTGCCATGCCCTTAAAGTTTCTCGACCATGTTAATATCCGCACCGCGCGCTTGAGCGAGATGACGGCGTTCTATGGCGAGGTCCTGGGCCTGCGCCCCGGCGCCCGTCCGCCGTTCGAGTTCGACGGCGCCTGGCTGTATTGCGACGACCAGGCGGCGATACATCTGGTCGAGGTGCCCGAGGCGCCACGGGCGGGCGAGCCGCGCATCGAGCACTTCGCGTTCCGCGCCGTCGGTCTGGCCGATTTTTTGGCGCACCTGCGTGGTCTGGACGTGGCGTACCGAATTTCCCTTGTGCCCGGCCTCAACCTGCGCCAAGTCAACATCCACGATCCCGGCGGGAACCATATCGAGATCGCCTTCGCGGCCGAGGAAGAGGCCGATCTCAGCAATTATCCTCCTACCCCGCGACCGGCGCGTAGTTAAGTCGCGCCAGCGCTTTCCCCCCAACCCACCCACACGTTTAGGCCAATCATGCCCATCGATTCAGGGTTGCACGCCTCCTCTACAGTGGTAGCTAGGAATCCAACCCTGGCGGCGACCGTGGCCAATTGGCCGCTGCTGGCCGGGATGGCCCTGCTCATGGTCGGCAATGGTCTGCTGGTCAGCCTTCTTGGTGTGCGGGCAACCAGCGAAGGATTCGCGAACATCGTGACCGGCCTGGTCATGTCCGGCTACTTCGCCGGGTTTTTCGCGGGTACCTGGCTGACGCCGCGAGTCATCGAGAACGTCGGTCACGTCCGGGTTTTCGCCGCCTTGGCCTCGATCGCCTCCATCGCCGCTCTGGTTCATAGTCTTTGGATCAATCCGGTGAGTTGGATCGCCATGCGCGCCTTGACCGGGTTCAGTTTCGCCGGCCTTTACGTGGTCGCCGAGAGCTGGCTGAACGCAGGAAGCGGGAACGAAACGCGTGGGCGCATGTTGGCCATATACATGCTCACCCAATATGCCGGCCTCGCAATCGGGCAGCTATTCCTGACCGTCGCCGATCCTAACGGCTTTGTATTGTTCATCCTGTCCTCGATCGTGGTCTCCGCCGCCTTGATACCGATACTCTTAAGCCCGCGCCCGGCGCCGAGCTTCGAGGTCTCGTCGCCACTGGGCATACGCGCGCTGATTCGGATTTCGCCGCTGGGTGCGGTTGCCACCGTGGTCAATGGCCTGACCCAGGGCGCGTTTTTCAGCCTCGGCGCCGTTTACGCGACCTCGATTGGGATGAATGTTGGCGGCGTCGCCATCTTCATGGCCGCGGTCACCCTGGGCGGATCGCTGCTGCAATGGCCGATCGGGCGTTTCTCCGATGCCATAGACCGCAGGCAGGTGATCGCCCTGGTCAGCTTTGGGGCCGCATTGGCCTGCGTGGCGGCCGGGTTTCTGGCGGACCGCACCACATTCGGCCTCATCGCGGCGAGCTGTATCTTTGGCGGCCTCGCCTTGCCGGTGTATTCGCTAAGCGTCGCCCACACGAACGACTACCTGAAGCCGGATCAACTAGTCGCGGCCAGCAGCGGCTTGGTCGTGCTGTTCGGCTCCGGCTCCATCTTTGGCCCCCTACTCGCGTCGGCTGCGATGGACCTGAGTGGACCGAACGGGTTCTTCTGGTACTTGGCGGTCGTGACCGCGTCCTTGGGTGTCTTCACCCTGTACCGGATGACCGCGCGCGTCGCGCTGCCGCTAGACGAGCAAGCCCCCTACGTGCCGCTCATGGCCCGTGGCGGAGAGTTATCGACGGGCGGGGATTACGAAGCGCAAGAACCTTCGGACCCGGACGAAAGTCCCGGCGGGTAGCATCCGTTTCGGACCGGGAAAAAAAGAAAGGCCCGCGCGTGGCGGGCCTTTCTCGACAAAACCTGCCGCGTCAATTAGCGCGAGTAGTACTCGATGACCAGGTTCGGCTCCATCTTGACCGGATAGGGCACGTCCTCGAGCTTCGGCCCGCGCACGAAACGGGTCTTCATGTCCTGGTGGTTGACCTCAAGATACTCAGGTGTATCGCGCTCGGGCGATTCGACGCCCTGCAGCACGAGGTCGAGCTCCCGGCTCTTGGCCTTGATCTGAATCTCGTCGCCGTCCTTGACGCGGTAGGATGGGATATTGACCCGCTTGCCGTTGACCGTGATGTGGCCATGATTGACGAACTGGCGCGCAGCGAACACGGTCGGCACGAACTTGGCGCGATAGACAACCGCATCCAGACGGCGTTCCAAAAGTTCGATGAGGTTCTGGCCGGTATCGCCCCGGCGCCGTACCGCTTCCTGATAATAACGGCGGAACTGACGCTCGCCGATGCTCCCGTAATAACCCTTCAGTTTTTGCTTGGCCTGAAGCTGGGTACCGAAGTCGGACACCTTGCGCCGCCGCTGGCCATGCTGCCCCGGCGGATAGTCGCGCTTGTTGACTGGGCTCTTGGGCCGGCCCCAAAGATTGGCGCCCAGGCGCCGGTTGATCTTGTACTTGGACTCGATCCGCTTCGTCATCAGCGGCATCTCCTTTTGGCTTTTTCAGCGTTGTCCCGATAGTCCCTTAGGTCCCGAAGGGCCTAGAGGGCGGGGCGCGGGGGCTGATGCCCTCGTCCCACATTCCCGGGAAGAATCGGCGGACTATACGGACGGGGCCGCGCTTGTCAAACCTAGTGGCCCATGTGAGAAAACGCCCATGGGACACTTGCCAGACCACATCAAGGGCCTCTTGATCACGACATTTGGGGTCCTTGTCTTGACCCCAGACAGCCTTCTGGTACGCCTGATCGGGTTGGACTCCTGGTCCATGATATTCTGGCGCGGCCTGCTGTTGATGCTGGTTTTGACCTCGGTGCTCGCGATTTATTACCGGGGCCAAACCCTGGCTCGTTTCCTGGCGATCGGATGGAGCGGACTGGCGGTCGCCACGCTGTTTTCGATCAGCTCGGTCCTGTTCATCCTGGCACTACACAATACCAGTGTCGCCAATACCCTGGTAATCGTGGCCGCCGCGCCCTTGATCGCCGCCATACTGAGTTGGGTGTTCCTGGCCGAGCCGGTGCCCTGGCGGACCTGGATGGCGATCCTGGCCACGCTCGCGGGCATTTTGGTCCTGGCCTCCGACAGTCCGCGCGGTGGCACCATGGCCGGCGACCTGGCGGCCCTGGGCACAGCGGCTTGCATGGCCGCCGCCCTGTCGATGATTCGCCGGGCCAGGGCCCTTAATATGATGCCCGCCATGGCGCTAAGCGGTGGCTTGAGCGCCCTGCTCATGATCCCTTTCGCGGCCCCGCTCTCGGTCGCCCCCGGCGAGGTTTGGATGTTGCTCGTCCTTGGCGCGGTCGTGCTGCCGGTCTCCTTCGGCCTAACCAGCCTGGGCCCCCGCTACCTGCCGGCGCCGGAGGTGGCGCTGATCCTGCTCCTGGAGACCGTGCTGGGCCCGTTCTGGGTTTGGTTGGTGCTGGAGGAGACGCCGAGCGCCCGGGCTCTGACTGGCGGCGCCGTCGTCGTGACCGCCCTACTCCTGCACTCACTGGTTACCCTCCTGGCGCAACGGGCGCGCGCCCTTGGACCTCTGACCGCCCAAGAACCGGAATAGTTCCATGCACCTCCTCGTCTTCCAGCACATCGCGATCGAACACCCAGGAATCTTCCGCGACTTTTTTCGAGACGACGGCGTGCGCTGGACCGCTGTGGAGCTGGACGAGGGAGAGCCGATCCCAGAGCTCAGGGATTTCGACGCACTCTGGGTCATGGGCGGACCCATGGACACCTGGGAGGAAGACGCCCACCCGTGGTTGATCCCAGAGAAGACGGCAATTCGTAGAGCGGTCACAGAGTTGAACATGCCCTTTCTCGGGATCTGCCTGGGCCATCAACTTCTGGCCGACGCCCTGGGTGGCTCGGTCGGTCCCATGGCTGAAGCGGAAGTCGGGATCCTCGACGTTCAGCTCACCGAGGATGACATCGGCGACCCGCTTTTCGCCGGGATGCCGGAGACTGGTAAATGCCTGCAATGGCACGGCGCAGCCGTGCTGGAGCCACCGCCAGGGGCACGAGTGCTGGTCAGGTCTCCCGCCTGCGCGGTTCAGGCCATCGGGATCGGCGAGCGTGCCTGGGGCCTGCAATATCATGTCGAGCTGACGCCAGCGACGGTACCTGAGTGGGGTTTCGTTCCGGCGTATGCCCAGGCCCTGGAGGCGACCCTTGGGACCGATGCGCTGGGCCACTTCGCGGCGGAGGCCGCCCAGCATATGGATACCTTCAATCGCGACGCCCGCCGCCTCTATCAAAACTTCATGCCCATCGCTCAGACGTCGTAACCCCCCGAAACAGTGTTTTTGCCGGGCAAGACGGTGGACCGCCTTAACAGGGCGTTAAAGCCTTCATGCTTTCATAGGTACGGCCTCGGAGCCTAGGCAGATAGGCGGTGGACCGAGACCCGCCCGACCGATCTCAAACAGGTAGTCCAACCCATGAGCGAGGGCAAAATCAGTGTCGTCGTTCCGGCCTTCAATGAAGCGGACAATCTGCCGCTGCTGAAGGATCGGCTCACGCGTGCCCTTAGTCAATTCGACGACTACGAGATCCTGATCGTCGACGACGGTAGCCAAGATCGCACCGTCAAAATTCTGCGCGACTACGCGGCCGCGGATGCGCGTATTCGCTTCCTCTCGCTATCGCGTAATTTCGGACACCAAAGCGCGCTGAAGGCCGGTCTCGATCGCGCAACCGGCGACTGCGTCATCTCTCTGGACGCAGACATGCAGCACCCTCCCGAATACATCGCCGAGATGGTCGAACGCTGGCGGGATGGATTCGAGATTGTAAGTATGGTGCGCCGGGACGACCCCCGCACCCCGGCCTTCAAGCGCCTGACATCGAAACTGTTCTATCGGCTTATAAACGCGATCAGCGATTTCGAGATCCGCCCCGGCGCCGCCGACTTCCGTTTGCTGGACCGGTGCGTTGTCGATGCCCTGGCGACCTTCGAGGAACGCACCCTGTTTCTGCGTGGCACGCTGCCCTGGCTCGGTTTTCGCCAGTGCGACATCGAGTACCCTCCGGAAGCGCGCGCTCAAGGGGATTCGAAATACAATCTCCGACGCATGCTGCTGCTGGCACTGGACGGGATCACGTCGTCCAGCACCCGCCCCTTGCGGCTTTCAACATACCTGGGCGTGATCATGGCCGGCCTGGGTACGGTCTATGCGGGCTACGCCTTGATCCTAAGGCTGTTCGCCGACTCCGCGATATCGGGCTGGGCCTCGCTGTTGGTCGGGATCATGACCTTCGGGGGCATCCAGCTGCTCATGCTCGGTATACTGGGTGAGTATCTGGGCAAGGTGCTCCTCGAGGTCAAAGGCCGGCCAAGCTACATCGTCCGCGAACAAAGCGAGCCGCGCCCACAATCTGTTGCAGAATCCCCCGTCGCGGCGATGCAGGCGCGGTTGCGCGCCTCGCGGATGCTGCCCTAGCGCCCCCTACACGCGAACGAAAATTAGAACGATGCCGCCTAGGATCAGGGCGATACCGCTTGCGTGAACCAAGCGTATTGTCTCGCCCAGAAACAGATAGCCGACAACTTGTGTCGCGATGACTAGGCTGCCCGCCGCGATCGGAAAAACAACGGAAAGCGGCAGCCTGGTCAATACGCTGTACCAAATCAGAAAACCGAATCCATAAAACGCAAAGCCCAACAAAAAATCGGGTGACAGAAAACCGCTCGCGCTCTTCAATTTGAACAACCCGAAGGAACTGACCAGGACATAGAGAGTGAACAAGCCGATGTTGATGATCATGGCGCCACCCCACCGAAGGCCGCCATCTTTTGTCTTTCGGCGTCGTTGCGTGCTGCGTGTG
This sequence comes from Kiloniellaceae bacterium, assembly GCA_021776115.1. Taxonomy (GTDB): domain Bacteria; phylum Pseudomonadota; class Alphaproteobacteria; order Kiloniellales; family J153; genus JAJFGN01. The sequence continues at coordinate 16,441 of JAJFGN010000035.1, read as the reverse complement.
GTGCTCGCACCACGGCGCACCCCGCGCCTAACCAAGAGATAAAGCCTTGGCTGTGAAGTGGATTGGAATCAATGAGACTTGGTATAACTTGGCTCACTCAGCGGTCCGATCGAAGAGGCGGGGCGATGGCCGCAAGAGTGGGCGTCCGCTGGTAAACTTTCCGCTAAGCCAGGCCTCTTGGGACCCGTGGCCACGCCATTCTAGTCGGATTTGGGCCGTTTTTTACCGATCAGGGCACTGACGATACCATGCAGGCTGCGCACCTCCTGGTCGGTTAAATCCGCGCGGGTGAAGAGACTGCGCAAATTGCGCACCATCGCCGGGCGGCGCTCGGGAGGGCGCAGAAACCCGGTATCCTCTAGGGTCGCCTCCAACCGCTCGAAGAAATTGATCAGCTCTTCCTTCGTGGCCGGGCGGGTGTTTGCCATCGACAAGCTGCGCGCCGGGATCTCAACCTCTGTCTGGTACCACTCGTAGCCGATCAGCAACACTGCCTGCGCCAGGTTTAAGGATGAGAACGCGGGATTAAGGGGCACCTGCACGATCGCATCGGCGAGGGCGACATCGTCACTGGTCAAGCCGGAGCGCTCCGGCCCAAACAGCAGCCCGACTTCCCGGCCCGCCGCCTCCGCTTCGCGCACCTCGAGCGCGGCCTGGCGGGGGGTCACAACGGGCTTGGTCATGTCGCGTGAGCGCGCCGTCGCCGCATATCTCCGGTCAAGATCCGCGATGGCGTCGCCAAGCGTGTAGAACAGGCGCGCCCGCTCCAGCACCGCGTCCGCGCCGGAGGCGGCGCTTTCGGCGGCCGGATTGGGCCAGCCATCGCGCGGACGAACCAAGCGCAGATCGCCCAGACCGCAGTTCAGCATGGCGCGCGCCACCATACCGATGTTCTCGCCAAGCTGCGGATCGACAAGGATGACCGCCGGGCCGCCTTGGGTTACCGCTTTCGACTTATCGGTGCCAGCCATGAGTCAAGAATCAGGCGGGGTCAGTTAGGCTTCCGCCCGCCGGCGCGTCTTCCTGTATCAGCTTCCAGGTTATGCCGTCGTGCAGGGCGTTGAAGGAGGCGTCGATGATGTTGGGCGACACGCCAACCGTGGTCCAGCGCCGGCCGTCCTTGTCGGCACTTTCGATCATGACGCGTGTGACGGCGCCGGTACCCGCCTGCGGCGTGAGAATGCGCACCTTGTAGTCCGCCAGCCGCATATCCGCGAGCGCCGGATAAATTGGCAGAAGCGCCTTTCGGATCGCGATATCCAGGGCGTTCACCGGGCCGTTGCCGGTGGCGACTTCCATGCGCTGATGACCGGCGACATCGAGTTGGACAGTCGCCTCTGATTCCGTGACCAGTTCGCCGCGCGCGTTCCAGCGCCGGTCATCCATGATCCGAAAGCGGGTCAAACTAAAGTAGCCGGGCACACCGCCGAGCGCGCGCCGGGCCAGAAGCTCGAAGCTCGCGTCCGCGCCGTCATAAGCATAGCCTTCGAATTCACGCGCCTTGACCTGGTCGATCAGCGCGTTGAGCCGTTTGTCGTCGACCGCGACATCGATATCCAGTTCGCGGAATCGCGCCAACACGTTGGCCCGGCCGGCCTGGTCCGAAACCACGAAATGACGCCGGTTGCCGACCAGGGCCGGTTCGATATGTTCATAGGTGCGCGGATCCTTTTCGACCGCGGACACATGAACCCCGCCCTTATGCGCAAAGGCGCTATCGCCAACGTAGGCGGCGTTGCGCACCGGCGCCCGGTTCAGCAACTCATCCAGCAAGCGGGACGCCCCAGTGAGCTTGCTTAGCTGTTCGTCGGAAACGCCGATCTCGAAATCGGTCTTGAGTTTGAGAGTCGGGATCAGCGAGACAAGGTTGGCGTTGCCACAGCGCTCGCCAAGACCGTTCAGCGTGCCCTGCACTTGACGCGCGCCCGCCTTGAGCGCGGCCAGCGAGTTGGCCACCGCGTTTTCGGTATCGTTATGGCAGTGTATGCCCAGACGGTTTCCGGGAATGACTGCCGTCACCTCGCCAACGATACGTTCGATCTCGTGCGGCAAGGTGCCGCCGTTGGTATCGCACAGCACCACCCAGCGCGCGCCGGCTTCGTGTGCAGCCTTGATGCAGTCCAGGGTATAGACCTTGTTCGCCTTGTAGCCGTCGAAGAAGTGCTCGGCATCGAACATGACCTCGGCCTTGTGTTTGAGGGCATTGGCGACGCTGTCGGCGATCATGTCGATATTCTCGGCCTGCGGGATTCCCAACGCCACATCGATCTGAAAGTCCCAAGACTTACCGAACAAGCAAATCGCTTGGGCCTTGGAGTTGATCAGCGCCGCCTGACCGGGATCGTTCGCCGCGCTGCGCCCCGGCCGGCGGGTCATGCCGAAAGCGACCAGCCGCGCGCGCTTAAGCGCCGGCGGCTCGGCGAAAAAAGCATCGTCGGTCGGGTTCGCCCCCGGCCAGCCCCCTTCTACGTAATCGACGCCCAGCGAATCGAGCGCCCGGGCGATAGTCGCCTTATCGGTCGCGCTAAAGTCGACGCCCTGGGTTTGCGCCCCGTCGCGCAGGGTCGAATCGAAGAGATATACGCGTTTGTCGTCGGTCATGATTGGATTGCTTATCACAGAGGCATGAGAGGCGCGGGGAAAGGTTTAAGCCACGAAGACACGAAGATACTAGGAACTCAAGGCTTTACCACAGAGACACAGAGGCACAGAGGACCAAGTCCTTTAAATTGAGTACCGCCCCGCCGCGCTTGGCACAAAACCTTCTCTGTGTCTCTGTGGTGCGAATTATTTTGGTCACGCCAGGCGCCAAGTGGTCCCCTGGGGGCCGTCCTCTAGAACGATACCGCGTGCGGCGAGTTCGTCGCGAATGCGGTCGGCCTCAGCGAAATTCTTAGCCTTGCGCGCGGCGATACGGGCCGCGATCAACCGCTCTATCTCTTCGGCTTCGCCGCCGGAGCCGCCTTTAAACCAGTCCTCCGGGTCCTGCCCCAGGAGACCCATGAGGCGGCCCGCCGCCAAGAGAGCCCCCTTGAGCCGCCCCTGCTCTATCGCGTTGCCCGCCTTGTTGAGCGCCGTGCCGATTCTGTGCATCTCGGCCAAGGCCTCGGGCGTGTTGAGATCGTCGGATAGGGCCGCGACAACGCCTTCCGGTGGCGCCGCATCCGACGGCGCGATATCCGCCGTCGCGCGCAGTGCGCCGTAAAACCGGTCCAACTGCACCTTGGACTCTTTGATCTTGTCGCGGGTGATGTCCAGCGGTTGGCGATAGTGCCCGGATAAGAGGGCCAGGCGGATCGCCTCGCCCGGCCAACCTTCTTCGAGCAACTGGCGCACGGTGAAGAAATTGCCGAGCGACTTCGACATCTTCTCGCCCTCGACCACGACATAGCCGTTGTGCATCCACACATTGACGAAAGGCCGTCCCTCATGGGCGCAGAGCGATTGTGCCAGTTCGTTCTCGTGATGCGGAAAGATGAGATCCTGACCGCCGCCGTGAATGTCGAAATGCTCGCCCAGGTGCTCCTCGCTCATCGCCGAGCATTCGATGTGCCAGCCCGGGCGCCCCCGACCCCAGGGGCTGTCCCAGCCCGGTTGCTCGGCGGTACTCGGCTTCCACAACACGAAGTCGGCCGGGTCCTTCTTGTAGGGCGCGACATCGACCCGCGCCCCGGCGATCAGCTCGTCCCGGCTGTGCCCGGAGAGCCGCCCGTAGTCCGGCATGGAGAGGACCGAGAACAAGACATGCCCGTCGGCGACATAGGCATGGCCGCGCTCGATCAGGCACTCGATCATGGCGATCATTTGCGCGATGTGATCGGTTGCGCGCGGCTCAACGCTTGGCTGTAGCGCACCCAGCGCGGCCATGTCGTCGTGATAAGCCTGGGTCGTCCGCGAGGTTACCGACTCGATCGCTTCGCCGGTCTCTTTGGCCCGAGCAATGATCTTGTCTTCGACATCGGTGATGTTGCGCGCATAGGTCACATGATCCGCGCCGTAGACCTGGCGCAGCAGGCGGAACAGAACGTCAAAGACGACCACCGGCCGCGCGTTGCCGATATGCGCCAGGTCGTAGACCGTCGGCCCGCAGACATACATACGCACGTTCTCGGCGTCGAGCGGTTCAAAGACCTGCTTCCTGCGGGTCAGGGTGTTGTGAAGTCGAAGAGTCACGGGATTCTGAGTTGTCCAATTCTGGCGGGAATGATCTTGTACTTCGTCTCGCTACACGCTCCAACCCTGGAGACCCGGCACGAAGGAAGCTGGGGACCCCCTCATCCTGAGCCTGTCGAAGGATCGCAAACCAAGCAAAAAAATCTCGTCCAAAGTTTGGCGTGCGTCGGCGGTTCACTCCGGTCCTCGAAACCTGTTCACAATCGGATAGCGTCGGTCGCGGCCGAAGGCGCGGCGGCTGATTTTGACTCCCGGCGCCGCCTGTCGGCGTTTGTACTCGGCCGCTTCCAGCATGTGCCAGACGCGCCGCACGGTCGCGCGGTCGTGGCCCCGCGCGGAAATTTCGTCAACGCCCATTTCCTTCTCGATCAAGCATTCCAGGATATCGTCGAGTTTATCGTAGGGCGGCAGGCTGTCCTGATCGGTCTGGTTGGGTTTCAACTCGGCGCTCGGCGGTTTGGTGATGATACGCTCCGGGATGACGCGCCCGCCCGGCCCCAGCGCCCCACGCGGTAACGACTGGTTGCGCCAGCGCGACAGCGCAAAGACGGTCGTCTTGTAGACATCTTTCAGCACGTTGTAGCCGCCCGCCATGTCGCCGTAGAGGGTCGCGTAACCAACCGACATTTCCGACTTGTTGCCGGTCGAGAGCACCATGTGGCCAAGCTTGTTGCTGATCGCCATCAGCGTGATCATGCGCGAACGGGCCTGGATGTTTTCCTCCGTGGTGTCGGGCGCCAGGGCGTCGAAGACCGGCGCCAGCATGCCGTCGAAGGCGTGCATAGCCGGCTCGATCCCCACGGTGTCCAGGCGCATGCCGAGCAACTCGGCGCACTGCGCCGCGTCGCCCAGGCTTTCCTGGCTGGTATAGGGCGAAGGCATCATGACGCAGTGAACCCGATCTGGCCCCAGGGCGTCGGCGGCGATCGCGGCGGAGAGGGCCGAATCGATACCGCCGGAGAGGCCCAGGATAATGCCCTTGAAACCGTTCTTGTTGACGTAGTCGCGCAGGCCCAGCATGAGCGCGCCGTAGAGCGGCTCCATGCCCGTGTCCGGCGCCTCGCGCTGGGCGTCGGCGCAGGTCCAGGTTCCGTCTCCGCCGCGCCGCCATTCGGTGACCGACAAGGCCTCGCGGAAGGCGGGCAGCTGGGCGCGCAGGTTGCACGCCGCGTCGAGCACGAAGGAAGCGCCGTCGAAGACGAGTTCGTCCTGGCCGCCGACCTGGTTGATGTAGATAAGCGGCAGGCCGGTTTCGGTGACCCGCGAGACGGCGAGCTGGATGCGCTGGTCGAACTTGCCCATTTCATAGGGACTGCCGTTTGGGACAACGAGTATCTCGGCCCCGGATTCGGCCAGGCACTCGCACACGTCACCGGTCCAGATGTCCTCGCAGATGGGAATGCCCAGGCGCACGCCGCGAAAATTGACCGGCCCCGGCATGGGGCCCGGCTTGAACACGCGTGCCTCATCGAAGACGCCGTAATTCGGCAGATCGTGCTTGTCGCGCCGGGCCACGATTTCGCCGCCGTCGAGCAATAGGGCGGAGTTGGTGACATGGCGGCGCAAGGGTCCCGCCCCCTCGCCCTCCTCGAGCCAAGGCGCGCCGAGGAGCAGGCCAGGCCCGCCGTCCCTCGTCTCCGCCGCCAGGCTTTCGACCGCCCGGCGCACCTCTTCCAGGAAGGCCGGCTTCAAAACCAAGTCCTCGGGCGGGTAGCCGGCGACGACCAACTCGGTCGCGGCCAAGAGGTCGGCGCCGAGCGCCGCCGCCTGAGCGCGGCGCTTGCGGATCAGCGCGACGTTGCCGGAAATATCGCCAACTGTCGGGTTGAGCTGCGCCAATGCGATACGAAGAGAATCGGTCATGGCCGGTACTTAAACGTCCAAGCTCTCAGGTGGCAAGTTACTCTCTCTAAGGTATTTCTGCGGGCTGGACCCCAGAGCGCGCCGGAACATGGCGATGAAGGCGGAGGGGCTATCGTAACCCACGGCGAAGGCCACGCTGGTCACCGCCTCCCCCGCGCTGAGGCGGGCCAGCGCCGCGTGCAGGCGGACCTGTTGGCGCCAGGCCCGAAAGCCCAGCCCGGTCTCCGCTTCGAACAGGCGGGCCAGGGTGCGGGCACTGGCCCCGGCGGTCCGGGCCCAGTCGCGCAGGCCGCGCCCATCCGCCGGATCGGCCAGGATCGCCTCCACGATCGGACGCAGCCGCGCCGCCCCGGGCATCGGCAGATGCAGTGTCGCCAGAACCGGCGCGCGCAACTGATCCAGGATAACCGATGCCAGACGGGATTCCGGCCCCTGGGTCGCATAATCGAGCCTGGCGGTCGTGAAGGCCGCAATCATCTCGCGCAGCAGGGGCGAGACGGATATGACCTGACAGGCCTCTGGAAGCCCTTCCAGGCCCTCCAGGACATAGAGCGAGCGCATCTCGACCGCGCCCACCATGGAGACTTGGTGCCCCATGTGGGCTGGGATCCAGACCGCCCGTTGCGGCGGCACCACCCAGACGCCAACCCCGGTCTCGACCCGCATCAGACCGCCGAGCGCGTAAAGCAGTTGAGCGTGCGCATGATCGTGGGGCTCGACCACATGGCCATCCGGATAGGTCCGGGCATAGCCCACCACCGGGTGACCCGGGTCGGGCAGCGGCCGACCCTGAGGATCCAGAGAGATTTGTCCGATTTGCGATACCATATGGCATTATGCCGATAGATTGACAAAGCGCCTAGCCTTATCTTGGCGCCATTGCTTAGGAACATCGCCGTGCTGAAACGCCTCGCCGAAATAGGAAATAGCCTGCACCGCCACGGTTGGCGATCGCCCGAGGCCCTGTTGCTGCTGTTCGGGGCGGCGGGATCGCTGTCCTTCGCGACCTGGATGGCCCTGCTCAATAACTTCGCGGTCGAGCGCGCGGCCTTCACCGGGGCCGAAATGGGGGTGCTGCAGAGCCTGCGCGAGGTTCCGGGCTTCCTCGCCTTCACTGCGGTCTTCGTTTTGCTGATCCTGCGCGAGCAGACCTTCGCGATTTTGGCACTCGCGCTGCTCGGTTTGGGCACAGCACTGACCGGTTTCTTCCCCAGCGTGATCGGCTTGATCTCGACCACGGTGTTGATGTCGATAGGCTTCCACTACTACGAGACGTTGCAGCAGAGCTTGGCTCTGCAATGGGTCGGCCAGGACCGGGCCCCGATTGTGCTGGGGCGTGTGATCGCGGCGGCCAGCGCAGCGGCGCTGGTCGGCTACGGCCTGATCTGGGCGGCCTTCAACGTGTTCGGTATGGGCTATCTGCCGGTCTACCTGATCGGTGGCGGTGTAACGGTCGGCGCGGCCCTCTTCGCTTGGATCGCCTATCCGCGGGTTCCGGGAAAAGTCGAGCAGCACAAGACGCTGATCTTGCGCAAGCGCTATTGGCTCTACTACGCGCTGGTATTTATCTCCGGTGCGCGGCGGCAGATCTTCATTGTCTTCGCCGGTTTCATGATGGTCGAGAAATTCGGCTACTCGGTCGGCGACATCACGCTGCTGTTCCTGATCAACTACGCCGCCAACATCTGGCTGGCCCCAGCGATCGGCCGCTTGATCAAGCATTGGGGCGAGCGGCGCGCGCTGACCTTCGAATACCTGGGGCTGATTGTCGTCTTCACGACCTACGCTTTCGTCGAGAACGCCAACCTCGCAGCCGCGCTCTACGTTATCGATCACCTATTCTTCGCCATGGCGATCGCGATCAAGACTTACTTTCAGAAGATTTCCGACCCGCGCGACATCGCGCCCACGGCCGCTGTCTCTTTCACCATCAGCCATATCGCCGCCGTCGTCTTGCCTGCGGCGCTGGGCCTGCTGTGGCTGGTCAACCCGGCGGCGGTGTTCCTGACCGGTACCGGTTTCGCCGTCTGTTCGCTGATCCTGAGCCAGCTTATTCCCGCAGCTCCGACACTGGGGCGCGAAACCCTTCTAAGCAAGCCCGCGCCGCAACCGGCTGAGTGAGGCCTGCGAGCACAACTCAAACAACTCTCGTCATCCCGGAAAGCGCCATCAGGCGTTTATCCGGGATCTTCGGAGCGTGGCCGTCACGAAGATCCCGGCTCTCGCTCACGCTCGGCCGGGATGACGACGCGGGCTAGCGCTATTTCTCCCGCAGCAGGAACTCGCGGCCAACCTTGACGCGCGGCTGGCCGTCGTATTCCACGATGTCGGCGGTGGCGTAGGTCTCGGACCAAATCTCCGGCAGGTAGCTGCCAGTGCCGATCACATCGATGGGCGCGTTCGCCTCGGCCATCAGCTTGCACTTGGCAGGACCGAATCCGGAGGAAGCGACGATCTTCACCCGGTCGAAGCCTTCGGCGTTGAGCGCCTCACGCAGGGACCAGATCGCGGCGGCGGAGACACCGGGCCCAACCAGGTAGCGCAATTCCGTCTCGGTGCGATAGCCGCGCACGGCGGCATGGCTGTTGCGCTCCAGCACCTCGTAGGAGGCCGGCGGGTCGAGCCCTTCGATAAAGCGGCTGCCCGGTGTATCGAGGCGGATCGACAACCGACCCTCCGCGGCGCGCTTGGCGAAGCGCCGGCACACGGTCAGGGCGTCCGTTACCTCGCGCGCGAAGTAATCGACCAGCACGGTCATGGCCTCGTCCTGAAAGCAGGTATCGAACATCTCGGCCGCGCGCAGGGTCGAGCCGGCATATCCGACCATGGCGTGCGGCATGGTGCCCAGGCCCCGGTCCTGACCAAAGTAGTGAGCGGTCGCGTCGGTGGCGTTGCCAATGAAACCGGCGGCGCCGACCTTGCGCTTGGCGCGCGCGGACCCGACAGCGGCGGCGTAGGCCATGATCTCCGCCATTTGCGTGCCCGCGCAGTGGCGCGCGTCCATCGCCAGGAAGGCGACCAGCGGTAAATCGGCGCACATGGTGTAGGCGTTGTAGGCGGCGACACAGGGCGGACCCAACTTCTGCAGCAGCAGGGTTTCCAGATCGGCCAGATGCTTCATAGAACCGGTCACGTACATGATCGGCTCACCGGCCCCGACCCAGCGGCCCTCCTCATAGCGTAGATCTATTTTGAACTCGGTCTTGCGTTTAAGCCCCACCGCCTCCAGCCAGGCAACAGCCAGGCGCGGGGCCGCGACCACCGGGCGGCGCATGAAGACCGCGTAGGTGACCTGGGCATCGCCGAAGCGTTCCACGGCCTGTTTGGTCCGCAGAAAGTAGTGATCGGTCCAAGCGGCGATATCCGCCTCCTCGGCCGGCCAGACGCATTTCGACAGGGCATCGATTCGGGCACCATCAGCGGGCATACCCGGTCTCCATCTGCTCTCCCGCCCGCCGCAAACCTGCCACGGGACGCGGGTTCTACAAGGCGGCCGCCACGCGGCCGTTGTTGCGCGCCTGGCGGTCGGTTTTGAGCTGCTCCGAAATCAGGAAGGCAAGCTCCAGGGCTTGATCGGCATTCAAGCGCGGGTCGCAATGGGTGTGATAACGATCGCCCAAACTCGCCTCGCTAATCGCCTGCGCACCGCCGATGCACTCGGTCACGTTTTGCCCGGTCATCTCGAAATGGACGCCGCCGGCATAAGTCCCTTCGGCCTGATGCACTGCGAAGAAGCCACGCACCTCAGCCAAGATACGGTCGAACGGGCGAGTCTTGTAGCCGGTCGATGATTTTATCGTGTTGCCATGCATGGGATCGCAAGCCCAGACAACCTTCTGCCCGGAGCGTTTAACCGCCCGCACCAGGGGCGGCAAAGCGGTCTCGACCTTGTCGGAGCCCATGCGCGCGATCAAAGTCAGGCGGCCCGGCTCGTTCTTAGGGTTAAGTAACTCGATCACGCGGATCAATTCGTCGGGATCCAGGCTGGGTCCGCACTTTATCCCGAGCGGATTCTGGACCCCGCGCAGGAATTCCATATGCGCGCTATCCGGTTGCCGAGTCCGATCGCCGACCCATAGGAAGTGCGCCGAGCAATCGTACCACTGCCCGGTCAGGCTATCGATGCGCGTCAGCGCCTGCTCGTAATTGAGCAGCAGGGCCTCATGGCTGGTGTAGAAATCCGTCTCACGCAGTTGATTCACATCCTCGGGCGTGACGCCGCAGGCCTTCATGAAATCCAGCGTCTCTTCGATCCGGTTCGCTACCTCCTCGTAACGCTTGCCCTGTGGGCTGCCGGAGATGAACTGCAAGTTCCACTGATGGACCTTGTGCAGATCGGCGAAACCGCCCTGAGCGAAGGCGCGCAGCAGGTTGAGGGTCGCCGCCGCCTGATTGTAGGCGCGGATCAGGCGATGCGGGTCGGGCTGCCGCGCCGCTTCTTCGAATTCAATGCCATTGACGATGTCGCCGCGGTAGCTGGGCAGTTCGACCCCGCCCTGCACCTCCATGGGTGCGGAACGCGGCTTGGCGAATTGCCCGGCCATGCGGCCCACCTTGACCACCGGGCAGGCCGCGCCAAAGGTCAGGACCACCGCCATCTGCAGCATGACCTTAAAGGTATCGCGGATGTTGTCGGCCTTGAACTCGGCGAAGCTTTCCGCGCAGTCGCCGCCCTGGAGCAGAAATGCCTTACCTTCGGCGACCCTGCCAAGCTGTTCCTTCAGCCGGCGCGCCTCGCCCGCGAAGACCAGCGGGGGATAGCTTGCCAAGTCTCGTTCCACGGCCTCGACCGCCGCCGGGTCCGGATAGGTCGGAACCTGCTGGATTTTCTTGCCGCGCCAGGAATCCGGCGTCCACTTCTTCGTCATCTTACCCTCACTCGTACCCGCTCACGGCTTCCGCGCCCCCGTCCGCGCGCCGCAATTGGCCGTGTTTCTAATCTGCTTACCGATAGTTTTCCACAGGAAAGCTTGGGTGCCAAGCAGCGCCCGGCGGGGCTCAGCCATGTTCTGTCGGGGGTACCGGCTGGACTTACAAGGCGTTATGATCGAAACCGCGCCTTTAGACCCCACCCCTAGACGCCCACGATGCAAGGATACGGTCCCCGATGAGCGTTCCTCTGTTCCACATGATCTCCGGCGGCCCGGCGCCGGTCGCACCCTTCAGCCACGCGGTCGAGGCAGACGGCTGGATCTTCCTGACCGGCCAGATGCCGACCAATCCCGATGACGATCCCGCCCCCCTGCCGGAGGGTGTGGAGGCGCAAACCCGCCGGGTCATGGATAACCTGAGGATCGTCCTGGGCGGGCTCGACCTAGGCCTGGAGCATGTCGTCGCGGTTCGGGCCTTCCTGACCGAATTCAAGCGCGACTACGCGGCCATGAACGCGGTCTACAAATCCTACTTTCCGGCCGAACGCCTGCCCGCACGGACTTGTGTCGGCGTGACCGGCCTGGCCCGCGATGCCTTGGTCGAGATCGACCTGATCGCCCGACGGCCCTAGGACCAAGCGATGACCTTTGCAATCAAGGGCCTCGATCACGTTGTATTGCGCGTTGCCGACATGGAGCGCGCGATTCGCTTTTATTGCGAGGTCCTGGGTTGCCAAGAGGAGCGGCGGGTCGAGAGTATCGGCCTGGTCCAACTGCGCGCGGGCGTGTCGCTGATCGATTTGGAGCCGGCCACTGGCCCTTTCGGCGCGGGCGCGCGCAACATGGATCATTTCGCGCTTAACATCGAGCCCTTCGACGAGGCGGCCTTGCGAGCGCACCTGAGCGCGTCGGGCGTCGAGATCGGCGAAGTCGCGAGACGCTACGGCGCGCAAGGTCTGGGCCCGTCCATGTATATAACCGACCCAGACGGCAACACGGTCGAATTGAAAGGCCCGCCGCAGGCCTGAGGACAAAAAAGGAAGATCGAGAATGTTCACGGATTCGCGTGGCCTGCGCCTTTCGACCCGCAGCGAGGAAGCGGCCGGGCACTTCAACGCCGCCATTGACGATTATTTCCAGTATCGGATCAGCGCGGGTAAGCGCGCCAAGGCGGCGATCGAAGCCGACCCCGATTTCGCGTTTGGACATTGCCTTCGCGGTTACCTCTTCATGTTATTCGGCTCGACCGCGTTTCACGGTCATGCACGCGGGGCCCTGGAGAAGGCCCAAGCCGCCGCGAAAAGTGCGAGTGAGCGCGAGAACGCCCACATCGCGGCCCTGACGGCCTGGCTAACCGGCGACACGGAAAAGACCTGCACCCTATGGGAAGAGATCATGGTCGCGCACCCGCGCGATCTGCTCGCCGTGCGGCTCCAACACTTCGCCTTATTCTGGCTGGGCCGGAGCGCCGATCTGCGCGGCGGTCCGGCGCGGGTTCTGCACGCTTGGGACGAAAGCCTACCCGGTTACGGCAATGTGCTCGGCATGTTGGCTTTCGGGCACGAGGAGTGCGGCGCCTATGCGGAAGCCGAAGCGGCCGGGCGGCGGGCGATTGAGATCGACGCGGAGGACCTCTGGGCGCTGCACGCGGTCGCCCATGTTCTGGAAATGCAGGGACGCCTGAAAGAAGGTCTTGCCTGGCTCGATTTTCCGGCCGATGCCTGGGACGATCGCAATCCCTTTCGCGGCCATCTTTGGTGGCACCGTGCTTTGTTCTTGTATGAGCGCGGCGAGTACGATGCCGTCCTGGCTCTCTACGATCGTTCCATCCGCTCCGAGAAATCGGATTTCTATCTCGACATCCAGAACGCGGCGGCCCTGCTCGCCCGTCTCGAATTCGCCGGCGCGAATGTGGGCGAGCGTTGGGCCGAGCTGGCGGATCATGTCGAGACACGCTTGGACGACCACGTCCTCGCCTTCACCGACACCCACGCGATGATGGCCCTGGGCGCAACCGGGCGCCACGACGATGCCGTGCGCCTGCTTGCCTCGCTTGAGACCTTCGCCGCGACGCCCGGCGATAGCTGCGCCAAAGTCATGCGCCCGGTCGCAATCCCCGTGAGCATGGCGATTCTGGCCTTCGCTCAGGGTGAGTACGGGCGCGCGGCCGATCTTCTTCTGCCTCTGCGTCCCGACTTCATTCGGGTCGGCGCCAGCCACGCCCAGCGCGACATCTTCCATCAATTCCTGATCGAAGCGGCAATACGCGCCGGGCGCCTGACGCTCGCCCGGGCGTTGATGTCGGAGCGGACCCTCCTAAAGCCCACAAGTCTGCCCAGCTGGCGCAAATACGCGAAAGTCCTGCACGGCCTGGGCGAGCCCGACGCCGCAGCCGCCGCAACCAGGCAAGTCGAGGCGGTTGCCACCGCATAATGCGGACCTCAGCCGCGTTAAGAGCAATTCTGTGTCAAATCCTTGCTGTTCCTTAACCCTTCCTTGAGTCGCCCGAAGCTAGCCTGCCGGACAATCCAAGAATAACCCCAAGGTTTTTGGACCGAGCCGCAACGCGCGGTAACGGCATAACGGCAAGGGATCATGAGTGACGTGTCTGACACAACAGGTCCGACCCCCGCGCCAGCCGGAAACGGCCAGGCCGCCCCAAAAGTTGCGCCGCCGCAAAGTAATGGTAAAGCCGCGCCAGCGGTGAAGCCGCAGGGTCGTCTGGGACGACTGGTTTCGGTGTCGGGCGCCCAGGCTGCAGTGCAGATCGATCAGCGGCCCGGCGGAGGCCAGTCCGCCAGCCCGGACATACCCCAGATAGGGGCTTTGGTGCGCATGAAAACAGCGCGGTCGACGGTGTTCGGTATCGTGAGCCGCCAAAATATTCCAGCACCAAGTCATGACGGCAGCACACCCGAAATGCGCCTCATGGAGTTGGACCTAATCGGCGAATCGATCACGCAGCCCGGCGCCAGTAAACCAAAATTCCAACGTGGTATTTCGTTTCATCCTGCCTTGGGGGATGAGGTCTTCACGGCCACCCAGGACGACTTGAAGGCCATCTACGCCCAACCCGATACACCCTGCGTGCGGCTCGGCACGATCTGTCAGGACCAGACTCTGCCTGCCTATGTCACTGTCGACGAACTTCTAGGCAAGCACTTCGCGATTCTGGGGACCACCGGATCGGGTAAATCCTGCGCTGTGGCGATGATCTTACGCGCGATCTTAGCGCAGAATAAGTCCGGTCACATCGTTCTATTGGATGTGCACAACGAGTATACGCAATCGTTCCACGACTGCGCCGAGGTCCTGCACTCCGGCAACCTCGAATTGCCCTACTGGTTGCTGAACTTCGAGGAAATGGGTGAGATCGTCGTCGGCAGCGGCCGGCGCGACCGGGAAGCCGATTTCGCGATCCTGAAGGACGCGATCCTACAAGCGAAACTCAAGGGCCAGGATGCCGCCGACAAAGGTGCCTACGTCACGGCGGATACGCCGATCCCCTACCGTCTGTCGGACGTCGTTCGTCAAGTCGACGACGCCCTGGGCAAGATGGATAAAGCAACCGACTCCATACCTTATCTGCGCTTGAAAGAGCGTTTAAGCGCGCTTCAAAGCGACACGCGTTATGCCTTCATGTTTCCGGGGGTCACCGTGCGCGATTCGATGGCGGCCATCTTGTCGCGCATCTTCCGCGTCCCGGTCGATGGCAAGCCGATCACCATCCTCGACCTCTCCGGCGTCCCTTCAGAGATTATGAATGTCGTCATCTCCCTGCTGTGCCGGCTAACCTTCGATTTCGCGCTATGGAGCGACCGCGCGGTGCCGATCCTGTTGGTTTGCGAGGAGGCGCAGCGCTATATGGGCCAAGACACATCTCAAGGCTTTGAGCCAACCAAACGCGCCTTGGCCCGAATCGCCAAGGAGGGCCGGAAATACGGCGTATCCCTGGGTCTGGTCAGTCAGAGGCCGGCCGACCTGGCGGTTGAAATCCTGTCCCAATGCAACACGATTTTCGCCATGCGCATGAGCAACCGGAAAGATCAGGACTTCGTCCGCGCGACCCTGTCCGAATCGACCATCGGCTTGATCGATGTCCTACCCACCCTGCGCACGGGCGAGGCCGTCGCGGTCGGCGAAGGTGTGCCAATTCCGGCCCGCATGATGTTCGATCTCATGCCTGAAGACGCGAGACCGCACAGCGGCACGGCCTCTTTCTCAAGCGCCTGGCAGGCCAACGAGAAGGGCCAGGACTTCGTGGCCGATGTCGTCGAACGCTGGCGCCGCCAGGAGCGCTAAGGCAACGCTTACTCTGCAGCTTTCCTTTCCGGCTCTGGCACCGGCTCGCGCATCGTGACAAACTCTTCGGCGGCGGTTGGATGAATCCCCACGGTTGCATCGAATATTTGCTTGGTCGCGCCAGCCTTGATAGCAATGGCAACGCCTTGGATGATCTCCGGCGCGTCCGCGCCGACCATGTGGGCACCGACGACTTTCTGACTCGCTCGATCGACGACCAGCTTCATCATGCTGCTTTCGTCCCGGCCCGAAAGCGTGTGCTTGAGCGGCCGGAAGGCCGAGCGGTAGGTGTCCACGTCGCCGAATTTCTCCCTTGCCTGATGCTCGCTCAGACCCACGGTCGACACCGTGGGATGAGAGAAGACCGCGTTCGGCACATTGGCGTGATCCATCGCGCGCGGCGTCCCGCGAAACACGGTATCGACGAAGGCCATCGCCTCTTGGATCGCGACCGGCGTCAGCGCGATCCGGTCGGTCACATCGCCTACGGCGTAAATATTCTCCTGGGCGGTGCGCGAGTACGCATCCACCTTGACCGCGCCTTTGTCCGTCAGCTCGACCTCAGCAGCTTCGAGCCCCAGGTTTTGGGTATTCGGCCGGCGGCCAGTCGCCGCCATGACCAAGCCGGTTTCCAAAGTTTCGCCATCGGAAAGATGCAGGGTCAGCTTCTTGCCCTTTTTATCGATGCGGTCGATGGTCGATTCGACACGCAAGTCCACGCCCTTCTTGACCATCTCGGCAGCCAGAGTCTCGCGCACGTCCTCGTCGAATCCGCGCAGGATTTGAGGGCCTCTGTATATCTGAGTGACCTTCGCACCCAGCCCATTGAAAATGCTGGAAAATTCGCAGGCTATGTAACCACCGCCGTAGACCGCGATGTGGCGCGGCAGGGCCTCACGCGCCACCGGGGGCTCCAGCGGCGCCCAGACCGGAACCGTCTTCCCGTTGATGGTAACGGATCGTCCCGCTTCGCCGCCCATGTCCTGGAAGCCCTCGCCTATCCGTACCCGCTGTTCCCGCAAAGGACATCGGAATTTTACGTTACATGGCTCCGCCTGCAAGCGGGACCGCACGGCCCCACTCACTGGGGTTTTGAATACAAAGAGGGTGAATGGTTTTTCCTTAAAATCACAGCCGACGATGTAGGCACGCCTCCGGTTTGTCGTACGCCGAATGCGCCCTCCGAACCTGAAATCCCTGAATTCAGGATTCCTCGATCAGAGCCTCATCAC
>JAJFGN010000034.1 GCA_021776115.1 Kiloniellaceae bacterium | reverse complement strand
GGAGCGTGCGCCGTGGCGATGCGGGGCATCGCGAGGCGTGCGCGACGCCGTCCGAAAGCCTTGGTAAGCCGCCGTTCCGGTCGCGGTGGCGGCCCGCCGGAGGGCGTCGGAAAGCCTTGACGATGCACCGCATCGCCTGCGTCTTCCCTCCTACCCGGCGGACCGCCACCGCGATCTCTAGGGGTCATTATCATCGAGACTTGGTATTAAAGGCTTGGTTAAGCCGCCGGCGGCAGGGTGTATTACGGGTAGCCTAGAAGAAGTAGGAAACCCGAAGCTGGATCAAGTCATCGTCCTCGAAGGCGGCCAGCGGATCGCTCCGCTCGGCGTTGAGGAACCAGCGGCTTTCAAGCTCCAGCTTCCAGTTGTCGCCAAACCGCCGCTCGGCTTCGATGAAGAGAGCGGTAGATTGATTTTCGACATCGACTACCGTTCCGAGCAAGGCCGTGGTGTCCTGAAAGTCGTTTAGCGCCAAACGGGCGCCGGCGAACACGTCGTTGTCGGCCACGGTCACCGGGGCGTCGTCATCCCGGCCATCGTATTGGTACTCGGCCAGGAGGCCTATATCGGCGTCGGTCCCGAAAGCTTGAAAAAAGGTGTACTCGAAACCGCCGACCGCGGCCGCGAAGGTCTCGCCCTGCCCCTCTCGACCTAGCGCCTCAAGCTTCCAAAGCCATTCATTGAGGGTGTATTGCACGTCCAGGCCGGCCTGGTTGATCAGGTCATAGCGCGGCTCCAGCCTGGTGCCGGCCGGGTTCGGCACCAGGCGTGGCTCGCGCCCGGTACCGTGAAAATAATGGGCGCCAATATCCCAATCGCCGATAAAGTGCGCGTAACGCAGCGCAACGTCGACGTTCGCCTGCTCCAGATCGGACTCATATCGCGCCGCGCCGTCGTCCACCGGCAAACCCGACCGCAGACGACCGTCGCGTCCCGGAAAAGTCCGCTCGCGGAAACCCGGCATGACGAAGAAGTCGACCCGGCCCCAATCGCGTTGCGTGCCCAGATTGACCATGGGCTGACCCAGGAAGTCTTCTTCATCCGTATTCTCGACCTGGTCTACCTGATTTATGACGTTGATCAGATGCCGCGATTCGGTCACCCCCCAGAACACGGTGTTGATCCCAATCAGAACGTCCCACTCATCCTCGATGTAGCGCCAATACCCCTCCCGTAAATCGGCATGCGTTCTTTCATCGTCCTGGCCATCCAACCGAAGAAAGGGGGCGACGCTCACCTGATGGCGATCGTCATCGCTCTCGTAACTCAGTTCGGGCGACAAGATCGCCGAAGGCTGAAAATGAGAAAACTGCCCCTCAAACTGCGGGTCTACGGGAAAAACACGCGCTTCACCGGCCACGGAACCGGAGAACTCAAACTCCCCAGCAGCAGCCGGCGCGGCCGCAAAAGTGAGGGCCGCAACGGCGGCCCTCAGAGTGCCTGTCTTACTAGCTGGCATCAATTAACCCGGCGCAAAACGCCTTTGACGAAATCGTTGTCCCGCAGGCCGGCGCCGAAAACATAATCGTCATAGATCAGCTCGGTACGCTTGCCGGTCTGGCGGTTCACCATGATCAGTTCGAGAGAGCGCCAGTATTTGTTTTGATAGAGCCGGTACTTCCCAAGCGTCAAGGTCTTCAGCAACTCGTCACGGCGATCGTAGAATTCAACCTTGCGTATCTGGAAGACCTCTTGATCGACCCAAGAGATTTGCCGGGTATAGCCGGAATGCTCATAACGGGGATAGCGCTCCACGACATCGCACATGAATTCGCCGCAAGCTTCTTCGCGCAGGAACTTATAGCTGTACTTCATGAGCTCGAGAGCGGTGAAATCCTCGAACGCGAACTCACTGCCGACAAAGGGTCCGGATTTGTTGACGGACGAAATTCGCTTGGTCCGTTTTAGCGCCGGCAGAAAGAGCCATTGATCGTCCGGGTCGAGAATCTGGGCGTGCGACAGCAAAGCCGTGCCGTCGATGTCGCGCGGCGAATCGAAGACGATTAAACTCTTGTCGCCGACGTCCTCGTTCGGAACCTCGAGGGTGCGGATCTCCAGGGTCCGCTTACTCTCGGCGCCCGCCGCATTGCGCAGGATCATGGTAAGATCAACTCTGCTATCGCCAAAGCCCCGGTCGCTGCGGTCGCTGCGCGCCGCGATCTCAAAGCCCCTCTCCTCCTCGGGCGTCGCCGCGAAAGTACCTGACGTGGCCGCAACCGCGGTCAGTGACAGCAACCCGGCAAAGGCGGTCCGCTTAAGCAGGTTGGGAAACACGCGCATCGTCATGTGATCGTCCTTTTTCCTTGTCGTAACCAATGAGCAGAAGCGAAGGCAGAAGCAAGAAATCGACGGCCAACGCAATTACGATCGCCAGAGCGGTCAAGAGTCCCATCTCGGCATTTATCCGGAAGGTGGATGCCGCCAGCACGCCGAAACCGACGGCTAGTATGGCGGCGTTCGCGGCAATGGCCGCACCGACGGTATGGAACGCATAGCGGATCGCGTCGGCTTGATCGAAGCCCCGCTCGCGCCGGGCACGCAGATACTTGGTCATGAAATGAACGGTGTTATCGACAATGATGCCCAGGGAGGTTGCCGACACGGTCGCCGCCGCCATACCGACCTGCCCGACCATCAATGCCCAGACCCCAAAGGTCAACACAATCGGTATGGCGTTGGGTATCAGGCTGAGGGCGCCCAACGGCAAGCTGCGCAAACTCAATATCATGATTCCCGCGATCAATACCACGGCGATCAAGTTCCCGCGCAACATACTACTGATATTGCGTTCAGAGATGTAGGAGAACATAACCGTCGCACTAGTCGGCTTAGCGTGCATGTAGTCCGGTGTGTTTTCTTTGAGCCAGAGCACCGCCCGGTCGTTAAAGGCCCGCACATCAACGGTTGAGATATTATCCAAAGTCGCGGTTACGCGAGTAGCACCCTTATCGATGCTGATTCTGTCGTTAAGGTCCAGGCCATAGGGCAGGGAAAGCTCGTAGAGCAGGAGATACTGCGCCGCCAAATCCCGCTGGTCGGGA
Source organism: Kiloniellaceae bacterium (assembly GCA_021776115.1). Classification (GTDB taxonomy): domain Bacteria; phylum Pseudomonadota; class Alphaproteobacteria; order Kiloniellales; family J153; genus JAJFGN01. The sequence goes on along the minus strand of JAJFGN010000034.1, from coordinate 3,922 downwards.
ATCCGATACCAATCCGGATCGTCGCCGTGCAAATTCTTGTTCAGGCGCTTGATGATGTCGGTGTAACTGAAAACGTGGCGGACCTCGGGTTGCGCCCTAAGCCAGCCGGTGAAAGCGTCGAGGTTTTGCAGGTACACCGGCTCGCTGACTCCGCCCGGTTCCTCGGCGTCGACCGAATACTCAATCGGATAGAGACCGCTCAAGTTTTCGATCGCGAATTCCGCGTCGTTGCGGAATTGAACCCGATGGTCGAAATACTCGACCCAAGAGTCGTTGAGGTCCAGGGTCGGCACGGCGGCAACCAGCGCCACCGAGACGATGCCCGTTCCTATCAGGATTCCGCGGGACCGGGGGATTACGAAATTGGCCAGGCGTTCCATCGGGCCATCGCTCGACACCGCGCCGCCGCGGCGCGCGCGAACGCGCATCGGCAACAGACTCACAACGGCCGGCATGAAAAAGAGCGAATAGGCCCAGGCAGCCACAATTCCGGTCGCCGTGATATTCCCAAGATGCCAGAACGGCGGTGAATCGGAGAAGTTCAGGGCCAAGAATCCGATGACGGTGGTGACACTTGTGATTGTCACCGCGAGGAAGTTTATCCGGATGCTTTCTTTCAAGGCGAAAATCTTGTCATGCCCCTCGCGCATGAGCGGGAGCATGGACAGGAGGATGTGAATGCTGTCGGCAATCGCCAGGGTGAGAATGACGGTCGGCGCGGTTACCGAAATCGGAGTCAGCTTGACCCCGGCGTATCCGGCCAGCCCCATGGCCGTCAGGGTCGAGAATCCGATGACGAGCAGGGTAGCGAAGGTCCCCGTGAAGCTGCGCAGGATGACGATCATAACGACGATCAGCATCCCGTACATGATCGGGATCAGCGTCATCACATCCTTCTGACCCGACTCCGCGAAGCTGTTGTTGAGCATCGAAATGCCGGACAAGGCAATATGCAGGTCGGGAAAGTCCTGCCGCAAACCTTCGGCCAAGTCCCGCGCATAGCCGACCGCTTCGGGCACCTCGGTCAAACTTTTCTCCGGGTACTGCAAGGTCACATTCACCCCGATCGTATCGCCGTCGGGCGAGATGAGATTGCCGTTCAACAGCGGTTCCGCCAAGGCGATGCCCTTGCGCCGGTCCAGCTCCTGCATTGGCAGGTCCACGCCGTTACGCACCAAATCCTCGACCGTCAGATCGTCGCCGTCGGCCCAGCTGTTCTGAAAATTGGTGAGCGAATCGACCCGAATGGCGAAGGGTATTTTCCAGGCCTCGGCGGTTAGGCGCTCCTGCGCTTGGGCCAGCCTCGGGGTCAAAACCTGTCCGTCCTTGGGTTTCAGGACAAAGAGGATGTTGTCGTTCTTGGTGTAGGTCGCCTGGAAATTCTCGAAGGCAACGAGTTCAGGGTTCTCTCCGCTGAAGAAAACTCGGTAGTTGTTCGCGAACTCCAGGTGCCGCGCCCCACTCGCGGCCAAGCCCATTCCAAGTACGGCCGCCAAAATTACCAGCCAGCGGAAACGGACCACAGAGTCGGCAAGCCTCGACGCGAGGCGGTCCGTCCAGGTGCGGATGACGACCATAGTTCTCTATCCTTTCTAGATCGAACGTTCTTGAATGGGCATGGAAAAGGGCCCTAGATCACGGTTGTGAGGGCATTGCGGCCGAAGGCCACGACACGGTCGAAATCGACGTTGGCGCGAATCATGAGCGCCATGGCCATCTGGGTGGAGGTCAATACGTCGGCGCCGGCCGCCGGATCCAGATCCGCCCGGACTTCGCCTTTTTCCTTGGCGTGAGTCAGCGCGTTGCGAAACGCGGCCGCTAGCTCTTCGACATGCTGGGTCATGCTGGCCGCGATCTCTGGATCCATGTGCGCGCGGTCCACGGCGGCGTTGCACAGCATGCACCCCTCCCGGAACCGCGGATCGCGGCCTAATTCAAACAGCTGCTCGAAATGGCCGACGACTTCGGCCAGGGATGCATCCGGCGCCGCCAGGTTCGCCATGAGGCGGCGCATGACCTCCTCCTGATAGCGCTTCAGCGCCGCGGAGAAGACCTCTTCCTTGTTGCCGAAAGTCCCGTAAAGCCCGGCATGACTGACCCCGGTGCCGGCGACCAGATCGCGCACCGAGGTGTCATGATAGCCCTTCTTCCAGAACAGGCGCATGGCCTCCTCCAGGGCAACCTCGGGATCGAATTCGCGGTGACGGGGCATCGAAGGCTCATATTAGATCGATTGATCTAATACCTAAGCCGCCCGGATGAGTGGTTCAAGGACCCGGGGCGAAAAAACCTTCGAAAGGGCGCTTTCCGGGACGAACGTCCTGATGCCAAGGGGCTTTAATCGCCCAGGGCCTTCACGATGCCCTCGCACATTTTCTTGGCGTCGGAGAGCAGCATCATGGTTTGGTCCATGTAAAACAGCGGGTTATCCACGCCGGCGTAGCCCGAGGCCATGGAGCGCTTGACGATGAACACCTGCCGGGCCTTCTCCGCGTCTATGATCGGCATTCCATAAATGGGCGATGTCTTATCGGTCTTGGCCGCCGGGTTAACCACGTCGTTGGCGCCGATTATGAAGGCGACGTCGGCCTCGGCGAATTCGCGGTTGATCTCGTCCATCTCGAAAACTTCGTCGTAGGGCACGTTGGCCTCGGCCAAGAGCACGTTCATGTGCCCCGGCATGCGCCCGGCGACCGGATGGATCGCATACTTCGCATCGACGCCCTCGGCCTTCAGGAGGTCGGCCATCTCGCGCAGGGCGTGCTGGGCCTGGGCCACGGCGAAGCCGTAGCCCGGCACGATGATGACCTTCTCGGCGTTCCTCATCATGTAGGCGGCATCGTCCGCGGAGCCCTCGCGGTGGGTTTGCTCGCCCGCCGCGCCGCCCGCCGGCGCCGCGGTCTCGCCGCCGAAGCCGCCCAGGATCACCGAGAAGAACGAGCGGTTCATGCCCTTGCACATGATGTAGCTGAGGATCGCGCCGGACGAGCCGACCAGCGCGCCGGCCACGATCAAGAGGTTGTTCTGCAGGGTGAAGCCGATGCCCGCCGCGGCCCAGCCGGAATAAGAGTTCAGCATGGAGATCACGACCGGCATGTCGGCGCCGCCGATCGGGATGATCATCAGGACGCCGAGCAGGAGCGAAACCAGGACGATCAGCCAGAACGCCGTATCCGATTCCGAGGCAGACAGCCAGACAACCAGAACCACACCTAAGATGCCCAGTGCCAGGTTCAGCCAATGCTGCATCGGAAAAACGATGGGCTTGCCGCTCATCACTCCCTGAAGCTTCGCGAAAGCGATCACCGAGCCGGTGAAGGTGATGGCGCCAATGGCGGTGCCGATCGACATTTCGATCAGGCTGGACACGTTAATGTCGCCCTGCGCCCCAATGCCATAGGCCGCCGGGTTGTAGAACGCGGCCGCGGCGACGAAGACCGCCGCCAAGCCGACCAGGGAGTGGAAGGCCGCGACCAGTTGCGGCAGCGCGGTCATCTCGATCTTGCGGGCGATCACCGTGCCGATGGCGCCGCCGATCACGATGCCGGCCAGGATCAGGACGTAGTTGACCTCCGGCAAGATGGCCAGCGTGGTCACCACGGCAAGGGCCATGCCGGCGATGCCAAAGCGGTTACCGCCCCGGCTGGTTTCCGGATGCGACAGGCCGCGCAACGCCAAGATAAAGAAAACCGAGGCGACGAGATAAAGCAGGTTGGCGATATTCTGGTCCATGAGGTGCTCTCGCTCTTACTTCTGCTTGCGCTTAAACATGGACAGCATTCGCTGGGTCACGATGAAGCCGCCGAAGATGTTGATGCTGGCCAGAATCACGGCCAGGAAACCCACGATCTCGCTAAACCCATAGCCCCCGGTGCCGGCGGCGATCAGCGCGCCGACGATAATGACCGAGGAAATCGCGTTG
>JAJFGN010000033.1 GCA_021776115.1 Kiloniellaceae bacterium | reverse complement strand
GTCCGGTAGGTTGCAGTTTCGCGAGGACGTCTATCGCCGCGACCAACTCCTGGCGGAGAAACTCGGGCTAGTGGGTGGGTAGCATCGGGAACGGATCGTTAACCGGGGCGGCCGGATACTTCCGTTCGTGGTCGCCGGGGGAATCCCTTGCTCTCGTTAGAAAAAGGCATGTCCACGGAAGAATTCTTGTACCTACCGACCGCTCGCGGACGACCAACGCCATGCTTCGGGAAAGAAGCACCGCTGTGGCGAAGAACAGCTTCCAACACCAGGAGAATGGCCATAGATATCGCGCTCACGGTGCGCGACCTGCGCCGCGCGGCACTCGATCTCCAGGCCGGCGGGGTCGACTACTATCCCAACCCCGGCTTCGGCCACGTCGATTTCGGACCGGTGCGGTACCGGTCCTGACCGAGAGCCTGACGTCGGGTCGTTCGTGAAGCCGATCTCAATCGAACGAAGCTAGTCGGCATAGTCCGTTTGGGCGGTTCCTTCGCCGCCATTGCCCGCGCCGCCCCCAATCCAGCGCCTGCGGTGGAAGAACCAGAGCAGACCGAGGGCAATCGCGAGCATCACGGCCAGGGCGAACGGGTAGCCCAGATACCACCCTAGCTCCGGCATGTTCCAGGGCGAGGCGTCGCGGTCGAAGTTCATGCCAAAGAGACTGGCGATGAAGCCGAGAGGGATGAAGATCGTCGCGATAATGGTCAGAACCTTCATGATCTCATTCATCTTGGCGCTGACGTTCGACAGATAGATGTCGAATAGGCCTGACGCGATTTCACGGTAAATCTCGACCATATCCATCAGTTGAATCGTGTGATCGTAGCAATCACGCAGGTACGGACGTGTTTGTTCGGATATGTGAAGAGAGGAATCCCGGGCGAGAGCGTTCACCATTTCTCTTTGCGGCCAGATCGCCCGTCGCGGGATCAGGAGATCGCGCTTCATGCCGTGGATTTGGGCGACCTGGTCCCGAGACGGCTGACCCATTACGAGGTTTTCCAAGGTCTCGAGACGCTCCCCGAAATTCTCGAATACTGGGAAATAGCCGTCGATGACTGCGTCCAACAGGGCATAGACGAGGTAATCCGCCTTCCGTTCGCGAATCTGCCCACGGTGCTTACGAAGACGATCGCGGACCAAATCGAAGCAGTCACCCGGCTGTTCCTGAAATGTCAGGAGGAAGCGATCGCCTAAGAACATAGAGACCTGCTCCGTTATCGGCGCTTGGTCGCTATGGATCATGCGCGTGACGATGAAGGAATGATCCTCATACTCCTCGACCTTGGGCCGCTGATGCACATTGACGACATCCTCTAGCGCGAGCCGGTGGAGCCCAAACATCTCCCCCAGACGTTGGATTAGACTCAGATCGGCCAAGCCATCGACGTTAATCCAGGTAACCGGCCACTTTGCGATCATGGGTCCCAGATTTTCTATCTCCGAGACTTCTTGCTCATGGAAATCGTCTGGTCCGTAACCAATGAAACGGATCACCGGTGCGACCGCCGAGGGGTCTGGAACGAGCGTGCCCGGTGGCGATCCTGGTGCCGCCCGCCGCTTTTGCCGGATGGCGCGTATTTTTCTCAGAGACGTCGCATCGCGCTTAGGAATCGTCATGGTGCATGTTACCTTCTGATATTCCAACTTGGCTCATGGCAATCAATGCCACGTACGGGACAGCCAGAGGATGGCTCCGCCCCAGGCGCTGGCACCTCATAGTGCCGCCCTTCAGGGGGTTGCCTGTCGAATACCGCCGTATAGGATCCGTTTCGCAAGTGCAATCCAGGCCGGACTGACCAGCAGGCTGATGGCCACGATTGCGATTGTCATTTGGTAGCCGAAGGTGCTGATGATGCCAGCCTGAGATCCCACCGCAGCCAGCACGAAGCTGAACTCGCCGACCTGGGACAAACTCGTGCCTAACAATCCCTGCAGCGATCCGGCGATCCAAACCTTTTCGAATCTTGCGGACCTACGCAACTGCAATCTTGAAGGTTCACCCGGGCATCTACGTCGCGGGCTCTTCCTCCGCCGCGGATTTAGCCGCGGGATCCATGGGCGAGACTGTTTGCGCGGTGAGCAGAGATTCCGCAAAGGCGGCCCGCTCCTCCTCCGGTGGCCGCGCGCGCATTCGCATGCGGTAAATGGTAAAGAGGGCCATCGCCGCGTGGACGAACGCGGTAAAGCCGAATAGCCCATCAGGCCCCATAAACGCCATAGCGCCGGACGCGGCCATCGGGCCGATCACCGCGCCGATTGCGTAGACGAGGAGAAGCCCGCTCGCTACTTCGACATAGTCTTCCGGCGGCACGAAGTCGTTCGTATGGGCGACGGAGAGCGCATAAAGCGGAAAGGCGAACACGCCAAAGAGAAACGAGAAAACGAGAATCCCGCGTCCCCAGAATTCGTTGAAAACGACCATACCGACGCCCGCCAAGGCGCCAGCCAGGCAAGCGCCGATGATGATCTTGCGACGATCGACCATGTCCGAGGCCCGGCCGAGCGGCCATTGCCCAAGCGCGCCGGCGATCACCGTCACGCTCATAAAGAACGCGACACCTGCGACGTTCATGCCGCTTTGCTGGGCGAAGACCGGACCTAGCGCCCAGAAAGAGCCGTTGGCCAGTCCGACCGCGAGACATCCAGCAAAGCCTACGGGCGACATATTGAAAAGGCGCCGAATACGGATGCGGACATCGCCAAGCGGCGCCGGTGCCGGCGCCGTGGTCATGGCGACCGGCACCGCGGCAATCGAAACAAGGATAGAGGCCAAAGCGAACAGCGGAAAAGCCGCTGGATCGTAAAGGGTGATCATCAACTGACCCAGCGTGAGAACCGATAGGTTGATGATCGTGTACACAGAAAAAATAGAGCCCCGCGTTTCGTTCGTCGAACGCTCGTTGAGCCAGCTCTCGATGATCATGTAGAGAACGGCGAAACAGAACCCGGTCGCCGCCCTGAGAAACCACCACGCGACCGGGCTCGGCACCAGGGCATGCACGAGGGCGGTCGTCGAAGCGATCGAGACCATCGCCGTGAACGCCCGAATGTGCCCGACCCGGCGGACCACGCGGGCGCCAAGAAGGCAGCCGGCGGCAAAACCGAGAAAATACGACGAGCCCAGTATGCCGACCTCCAGGGTCGAAAACGCCTCGATGTTGGCGCGAATCGGCAGCAAGGTGCCCTGGAGACCGTTGCCCATAAGAAGAAACGCAACGCTCAGGAGTAGGGCCGCTATGGGTGCGAGGGGAGCGGTCATCGTTCCGGTAAGCCGCCATCGTTGACGTGAGTTGGGAGTCACGGCGGCGCGTTTCCGGGCTCACCGCGTCCCAATAGGACAGTAGATTTAAGCGTCAGGCAACCGGCGGCCGCGCTGGGCGGTACTTGTCCTCATGGGGAGCGGATGCTGGGCGTGGACCAGGCGTCAGCGACCCTCGCGGCCGCGCGGCTATTACTCGATCGGAATCGGTCGCGAGGGCACGGTCTGACCAAGCGCCTCGACCATGGCTCTTACCATCGCGCTCTGGACAACGAATCGATCACTTTGACCGGCCACTGCCACGGCGGAGGCAACCCATATTGGGGGCTCGCTTTGTCTGCCCAGCGTCGCGTTGAGGCTGTAGCGGCGACCGCCGACCTCCGGCTTCAACTTTTTCAGTGGCAGCCGGAGCTGGAAGCCGACCTCCGCCCCGCTTCTGCTGCCGCCACGGCCAACGACGGTTGCCGGCTCGTCGGCACTGAGCTTTTCCTCAACCAATGTCTCAAAACGCAGGATCAGGTCTCCACCATCGCTCGGGCGGCGCCCTTGCGCCTTGAGTTCCTGTTCAAAAATCGTTTTAAGGCGAACATTCAGATCGGTGTCGTCGCGGAAATCGATACCGATGCTCGCATCATCGGGAAGCGTCCCGTAGGCGACGGCGACCATTCTGGCGCTCGGCGTGGGAGCGGCTTGCGCCGACGCATCTCGCGCGCCGGAAACAGTGACCAGCAAAAGGCACAGACATGAAAATGCAGAGATACGGAAACCTCGCAAATCTCAGCTCCTAGGTGAAAAGGGGTCATGGCCCCGGCCGCCGGGCATTTGGAGAAGGTACCATATCGCGTGCGGAAGATCGCCGGTCAAGCCGTATCGGCGGGGATGGCTAGGTCAATTGCCCGGTCTGAAGCCCAAGCGGCACCGTCGCAAGCATACCATTCGCTGACAATTATCCCGGCGCCACATCAACTGCCCGGCAAGCTGAGAGGAGATGGCGAGCCAATTTCCTCACGGAACTCCGCCCGGCGTAAGAATAGGACGTAAATCTTTGCCGTCGCGCGCATTCGACGGCACGCCAACGGTACGGACACGAGACGGCGTTACTTGCACACTGAAGGGAGGGCTGCGCAAATTGCCCGTCACGTGGGGCACCAAACAGGCATCCTGCAAAATAAGCCGCCTGGGAACGCCAAGCGGCTTTTCGGCTGGGTACGGTGAGAATGGAACAGGTCGGCGCGAATTCGGTTAGTGGCAGGTTCCGTGCCGGCTCGCGGATTGCGGCGATCCTCCTTTTGAGCGTCGCATTGATGGCCTGCGCCGAGCTGCGCACGCTTGGCATGGGGGGCAACAGGGCCGAAACCGAGAATCGCGAAACCGCCGCGGAGCCCGTTGTCGAGCAAGCGCCGGGCATCGCCTACGACGTCTCGATCGCCGGCGTGCCCGAGCCGGATCTTCTGGAATTGCTTGAGGGTTCGTCCCAATTGGTCGCCCTGAAGGACCGACCTCCCTCGACCCCGGGGGCCCTGCAGCAACGCGCGAAAGGCGACGTCGAACGCCTGCAAACAGCCCTGCGGTCCGAAGGGTTCTATGCAGCCGAGGTCCAGTACACCATCGACCGCGGCATCACGCCGATCGGGATCACGGTCGAGGTGTCGACCGGCATCCAATATCTGCTCGCCGAATACGACGTACGTTATGAGGAGTCCCCACCGCCGGAGGCGGACGTGCAGCCGAGCCTCGAGGACCTCGGCCTGTACATCGGTATGCCAGCCCGGGCGCCGGCAATTTTGGCGGCCCAACGTGCGTTGCTCGATACCCTCGCTAACCGGGGCTATCCCCTGGCCAAGGTGCTGGGCCGCAAAACCCTCGTCGATCACGGCACGACGACGATGACGGTCTCGCTGGCGGCGGACGCCGGCCCTTTGGCCCGTTTCGGCGCCATGACCATCGAAGGGCTGAGCGTTGTCGAAGAAGACTACGTGCGCGGCAAAATTACCTGGACGGAAGGCGAACGATACGACCGCGCCAAGGTTGAGGCGACGCGCGGCGCGCTTTCCGACGCTGGGCTGTTCGCCTCAGTTGCCATCGCAGCCGAGACCGAGGTCGGTAGCGAGGGCGACCTGCCCATGACAGTCACGCTGGTTGAAGGTAAGCACCGTTCGATCGGCTTCGGAGCGAACTATTCCACCAGCGAGGGTCTTGGCGGCGAGGTGTTCTGGGAACATCGCAATCTGTTCGGGCGCAACGAACGGCTGCGCCTGACCCTCACCGCCGCCGAGATCGAGCAGGTCCTGGAGGCGGATTTTCGCAAGCCAGGGTTCCTTCAGCGCGATCAAGACCTATTGAGCAACGTTGCGGTGAGCAACCGCACAACCGATGCCTTCGACGAACAGAGCGTGAGCGGCTCGGTTGGCGTAGAGCGTCCTTGGGGCGAGAACTGGCGGGTGAGCGGCGGGGTCTCCGGCGAGTACAGTATTCTCGAGGATGAGGAAGGTGAAGAAACCTTTCGGCTCTTTGGTCTGCCAGTTAGGGGCGCTCGAGATACAACGGGCGACCCTCTGAATCCGGTACGAGGCACGCGGTTGAACCTGGCCCTGACCCCTTACCTCGGAAAGAGCGACGACAACCTGCTCTTTGCCGTGGCGACCGCCGCGGGCACTGCCTACTATGCCTTGGATCGCGACCGACGCTTCGTTCTCGCGGGGCGTGCCAAAATGGGCACGATCGTGGGAGAGGAAACCGAAACCGTCCCGGCCAACAAGCGATTCTACGCCGGTGGCGGTGGCTCGATCCGGGGGTTCGAGTTCCAAAGCGTCAGCCCGCTCGACAGTGAAAACGACCCGCTCGGCGGCCGTTCGATTTTGGAGCTCAACGGCGAGGTCCGCATCCGACTAACCGAGCGGTTCGGGCTGGTACCCTTCGTCGACGGGGGTACGGTCTCCGATTTGTCCTATCTGGACTTTGACGAGACCGTCCGCTGGGCGGCCGGTCTCGGCGGCCGCTATTTCAGCGATTTTGGGCCGCTGCGCGTGGATCTTGCGGTGCCGCTCAACAGGCGCGATATAGACGATAGCTTCCAATTTTACATCAGCCTCGGCCAGGCATTCTAAACAGCGGACGGAAATAAAATGATCAGGCGCGTGGGACTCCGCCTCGCCATCGGCGGCGTGGTGCTGCTGGCAGCCCTAGGCTTGACGGTCCTCGGCGCCTATGGCCTGGCACAGACCGAAGCGGGGCGGGCCTGGATCGCCCGCGCCGCCGCGGCGACGCTGAGCACGCCGGGAGAGATCGAGATCTCCATTAACCGGCTTGAGGGCCGGCTGCCCCAGGAGATCCGGCTGTCGGGGCTTTCTATCCGGGACAGGGCGGGCCGGTGGCTGAACGCGTCTACCGTAGAGATCGACTGGCGGCCGCTCGCGCTCTTCTCCGGCAAGCTCGATGTAACCGCGCTGCGCATCGTCGACCTGGACGTCGCGCGCCCGCCCGAGACCGCCGAGCGGCAGGCTGGCGACGGTCCGCGCGGCCTTCCCGCCCTGCCCTTCCGCATCACGGTCGAACAGCTTTCGGTCGAGGACGTAACGCTCGGAACAGCCGTGCTGGGGCAACCCGCCTCGTTCCGCATTGCCGGGAAGGCCGCCTCCGGGAACGCCGGCAGGCTCACTTCCTCCCTGGTCATAGAGCGCACCGATGGCACCATCGGCCGCGCCGAAGTGAGTGCCGTCTATGCACCCAGCGACGACCGTTTGACCCTGGACGTCGCGGTGAATGAACCCGCCGGCGGCCTCATCGCACGGGCGCTCGACCTGCCGGAACTACCTGCCGTCGCGGCAAATCTTTCGGGCGACGGCACCCTCGCGGACTGGCGCGGAGACGTGACAGTCTCGTTCGACGATCTTGGCTCGCTGGCAGCGGAACTGGCGCTGACCCGACAGGACGGCACGCAGTTCCGGATTGCCGGGTCTGCCCTGTCCGCACGGCCAGCCAAACAGATGCCCTGGCGTCTCCTCGCCGGCGACCTCGATTTCGAGGTGCGCGGCCAATGGACCCGCGACCTCCTGACCGTGGAGCGAGCGCAACTCGATGGGCCGGCCATCCAGCTGGACATCGAAGGCCACTTGGCGCTCGCCGATCTCACGGTCGATGCCCGCGCGACCGCGCGGATCAAGGATCCGGCGGTTGCCGAAACTCTCGTCCCCGGTGCCGCGGCCGATGGGATTGGTCTGGACGCCGAGGCGAAAGGTCCTTTGCTTCAACCGAACATTACCGCCGCCGTGTCGATCCAGCGGCTCACCGCCCCCGGCATCGACGCCCGGCAGGTGACAGGCCGCTTCAGCTTCCTGCCTGACCGCTCTCTCGACCAAGGGATCGTGACGGGCACCATCGACGCACAAGGGGAGGTCGAGGACCTGGCCGCCGAGGCCCTGGCCGACCTCGAGCCCCTGCTCGGCCGCCGCTTCGCTTGGCGCCTCGCGGGCACGCTCGATCTCGACAACGGTTTGCTGGACGCAAGCGAGTTGTTCGCGCAGGCCGGGGCGACCGAGGTTGCGGGAAGCGGCGCCTTCGGGTTGGCCGACGGCACGGCCGACGCCGATGTGCGGGTTACATTGGGCGACCTTGCCGGGCTGAGCCCCCTGCTCGGCATCGATGTGCAAGGCCGCAGCGATATGGCGGCGCAGGTGAAGACAACCGGTTTCGGCGAGCAATTGACCGCCAAGCTGGCCGGTAACTTCAACGAGGTCCGGCTCGACGATGAGATCGCCCAGGCTCTGCTTGGCGGACGCGCGGCGGCCGCCGCCGATCTGGCGCGCCGTCCGGACGGTGGGCTGACGCTGGCAAACGTGAGAATCGAGTCTTCGGCCGCCCGGCTCGTCGGCGAGGCGGCACTCACCGGCGGCTTCGAGAGGATCGAGGCCACCTACGGTCTGACGGTTGCGGATACCTCGGTGCTCTCCGCTCCGCTTGGCTTTGGGATCGCCGGCCGCGCGGACGTCCAGGGCAGAGCCGAGGGACGGCCTGGCAATCCTAGCTTCAACGGCCGGCTTGTCCTGACGGATGCCCGGGTCGACGACGTCGGCATGGGCCGGATCGACGGGACATACAGCGCGGAGGACCTGCCGAATACCCCGCGTGGCCACGTCACGCTAAGCGCCAAGCCATCAATCGGGCCACTTGAAGCCAGCGCCGACTATGTCTTCGCCGATCCCGAGATCCAGTTGACGGGCCTGCGGCTGCGCAGCCAGAAGACGGCGGCGGACGGCATCTTGACCGTACCGACTGATGGCGCCCCGTTGCTGGGCGCGCTGAGCATCAAAGCCGAGAGCCTGTCCCCCTGGCTCGCTCTGGCCGGCCTGGACGGCGGTGGCGCCGCGACCGCCGAGCTTCGTCTCTCCGGCGACGGGCGGCAGCAGACCGCCGATCTCAAGGGCAACCTGACGAACCTGACCTGGCGGTCCGAGGGCGAACAGGTGCTGCGGGCCGAGACCGCGGCGGTCACCCTGCGCATCGCCGATTTGATGAAGTCGCTCGCAGGCCGTGCAGTCGTCGAGGCGACAGCTGTCACATTGGGCGAACTTCAACTCGACCGGCTCTCGCTCAGCGCCGAGGGTGACAGATCGGAAGCGGCGTTACGGCTTCAGACCGCGGGCGCGTTCCGTGACCCGCTTGCCTTGGATGCGACCGGCCGCCTGCGGGTCGAACAGAACGAATTTTCACTCGATCTCGATACCGCCGCGGGACAGGCTTTCGGGAATGCCCTGACGTTGCGCGATCCCGCCAAGATGACCTACCGGCCGGAGGCGTTCGAACTAAGCCGGCTCGATCTGGACCTCGGCCCGGCCCGCCTAAGCGCAAGCGCCCGATTCGATTCCGAACGTGTCTCTGGCGACCTCACCGTCGATGGCTTGCCGATCGCAAGCCTGGCGTCGCTCTCGCCGACGGGCGGCGTGACCGGGATCGTGACCGGGATCGTGACCGGTGCGATTACCATCGACGGGCCGCGCGCCAACCCATCGGGCGAAGGACGCCTCGAAGGGACCAACCTGAAGCTCGAGGCGGCTGACGGCGTGCCGCCACTCGGATTGAATATTTCGGGCGATTGGCGTGATCGGCGCCTGAAAATTACCGGCCGGCTCACCGGAACGCCCGGCCGCGACGCCGAACTGGATGCCGATGTACCGCTGCGCCTCGACGCGGATCGTCTCGCGTTCACGGTATCCGCCGGCGAGCCAATCTCCGCGCGGCTATCCTGGCAGGGCGACATGGCATCGGTGTGGGCTCTCGTGCCACTGGCAACGCACCAGGTGGCGGGCGCGACCGAGGTCACCGGGACACTGGCGGGCAGCCTGACCATGCCGAAGGTCTCCGGGTCGCTGCGGTTGACCGAGGGCGTATATGAGAATCTGGAGATCGGCACGCTCCTAAAAGATGTCGAGATCGCCATCGATGTCGAGGACAACCGGGCCGTGCTGACCCGCTTCACCGGGAATGACGGCGCGAAGGGACGGCTCTCGGCGACCGGAGAGGTCGCCGTCGCCTCTGAGCAAGGATATCCGTTCAAATTCGAAACCGACGTGACGGAGTTTGCCTTGGTTCGGCGGGACGACGTGACCGCCGTATCCGACGGACACCTGTCGTTCGAGGGGGCTCTGGAACGCGCTTCCTTGACCGGGCAATTCGAGACGCGCTCTGTTGAAGTGCGGATCGTCGACCGGCTGCCCGCCGAGGTGGCCTCTCTGGACGTCATCGAAACCGACACGTCCGGGAAAGCGGAGATCTTTCGCGACGACGTAAAGAAGAACGGAGCCGGGCCAGACATTGCGCTCGATGTCGCCGTGGCGATGCCGCGCCGGGTCTTTGTCCGCGGCCGTGGCCTGGATTCGGAATGGTCCGGCGACCTGAAGGTGACGGGCACGGCACAGGAACCGATCATAGAGGGCGAACTGACGTTGGTGCGCGGGCACTTGTCCGTGCTGACGAAAGCCTTTCGACTTACGGGCGGCAGCGTGCGCTTTCCCGGCGGCGCGGCCGTCGCTCCGGAACTCGACGTGCAGGCCGAGCACAAGGCCAAGGACCTGATCGTGACGGCACGGGCCAGAGGACCCGCGACAAACCCGTCGATTTCGCTCTCCTCGGTGCCGTCGTTGCCTCAGGACGAGATCGTTTCACGGATTCTCTTCGACAGAAGCACCACACAATTGGGCGCGCTGGAGGCCGCCCAACTTGCCGCCGCGGTCGCCGAACTGACCGGTGCCGGTGGGGGGCTGAAGGCGCTCGACTTCGCGCGCAGCTTGTTGGGCGTCGACGTGCTGAGAATCGAGACGGCCGGACCGGGCGAGGTCGGCGGGCCCGAGGTGGAAGCCGGGAAATATTTAAGAGACAACGTCTACGTGGGCGTGAAGAAGGGCGTCACGGACGACGCCGGCGCGGTGGGCGTCGAGATCGAGTTGACACCGAACATTTCGGTCGAGAGCGAAACCGGCACGACCGGCGAAAGCGACCTCGGGATCAAATTCAAGTGGGATTACTAAGGGGGAGACGGCGGGCCTTGTCATCTATGGACGTATATGGACACGCACCCGATTGCAACGGTTGGCCTTGGACTGGATGGCTGAAATGCAACTGCTTTCGTATATTCGGCTTCTGTGGTGCGGCGCGGAACGGATATGCCGCGAGCCATAATGGTTTTTCGCTCGCCTTTCCCTTATCGCCCCCGTGACATGATCGGTTGATCTGCCAGTCCATAGACCAGGTTTAAAAGGCGGCGGTGCAACCGCTTCTCCATTCCGTGGCGTCTTGTTGCAATTGCGGTGGGAAACCTCCTTGACTGGGTTGTGTTTGCCTGTGGTTACAGTGCTGAGACAGTTAATCTCTGATCGTAGGCCTCGCCATGCCGCAACAAGGCCCAAGCAATCCAGGCGTTCTTGTTGGCAAGGGCCACTGCGGCAATGTTATAGGGCCTGCGCCCGCACAATTTCTGCAACCATCGGCTCCGAGGGTCCTTCTTGTGCCCGATACGCCCAAGCGCTGATCGTGCGTCATGGATCAGGAGGGTTCGGATATATCGGTCGCCGCGTTTGGAGATGCCGAGCAGGCGCGTTCGTCCGCCACTTGAGTGGTGCCGCGGCACAAGACCAAGCCAGGCCGCAAACTGACGACCATTCCGGAACGAGGCGGCATTGCCAGCCGCCGCGACAAGCGCGGTAGCGGTCAAGGGTCCGATCCCCTCGATGCGTTCGAGCCGTCGGCATACTTCACTGGCTTTGCAGAGCTGCTTGATCCGACGGTCATACGGACCCGCTCTTCAGCCACAACAAGCTCGTCCTGAAGGTCCAGAACGAGAGATCTGGTCAGTGGATCGAGTGTGACCATATCGGACCCAAGGACCTCTGGCAGGCGCCGCCGCAGGGCTGCAAGGTTGCGTGCGACAACGATGCCGAACTCTGCAAGAATACCGCGGATCTGGTTGGCAAGAGACGTCCGGTTGCCGACTAGCCGAGAGCGAATGCGATGGCTCGCCTGAATGCTCAACTGCTAGCCCGACTTTATCGCTACAAATCGCATGCTGGGGCGGCTTGCGGCCTCACAAATCGCTTCTGCGTCATTCAGGTCACTCTTGTTGGTCTTGACGTAGGGCTTTACGAACTGAGAGTTGATCAGCCGAGCTTCGTGGCCGAGATCCATCAACTCGCGCGCCCAGTAATGCGTGCCGGAGCAGGCTTCCATAGCAATCAGACAGGGCGGCATATTGACAAAGAAACGGCTAACTTCCTCCCATCTCAAGGTCTTTCGGATCACCGCTTGCGGGCGTATCTGCATGCACCGAAAGAAAATCAACATATCAACCGTCATGGCCGGGCAAAGGCTCAGCTTAAAGGAGGTCGACGATGGAATTTAGCTCGTGAGCTTCCTAAATTACGATCTCGGATATATCGACCTGGAGCAGAAAACATTGCAAACCATCGACAATCCGTTCGGCTCGAGATTGTCACCCATCTCTTAGGTACAATCTGTTACCCATGTCTCCGGGTCGGACACGGTCTCGGTGGTGGGCCCGGCAGGATTCGAACCTGCGACAACACCGTTATGAGCCCGCCGGACTTAGACTACGTTGGATTTATTTGGCTCTTTTGGTGCACACAAAATGCACAGAGCATAGACTAACCAATTGATATATTAAGGTTTTCACTCCAGTCCATCATGGGGCAACGCAGATTCTATGTAATTGATTTTTTTTATTTTTTCTTTTGTGTTCAACGAACCAACTGAGAACATCTTGTCGATTACTGAAAACGTCGGGCGAAGCGAGCCGCAGGTCCCGCGCCGTGGCCGGCCATGTGGCGATAGCGCGCGACCGATACTATCAGGAGCGAGAGTTGGAGCCGGATAGGGCGATGAATCCTGCCTGCTATCTCTTGCCGCGTCCGCCCGACGAGCCGTTCCCAGCAGTCAGCTCCTGCCAACGACGAACAAGATAGTTGTGTTCGTCCATGATCGAGTTCCACACGCCGATATTGGCGAAGCGCTGCCAGTAGGAGCCGCCATCCCGGCATTCGCCGGCTCGCACGACAACGGCGCCATCGGGGCCGGGCAAGTCGCTGGCGGCCTCTTGCCCCATGTACCAATAGGCCCATTCGTCGTCCAACAGGTGATCGCGAATACGGTCGGGAATCGAGAAATAATAACCCTGCCTCGCCATTATCGCCCCAGGCCAGCCGGACATCCACCAATTGAGATATTCGTAAGCGATATCGAGGGTGCGGCCTTCCGTGCGCGACGAAATGCACATTCCACCCTGCCACGCCCGGTACCCTTCCCTGGGTGCCGCATATCGCACCGGGATACCCCGCCCTTTGAGGCGCATCACACTCGGCGACCACATGCTCTCGATCACGACTTCACGGCGCGCCATTAGTTCGTCTGCTTCGGCAAAAGAATTCCAGAAGGTTTTGATATGGCCCGCCTTCTTTTTGTCGAGAAGGATATCGATGAGGCGATCGATCTCCTCAAGCGTCATATTGCCGACATCCGCGAAGGTCATCAGACCCTGTGCCTCTGCCGCCAGGGCGGCATCGATGACACCGATCGCCGGATCGTTGACCAGAGCGACCTTTCCTCGCCACCGTTCATCGAGCAGCCATCCCCAGCTTTCCGTCCGGTAAGGCTCGCCGGCAGTCACCGCCTCCAGGTTGTAGGCGAAGCTATCGACGTTGTGAGCGCCAGGCAGCATGCTGATCTTGCCGTTGGGTTCCCGCCCCAGGCCGCGGCCAGGATGCACGTAAAGCCGGTCCACTGGATTGTCGCCGTGTCCGAAGCGAGCCTCCGGCGTTAACCGCCCCTCCTTGGCCAGGGAGTTGACCTCGCTCCAGAGTTCGATCCGATCGATGTCGATGGGTTGTATCGCCCCGGAAAGCCAGAGCAACTCCACGCTGTGGAACCACTGATCGTAAACATTGTAGCTTGCCGGCTGCATCACCCCCTTCGCCTGGGCTGCCACGCCGTCGAGAACCTCGAACTCCAGCCCGATCCCAAGGTCTTTCTCGGCTCTTTGCCTTATAGGCTCGATAAGCGTCACGCCAGTGCCCAGCACCCTGAGAACCGGCTTGCCGGCGGTCTGGACGCTGGGCGACGCCAGTATCTGCTTTTCGCCCCGCTTCACCATTCCCTGATCCTCTTCGGAAAGCCGAAATGTCGACGCGCCCGGCGTCCTTGACCCTACCCTATGTACGCCAGGATCACAGCTATGGAAGCCACGGAAAGACACGTGGAAAACAAGATGGCTGCCGACGATTGCTCAACGTAGGTGTTATAGCGTTGCGCGATAACGAAAACGTTCGCACCGCTTGGCAGAGCCGCCAGAAGAATCGCCATGCCGGCCCATGGCGGGTCCATCGGGAACAATGTCGCCACAAGCGCCAATGTGATCAGCGGCTGTACCGCGAGCTTCAGCAAGACCATGGACGCCACTTCTCCCACATGGCCGCGAAATGACCGCCCGACGAGAAAAAGACCAATGGCGAACAACGCACCGGGCCCGGCCGCCCCGCCGAGAATCCGGCAAAAGGTCTCGATCGGCTTGGGCAGGGGCACACCGGCTATCGATAGGATGATACCGGCCAGGGAGGCCACGAGAAGGGGGTTTCGCACCAACGCGCGTACCACGTCGCGGGCAATGGCCCATCCCTGCGCCCGGCGCTGCCCGAGCTCGACGAGGGCCGTGACAACGCCGATGACGATGGCACTGTTGATCACCGTCGCGATCGCCGCTGGCAGCACCGCTTCGGGACCGAACGCCACCAGGGAAAGCGGAATGCCCATATAGCCGGTATTGCCAAAGATTGCCGTCATCCCATGGATGCTCGATGACGGCAAATCCTGGCCGAACACGAACTTCGACAGGAAAAACGACAGAATGGAGATCGTGAGAATCCCCCCGAGATAGGCGCCGACAAAGGGCCAGTTGAAGATCGCATCGGGCTCGACCGTGGCCATCGACACAAACAGGAGCGGCGGCAGCGCCCCATAATAGACGAAACGATTAAGCGCTTCGCTGCTCGCTGACCCCAGGATGCCGAGCCGACCGGCGGCATAACCGCTCAAAATCACCGCGAAGACCGGGATAACGACGTTGAAGACCGCTTCCATTCATCCTCCTGGGCGGCGCACCACCAGCGTTTTGGGTGGACGGATTCTCCCCCCATACAAATCCTCCGGCGTCCACCGAGAGTCTTGATTGGTGCCCGCCTAGATCCGGCGATGTTTCAGGTATCGTGCGTGAGTACGTAGGAACCGCTTTCGTGAAGCCGCGCGCGCCAGCCCGGATCGATGACGATGGTCGTCGTCGTTTCCTCGATGACCGCCGGGCCGGCGATCTCGTCCCCGGCTCCGAGCATGCCACCATCGTATACCGGCCCCTCGACCGCTTCGCCGTCGGGCGAGAAGATCATTGGCCGGCGGGACTTAATGGCGTAATCGGCACCGACACCGGTGCCCAGGCTCGGAGGCTTCGGTTTGTCGACACGGCCATAAATCGTGCTCTCGATGTTGACGACCTCGACGGCATTGTTGCGCTCCGAGTATGTATAGAGCTGCTCGTGACGCTGGTGAAAAGCATCCTTCACTTGGTCCACCGTATCGCCGTCGATCTCGAATTTTCCGATTCCCACCGTGCATTCGTGAACCTGTCCGACATAGCGCATATCCATGCTGCGCCCGATTTCGATGCGGTCGCGTTCGAAGCCATCCGCCTCGAGGTGTTCCACGCCCTGGGCCTCGATTTCCACAAAGAGCTTGTTGATGCGGCTGAAAGCCTCCGCGCCCTCAAGACGCAATGGCGCCGACGCCATATAATTGTATTTGACGTTTGAAATGATTTGTCCGAAGGCGCACAGCCCCGAGGCAAGCTTGGGAACAAGCACGGTGTCTATCCCGATCTCGCGCGCCAAAGCGGTGATATGTGCGGCGCCCGCGCCCCCGGCTGCAACGAGAACGAAATCCCTGGGGTCGTAGCCCCGCTCGACAGAGACCCGGCGAATGCCATTCACCATATTATTGTTGACGATGGTAAACATGCCGTAGGCCGCCCGCTCGACCGAAATGCCCAGAGGGTTGGCGATGCGCTGCTTGATTGCGGCATGGGCCTTGTCCTTGTCGAGGGTCATACGGCCGCCGAGCAGAGATCCCGGATTGACATAACCGAGAACCACATTGGCGTCGGTGACCGTCGGCTCCGTGCCGCCCTGATCGTAGCAGGCCGGTCCGGGATCGGCGCCGGCGCTTTGGGGACCAACCTGCAACAGCCCCATCTCATCGATCCAGCCGATGGAACCGCCGCCGGCACCCAGAGTCTCAACTTGAATCATCGGCACGCCGATGCGGTAACGCAGGAAATCGATGTTCTTGTTGAGGTTCGTGTTGGCGTCCTTGGTCAGCGTGATATCGAAGGACGTGCCACCCATGTCGACGGTAATAACGTTATTCTTGCCGAAAGGAGCGGAAACAAAAAGCCCCGCCTGAGGCGCCGACGCGGGCCCGGAATTGATTGCGTAAACCGAACGATCCGTCATGGCTTGACCGATCGCAAGGCCGCCATTCGACTGAAAATAGCGGACCGGGTATCGCGCGCCATGTTCGGCGAAATAGCGGTCCACCGAATCGACATACTTCTTGAGGGTCGGGCCAAGATAAGAGTTGGTTACGGCCGTCGATGTACGAGTATATTCGCGCACCTGAGGATAGAGTTCGCTGCCGACCGTTAAGAACGTGTTCGGCATCATCTCACGGACGATCTCCGCGGCACGACGCTCGTGGGCCTGATTGAGGACCGACCAAACGAAAGAGATAGCCACGGTTTCGATGCCCTCCTTAAGGAACAATTCGCAAGCCGCCCGCACATCTTCTTCGTGAAGAGCTGTTCTCACCTCGCCGTTGGACAGTACGCGCTCGCGCACGCCGCGACGCAGATACCGCGGCACCAGCATTTCAGCCGGCGGGTATTCCGCGTCATAACGATAGCCATCCTCCTTGTGGCCGAGGCGGATCTCCAGCGAATCCTCGTGCCCGGCGGTGCAGATGAGACCTGTCTTGGCGCCTTTGTGCTGAATCAGTGCATTGAGGCCGACGGTGGTGCCGTTGATACAAAGGTCGCACTCCGCAATGATCTTGCTTGGCTCGGTGCCGAGTTCTTCGGACATCAGCGCCAGTCCGTTCTCGATCGCCTTCGTCGGGTCGTCGGGCGTCGAGAGGGCCTTGAAAAGCCTGACGTTCCCGGTGTCGTCTGCGAGAACGAAATCGGTGAATGTGCCCCCGGCATCGACGCCGAGGCGATATTTCGTGCGCATGATTTACCCTTCCCGTTCTTGTCCCTTGTGGGAATTTTGCACCGATTCGGCCTCGGCACTTCGTTCCCCGAGGCCCGCCTACCCCTGTTACTCCGCGATCGCCTGCTGCGATCGCAATGCCTCCGTCGCCGCCATATCGACCTTGAGCGTCTCCGGATCCTCGACCACGACGCCGTAGTCCTCGCGGGCGCCTTCGACGGACACCAGCCGGTTTCTGACGTCCCAGACTACCTTGTCAATCGGCCGCGCGAATGGGTTGCCGTAGCCGCCGCCGCCGGGGTTCATGTTCGCGGCACGTTCACCGGGATTGATAGTTTCGATGACATTGGTCTTGATCAAGTCGACCCGACCGCCGCGGCTGATCTCAATGCGGCCCACCTTGGGCTCGACCATCCGGGATTTTGCGCCGGCCGCGCCCATCGCCGGGATACGACGGCCTTCGCCGAAAGTGATGAAGGTCATGGGCTTGTCGATCGGTTCCACCTCCCAGCGCGTGCCAGAGCCGCCCCGAAACTTGCCGGCACCCCCCGAATCGGTCATCAGGCTGTAGCCGTGAATTATGATCGGGTAGGAATATTCGAGAAGCTCGACGTCGCCTGAGGTCAAAGCGCCGAAGCAGCACTCGGGTCCGCAGGCGTGCCAGCCATCCTGCTGCGGCGTCGCACCGGCCCCGGAGATGATCGAGGCCAGAACCATGGTGACATACTCCTCGTCGTTCCGGGTATCCCAGCCCGCGATATTGCAGCCGTTAGCGTGTCCCCACCCGGCCGAGACATGATCCGGCGCCGCCTCTTCAAACGCGAGACGCACGGCGTCCGTCAGCGTTTCCATCGGCGTCGTCGTGCAATTCATGTGCGGCGCCGGTTCCTTCGCGTTGCATATGGTTCCTTTTGGCCCCATGTCGACGGAGATGCAGCGATACAGCCCCTCGTTATATGGCGGCGGTAGCTGAGCGAACATCATCACGCCCAGATACACCCCGGAGTACGAATTTCCCTCGTAGGAGTTGATGAAGTAGGGCACCTGCGGCGGACTGTTGATCTTGATGCTGCAGGCGTCCCCCTCGATAGTGACCGTCGCGGTGATCGCCATGTCGCCGAGACCATGCCCGGCGTCCTCGACCACCGCTTTGCCCTCATAGACGCCGTCGGGAACGCTGTCCATCAGCGAACGCATCTGCCTGTCCGCCATAGCCATGAGCTCACCGATGGAGGCGCGCACCTCGTCAAGACCATACTTGTCGAGCAGCGCGATCAGATTCCGCTCGCCCACCTGGACGGCGCCGAGCTGAGCGTTGAAATCGCCCTCTTGATCCCGGCGTGCCCGCATATTGGTGAGAATGAGATTCATCACGTCGTAGCGCTTCACACCCCTGTCGAAGATCTTCACCGGCGGAATCCGTAGGCCCTCCGCATAGATCTCCGTAGCGGCAGGGTTATATCCGGCCGGAACCGGACCACCGATATCGGTGAGATGCCCCTTGCATACGGTCCAGAAGACAAGCTCGCCTTTGTAGAACACCGGCTTGTACATGCAGGTGTCGATCATGTGCGAGCCCATGTAGGCCGGGTCGTTGTGCAGGAGGACGTCGCCGGGATGTATGTCGTCGCCGAAATACCCGGCCACACACTTCATCGCCGGTATCAGAGAACCCAGATGGATGGGAATATCCTGACCCTGCATGATCATTTCGGGGACATGATTAAAGATCGCGTTGGAATAGTCGTGGGCGAGATTGAACACACTGGAGCGAGCGGTCTTCTCGAGCGCCACGGTCATCTCGCGCTGCGTCGTCTCAAGTACTCCACGTATCACCGACAACGTGATGGGATCTACTTTTCTCGACATGGCCATGCTCCTGTCAGTTTGCTCTTACTGTGTAAACGAACGCGGACCCTATGCAGCGTCCGGCTGCGTCTCGAGGCTGTGGGCGAGTCCATTAAACGCGGACAGCGATTTTTCGATATGTTCCCGCGAAATATTCCGTACGATGAATACAATACGCGACCGGCGGTCGCTGTCGGGCCAAGCTTTCATATGCACCGGTGGGTGCACGATGTGCTGCACGCCATGTATCACCACCGGAGTGGGAACGCCGACAACATTGAGGATACCTTTCACACGCAACACGTCCTCGCCGCGGCTTTGCAGCAGCATAGTCAGCCAGATTCCGAAGGCTGTCCAATCCATCGGCTTGTCGAAGGTCAGGGCGAAAGACGAAATGTTGGCATCATGGCGATTGACGTCGTTGTGGTGCGCATGATCGCGGTCATCCTCGCTATTGCTGCCTTCCGACTCCAACCAACGCGCGACCTCGCTTAGCTTGTGGCTTTCGTCATGAATATCGTGCGCTAGCAATTCCGCGGGGTCGACGGGCTTATTGGCGGACTCGATCAGTGCAGCCGAAGGATTGAGACGCTTCAGCCTTGCTTTGACAGCCGCTGCTTGGCCCGCCGCGGCAAGATCCGTCTTGGTCAGAATGATCCTGTCGGCGACGGCGACCTGCTTCACCGATTCCGGCTGACACTCGAGGTGAAGAATGCCGTTCACGGCATCAACCGTGGCAATGACATTGCCGAGGCGGAAATGATGTCGAATCACCGGCTCCGACATAAAGGTGGCCAGGATCGGCGCCGGATCGGCCAGTCCCGTGGTTTCGATGACCAGCCTGCGAAACGGCGGAATTCGGCCCCTTTCGCGTCGCGAATAGAGATCGCGGACAGCATCCTTTAGATCACCCCTGATGGTGCAACAGATACAACCGCTTTGCAGCAACAGAGTGTCCTCGTCGATCTCTTCGAGAAGGTGGTGATCGAGGCCCACTTCACCGAATTCGTTGATCAACACCGCCGTATCGGAGAATTCAGGGGAGTTGAGCAGCCGCTGCAGTAGCGTCGTTTTGCCGCTCCCGAGAAACCCGGTGATGATATTGACCGGAATATGGGTCAGCTCTTCAGTCACGGCTCAATGCCCCGCGACGCGGTGCTGGAAATGCTCCAGCAACGCCGGCTCCATCGGATCGAGCTTGCGCCCGATCATCCCTTCCGCCGCGGGCCACACTGCCATGAGGTCCTCGACAATCTCAGTGTTACCGGTGCGGCTGCGCAAAATGAACGACTGGCCTTGCCAGTCATCGAGACGCAGGCCAAAGAAATCGAGAACTTCGTTGACCAGTTTGACACGGTAAAAGCGTTCTTGCCGGCGAGGCACTGAGGCATCACCACCTCCGAAAACCTCTGGGCTGGCCGACATGTCCGTCCAGTGATCCTCGCCCAACAGGCCGCACAAACTACACATGGTTCCGACTTTCGAAACAAACGAAGACACACGATGTACCGGCAGGCCGGGGGTTTGCCCCCAAGCCTGCTGGTTCATAAAAACTCATTTGTCGCCCTTGGCATTGGACTTAACCGTGACCGCCATTTTCAGTGTCTAGCGCGGGGAGCGGCGCGCGAAGTCGTCAGCTATTTCGTCGAACGTGAGGAACTTGACGCCGGGATGCCGGATTATGTGATTGTACAATCGCTCCAGCATCATGAGCACCTGCGGTCGCCCGGAGACGTCGGGATGTATGGTCATGGTGAACACGGCATAGTCCATTTCGCGATAGACCCAATCGAACTGGTCGCGCCACATTTGCTCTATGTCGTGGGGATTGACGAAACCGTGACTGTTCGGGGCCTTTTTTATGAACATCATTGGCGGCAGATCATCGAGATACCAGTTCGCCGGAATCTCGATCAGGTCGGTTTCTCGCCCGCGAACCAGCGGCTTCATCCAGTCCTTAGGTTTCTTCGAATAGTCGATCTTGGTCCAGGTATCGCCAACACGCACGTAGTAGGGCGTGAAGTCTTTGTGCATCAGGCTGTGGTCGTACTTGATGCCCTTCTTCAGTAACAGTTCATTGCTGACCGGGCTGAATTCCCACCACGGCGCCACATAACCGGTCGGGCGCTTGCCCGAGAGATCGGTGATGACATCGATACACTTGTCCATCACCGCTTCTTCCTGCTCGGGAGTCATGGCAATGGGGTTTTCATGGCTGTAGCCATGCATGCCGACTTCGTGACCGGCCTCGACAACCGCCTTCATCTGCTCGGGAAAGGTTTCCACCGAGTGACCCGGGATGAACCATGTGGTCTTCACATCCAGGCGCTCAAACAGTTTGAGCAGCCGCATGGAACCCACTTCGCCCGAGAACATGCCGCGCGATATGTCATCGGGGGAATCTTCACCGGCATATGACCCCAGCCAGCCCGCGACGGCATCCACGTCGATGCCAAACGCACAGAGAATTTCCTTAGCCATCTGATTTATCTCCTTCCTATTTCTTGATCTCGACTTCGACGAAGACGAAGTCATATTCATTGGCATTGATGACGTCGTGTTCAACGCCCGCCTGCCGTGCGTAAGCCTGACCGGCCGTCAGATTGGCCGTGCTTTCGCCATCCGGCGTCTGAAGCAGCAGGTGCCCCGTGGTCATGGGCACCACCACGTAGTCCATCTCGTGCCGGTGAAAACCGGTCGCCGCACCGGGCGGAAACCGCCACTCGGTGACTCTGACGCGATCGTCATCCAATTGAACAGTCGATCTCGCCCGGGGTCGTTCGATGGTCATGCTCAACCCCTCGAGAACTTCTTCGCGGCCTTCCACGCCAGGGGCATGAGTGCCGTCGCCAGAAGTATCTTCAGAGCATCCGCCAGCAGAAACGGCGCGACGCCGAGCTGCACGGCTTTTTCGACGCCGATGAACGTGGCAAGCCAGGTCGCACCGAGGGCATAAATCACCGCTATACCGATTGCCATTGCCGCAGCGGTAGTCACCGGATTCCTGTCCCATTGGCGCCCCGCAAGCCTGCCCATGAGAAGGGTGGCCACAACGAACCCGGCCAGATAGCCCCCTGTGGGGCCGAACATGTACGCAAGCCCAAGGCCCTTCTCGGGTGTGCCAGCAAACACCGGGAGGCCGAACGCCCCCTCCACGAGATAAAGCCCCACCGTGGCCAGCCCAAGCTTTGGTCCGAAGGCCATGCCGATGACCAGCACCACGAAAGTCTGCATGGTCATCGGAACGGGCCAGAACGGCACCTGAATCTTGCTCGAGACGGCAAGCAGGAGTGACCCTACGAGGACGAGGGCCAACTTAAATATCAAAGACTGACTTTTCTGGGGCCAGAAGGCCGATACGAGGACAGTGTTCATCACAAATCGCTCCCTATTGTGTTCGGAATTAACTTAGCGACTCCCGCACCTTGTCGAGCAGCGACCGCCTGTCGTGCCTGGCAGTCAGCGCCGTCTCCATATCGACTTTGACGAAGCGCGCCGGTGTGTGCGGCTGAAGTTGCCCAATGAGATCCATATCCGCCGAGATCACTGCCCCCAGCGTGAAATAGCCGCCGCCGGACACCGCGTCGCGATGCAGGACAATCGGCTCGGTCCCACCGGGGACCTGAATCGATCCGTAGGGATAACAGCCGTCGACGATGTTCGACGGGTCGGAGCCGGCTCCGAACGGCTGATCCCGCTTCTCGAACTCAATGGGGCGGCCGCCCCGAAAGCGATAGCCCATCCGGTCCGCTTCCGGCGCCACGGCCCATTCGTCTTCGAAAAAATTACGACCCGCCTCCTCCGTGATCAGTCGCCAATACAGGCCGGGCAATACCCGAAGCTCCACCGGCGATCCCGGCATGCGCCGCAAATTTTCGGGAACGCTACGACCTTCCTTAGCGCCCACGCCCTTGCCCAGCTGCACAACGTCGCCAATCGCCAGGGGGCGACCCTCCACGCCGCCGAGGGCTCCAATCGGATATGTGGAGCGGCTGTTCAGTGACGGCGGCGTATCGACGCCGCCGGAAATAGCTATGTAGATCCGCGCTCCGCCCTTCAAATAGTCGAAAGTAAGCACTTGCCCAGCACGAACCTTGAACGCGGTCCAACCCGGCTTCGCCTCGCCATCCACGCGGGCGGGCATGTCGGCGCCGGTGACGGCGACCGTCGCATCGATCTCGAATTCGAGCTGCGGTCCCATGAAGACGCTTTCGAGCGCGGCCGCACCTTCGTCATTGCCGACGAGAAGGTTGGCAGCGCGCAAGGCGAAACGATCCATCGCGCCGGATACGGGAATACCAAGGTGGAAGTATCCTGGCCGCCCGAGGTCCTGAACGGTTGTGAAAAGACCCGGATTGAGGACTTTAAACGCCATGGAGAGCCTCCATCAGCTTTGCATTGTAGCCATCGATGTCCGCGTTGAAGGCGGTTAGATCGAATTCCACTTCCCTGACCAACGGCTCGTACCGGTTCGATTCCACGTCGGCGAGAATCGAGTCGTACTCTTCCCGGTCGATCGGCTTCCACTTGACGATGTCGCCCGGGTTGAAGAACACCAGGAAGTCCCGCAGGTACGAGGTCGTCTGTGTGGGGTCGTAAATGGTCATCGGCGTAATGCCGAACATCTGGTAACCGCCGGCACCGCGCACGGAATAGATGCAGGAAAAGCAGCCGCCGTACCCTACGGTCTGCTTTGGCGTGTCGGTGCGCGGCCGCAGATACTTCGGCACCTCGAGTTGGCGCTCGCGCTCCACCAACTGGTAGAGGAAAGGCAGCCCGGCGACGAAACCGACCATCGACACGAACCACGGCGACGAATGGTGCGCGACGATGAATTCAGCGGCGCTATCGTAACCGTTGATCCGCGCCGCATAGTCCAGATCCGTCCCGTTCGGATCCTGGTGCCGCTCGCGGAAACGCATCAGCGTCTCGTGCGTCCAGGGGTCCTGATAGAACACAGGAACTTCGATGATCCGCGTGTTCAGGCGCCTCTCCGCACTCTCCGCCGTGGTTTCCAGCGCCTTCAACTCCGCCAGCATGTCGTCCGGTGCGATCTTGTCCGGATCGAACTTGACCTGGAAGCTGGCGTTGGCCGGACAGATCTCAGTGACGCCATCGATCTGCGCCGCACGGACGGCATTGGTCATGGAAAGGCTTTTGAAAAACGCATCGAGCGACATCTCCTCGTCCATCTCGACGAAAATGTGCTCGTCTCCTCCGAAGGTGTATCTGGTTTTCATTGCTCAACCATTCTCCCTTTCATGCCAGTCGGCTTGCATTCACTTCAAGCCACTGTTCGAGCCAGCGCGTGTGGAACGCTCCCGACCGAACGCTCCCGTCCCGCGCTAGCACCAGGAACAAAGGCTTCGTCGTTTTGAGGGCGCCCACGTCGAATTCCATGAGGGCGCGGTGCAGCCGCTCTATCGCGGCCTCGCGCGTCTCGTCGTGGACGATCAGCTTGCCGAGAAGTGAGTCATAGAACGGCGGGATGGTATAACCGCTGTAAAGCATACTATCGAACCGGACGCCCGGCCCGCCCGGAACGGTGAGGGTTTCGACCATGCCGGGGAAAGGCATGAAATCCTTAGATGGATCCTCGGCGTTGATTCTGACCTCGATCGCGTGACCATGAACGCGCACCTCATCCTGGCGCAGACGTAACCGCTCCCCCGCCGCAACCCGAATCATCTCACGTACGAGGTCGATGCCGGTGACGAATTCCGTTACCGGATGCTCAACTTGGATGCGGGTGTTCATCTCGATGAAATAGAAATCTCCGGTACTGTCATCGTACAAGAACTCGACCGTACCTGCGCCACGATAGTTGACGGCAGAGGCGAGTTTCACGGCCGCCATACACATCTCTTCGCGGGCTTTCTGCGGCAATGTCGCGGAGGGGGCTTCCTCCCAGACCTTCTGACGCCGTCGCTGAAGCGAACATTCGCGCTCGAAACAATGGATGACGTCCTTCCCATCGCCCAGTACCTGCACCTCGATATGGCGGGCCTTCTCGACGAACTTTTCGATATAGATTCCGCCGTCTCCGAACGCCGCTTCCGCCTCTGCACGGGCTTGAAGGGTCATCCGGTCGAATTCGGCCATGTCAGTGACGATCCGGATCCCCCGTCCCCCGCCACCGGCGGCAGCCTTGATCATAACCGGGAAACCGATCTCCTCGACCAGGTGTCGCGCGGCCGCCGGATCGCCAACTCGGCCATCGCTCCCGGGCACGGTGGGCACGCCGGCCGAGGCCGCCACGCCACGCGCCGTGGCCTTGTCGCCCATGAGGCGGATGGTATTGCCGTCCGGGCCGACGAAGATCAGGCCCGCCTCCGCGACTGCATCAGCGAAAGCCGCGTTTTCCGCGAAGAAGCCATAACCGGGATGGATCGCGTCGGCACCGGTCTTGGCCGCCGCATCGAGAATTGCCGCTGCATTGAGATACGACTTTGCCGCTTGTGGCGGGCCGATGTTCACCGCCTTGTCAGCCATCCGCACCGCCAGAGACTCTGTATCAGCGTCGCTGTGGACCTGGACTGTGCGAATGCCCAGTTCGCGCGCCGCCCGGATGATCCGAACGGCGATCTCGCCGCGGTTGGCTATCAGGAGGGTATTAATGCCCATTTCCGAAAATCCGGCCCTTAATCTTCGAGATCGGCCAGCGGCTGTCCCGCCGTCACCGGATCCTCGTTCTCGACCAAGAAGACCTTCAACTTTCCCGCGGCCTCCGCCTTAACTTCGAAAAAAGTCTTCATCACCTCCACGAGGCCGATGACGTCCCCCTGCGCAATGCTATCGCCCTCGGATTTGAAAGCCGGCTGGTCTGGCGCCGGCTTGCGATAGAACGTGCCCGGCAGCGGAGAGAGTATTTGTTTCATTGCCATGCCCTTACCTCGAATATTTCCAATGGTTCCTGTGAATTTCCCTATTTAATCGAGCCGTTACGCTCCCTCAAAGAACGCACCGAGCGCTTTGCGAACAGCCTTGGCGACATCGACGGCATTGGGAGTATCGGAGTGAATGCAAACCGTCTCAGCCCGCACGGGAATGTCGGTTCCCTCAACGCTCTTAACCAAACCTTCCTTCAAGGCCCGCACGCACCGGGCGGCGGATTCCGCTGGCTCCACCGCTTCATGCTCGCGTGTAATGATCAGGCCGCCATTCTTGCCGTAGCCGAGATCGGCATAGAACTCGGGTATGAACTCAAGTCCTCGCCCGCGATAGATTTTCTCATGGGCCGTGCCCGCCATCCCGAACACCGGCACACCAAATATCTGAGCGGCGTCCGCCACGGCGCCCGCAACCTCCTCATCGCGGGCCGCCATGCCATAAAGCGAGCCGTGCGGCTTGATGTGGTTGAGCGCCATGCCCTCGGCGTCGAGAAACGCCTTCAGCGCGCCAACTTGGTAGATAATACAGGCCGTCAACTCGTCGGGGCGCATCTTCATCTCGCGGCGGCCGAAACCCTGCAAGTCCGGCAGCGAGGGGTGTGCCCCCGCACGCACGCCATGGGCCTTGGCCAAACGCACGGTTTCCCGCATCACCACGGGATCGGAGGCATGAAATCCACAGGCAACGTTGGCCACCGTGATATAGGGCATGATGCCTAGATCGTCGCCCATCTTGTAGAGCCCGAAGCTCTCGCCCATGTCGCAATTGATATCCAGTGCCATCAGCTTTTCCTGCTCTCAAGAATCCTTTGCCGAAGCGCAAATCGCCAATTCGCCGGTTTGGGTTTTCAAGCTACCTTCTGCCGCATTTGTTCGCGCAGCTCGCTGGTTGCCGCGACGTCGATCTCCTCGTCCTCCATTACGACGACCCCGTAGGACTGCCGGGCGTGCTCGCGTGTGCAGAAGCCATCCAGCACGTCCTCGCGCACCTGCTTGGGAGTACGTTCGAGCGGGTTACCGAAACCGCCGCCGCAGGGCGCATAGAATGCCATTACGTCGCCGGCTTTCACCGGCACACCCGAAAACTTGGCCGGCAACTGTTTGACGCCCCTGTCTTCCAGAGTGTTGTAGATCTCGACCTTTCCGACGGCGCCCAACTCGCCGCCGAAAACGCCCCATGGCGTATCGAGATGCCTTTCGTTCTCATGAGTGATTGACCCGTCCGTGAGGAGTCGCTGCGCCTTGACCACGCCGATTCCGCCGCGATATTTGCCGGCGCCAGGCATGACGTCGTCGCGCAGTTCATAGCGGTCGCAGATCATCGGCAGGTGCATGCCGAGATCCTCGATGGGGTTATTGCGGGTATTGCACATCAGATTGTCGATGGAATCGGGGCCATCGGAGTGCGGCCGGCCGCCATAGGCACCCTCGTTGACCTCGAGAAACACCCAGTAATCGCCGCTCGGTCGGATACCCGAATAGGCGACAAACGAGAGGCTGGCGGAATTGCCCGCCGTGACCCGTTCCGGCAACACCGGCGACAACGCCCTTACGATGAGGTCGATAACGCGGTTGCACTGGGTGAACCGGGCCTCGGCCGCAGCGGGAAATTTGGGATGGAAACTAGACCCCTCAGGCGCAATCACATTGATCGGCCGGAACGATCCCTCGTTCTGTGGGACGTATTCCTCCGATGTTGCCGTATCCAGGAGCAGCGCCCGGAAAGCAAAGAAGCAAGCGACCTTGGTGGACCCTTCGAAGGGGACGTTAAAACCGGTGGGTACCTGGTCGGCCGACCCCGTCAAATCGACCTCTACCGAATCCCCCTTGACGCGGACACACACTTTGATGGGCAATCGCTTGTCGCGGTTACGTCCGTCATCATCCAAAAAGCCTTCGGCGTAATATTCTCCATCGGGAATTTCCGCAATCCGGCTGCGCAAGATGCGTTCCGAGTAATCCATCAACTGGTTAGCTGCGGCCGAGACCGTGTCCTTGCCATAGTTTTCGATCAGTTCGATAAACCGCCGGGCGCCGAGCTTGACCGAGGCGATCTGCGCCTCGAGATCGTCTTGCAACTGCTTTGGCATGCGGCTGTTGCGGCCGAGGAACTGCCAAATCGCTTCATTCCGTTTGCCCTTCTCGTAGAGCTTGGTTCCGGCAAACAGCATACCCTCGGCGAAGACGTCGGGGATGTCGATGATCAGACCCGGCGTCGCCGAACCAATGTCGACATGATGGGCGGTGTTGGCAGAGAAGCCGACCAGTTCGCCCTTCCAGAAGATCGGCATGACAACGGCGATATCCGGGGAATGGCTCGCCCCGTAGTAGGGGTGATTGTGAATGACGATGTCACCTTCGTTCCATTCGCCGCCCTGCAGGGTTTCCTGAATGCCGCGCAGATATCCCGGAATGGAGCCGATATGCAGCGGCGTCGAATCCGACTCGCACAGAGTACTGAAGTTGGTGTCGAACAACCCCGCACCAAGATCCTGAGATTCCCGGATGATGGACGAGAACGACATGCGATAAAGCACGTGTCCCATCTCCTGCGCGATGGTATCGAACGCCCCACCGATCACTTGCAGGGTGATCGGATCGACTTCCTTGATGCTCATCACTACTCTCCCTGGTCTGCGATCAAACTGAAACGTGAAGGTTGCCGGATTCGTGCACACGGGCGGTGGATCTCGGCGGGATAAGGGTCGTCGAATTGTGCTGAATTATGATCGCCGGTCCGGCCACCTCGTGGCCGGCCAGTAACTTGCCGCGGTCGTAGCGCGGGGTCTCCAGCGTTTGGCCATCGTCGAACGTGGTCGGGCGGCTGAAGAGGTAGGCGTCCTCGATGCCAGTGCCATTAACCGCCGCAAGCTTGGGCCACTCCAGGCTCCTTACCTCGGCCACGCCAACAACACGCAGGGTGACAATCTCCACCAGAGACCCCGCGAAGTCATAGCCGTAGTCCTGCCTGTGTTGTTGATGGAAATTCTCCATCACCACCCCCTTGTTTTCCGGGGTTAGCGGCCCGCTGGGCATTTCGGCCCGCAGCTCGAAACCCTGTCCCTGATAGCGGCACTCGGCGATCCTGACAAAACGGTGTTTCTCGGGTGGCACACCATCGGCCCGCAGTCGTTCGCGGCACAATTGTTCGAGCTTCTCGATATGGACGTTGACATTGTCGAGCGCCTTCTGGTCGGCGTCATTGAGGATGGTCAGCACCGAGCGGGTAAACTCGTATTGCATATCGGTGACCAACAGGCCGACCGCCGCCGTGATGCCGGGTGCCGGCGGAACAATCACCTCCTTGGCGGATACGACGCGAGCGAGCGACACACCATGCAACGGTCCGGCCCCGCCAAAGGGCATCAGCGCGAAATTGCGGGGGTCCAGCCCCCGTGCCACCGAGTTGGCGCGGATTGCAAGCGCCATGTTGTTGTTGATGATCTTGATGATGCCGAGCGCCGCTTCCTCGACTGAAAGCCCCAGTGGCGCGGCAATTTTTTCCTCGATGGCCTTGCGCGCCAAGTCCGGGTTGGCCATGAGATCGCCGCCCAGGAGCTTGTCGGCATCGAGACGTCCGAGCACGACCTGGGCGTCCGTGACCGTCGGTTCGGTTCCGCCCTTGGCGTAACACACCGGCCCCGGATCCGCGCCGGCAGAGCGCGGACCCACACGGAACGCACCGCCCTCGTCGATGTATGCGATCGAACCGCCGCCAGCGCCGATCGTCGTCAGATCGATCATCGGCGCCAGGACGGGATAGTCGCCGACATAGGTATCGCGCGGGTTCTTGATCTTTATTTCGCCGTTGGGGATGGTGCTGATATCGGCCGAAGTGCCGCCGATATCCACCGTGATGATATTATCGACCCCGGACAGGGCGCCGGCCCACCGGCCACCGATCACGCCGCCGGCGGGTCCCGATGTCAGGATCGTGACCGCTTTCTCGGAACAGGTTTCGACGGTGCCGATACCGCCGTTCGACTGCATGATACGCACCTGGGCGTCGAACCCCTCCCGATGGAGGTTTTTCTCCAGGTTGCGCAGGTAATAGGCCGTTTTCGGTCCGACATAGGCGTTCATCGCGGTCGTCGAGAACCGCTCATATTCGCGGATCACATCAACCACTTCCGAGGAGCAGCAGATGTAGACGTCGGGCAGCATCTCCTTGATGATTTCCTTGGCGCGACGCTCATGCGCATTGTTGAGAAAGGAGAACAAGAAGGCGATCAGAACCGCGTCGACCCCGCGCTTTCGGAACAACTCCGCCGCCTCGCGAACTTCGTCTTCGGCAAGCGCCGTATCCACGTCGCCCGACGGCGGCAGGATGCGTTCGGAAATCGGAATCCGGTTGCGACGCTTCACCAACGGCTTCGACTGCCAGGGGACATCGAACTGCATGGAAAAATTGTGCGGCCGCTTGTGACGGGCGATGTGCAGAATGTCGCGAAACCCCCGCGTCGTCAGCATGCCGACTTCGGCACCGGTATGTTCGAGGATGATATTGGTGGCAATCGTCGTTCCGTGCACGACCAGTTTGACATCGGCGGGGGCGACGCCCCCCATCCGGCAAATCTCGTCGATCCCCTTGAGCACCCCCTTGGATTGATCATCCGGTGTGCTCGGCACCTTGTGGACATAGACTCTACTCTCGCCCTCCACCTCGGCCTCGAGAATCAGGTCGGTAAAGGTCCCACCGACATCAACCCCGATCTTCGCCACGTGCCACTCCCTCCTTTTTTTGTACCTGTTTACTCCGCGCATGAACCGAAAAGTTACGACGGCACCTCGGTAAGCGCCGGCTCGATCGCAAGCCCTTTTGACAGAAGCATCTCGTCTGCACCCCAGGGCGCCGAGAAAAGAATACTGGTAGGCAATCCCTTGGCATCCCGCCCCGAGGGCAAAGCAAGTCCGCACGTGGCAAGAAAATTGCCCAGCATGGTGTTTCGCAGGGTTTTAAGGTTGGTCCTGTGAAAAAGTTCGTCGTCGGCCTCCAGCGGCGCGATCTCGGGCGCCGTATGCGGCGTCGTCGGCATCGCCAGAAGCGCGCCGTCGAGTTCCTTTTCCAGGTCACGGATAAGCCGTTTCCGAGCACGTGTGATGACGACTAGGTCGTGGGAAGACATCCGCTTGCCGCCCAAGATCCGTGCCACGACACGGCGGTCGATCGCTTCGCAATCGGGCCCATCGACCCTATCCTTGTGGACGAAATAAGCCTCGGCGGCGGTAACCGATCCATAAGCCTGCGTGACCGCCTGAACCTCGTCGAGTAGCGGCAGAGTCCGCCGGATCACATTCGCGCCCACCCGCGAGAGACGTTCGATAGCAGCCTCGAAGTTGGCACCTACCGCATCATCGACGCCGTCGTGGACGACATTGTCCGGAACGACAATGGTCAGCACGGAAAGATCGCCACGCCGGACGCCTGTGGCCACCATGCCCCGCATCGCCATGTCGAGGAGAACAACATCCTCGACCGATCTTGCTAGCGGCCCAACCGTGTCGAGGGTATCGGACAGGGGAAAGACGCCCGATTTATCGATCCGCCGCTCCGAAGTCTTGTAGCCGACGATGCCGTTGAAGGCGGCCGGGATGCGAACCGATCCGCCGGTATCAGAGCCGATGGAACACGGGCACAGCCCGCTGGCAACCGAGACCCCCGACCCTGAGCTCGATCCGCCCGGCGCGCGCTCGACGGCTGTGTCATGGGGATTGGCCGGCGTTCCGTAGTGGGGGTTAAGACCCAATCCCGAATAGGCGAACTCGGTGAGATTTACTTTGCCCAGGCTGACCATGCCGGCGGCTGCAAGGTTGGCGACGACGGGCGCGTCGCGCCCGGCAGGGGGGGTGTCACAGAACAAAGCGGATCCTGCCGTCGTCGGACTGCCGGCGACATCGAACAGGTCCTTCCACGAGACGGGCACGCCGTCTAGGGGGCCCAGGGCGCGGCCCTCCCGGTAACGCTTCCGGCTCGCCTCGGCTTCCAGCCGCGCGCGGTCGCCGGCAACGGACAGAAACACATTCCGCGGCGTCGCTTCGGCAATCCGCCCGAGAAAGAACTCAGCGACTTCGACGGGATCCATGGCGCCGCTGGCAAGAACACGGCCGAGGTTCGCCGCCGAGGTTCGCGGCAGCGCGTCCAAATTGGTCATCCGTTCGCCCCCTCCATGAAATCCCTGCCTTCGCCCATTAGCCCTTACCTAT
This sequence comes from Kiloniellaceae bacterium, assembly GCA_021776115.1. Taxonomy (GTDB): domain Bacteria; phylum Pseudomonadota; class Alphaproteobacteria; order Kiloniellales; family J153; genus JAJFGN01. The sequence goes on along the minus strand of JAJFGN010000033.1, from coordinate 16,388 downwards.
GACCGTTGCCTCGTTAGGTGCCCAACCCAGGTAGACGCGCGAGACGCCGGCCTCGAAGGCCTCGTGGTACTTCTCGATATGGCTTTCTATGCGTACTTCCCGATTGTCGGGCAAATCGATGGCATAAAATACGGTGTGGCCCACCAAGTCGGCGGCTCGGACCACGCCTTCCACCACATTGCCCTGGTATCGCGCGACCAGTTCTTCGCGGTTGACGGTTACCGGATAGACGTCGATCGCCTCCGATGGCACCACCGCGATGACTCCCTCGCCGTCCGACAGAGAACTGTCATTGAGAAACCCTTTCAGGGTCCCATACCCGGTATCGACCACTGCGATTTCGCCATCTCGGCCTTTGAGCGTTCCGGGAATGTTGGTGTTGCGTCCGATGAACTGGGCTACAAACCGCGTTTTGGGGCGGGTATAGAGCTCATATGGTGGGCTGACTTGTTCAACCTCGCCGCGATTCATGACGATGACGCGATCGGACAGCACCAGCGCCTCCTCCTGCGCATGGGTGACAAAAATGAAGGTGATACCCAGATCGCGTTGCAGCAGCTTGAGTTCGTTCTGAATCGACTTGCGCAAGTTTGCGTCGAGCGAGCCCAATGGCTCATCGAGCAGCAGGATCTCCGGTTCGACCGCTATGCCCCGTGCCAGCGCAATACGCTGCTGTTGCCCGCCCGAGAGAACTTCATGCCGGCGGTCGGCAACTTCGAGAAGCTCGAACTTCTCCATGATCCCTTCCGCTTTCTTCCGGCGGTCGGGCGCCGGAAGCCCTTTGACGGACAACCCGTATTCAATGTTCTGCCGCACCGTCATGTGTGGAAACAGCGCGTAGTTCTGGAAAATCGTGGAGGTCGGCCTCTGCTCCGCGGGAAGCTCGTTGATGCGGCGGCCGCGAATTCGCACTTCGCCCGATGTGATCGATTCGAACCCCGCGATCATGCGCAGAGTCGTCGTCTTGCCGCAGCCGGACGGCCCTACGAATGATATAAACTGGCCCTTCTCGACTTGAAGGTCGAAGTTCCGAACGGCGACCGTGCCGTTATCGTAGATCTTTTCTACGCCGATCAGTTCCAGATCGTATGCCACGAATAGTATGCCCTCTGGAATTTCTTAATGTGGAGTGGACCGGAGCTGCGAACAGCTCCGGTCTGTCTCCGTACTTGGTCGCCAGGGAAAGTCCTCAGGCGCTGAGGAACTCGTCCCATTTCGCGGTGACGTAGTCGTACTCGTCCGGCCATTGGTGCCAGTAGGCCACCGTCGAGGCACGCTCATCGAGCGAGCCGCCATCGCGCAGATCGCCTTCCTTGATGCCGCGGGACGGTGCGCCCTTCCAGGGTTTGCCCTCGTACCAGAAGGCATAGCGGTCGGGATCCATGGCGTCCTTAACGTTGGTCGTCGGCGAATAATAGCCCTGCTCGGACACAGTGATCGCCGGCGGGCCGGACAACCAGTAGTCGGCATAGGCGTTGACCGCATCCTTGTTGGGCGTGCCGGCGATCGGGGAAATGCCGATCGACCAGGCGCGGTAGCCTTCCTTCGGAACCGCGTAACGGCAGGGCGTACCCTGTGCCTTTACCGCCATCACGGCCGGCTGCCAGGCGTCGACAACCACCATCTCGCCCGAAGCGAGGAGGTTCACCAGCTCGCCGAAATCACCCCACAGGGCTCGGAACTGGCCTTCCTTCTTCTTGGAGATGAGGAACTTCATGGCCTCGTCGATTTGCGCCTTGTTCGGGTTACCGGGGTTCTTGACGTCCGACAGGCCCAAGCTATTCATCGCCAGAACGGCCTGGCCCAGTGCGATCAGGGGATCGGTGTTGAGACCCGAGCGGCCTTTCCACTTCTTGTCGAAAATGGCTGTCCAGGTATTGGCCTCTTCGTCGCTGACCACCGACGGGTTGTAGCCGATGGAGTCGTAGTTATAGACGGTCGGCACCATCCACAGCTTGGTCTGGGCATCGTCCGCCCAAATCTGACCGGTGATCTGCGCCCTCTTCTCCCACTTGGGATTTACTTTGGTAAAGGTGTCACGAATGTTGCCCCAGTTCTTCAGGCTCGACGTCGGAACCGGGTCGATGTTGTTGGTCATCACCACGGCAGGCAGACGCTCGCCGATAGTCTCCCAGCAGTCGAAGTCCTTCGAACCGGAGAGGATTTTGGTTTGGGCATCGGGGAAGGTCGCCGCGGTGCCCGTGGTGCTGCCGACGCCGGACTTGGCCCGGAAATCATCGAGGATGCGTTCCTGCACCGTCACCGACAGGCCGATGGTGCGCAACTCCTGCTTCGAAAGATCCATGGCGGCCGCATAAGCCTTGCTCGAACTCAAGAACGGCGTGCCACCGCCTAAGGCCAGCGCCGTCGTGGCAACCGAGCCCTTCAACGCAGCGCTCAAAACGCTGCGGCGAGTGTATTCGTTCTTCACAGACATCTGTGTTGTCTCCCTTCAATGACGCTCTTATGGATGACGCTCGTATGGATGTTGGTGGCCTGGAAAGACTTCTTGCGCATCAATATCTCCCGACAAGAAGGCCGCCATCGACCACGACTATTTGCCCGGTCATGTACCGGGCAGCATGCGACGCCAAGAAAACAACGACGTCCGCAATATCGTCGGGTTCCCCGACCCGACCCATGGGAATGAACTCGGCTGCTTTTTCGAGCCCCGCTGGCCCGAGCGAATGTTCTTCGGAAAGCGCCTGGGCGGTGCGGACGTAGCCCGGTGCGACCCCGTTGACACGGATGCCATCCTTCGCCAGCTCAACGGCCAAGCCACGCACCAGGCCAACCACGCCCGATTTGGCGGCCGAGTAGTGAACGTGTTCGTCCCAGCCATACGCGACGCCCATGATCGAAGACAAAGCGATAACAGTGCCCGATTTTTTCGTCCTCATAGCCGGAGTGGCCGCGCGCACGATGCGCATGATGCCCTTCAGATCGACTTCGAAGGTGTGATCCCATTTTTCGTCCGTCATTTGTGCCAATGGTACCCTGTGAGCGATGCCCGCATTGGCGACGATGACGTCCAACGCGCCGCATCTTGCTTCCGCGGCAGCGACAACATCGTTGGCATTTTTCGTATTCGTGACGTCCAGTCGGTGGAACTCGCTGGAACCGCCCTTTCCGCGGATCTCATCGGCGACGGCATTGCCTTCCTTGTCGAGCACGTCCGTTACGATCACGTGATAGCCGGTGTCGGCGAAGGCGAACGCCGTTGCCTTTCCGATACCGATGCCACCTCCGGTAATGAGCACGCTCTTATGATCCGCCATACTTTGTGACTCCCCGATTTCTTCCCGTCTGCGGCCAGCCGCTGCCGCCGGCGTCTTGTCAGAGCATTACGTCTCCAGAATTAGGCCCCAGCGTTTGGCCTAAGTAGATTCGCGCTTTTGGAGAAGCGAGAAAGGCCACAGTATCGGCCACGTCCTCCGGCTCGCCGAAATGGCCCAGCGGCAGTTCCGCCGCCTTGGCCGAACGCCACTGCTCCGAAAGATCGCGGACCAAATTCGTGTTGATCGGCCCCGGTGCGACAGCATTCACGCGGACGCCGCGCTTGCCGACCTCTCGCGCCAGCGACTTGGTAAGGCCGATGATGCCGGCTTTCGCCGCGCTGTAATGGCAAAGCTCGACGCCACCAATCTGCCCGAGCTGCGAAGCGATATTGATTATCACCCCTTCACGGCGTTCCAGCATCGTAATGATGGCTTGCCGCGCGCAAAGGAAAGTGCCGCGCAAATGAACCGCGATCATCCGGTCCCACTCGTCGATCGTCAGGTCTTCGAAAAGGGATTGGTGGACAAAGCCAGCATTGTTGACGAGCAGCGAACACTCTCCGAATGCGTCGCGGCAGTGCTCGAACACACCCGCGACATCCTCGGGCGACGAAACATCGCCCGGAGCCGCCACAGCCTTGCCGCCGTCAGCGTTGATCGCAGCCGCAACCCGGTCTGCCGCTTCCAGGCGAAGATCGTTGACGACAACCTGAGCGCCCTCTCTGGCAAGACGCACGGCGATCGCCCGCCCGATGCCATTGCCGGCGCCGGTAATCACGGCAACATGTTCGGAAACTTGCCTCATTCGATTTCTTCCTGGATGGCGACTTTTTTCGCGCGATGTATGGAAATCGACATGAGGATCCCGTAAACCGTCAGCAGCGAGAACGAGAACAATGTGGTCAGCACACCGAACGCGAAAAGGTTCGGATGGATTTCCACGGCAAAGGTACCGTATATCGCCAGCGGCAACGTGAGGTCGGCGCCGGCCGCGAACAAGGTACGCGGAAATTCGTCATAACTGAGGGTGAAGGCGAACAGCATCGAACTCAGGACACCGGGAAAAATCAGGGGGAACGTCACCTTCCGGAATGTCCGCATCGGCGGAACTCCCAGGCTCCAGGCTGCTTCCTCTACCGATTTGTCGAAGCGATTGAAGATCGCCAACATGACGAGGAATGCGAACGGAAAGGTGTAAACGACATGCGCCACGAACGCTGTGCCCCACCACGCCCGGGAGATTCCCAGGTTGTTGGCGACCAGGGCGATGCCCAGCCCCACCAAAACGCCGGGCACGATCATGCCGAGAACTACCAGATAGAATACGAACCCCGAGCCTTTAAAGCGTCGCCGGAACGCCTGCGCCGTCATGGTCCCAAGAACCGTCGACGTCACCATGGTTGTGAAGGCAAGCGTCAGCGACCTCACGAGCGTCTCGCCGATCGGAAGCGGAGCCACCCTCGATGGAGGCGTCAGACCGAAGATGTGCTCGTACCAGTAGGTAGACCATTCCGTGATCGGGAATTGCGGGCCGCCCTCTGGTCCGGACTGGAAACTCAAGATCCCGAGAACCACAAACGGCGCATAGAGAAAACCGATGAAGAGAGCTGTATATAAAGCCAACGCCGAGCGCAGAATGGGTCGGTTTTCCACGCTCAGAGCTCCTTCCTCAAGTCCGCGAGTCGGAGCAGCGCGGCAACAACGATGGCCATAACTGCGGTCAGCATCACCCCGACAACGGCGGCGAACGCCCACTTCAGCGAGCCGACCTGAGTCACGATAATATTGCCGAGCAGATTGACCTTGCGCCCCGACAGCGCGGCCGACGTGGCGAATTCGCCCAGCACCATGACCGAAACGAAGATGGCGCCGACAACTACGCCAGGCAGGCTCAAGGGAAAGATGATGGTGCGGAAAATGCGCCAGGTGCTCGCACCAAGATCGCGCGCCGCCTCGATAAGGCTGGGATCGATGCGCGACAGCATGAAGGCGATTGGCCCGACCATGAACACGACATAGATCTGCGTCATGCCGATGACGACGCTGAACTCGGTGAATAGCAGAACCTCAATCGGCTGGCTGATCAAACCGATTTTTTGCAGCACGATATTGACCGCGCCCTCCTTGCCGAGCATCGGACGCCAAGCAAGCACGCGAATTAGAAACGACGTCCAGAACGGCACAACGCAAAGCACGAGAACAATGGTCTGGATCGTCTTGTTTTTGATGAAGAGGCCGATAAAGAGGGCTGTTGGATAGCCCAGAAAGAAGGTCGCGGCGAGAACGATCAACCATATTCTGATCGTCCTGAGCAGAGCGCCGAAATAGGTTTCACTGGAGAAGAATGCGATCCAGCTATTCAGCGTCAAAGTCGGTTCGATCGTGAAGGTCTTCTGCGTCCAGAAGCTGACATAAACCATCATCAGCATCGGCACGACAAGGAACAGAACCATCCAGATAATTCCTGGAGCGACCAGCAGGGCCGTGATCCGGCGGGCGCGCGGATCCTTCTTCTCCGCGGCCACCCCAGCCACGGCGGAGACTCCGGAACCGCCCTGAATCCTGCGTCTAGCCTCTTCCATCAGCCTTACGGTTTCCCATCAGGAGTAAACGAGTGCATCGCCCGGCGACCACAAGAGCGAGTATTCGCTGCCGGGAGAAAACTCTTCTGGCTGGCGGTGGCTGAGGTGATACTCCACCTCAAGCACTTTGTTCCCCTGGCCCTCGAAAAAGTACGTGATGCTGGGCCCCGAATATTCGCTGGTGATGAAAGTTGCCCGAACGCCGGCCTCACCCGGCCGAGGCGCCGCAGTAGCCGGCGCAACCCGGATTTTGTCGAAACGGACACAATATGTCCCCGGTCCGATCGAGGCGTCTTGGGGCGAGGGATAAGGGAAGCTGGCGTCGCCGACGCAAAACTGTTTGTCGTCTCCGGCTCGTCCCTCGAACATATTGTAGCAGTTCAGGAAACGCGCCACCCGCGCCGAAGCTGGCTGATTGTACACGGTATCCGGATCAGCAACCTGCGCGAGCCGGCCATTGTCGAGGACTGCAACCCTGTCTCCCATGGCCAGTGCTTCTTGCTCATTACCGGTCACGTGCATGAAGGTGATGCCCAACTGCTGACGAATACGCCTGAGCTCGATGCGCATGCGCGCCCTCAGGTTAGCGTCCAGGGCACCGAGGGGCTCATCCAGTAGAATAATCTTGGGATCGGCGACCAGCGTCCGAGCGAGAGCTACCCGCTGCTTTTGTCCCCCGGAAATCTGATTGATACCGCGATCGCCCAAATCCGCCAGCCCAACCAAATCGAGCATTTCATTGACGCGACGGGCGACGTCGCCCTCATCGCGTACGGGGTCGTCCTCCCTGTGCCGAAGTCCGAACGCAACATTGTCGAAGACCGATATATGGGGAAACAGCGCGAAGCCTTGTGATACGAAACCGATGCCCCGTTTGTGCGCAGGTACCCCGGCGACCGATTCGCCGGCAAGATGAATATCGCCGGCATCGGACATTTCGAAACCGGCGATGACGCGAAGCAAAGTCGATTTGCCAGAACCGCTAGGGCCGAGAAGCGAAAGGTATTCGTTGACCTGCAGTTCGACGGAAAGACCGTCGAGAGCCACCTCACCATCGTAGAGTTTGGTCACGTTCTTTACGTCGAGGATGGTGGTCATTACGAGGATCGGACCTTACAAACCATTCACAACAAGCCATTCACAACGCTGATCGTGCAACGCCCATGACGGCGTTCTGACCAGCCTAACCGGCCGCACACTGCCTCGACCCGAGGCGCAAAGAAAATATCGTGAGTCCCGACTGCCACGCGGGCCTCCCCTGTCGTTAGCCGATGACGACGTGCTGCGCGCCGTCATATCTATTTTGCGTGCCGGCCACTCCCATTTCGGCACCGGCACTTCTTATTGCCAAAACGGTAGCGTAGATGATTTTTGCATGCAATAGTCTTTTTTGTATTTCTGACATTTCGACGAGGTTAGATATTCCTAATATCCCTTCGATGTGAATCGCGATCGAGAAATATTATTTCTGTTTGAGATTTTTTCGGCTGAGGAAAAATGCATCTCGCGTGCAAAGTCATTTTTTACCTTGTAGAATGGCGTTCCAACGCATATCCGACACTGGGAGGTTCGAGGCAGCTCCGCTAGAATGCGGCCGGTCCTCATACCGATTCATGCCCGAGGCCATATTGAACTGCCATCCGCCGACCGCAGCCGAGACTACTGCGGTCCGCATACGAGCGTCCCGAGCCCGAAGGCGCTTGACCGGGTGTCGCCCGGTCGGACGGTAGGACACAGATGCCAGCGACAGAGAGGACACCGGAGCGGCTCTACGAGCTCGTTTACAGGGTTCTGCGCGATCACGTGGAAGCCAGCAAGCTTCCGGATGGGCTGGTCCTGCTCGAAGGTCCGATCGCCGACTTATTCGGCACGAGCCGTGCCCCGGTCCAAAAGGCCCTCAAGATCCTCAACGACGAGGGCATCATCCGCCGATTCGAGGGACGGGGTTACGTCATCGCCAAGCGTAACGGCCGTACCATACCCGACCGCACGGATATTCGCCAAACAGGCCTGACGCTGCCAGAAAACATCGACCAAGCGATCCGATCGCGGTCGTCGTGGCAACGCATCTACGGACGGGTTGAGCGGGAAGTAGCCTCCGCGGCGGCGTTCGGCCGCTACCGCATCCATGAAGCGCGATTAGCTAGTTTCTTTCACGTTAGTCGGACGGTCGCCCGGGATGTCCTTTGGCGACTCCATGAACGGGGCCTCGTGCAAAAGAGCTCAAGCTCCCGGTGGATTGCCGGCCCTCTCACCGCGGCGGCGATAAAGGAAATGTATGAGATCCGGAAGCTTCTGGAGCCCGCCGCGCTGATCCGTGCCGCTCCGCGCCTCGATCGGGCGGCATTGGCGGGCATGCGGGATCACATGCTGGCACTGGAATTCGACCATTCGAACCTGACTCCCGAGCTGCTGCATCAATTCGACCGATTTCTCCATGTCGAGTGCGTGCTGAATATCGACAACAAGCGGCTCGCCTTGATCATCCGCCAAAATCAACTGCCGCTCGCCACGGCCCAGACATTTCAGCAGTACCTTGGCCTCTCGGATGAGAGCGCGACGCTTTCCGAACACCGCCTCGTGCTCGAACTGCTTTTGAAAGACGCTGCCGAAGCGGCGGCAGCGGCCCTCGTCGCCCATCTCGGCTCCGCTCAAAAAAGGAGCCTCGCCCGCCTCAAGGTGCTTTCAGTCGTTCCGGCCCCCAATGTCCCACCCTACCTGGTTAAGACCCGTTGAGCCGGTGAAGTGCTGCCCGATTTAGGACCCGTCCTTCCCAAAAAATCTATCTGTGCCCTGGCAGCCGGCTTCGCACCTTGAAATAAGCCGGCACAAAGGCAGTGGATCAGGCGGCTATCCGTGTGTACCGATGCGCCGTCCCGCGGAAAGGCAACGATACTGGCGCCGATTATCCTCGCGTATGCGCTACTCCGGTCATAGATGACGTAGCGAGGCGTTATCCTGCCTTGGCGGAAAATGCGCAAGTTTCCGCAGCCGACAAGGTTCTCAGAAATGACAGCCCGTGGGTTTCGCCTCACAGAAGGCCGGTTCCATGTGTATGTATCCTGTCGAGTTCTTGGACTAGGAGCGGCGCCCAGCGTTCGATGACATGGCCGATGTGGGACTTGATCGACTCGCAGGCGGCGGCCGGGTCGCGGGTTCCGATAACCCCGAGCAGGGCACGATGGTTGTCGCCAAACGACAACTCCGGTTCCATCGTTTCCGCGTTCAGATAGGTGAAGCGGTGAATGTGCAGAGCGCAGCGATTGAGGATCGGCTCAAGAGAGGGCAGAGCGGCCTGGCGGAACAAGATCATGTGAAACTCGCGGTCGAGTTCGCTGCAGCGATAGAAATCAAGCGCGCGTACCGCCTCGTCCATGTCGCTTGTAATCGCGGCCAGCTCGGCCAGGATATCGCGGCCTATGGACATGGTTGATTGACGTATGCCAGTCGACTCGACCTGGAGCCGGATCTCAACCATTTGGGCCGCCTCCTGCATCGAGGTCGTTGAGACGACCGTGCCGCGGTAACCCCGGCGCAGCACTAAACCGTCCTGCTCCAGGCGCAGCAAAGCCTCGCGGACCGTGCCTTGGCTGCAGTTGAGCTGCTCGGCGATGCGTTGCTCCAGCAAGGGTTCGCCCGGCTGCGTGTGGCCCAGGAGAATCGAGCGGCGCACCGCATGATAGGCCGCATCGCCCTTCTTGACGTTCCGGAGTGGGTCGAAGCGCGGCTGATGGGCCGCCTGGGACTGCGCGTGTATTGACATAGCCCTTCGATATCTTTCAAAATCGATATCGATAATCTTAACCGGAAATATCAGGAGTGCAATCGGGGACCCGACACACTGGGGCTGGGTCAGGAAGGAAAGGTTGCTCGCATGGCTCAGGCGAAGCTTGAGGCCGAGGTAGTGAGAGCTGACGTAGCGAGATCTATCGGCGGTACAGGGCGATCCCGGGGTCGCCGCAACTTGGCGCGCGAAGCGGCCGGGGGCAGCCGGGGCCCCAAACCGTACGGTTCGGTGGCACGTCCATGACACCGACGGCGCCCAAAGGCGCGGGCGGCGCGTCGACGCCGATCCTGGAGGTGCGGGACCTGAAGGTTCACTTCCCGGTCACCAAGGGCGCGGTCTTGCGGCGGACCATCGGCCACGTCAAAGCGGTCGATGGCATCTCGTTTGCAATCGCCAAGGGCGAGGTCCTAGGCCTGGTCGGGGAGTCGGGCTGTGGCAAGACCACGGTCGCCCGCACGATCCTGAAACTGGTCGCGCCAAGCGCCGGCCAGATCCTGTTCGACGGTCAAGATATCTGGACCATGAATAAGGCCGAGGAACTAGGTTACCGGCGGCGGGTCCAGGCTATTTTCCAGGACCCCTATTCCTCGCTTAACCCACGCATGGCCGTGCGCGAGATCGTCGGTGAGCCCTATCTGATCCACGAAGCCGGGCTGGGTCGCGTGGAGATCGACAGGCGCGTGCGGCGGCTTCTGGAAATGTGCGGCCTACCCGGGCGGATGGCCGAGCGCTACCCGCACGAGATGAGCGGCGGTCAGCGTCAGAGGGTGGGCATCGCCCGGGCGCTTGCCTTGAACCCCGACCTGATCGTTTGCGATGAAGCGGTCTCGGCGCTTGATGTTTCGATCCAGGCGCAGATCATCAATCTGCTTCAGGATCTCAAGGACGATCTCGGTTTGACCTACCTCTTCATCGGCCACGACCTCAGCGTCGTGAAGCACCTGTGCGACCGGGTGGCCGTGATGTACCTGGGGAAAACCGCCGAATTAGGCGACAGCGAAGTTCTGTTCGATGAACCGCTGCATCCCTATACCGTCGCGCTGATGGAGGCGATTCCAGTGCCGGACCCCGAAATCGAGGCGGCACGGCCACATCAAGTTCTCGCGGGGGAAATCCCCAGCCCGCTCAATCCGCCGGGCGGGTGTGTCTTCCACACGCGCTGCCCGATCGCGATTCCACGGTGCCGCGAAGACGTGCCGCGGCTTGAAGAGATTCGGCCCGGACATTGGGCGGCTTGCCCAGTGGCTGCTTCGGGCCGCGTCGATCCGTGCGAACTGCCGCTGGCGGCGCCACCGCCAACGCAAATTCCACCGGCCGGCATCACCGCCGGCCCAACAGGGAGGTAGCAGACATGGTAAGAAAAACCCCAGATGCCCATGGCGTCCTTCGTGAGTCGATCGAAGGCGAACTCACGCATGCTCACGACTTCGACCCGCGCGATCCTTTGTTCGGGCTGGACCATCGAGACCTGTCCGGTCCCAAGCTTGAGCGGCGCACGGTGTTGCGTCTTCTGGCGGCGGCGGGTGCGCTCACGGCTTCGCACCTTGTTCCTGGCGTGGGCGTCCGGAGCGCGGCGGCCGCGAAATCGGGCGGTCACCTTCGCTGCGGCTGGGCCGGTACGGCTGAGATCGTCACGCTCGATCCGGCGCGCATGAACCAGGTCTTGCAGTTTCAAATCACCTCCAACGCCTTGAGTGGTTTGACCCACATCGACGCCGATCTGGTTGCCCAAGGCGACCTCGCCAAGGACTGGAGCGTTTCGCCGGACGGTATGGAATGGATTTTCAACCTGCGCGAGGGCGTGAAGTTCCACAACGGCGATCCCTTCACCGCCGACGATGTCTTGTTCACCTATAACCGCTCGAAAGATCCCAAGAAATCGATCCACTCGCGCGTTATTGCGAACGTCGAAAAAGTGGACAAGCTTGGCGATCACAAGGTTAAAATTCTCCTGAAGGCGCCGCAGGCCTCGTTCCTGGTTAAGACATTGGAGCGATCCAGCGGCCGCGCCATGACCATCGTCAGTCGCGGCGCGCTCGAATCCATGGGAGAATCGCAGTACGGCCTGACGCCAGTCGGGACCGGGCCTTTCCGCATTACCCAGCATCAACTGGGCCAGGGCGTCGTACTCGAACGAAACGAAGACTATTACGATCCGGACCGGCCAAAGCTCGACAAAGTTACGATTACGCCGATTGCCGATCCAGAGCCGCTGGCCGCCGCGCTCGAGGCCGGCGACATCGATTTGATCGGCGGCAACACGCCGGCGTCCGAACTGGTCGACCGCTTCGAAAAAAATCCTGACCTGGTTGTCAATTCGGTCTCTGATCCTGGGTTCCAGGCGGTCTGGATGAACCCCTGGCGCGAACCCTTCAAGGTCTCCGATTTCAACCTACCGGTTGACCAACTGATGAAACAGAAAGGCTTCAAGGTTCGCCTGGCCCTCGCCAAGGCGCTCGATCGTCAGCGCTTCATCGACCAGGCCCTTTTCGGTCGCGGTTTTCCGGCCTACGGCTCGATCAACCCGGCGATGGGCTTCTTCTTCGACAAGGACCTCGGCAACAATAGCCCGCAGCGCTATGAGCCGGAGGTCGCCCGAAAGCTGTTGGCCGAGGCCGGCTATCCGGACGGCAAGGGCTTCCCGAAGCTGAAGCTGCTGCACAACCCGTCGGATCGCCGCCGGGTGCAGGTCATCGCCGGCATTATGAAGCGTAACCTCAACATCGAGCTTGAGCTGGAGACAAAGGACGGCCCGGTCGTGCTGCAAGACTACCTGCAAATGAACTTCGATATGGCGCTGCTGGGCAGCGGCGGTGATTTCGACCCGGACGATGCTATCGTCGACTGGATGCAGACCGAGTCGAAATTCAACGGTCTCAAGCGCGACAAGAGCAAGATGGCGTTCGGCTATTTCTCCGACAAGCGGGCCGACGAGCTTATCGATCAGCAACGCTTGGAAACCGATCCGGTGAAGCGCAGGGCCCTGGTTCAGGAGGCCAATGCCATTACCTCGGCTAAGGTCGCTTGCGCCTTTCTGTACCACCAAATGTCGATCCTGGTTCATCGCAAGTCGGTGGACTATCCGGCGGTCAGCCGGATTCCGGGCTTGGTCGAATTCGACCGGGTGACGATGTCCTAGAGCAGACCCGGCAAAACGAGCGTACCGGTGGGGTCTCTGTGAGTGCCCCACCGGTTGCGCTAGCGCGGCAAAAATTGCCGCGAAGCACGAACGGAGCCTATGGGTAAATTCCTTTTTAGGCGGACACTTGGCGCCGTAGTCGTGATGTGGGCTGTGGCCACCCTGGTCTTTTTCATGCTCCGCGCCGTTCCCGGCGATCCCATGCTGGCGATGGTTTTTGACACCGGCGATCCGGCCGCGGCCGATGAAATGCGCCGCGACTTCGGCCTCGATCAGCCCGTCTACGTGCAGTACGTCAAATATTTCTTCCAGGTCGCGCAGGGCAACCTGGGGACGTCGATATACGGCAGCCGGATTCCGGTTTCGCGAATTGTCGCCGAGGCATTCCCACGCACCATGTCGCTGGCTCTGCTGTCATTCCTCTTGGCGCTCCTGATCGCCGTGCCGGCGGGCCTTATCTCGGCTCTCAAGAAACACTCGGCCATCGATCACGGGGTGACCTTGGTCGCCTTTATCGGGCTCAGCATGCCGGACTTCTGGCTCGCCATCCTGCTGATCATTGTCTTCGCGGCGCAGCTCCAGTGGTTACCCGCCGTTGGGTATGTGCCGCTTGCCCAGGGGGTCTGGCCGTGGCTTTCGCATCTTATCCTGCCGACGATCGCTATCGGCACGCCTTTCGCGGCAATTATCGCGCGCATGATTCGCTCCTCGATGCTGGAAGTGCTAAAGGCGGATTTCATGCGTGTGTCGCGATCGAAGGGCTTGCTGGAAAAACGCTTGCTCATGGTCCACGCTTTTCCCAATGCCCTGATCCCCGTGGTGACCGTGATGGGGATTGCCCTGGCGCTGCTCATGGCCGGCACCGTTGTGGTCGAGAACGTTTTCGCGATCAAGGGCCTCGGGCGGGTCCTTATTCAGGGCATTCTTAACCGGGACTATCCTGTCGTGCAGGGCGCCATCCTGGTGGTCTCCGCGATTTTCGTCTTCTCCAATCTTCTGGTCGACGCCCTCTATACGGTCATCGATCCTCGTATCCGGTATGACTGATGGCCGATCTCGCCGTTCATAAGCCGCTTGAACCCGACGACGACGACTACCGCCGGCCGAGCCATGCGCAGCTTTGGCGCCGCCAAATGGTGCGTGACAAAAAGGCGCTGGTCGGATCGATCGTCCTTGGCCTTTTGGTCGTATGCGCCGTTTTCGCGTACTGGATTGTGCCCTACGATCCCAACGCGATGGATTTCGACATGATTATCGGGCCATCGTGGACCCACCCACTTGGTACCGACGATCTGGGCCGCGATTTGCTCAGCCGCCTGATCTATGGCGCGCAGGTGTCGCTTTTCGTCGGCTTCTCGACGGTGCTGATTTCATTGGTTGCCGGTGTCGGACTTGGGGTCGCCGCCGGATTCTTCGGCGGCTGGATCGATGCAATCATCATGCGCTATATCGATCTGCAGTGGGCCTTCCCGAACTTTATCATCGCGGTTTATCTGGTCGCGGTCTTCGGTACGGGTTTGTCCAACGTCATTATTGCTATTTCTCTCGCCTTCGTCGACGACTTCGCACGCATTGCGCGCGGCATGGTGCTGACCATAAGGGAAGAGCAATACGTCGCTGCGGCGCGCACACTGGGGGCCTCCAACAACCGGATCATGTGGCGCCACATCCTGCCTAACGCGATGGCGCCGCTGATCGTCCAAGCAACGGTGAGCGTCTCTTACGCGATTCTGGCCGAGGCCGGGTTGTCGTTCCTCGGTCTGGGCGTCCAGGCCTCTACCCCGACCTGGGGTTTGATCCTGGCGGAATCGCGCAGCTTCATTTCGCGCGCATGGTGGCTGGGCGTCTTTCCGGGCTTCTTCATTATGATCACCGTGCTCAGCATCAACTTTCTCGGCGACGCCATGCGCGACGTTCTGGACGTCAAGGAACTCAAGGACCCGGGCTGAGCGACTATTTCATAGATGGATCGATTGAAAACACGCGGCGTGATGTTTTGGCGCGATGGCTTCGAGCGCCGGTTTAGTCGCCGCGCAGTCCGCGACCGCGAAGCCGCAGCGCGGTCGGTAGGCGCATCCGGCCCCCAAGCGCGCCAAGTCTGGCGGTTGACCGTCGATCGGCACCAGACGCTCGCCGCGCGGCTTATCCAGACGGGGCACGGATGCCAGCAAGCCGCGGGTATAGGGGTGGCGCGGATGGGCGAAGATCTGGCCGGTATCGCTGCTTTCTACCACGCGGCCGGCATACATGACGTGCACGCGCGAGGTATAGCGCGCGACGATGCCTAGATTGTGCGTGATCAGGATTAAGGCCGCCCCCAACCTCGTGGTCAGGTCCTTCATGAGCTCCAGGATTTGCGCTTGGATCGTGACGTCCAGAGCGGTTGTCGGTTCGTCCGCGATCAGCAGGCGCGGTTCGCACGACACTGCGATCGCGATCATGACGCGCTGACGCATACCGCCGGAAAGGTGATGGGGGTACTGTTTCAACCGTCGATCCGCTTCCGAGATCCCCACCATCTTCAGCAAGTCGAGCGCACGCGCCTCGGCCTGTCTCCGGGTCAGGCCAAGATGCAGTTCCATGGTCTCGCGCAACTGGGTGCCGATGCTCAACAAGGGGTTGAGCGAGGTCATCGGCTCCTGAAATACCATACCGATGCGCGCGCCGCGGATGTTCCGAAAGGACTCTTCATCGAGCGACATGAGGTCCTGGCTTTCGAACAGGACCTTTCCGCTCACCTGGCCCGGCGGCCTGGGGACCAGTCCCATGATCGCCAGCGCGCTGACCGACTTACCGGACCCCGATTCACCAACCACGGCAACCGACTCCCCGGCATCGACGCCGTAGGAAATGTTGTCGACCGCCTGCAGCGGTCCCTCCGGTGTGTTGAAACGAACGCTGAGTCCCTGAATGTCGAGAAGCCGCGCCATCGCAGTGCCTCAAATCGTTATGGCGCTTCGCGAGCGGGCGCGCCGGTTCGATACAGCGTGCCGAAACCCCGACATGGGGTCAAGCGAGCAGCCCACGGGGTCACGAGAATGTAAGGAGTCTGATCATGACCTGATCGATCGCGACGTGTTATACGGCGATCCCAATTTCGTCGAAGTCCCGATCGAATTGCATCTGTCCAATGACTACAACGACCGGCGCCGCAAGCGGATCGCCGGCCAGGCCTCCCCGCCACTTGATGCCAGGCGATCTGCCCGACACCGAACGACGCTGGGCCGCACTTCTGGCCCTGTCCGGATCGGTGCGAGGATTCTTCGGCCGCTTCGAAGTGGCGTCGATAACGTAAAATATCTTTCGCACATTTGTGAGGTTGGTGGCCCCGAATCTGGTTAGAGCGGTTTCAAAGAACGCCGAATCATTTTGGGGATTCCCCTGCGGCCTGATCTGTGATTCGGTTCTCTCTGGTCCAGAGAGGAGGATTCGATGTCACGGAGCTACAGTACGGATCTTCGGGTTCGGGTGATCGGGGCGATCTCGGGTGGTCTTTCGACGCGCCAGGCTGCGGCTCGTTTTGGGATCGGGGTTTCGACTGCGGTGACTTGGTACCGGCGCTATCGCGAGACGGGTGAAATTGCGGCGCGCAAGCAGGGACA
>JAJFGN010000032.1 GCA_021776115.1 Kiloniellaceae bacterium | reverse complement strand
ACGGTGGTCCAAAGCATAGGGCTCGCCCGCCAAGGCTACTTCGACGGCGACCTGAACCGCGGCCCGGTCGTCCGGGTGAACGCGGTCGAGAAAAGCCTCATAGGTGGCGCCGAATTCGTCGGTCGGAAGCCCGAATATCTGGTAAATTTGCTTGGACCAGGTAAGGCTGTTGCCGCGAATATCCCAGTCCCAATTGCCAAGCTGGGCAATCCGTTGGGCGTTTTCCAGACTCGCCTGACTTTCCCGCAAAGCGCGCTCGCTGCGTACACGCTCCGTGATATCCGTGTAGGTTGTCACGAACCCACCACTGGGGACCGGATTGCCCCGGATTTCCAGTGTGCCGCCATCCGTGCTCGGCCGCTCGAAGTGGTGAGCTTCGAAGCGCTTGGCGAGAGCGACCCTTTCGCGAACCTGTTCGTCCGCATCGCCGGGACCGTACTCGCCGCGCTCGGCATTGTAGCGGATGAATTTTTCAAACGGATCGCCAGGCTCGAATTCTTCGGGCGGAAAGTCGAGCATTTCCAAGAAACGGCGGTTGAAAGCGACGACATTGAGGTCGGCATCGGCTAGGCTGATGCCTTCAGGGAGATTTTCGAACACGGCCTCCAGAAACTGGAGAGTCCGCATGTTTTCTCTGCGCGCCGTCACCTCCGCCGTCAGGTCGGTTCCGGTTCCGCGGTATCCCAGGAACGATCCCTTGTCATCGTAGATAGGTTTGCCATTGATGCGCAGGTGGCGCTGCGTCCCATCGGCCGCTTGCAGGGTGTATTCGAGATTACGGAAAGGTTTGCGTGCCCGCAAATCGGCCAAGTGGTCGCGCCA
Organism: Kiloniellaceae bacterium; assembly: GCA_021776115.1. GTDB lineage: Bacteria > Pseudomonadota > Alphaproteobacteria > Kiloniellales > J153 > JAJFGN01. The sequence continues at coordinate 33,332 of JAJFGN010000032.1, read as the reverse complement.
GCTTGGCTCGTCCGCGCTACCGCCGAGTATTTCTTCTCTGGTTTTACCGAGTAACTGCGCGGCGTCTAAGCCCAGGACTTCGGAAAGACGATCGGAGAAGTATGAAAAACGCATATCGGGCCCGGTTTCCCAAACCCAGTCGGCGCCCACCTCGATAATATCGTTCAAGCGCCGGGTGCGGTCCCGCGCGGTTGTCCTGGCGTGTTGTTCCTTGAGAGCCATATCGACCCAACGTGCGATCAATTCGATAAGATCGCGACGCCAAGACGGCGTATCCATTGGCCGGTCATCGAGAGCGAATATGTGCCCGGTCGCGCGACCGCTTGAGTCTCGAATGACGTGACCGATATAGCTGGCGGCGCCCACGTCTACGAGAATTTGGTCGTCCGGGAATTGATCGGTAACCTGGGTGGGGAAATAACAGAAATCCTGAGTTTCGGTAAGGTTCGCACAAGGTGTGCCTTCGAGTTCGTACTCGAAGCAGGTGCCTGGCGCGCCATCGCCCCACATGGCGAGCACACGTGCCCGGCTTCCCTCGAGCGTCTGCGCGACACCGGCCCAACGGCACCCTAGCCCGACAGTGATGGCCTCGGCCGCGGTCTCGAGGAAGTCGCGCTCACTGGTGTCCCGCTCCGTCAGGATCGCCAGGGCCTGCTCGCGCAACTTCAACTGAGTGACATCGGTCCAAGTCGCGAGCGTTTCGTTGTCGACAGTCTTAGTTTCATTTATCTGAACCCACCGGCCATCGCTCAAGGGCTGAAGGATCGGCTTGCCCGGAGGATTGCGGTGGTTGGCCAGGCGCTCGGAGATATATTCTTCCAGTTGCTGGCCCTTTAATGGATAGTTTCCTAAGGCCGCCGAAGACCTCAAAATTTCCTCGAAGGATCGGCCGGGGACCATGAGGTGATGCACGAGCGGAAATATCGCGGCGTGCTTGCCGTTACATAAGGACAGCCTGTCTTGCGAGTCGAAAATCGCGATGCCGTGCGGCAAATTCTCGATCGCGTTCGTCAGGGATTGGTTGGCTTGCTCATCTAAGTGGCCATGCTGAAATTGCTTCGCCAGGGCGTGAGCAGCCCTAAGCCTGTTGGCCATAACTATGAGCGCAAGGCCGAAACAGACTAAGCCGCCCAGGAGGACGAGATCGATAAAGTCCAATGGCAACACCTGACCGGGCCCCAACAATACCCCAACGGCTTCACACGGAATAGTTGTAGATCGATGGATCGTTGGGCGAAATAACGGCGACTTTCAGAGTAGAGCGCTCTACCGACTTCCAGCCCCGCCAAAGAGCAAGCATCGCGAATCACGGTTAATTTATCGCTAAATCAACGATTGTGAGGTAACTCGACCCGGTGCCCCGGTGTGCCGCCCCAGGGTTATTCGCTGTAACTGACCAGGGTCGAGACCGGAATATCGAGCTTTTCCCGGCCCTTGAGAAAGGCCAGCTCGATCAGGCAGGCGGCGCCGGTCACGTCGGCGCCGCAGTGACGCAGCAATTTGACCGCTGCACCCATCGTGCCGCCGGTCGCAAGGAGGTCGTCGAGGATAACCACCCTCTGCCCAGGCTGCACCGCGTCGCCCTGGATTTCTATCGTGTCGGTGCCGTATTCCAGGTCATAGGTAAAAGGCACGGTGGCGCCGGGCAGCTTGCCCTTCTTGCGCACCATGATGAAGCCGAGCCCCAGCTTCAGCGCCAAGGGCGCCGCGACCAGGAAGCCGCGAGATTCTATACCAGCCAGGATGTTGGGGCGATGCGGCGTCACGGCTGCCGCAAGCTGCGTCATTGTCTCCTGCCAGGCGGCCCCATGCATCAGCAGGGTCGAGATGTCGTAAAATAAGATTCCCGGCTTGGGAAAATCAGGCACCGTGCGAATGTGGTTCCTCAAGTCCATAGTCAGGTCGTCTCCCGCCGGGTATCGATTCGGCATTCTCTTGGCCGGCCGGATACTACAAAGCAGTCCGGTGCCCGACAACGCGCATTCGCCCGGTTTTTCGGATTTAGCTCGGCCTGCGATGCCCTCTTGCAAGGCGGGGGTCGATCCGGTTTACCTAGATGGACACGGCGACCCCGGTTTTCGGCGGATGTTACCGGATATGCATAAATCAGCCGCTGCCCCATAAGTTGGGCCGATTCCGCCGACGGCCAGGCATATGCCAGGAGGTTACAGCCATGCCGCACGTGTTCCATCGGCACACCCATCACACCTACCCCCTCGCGGTGCGTGGCGATGGCGTCTACGTTGTGGATAGTGAAGGGAAGCGATACCTCGATGCCTCGGGCGGGGCAGCGGTCTCTTGTCTGGGTCACAGTCACCCTTCGGTCATCCAGGCGATCAAAGACCAGCTCGATAAGCTGCCCTACGCGCACACCTCGTTCTTTACCAATGCGCCTTCGGAAGCCTTGGCCGAGCACCTGATCGAGCACGCGCCTAGTGGTCTTGAGCGGGTCTATTTTGTCTCCGGCGGATCCGAAGCGAACGAATCCGCGATGAAGTTGGCGCGTCAATACTTCGTGGAGATCGGTCAACCGCAACGCCACAAATTCATCGCCCGCTGGCAGAGCTATCATGGCAATACCCTGGGTGCGCTCGCCGCAGGCGGCAACAGGGCGCGGCGCGACATGTTTCAGCCGCTCCTGATCGACGTCAGCCACATTCCTCCCTGTTTCGCTTTCCGCGAGAAACCGTCGCAAGAGAGCGAGGAAGACTATGGCCAGCGCGTCGCCGACGAATTGGAGACGGAGATTCTAAGCCAGGGGCCCGATACCGTGATTGGTTTTATCGCCGAGACGGTCGTGGGTGCGACCGCCGGCGCCGTCGCGCCGGTTCCGGGCTATTTCAAGCGGATCCGCGAGATTTGCGACAAGTATGGCGTGCTGCTGATCCTTGACGAGGTCATGTGCGGGATGGGCCGCACCGGCACTCTTTATGCCTGCGAGCAAGATGGTATCGCCCCGGACCTCTTGACCTGCGCCAAAGGATTAGGCGCCGGCTATCAAGCCATCGGGGCGTGCCTTGTGTCGGGTAAGATATACGATGCGGTATCCGCGGGGACCGGGTTTTTCCAACATGGTTTCACCTATATCGGGCACCCCACGTCCTGCGCTGCCGCCTTGGCGGTGCAGCAGGTCATCGAGCGAGAAGGGCTGCTTGAAAATGTGCGCGGTCAAGGCGCCCGCCTGCGCGGGCTCTTGGCGGAGCGTTTTGCCGATCATCCGCATGTTGCCGACATTCGTGGGCGCGGTCTGTTTATTGGCGTCGAGCTGGTGGCTGAGCGCGGGTCGCTCGAGCCCTTCGCTCCGGCGGCGCGCCTGCACGCCCGAATTAAATCCCAAGCCATGTCGCGCGGTCTCATGTGCTATCCCAACGGCGGGACCTTGGATGGCGCGCGTGGCGATCATGTGCTGCTGGCGCCGCCCTTTATCGTGCAGGACGAGCATGTGGACCGTATCGCGGAGGGATTAGGGCAGGCCGTCGACGCGGCTATCGCGGAATTGCCGGACGAATACCGGGCGAGCGCATTGGCCCCGGCATGAGCGACTCCGCTAGCACGATGGTGGCGGAGCCAGCCCCCTGGGCGCCCTTGATCTTGACTGTGGCGCCTAACGGGGCGCGCAAGACCAAGGCGGATCACCCGGCCCTGCCCATGACGCCGGACGAGATCGCGGCTTGTGCTGCCGCCTGCGCCGAGGCCGGCGCCGCCATGATTCACTTGCACGTGCGAGATCGCGACGGTGGGCATACGCTGGATGCCGAAGCTTACCGCGACGCCATTGCGGCGGTGCGCCGGGTGGCGGGCCAAGGTATTGTAATCCAAGTGACCTCGGAAGCGGTCGGTATCTACCAGCCGCCGCAACAGATGGCGATGGTACGGGAACTTCGCCCTGAGGCGGTTAGCCTCGCCGTGCGCGAGATCGTACCCGACGCCGCGCACGAAGCCGCCGCCGCCGCTTTCTTTGCTTGGATGCGGAACGAGGCGGTGCAACCGCAGTTTATCGTATATTCAGCCGACGACCTTCACCGCCTTGACGACCTTATCGCGCGGGGCGTCGTGCCGCCCGGGCGCCACTTCGTGCTCTTCGTTCTGGGTCGCTATACCCCTGGCCAGGTCTCCGAGCCTGGCGACTTGTTGCCGTTCTTAAGCGCGAATTCCTTGGCGCACCCTTGGGCCGTCTGCGCCTTTGGCGCGCGCGAAGCGGCTTGTGCCGCGGCGGCCACCGCTCTCGGCGGTCACGTCCGCATCGGCTTCGAGAATAACCTGTTTCTGGCGGATGGCTCGCCGGCGCCGGATAACGCCGCACTGGTTGCCGCCGCCGCGGCCAATGCCGCGGGCCTTGGCCGTCCGGTCGCCGGCCCCGGGGCCGCGCGCAAGATGTTGGAAGAATATGGCTGGTCATAACGGCCCATCCCTGCCGGTTTTACTTCGAGGAGCCCTTGCGGCTCTCTTGTTGAGCCTCGCCGCGTCAGCGCACGCCCAAGAGCGTCCTATCGTGATCGGGACCGGCCCCGCCGCCGGCACCTATTTTCCGGTTGGAGGCGCAATCTGCAGCGTCTTCAATCAGGCCCGGGGTGGCCAAGGTCCGCGCTGTTTGGTCGAGGCGACGGCTGGCTCGCAGGACAATCTTCTGCGCCTGACGCGCGGCGAGATAGACTTCGCCCTGGTCCAATCGGACTGGCAGTATTTGGCGTCGCATGGCGGACAAGTGGGAGAGTTGGACAAGGCTGATAACCTGCGTGCGGTTTTCTCGCTCCAGGCCCATGCGATCACAATCGTAGCCAACCCCAGCGCCGGCATAACAGCCCTGGACGATCTGAAGGGGCGGCGGGTCAATCTGGGTCCTTCTGGTTCCGGCACGCGCGCGGCCGCTGAGGCTTTTGTCGCCGCCCTAGCTTGGTCGCGCGCGGATTTGGGCGAGATCTTGGAATTGCCGCCAGCCGACCTGGCTGCCGCTTTGTGCGAGGGCCGCATCGACGCTTTCATTTTACCGGTCAATCACCCAGATGGAATTGTGGCGGCGGCGACCGCCTTGTGCTCTGCACGCTTGCTTGAGGTGCCGGCACGGGTAATCGATCGAATCAGCCGTGAATGGCCATTCTATGCGCCGGCGCGCGTCCCTCCTGGAATCTATCGTGGTCAGGACCAGGCTGTGCGCAGCTATGGCGTGCGCGCGACTCTTGTGACGATGGCGAAGGTTTCGGAGGACACGGTATTCGCCTTGACCGACGCTGTTTTCTCCAACCTTGCCGCCTTGAAAGGTCAGCATCCAGTACTCGGCCACCTGACGCGTGAAGAAATGATTGGAGTCGGGTTTGTGTTAGAGACGCACAAAGGAGCTGCGCGCTACTTCGGTAATGCCGGCAGATAGCGAGTATTGTTCGACTGAGGTTTGATAGAAGGTTCAATATAACTCTTTAATGTATACCGGGTTTTAGAATAGTCAGCGCTTGTTTTTCGACCCTTGCGCACGGCGCCCTTCAGAGGCGAATCGTTTCTTTATTGGGTTTCGTGGATCGACCTTTTCTTTCCTGCCGGAAAAGTGTTCACTACGGTTGTAAGCACGAAGAAGGTGCCAAAGGCATCCGCGGAAGTTTGGGAGGTTTGGCTGGTTCAATCACGCACGGTTCCCGTGGCGCTTTGGCTTGAGGGTACGCGGAGACTCCATGCCGGGTAACGCAATTCGTGCCGCGGTGCCGCCTTCACAAGGCGGGCCCAAGGGATTCCCGCCTGAGACCAAGGAAACGAGAAAAAGGAGAGGTCCATGAGGAAAATCGCGTCGACCCTGTTTGCCGCAAGCATCGCGGCGACGGCGGTCATGGTCATGGGCGCCGCCGAGGACGGTGCGCGCGCAGCAGAGCAAAAGTTCATCACGATCGGCACGGGCGGCGTCACCGGCGTCTATTATCCGACCGGCGGCGCGATTTGCCGCCTGGTCAATAAAGGCCGCAAGAAACACGGTGTGCGTTGCTCGGTCGAGAGCACGGGCGGCTCGGTCTACAATCTGAACACGATCCGCGCCGGCGAGCTCGACATGGGCGTCGCTCAGTCCGATTGGCAGTATCACGCCTATAACGGCACCAGCAAATTCAAGGACGCCGGCCCCTTCAAGGGTCTGCGCGCTGTGTTCTCGGTTCATCCGGAGCCCTTCACCGTGGTCGCCCGGGCGGACGCCGGAATCAAGACCTTCCAGGACCTCAAGGGCAAGCGGGTCAACATCGGCAATCCGGGTTCCGGTCAGCGCGGCACCATGGAAGTCGTGATGGGTGCCCTGGGCTGGAGCAAGAGCGACTTCGCGCTCGCCTCCGAGCTCAAGTCGGCGGAACAGTCGGCGGCGCTGTGCGACAACAAGATCGACGCCATGGTGTTCACGGTCGGCCACCCCAGCGGCTCGATCAAGGAGGCCACGACTACCTGCGACAGCGTGATCGTCGAGGTCAGCGGTCCGGAAGTCGACAAGCTGGTCGCGGATAACGACTACTACCGCACGGCGACAATCCCGGGCGGGATGTATCGCGGAAGCGATTCCGATGTGAAGACCTTCGGTGTCGGGGCGACATTCGTATCTTCGACCAACGCCCCCGACGACACGGTCTACTGGGTCGTCAAGTCGGTGTTCGAGAACTTCGACAGCTTCAAGAAACTGCACCCGGCCTTCGGGGTGTTGAAAAAAGAAGAGATGATCAAGGATGGCCTGTCCGCGCCTCTGCATCCGGGTGCGGTTAAGTACTATAAGGAAGCCGGCCTGATGTAAGGCGGCACGGCGGGGCGCGGCCTTGGGGCCGCTCCCCGCCTATCTTGCCATGCGGGCGCCGTTTGGGCCGCGCCCCGATTCGGGAGGGCTCAAAGCCGGAGGCTCGGGCGCAGAACTCGGGGGTGGTCATGAAACGGGGCGGTCAATGCGCGTTCCTCCTGCTCCTGGCGGTCGCGATCTTCGCATCGTTTTCCAAGGCGGTCCGGGCCGAGGAAATCCTAATCGGGACCGGCAGCACCTCGGGCGTTTACTACCCGGCGGGCCGGGCGATTTGCCGGCTGATCGAGCGCAACGTCGAAGGTTTGACGTGCAAGGCTTTGCCGACGGCGGGGTCCCTTTCGAACCTCAACAATGTGGTCGGCGGCGCGATTGAGATCGGGCTGGCACAATCCGACTGGCAATATCATGCCGTTACCGGGACCGGCCCGGTCGAGTTCGTCGATACCGGGTTCGACAACCTACGGGCTCTGTTCTCGCTGCACGGAGAACCCTTCACGGTGGTCGCGCGGCGCGACGCCGCGATCCGCCGCCTCGACGATCTCAAGGGCAAGAGGGTCAATATAGGCAACCCGGGTTCCGGGCAACGGGCCACGATGGAAGTGGTCATGGCCGCTAAAGGATGGACCAAGAAGGACTTCGTCCTAGCCGAGGAATTGCCGGCGTCGCAGCAGTCCTTGGCGCTGTGCCACAACCGGATCCAAGCGATGATCTATACCGTGGGGCATCCGAACGCCTCGGTCGGCCAAGCCGCAGGGTTGTGCGACGCCGTCCTGGTCGAGGTCGCGGGCGAGACCATCGATAAGCTGGTGGCGGAGAATCCATACTACGCCTACACGACGGTCCCGGGCGGGATGTACGCGGGCAATCCGGACAACGTGACCACCTTTGGCGTCAAGGCGACGGTGGTAAGCTCGGCGGACGTGGACGCCGAGCTTATCTACGCGGTCATGAAAGCGGTGTTCGACAACCTCGGCGATTTGCGCCGCATGCATCCGGCCTTCGGACTGCTGGACGCGAAGGACATGGCGCGCGACGGCTTGTCGGCACCGCTCCACGAGGGGGCGGAACGCTACTTCCGCGAGAAGGGTTTGCTCTAGGAGCCCCGTCGATAAGGGGCCCGGGATGGGCTCGCAAGAGGGCGAGTGAGGGGAAATTGGACATGAGCGAAGAAAAGACCGAAGCGCTGGATCAAACCGCCAAGGTGAGTTCGGCCGAGGACATGATCGCCGAGGCCGATACTGGCGCGCGCTCGCCTAAGGGCATTCCGGCGAAAGTCCTGTTCGCGGTGCCGCTGGCCTGGGCCCTGTTTCAGCTTTGGTATGCCTCGCCTCTGCCGTTCATATTCAATTTCGGGGTTTTGAACGATACCGAGGCGCGCGCGATTCATCTCGCCTTCGCAATCTTCTTGTCCTTTACCGCGTTCCCGGCGTTCAAGGGCTCGCCGCGCGACCGGATCCCGATTCAAGATTGGGCCTTCGCCCTCGTCGGCGCGTTCTGCGCCAGCTATCTGTTCCTGTTTTACGAGTCGCTATCCGATCGGCCGGGCGCGCCGATAACCTTTGACTTGGTGGTCGGCGTAGCCGGTCTCGCACTGCTGCTCGAAGCGACGCGCCGCGCGCTCGGCCCGCCGCTCATGGTCGTGGCCGGCGTGTTCCTGATTTACACCTTCGCCGGGCCGTATATGCCCGATGTCATTGCCCACCAGGGCGCTTCGCTGGCCAAGGGCATGTCGCACTACTGGCTCGCGACCGAGGGCGTCTTCGGCGTCGCGCTGGGGGTATCGACCAGCATGGTCTTCATGTTCGTCCTTTTCGGCTCGCTGCTCGAGCGCGCCGGCGCCGGCAACTATTTCATCCGGGTCGCCTTCGCCCTGCTCGGCCACATGCGCGGCGGTCCGGCCAAAGCCGCCGTGGTGTCCTCGGCCATGACGGGGCTGGTGTCCGGCTCGTCGATCGCCAACGTGGTGACCACCGGAACCTTCACGATTCCGCTCATGAAGCAGGTTGGCTTCCCCGCCAGCAAGGCGGCCGCGGTCGAGGTCGCCTCCTCGACCAACGGGCAGCTCACGCCGCCGATCATGGGTGCGGCGGCCTTCCTGATGGTCGAATATGTCGGTATCAGTTATATCGAGGTGATCAAGCACGCCTTCCTGCCGGCGATCATTTCCTACATCGCCCTGGTCTACATCGTGCACCTAGAGGCCTCGAAGGCGAAAATGGAGGGCCTGCCGCGCCGCGTGCAACGCACGGTCATACAAAGCATCACGTCGTTTCTGGCGACGTTCCTGGGCATGGTCGTGCTCGGCGGCGTGGTTTATTACGGCCTGGGCTGGATCAAGGCCGTCTCCGGCGACGCCACCCCTTGGATCGCGACCGCCCTGGTGCTCATCGTTTATGTCGCCCTGGTTAAGTTCGCGGCCGGCTATCCGGAGCTCGACACCAAGCCGGAGATCAAGGAGCTTCCGCTGGCCGGTCCGACCATCAAGGTCGGCTTGTACTACCTGGTCCCGGTCGTGCTGCTTATGTGGTGCCTGGTGGTCGAACGTCTGTCGCCGGGCTTGTCGGCCTTTTGGGCGGCGTTGTTCATGGTTTTCGTCGTGATCACGCAGCGCCCCTTGCTCGCCCTGTTTCGCGGTCAGGACCGCTCCGGCGCGGTTCATCAGGGCTTCGACGATCTGGTCCAAGGACTCGTGTCAGGCAGCCGCAACATGATCGGCATCGGGGTCGCCACCGCCGCCGCCGGCGTGGTCGTCGGCACCGTAACCCTAACCGGCATCGGCTTGGTGATGACCGAGTTCGTGGAGTTCGTCTCCGGCGGCAACATCATGCTGATGCTGATCTTCACCGCGATCATCAGCCTGGTCCTGGGCATGGGCCTGCCGACCACCGCGAACTACATCGTGGTATCGACCCTGATGGCGCCGGTCATCGTCAATCTGGGGGCCGAGTCGGGATTGATCGTCCCGCTCATCGCGGTGCATATGTTCGTGTTCTATTTCGGCATTCTGGCCGACGATACGCCGCCCGTCGGCTTGGCCGCCTTCGCCGCGGCGGCGATCGCGAAAAGCGATCCGATCAAGACCGGTTTGCAGGGCTTCGCCTACGACATCCGCACCGCCATCCTGCCGTTCATGTTCATTTTCAACACCCAACTTCTCTTGATCGGGGTCGATCGATGGTGGCAACTCGTCCTGACGATCGCCAGCGCGGTCATCGCCATGCTCACTTTCGCGGCGGCGACCCAGGGCTTCTTCCTGGTCAAGTCGCGGATCTGGGAGACGGCGATTTTGCTCTTGGTTGCCTTTACCCTGTTCCGGCCCGGATATTGGTGGGACATGGTCTATCCGCCCACGGCCATCAGGAGTGCCGAGGCCATTTACGAGACGGTCGATGCCATGCCGCCCGCCGCGCGCATCAGGTTGCAGAGCGAAGGCGAGACGCTCGAGGGCGACTATGTGCGCAAGGTGGTCATGCTCACCCTCGGCGCCGGCGGAAGTGCCGCGGAGCGCCTGGCCGGAGCCGGCATCGAGCTGCGCAGCGAAGACGGCAAGATTTTGATCGACAATCTCGTTTTCGGCAGCGCGGCGGAGAGTGCCGGCCTTGACTTCGACTGGGAGATCAGTGGGATTGTGGTCGCTACCGATCGCCCACCCAAGGAGCTGATGTTCCTTCCGGCGCTGGTCTTGCTCGGACTGGTCGTGTTCCTGCAACGGGGCCGGCGTGGGCGCGCCGTCCCTGCCACCTGAGACAACAAGGGCCCCTTGCTATGTTTAAGCGAATTCTCGTGCCCATCGATTTGAACGAAGCCAGCTCTTGGCAGATGGTCCTGCCCGCGGCGGTCGCACAGTGTCGCCTGGAGGGAGGCGAGCTGTACCTGATGGCTGTCATGCCGAATTTCGGGCTGCCCATTGTCGCGCAATATTTCCCAGCGGACTACGAGGAGAAGGCAGAGGTGCAGGCGGCGGCTAGATTGAAGGAGATCTCGGCCAAGGACGTGCCGGGCGACGTGAAGATCTCCCATGTCGTTAGACACGGCACGATCTACGAGGAAATCCTGAAGGCCGCGCAGGAAGTCCAATGCGACTTGATCGTCATGGCTGCGCACCGCCCGGCGCTGAAGAATTACCTGCTTGGCCCCAACGCGGCCCGCGTCGCACGTCACGCCAGCTGTTCGGTCCTCGTCGTTCGCGATTAATGCCGGCCGCCGTGTTGCTCAATCGAAGCCGCGGGATCTGGGGCGTCGTGCTTCTTCTCGGTATGTCCCTGGTCGCTGTCGGCTGCATTTCATCCTTTGACGCAAACGGCGCGCCGAGCCGAGCCGTGCCGGACCTGATCGCTGTTCCGGCCGGGCCTTTCATTGCCGGCTCGGACCGTGCGGAGCGAGAGGCCGCGTACCGGCTTGACGAAGCCGCCTACGGGCACAGCCGCACGCGGGAAGGGAAATGGTATGAAAACGAGCCTCAACGCGGACAACGCGAACTCGGCGCGTTTGAAATCACGCGAACGCCGATAACCAACGCTCAATACGCGGCTTTTGTTACCGCCACCGGGCATCCGGCGCCCGACGTCGACATAGATACTTGGCGCGGTTACGGCCTCATCCACCCTTATGAGCGCACCCGCCGGCATGCCTGGGCTCAGGGCCGCTTGCCGCCGGGGCGGGAGGATCACCCCGTGGTTCTGGTCACGCACGCGGACGCGCGGGCTTATGCGTGTTGGTTGTCAGGCGTGACCGGACGTACCTGGCGGCTTCCGGAAGAGTTGGAGTGGGAGAAGGCGGCGCGCGGACCTTCCGGGGATCGCTTCCCCTGGGGCGATGACTGGCGGCCCGGGCTCTTGAACAGCCACGACCGGGGGCCCTTCGATACCCTGCCTGTCGCTAGTTTCCCTGGCGGGGCCAGCCACTACGGACTGCTCGACGCGGCCGGTCAGGTTTTCGAATGGACGGCAACGGCGGCGGCGAGCGGTAACGAGCGCATTATCGTCAAGGGCGGCTCCTGGGACGATTCCGGTTGTGGCGTTTGTCGGCCGGCGGCGCGCCATAGCCGGCCGGCGAATCTCAAGCATATCTTGATCGGGTTTCGACTGATCGCCGAATAGGCGCCGGCGCGGTGCAAAAAAACTCAAATCACACCAATTTGAGGACTGCTAGGGCTCGCACAGAGCCGAGACGATCGCTACATTTGAGCCATGCGCAACGATACTTCGATTCGTGAGTTTAGAACCGATCTAGCCTTGGATCTCGATGGCTTGGACCAGAGCGATTTGGAAACCATGGCCGAAGCGGGGCAGGAGATTGTGGAGATCTACCGTGCCTTGGCCAAGACCGACGACAACCTGGTCGGTGAGCTGATTAAAGGCCATGAAACCTTCTACGAGTGGGACCACTACCCGCCAGGCGACGTGTATGACCGCGAAACCCACAGTCAGTACTATTTTCACGCTCACCCGGTCGAAGAACGGTTTGGCGACGAGCACGGCCATTTCCATACTTTTGTTCGGCCCCGTGGCATGCCGCCGGGCATCAAGCCCGCCCCCGTACCGGGATACGAGGCACCCGAAGATCCGGACGACGCGCTCAGCCACCTGATCGCAATCGCCATGGATAACAAAGGCCTTCCCTTTCGCCTGTTCACGGTAAATCGCTGGGTCACGGGCGAGGTTTGGTATACGGCCCCAGACGTCAAAATTTTGTTGGACTACTTCAAAGTCGACCACACTCAGCCGTCCTGGCCAGTAAATCGTTGGATTTCGGCCATGGTCCGCTTGTTCAAACCGCAGATTGTGGGCTTGCTGGACGCCCGGGACGCCGCCGCTTCCAGTTGGGCCAGCCGGTATCCGGACCGTGACCTTTACGAGGATCGCGAACTGGAGGTGACTTCATTTATGGATGTGTCCGTAGAGGATCAGGTTCGGGCCATCGCCGGTGCCTTGTTAACGCGGAGTTAACCTTTCGGCCGCGTTAACCAAGCCTTTCAGCTACCTTTCCTCCCTGAAATCTCGAGTCATCCGCCGTATTCGGGCAGCTATTAAACTCTGCTTAACCGAGAGTAAGTCATACTTCTACTCTTGTTAGGCGGGTATTCGGCCGGTCCGGTGCGATCCAAATCAGGATGGTTTCGGGAGGTAACCAAACAGACGGTGCAAATCTGACATGATCGAAGAAAACACGGTACAGTTAACCAAGGACGATGTTACTCGTCTGCTCTCCGACCCGTCGCCCGAGGCTCGCACCGCGGCCTCGACCAAGATAGCTAAGGGTTTCGACGCTGCGACGCTCAACGACGAAGAGCGCCGTATCGCGGAAGACATCTTCCGTATTCTATCGAAGGATGCCGAGATACGTGTGCGCCAGGCCTTGTCGGCGCACCTTAGAGCCAATCCCGACTTGCCGCACGATGTTGCCCTCACCTTGGCAAGGGATGTAGATTCTGTTGCCTTGCCGATACTCAAGGCTTCCGATGTCCTTACCGATGAGGATCTGATTACCATCGTTCGCGACCACGGTCCGGCGAAGCAATCGGCCATCGCACAACGGACCCAGGTTTCCGAGCAGGTGTCGGACGTCTTGGTGGATACCGGCAACGAAGACGCAGTGGCGCGTTTGGTGCGCAACGAGGGAGCGCAAATCAGTGAAGCGGCCTATGACCGGGTCGTGGACAACTATTCAAGCAGCACGCCGGTGACCGATTCCTTGACGCGGCGGTCCGATCTTCCGCCGGCCATTTCCGAGCGCGTGGTTGCCGCGATGTCCGAACGCTTGCATGAGTATCTTATCGACAAACACGACGTTTCGCCCGATGTCGCCAGCGATCTGATCCTACAAGTTCGCGAGCGGGCTATCATGAGCCTTCTGGATTATGGCTCCAGCGATGCCGAGCTCGACAATTTGATCGATCAGTTGCACCGCAAGAAAGGATTGACGTCCTCGCTTCTGTTGCGCGCGTTGTGCACAGGCGATCTGACGTTCTTCGAGCGCGCGGTCGCGAAGTTGACGGGCCTGCCATTAAAAAACGTACAGCTTTTGGTTCACGACAAGAGTATGCTTGGGCTCGAATCTCTTTACTTGCGAGCTGAGCTGCCTAAGGCATTGTATCCGGCGTTTCGCGCCGCGATCACCCTCGCGGTTGAGACCGACTACGACGGCGGCAGCAATGACCGGGAGCGCTATGTCGAGAAAATGCTGGAGCGTGTGCTGACCCGTTTTCCCGATCCGTCTAAAAGAATCAGTTCCTCGGACATCGAGTTTTTGATCGCCAAGCTTCGGCAAATCGCTGCCTGATCGCTCCCGGCTCGGTCCTATATGGGCTAATTCAAGGCGGTCCGGCCCAACTCAAATCATTGATTTATAGCGGATTAATCCTCGATTAACCGTCCTACAAGCATACTGTAGGGGCCAAGGCTGTTTAGGATCGCGGCAAGCCGATCCGATAGCTGTACGCGGCAAGTGTGGAACCACGGACTGCGGATGTAGCACGCGATGACAGACGAAATCGTTCGCCAGCGGCTCAGTGCCGCAGACGTCAAAACCCTCATGACCAATCCCTCGGTCCAGAACCGGGCCGCTACGACAGGGAAAATTGCGGATCAGTTCTCGACCGGAGAGCTGACCGATAGCGAGCGCCAAATCGCGGAAGACATATTTCGGGCCTTGGTTAAGGATACCGAAGTTCTTGTCCGAGAATCTCTTGCGGCGCATCTAAAGTCTTCACCAGACCTGCCGCATGACGTCGCAATGTCTCTTGCGAACGATGTCGATTCGGTCGCTCTGCCGGTGATCAAGTTCTCCGAGGTTTTGACAGACACCGATTTGCTGGAGATCGTGCGTGGACATTCCGCGACCAGGCAAGTTGCGGTGGCGCAGCGCCCCCGCGTTTCCGCCGTCATAGCCGACGCTTTGATCGACACCGGAAACGAGACCGCGGTTGCGCGTCTTGTCTCTAACGAGGGGGCGGAGCTTACCGAAAACGCGCTCGGGCGAGTGATTGACAAGTACGAAAGTAGCACCCGCGTCTCCGATTCTTTATCGCGCCGAACTAATTTGCCGGCCGCGATTTCCGAGCAGCTTGTCGAGGCGGTAACGCAGAAATTGCAGGATTACCTTTCGGAGAAACAAGAGCTGCCTGTCGATGTCGCGACCAACCTGATACTTCAGGCGCGTGAACGGGCAACAATGAATTTGGTCCAATTCGGTTCGACCGAGACAGAATTGGACAACCTGATAAGTCAGCTGCACCGCAAGCGGAGGTTGACACCTTCGCTCCTGCTTCGTGCCATCAGTATTGGGGACATAGGTTTCTTTGAACGCGGGCTGGCCCAACTCGCGGGAGTTCCCTTGCCGAATGCCCGAATCCTAATTCACGACGAGGGAGGTTTGGGGCTGCAATCGATCTACCTGAAGGCCAGTCTCCCGAAGCGTTGGTATCCGGCCTTTCGCGCGGGCGTCGATCTGGCCGAGGAAACGGAGTATGACGGCGGACCCAACGACCGGGCTCGGTTCATCAGTAAGATGCTTGAGCGCATGTTGACGCAATTCGATGACCCGGCGTCTACGTTTTCCCGAGAGGATATAGATTATCTCATGGGTAAGCTCGAGCAGGCTGCGGCCTAAAACCAATACCCAAAATCGCGCTCGATCGCCCGGCGCAAGACTCTATGGTGCGATCGAAAAGCGCCGAATCTCGAATGACGCTCTAGGCAGTTCGTTTAGTCGAGTAAAACCCGTGGCAACCATAGTGCCAAATCGGGGAACGCCATGACCAACCCCAAACCAACCAATTGCAGGAGGACAAAGGGGATAATCCCTTTGTAGATATGTTGAATACGCACTTGCGGCGGTGCGACGCCCTTCAAATAAAAGAGCGCGAAGCCGAAGGGCGGCGTCAGAAACGATGTTTGCAAGTTGACGGCGATCAGAATCGCAAACCAATACACGACTTCCTGCCGCATCACATGATCGCCGAAATCCAACAGTTCGATAATCGGCGAGAACACGGGCAGCACGATCAAGGTGATTTCAATCCAGTCGAAGAAAAATCCGAGCACAAAGACCAAGCCCATCAGCATGAACAAGAGACCCCAGGAGCTGAGTTCAAAGCTTTCGACCGTGCCAATGACCAAATCGTCACCGCCAAGCGCACGGAACACATAAGAAAAGCAAGTCGCGCCCAGGAAGATACCGAACAGCATGCCGCCGGTTAGCGCCGAGCGCTCAACCACATCGCGCAGTACCCGCCACGAGAGCTTGCGGCTGACAAAGGCCAGAAACATGGCGCCGGCGGCGCCGACGCCGGCTGCTTCGGTCGGTGTCGCCCAGCCAAATAGGATCGAACCCAAGACGAGGAAGATCAGAAAGAGTGGCGGTATGAAACTGCGCAACACCATCAGGGCCATCGCCGTGTTGGTTTTGGGGCCGATGTCGTCTGGCAAAGGCGGTGCCAGATGGGGCCGGGCGCCGGAGAACACGAAGATATAGAGCATGTAGAGGCCGGCCAGGATGAAGCCGGGTATCACAGCGGCGACAAACAGATTGCCGACCGAACGGGCGAGAAGGTCCGCCATGATGACCAGCATGATACTGGGCGGAATCAGGATTCCCAGGGTGCCGGAGGCCGCGATCGTTCCGGTCGCCAGCGGAATATTATAGCGGCGTTCAATCATCACCGGCAGTGCCAGCAGGGTCATCATCACGACCGAGGCGCCGATGATGCCCGTGGTCGCGGCCATGATCGTGCCCATGAGTGTCACCGACAGGGCCAAACCGCCCGGCACACGCCGCAAAAGAACCTGGAGGCAATTCAGCAAGTCGTTAGCGACGCCACTGCGCTCCAGCATCGTCCCCATGAAAATAAACATGGGGATCGCGGTCAGTATTAAGTTTTCGGCAATACCACCCCAAATGCGCGGCACGATGTTGAAAAACTGAATGAAGGAAAAGACGTCGAAATATATGCCGACAAGGCCGAATGCCAGGCCGATTCCGCTCAGAACGAAGGCGACCGGATAGCCGCTGAATAGCAGTATCCCCAGGGCCAGAAACATGAAGGCTGGGAGATAGTCTTCAATATAGAACATTACTCGCCGCCCTTCCGACGCCCGACTGACTCGACAAGGGGCTCGGCTTCCGCCACTTCGGTCTCATGAACCTTGGTGCGTAATTCGGGCGGGCCCATCAGCTCCACGATCTTGCGCAAAACCACGGCGATCCCCGCAAGCCCGAGTAACGAGAATCCGATCGGCAACACCGATTTTATAATCCAGCGGTAGCTCAAGCCCGTGGCGGAGGCAGATATCTCGTCCGTCTCATAAGATCGGACGGTGAAGTCGTAGCTGTAGTAAACGACCAAGGCGCAATAGGGCAGCAAGAACAGGAGGCAGCCGAGGAGCTCGATCCACCACTGGGTCCGCTTGCTCAGCCGGTCGCGAACCAGGTCGATGCGTACATGCGCGTCCTTGAGGTAGGCGTATCCTATGAGGAACGCGAACAGCACGGCGTGCATGTGCCACTCGAATTCCTGTAGCTTGGTGGATCCGAGAACGAAGAAGCGGCGGGTAATCACATCGAAGATCGTGGTCGCGATCAGGATGACCCCGGCCCAGGCGGCGATTCGGCCAACCCAGGTCAAAAGGCGGTCGATGCCGTCGCTAATTCGAACTAGAAAACCCATGTCGCTCGTCCCCCGGATCGCCTAGTTCATGACTAGGGTTGGGCCGGCTTCCGCGGATGTGGAATTGGGTCGTCCGCCGGCCGTCTTTCGACCTGCGCGAGAACCCTGACGATTGCAAAACCGGGACCCAGATGGACCTCTGGGCCCCGGTGTATGCGTCTGTGAGGCGCGCCAGTCTTTAGACGCGCCTCTCAAAATGTGCCGGGTTTACTGCAGGTAACCCACGGCCTTCCATTCCGCATACTCGGCGCGGAAAGCTTGAAGGGATTCCCAGGCTTCCTTGAAGGTCGCGTCCTCGGCGGCCAATTCGGCGGCCACGTCGTTCCACGCCGACTGCAAGGTGTCCAGGATCTCCGGCGACCAGCGATGGATTTGCACGCCTTTGGCCTTCAACTCCTTTAGTGCCTTGCCTTGGATGGCTTCGCCCTCGGCCAAGCCTTCGCGGAAGTTATCGCCGCAGGAGACCTCGATCTGGGCTTGCTGCGTTTCGGACAGCGCGTCCCATTTCGCCTTGTTCATCATAAGATCGAACAAGGTCGCTTGTTGGTGCCAACCCGGGAAGTAGTAGTGCTTCGCTATCTGATAGAAACCGAGGTTCAGGTCGATCGCCGGCATGGAGTATTCAGTGGCGTCGATCGAACCGCGCTCCAGCGCCGGATAGATGTCGCCGCCGGCGATCAACTGGGTCGAGACCCCGATCTTCTCCATGACCTTCGCGCCCAATCCGAAGAAGCGCATCTTAAGGCCCTTTAGATCGTCGACTGAATTGATCTCCTTGCGGAACCAGCCGGACGCCTCGGGCGCGATCACGCCGCACATGATCGATTTGATCCCGTGTTTGGCGTAGATCTTGTCCATCAACTCTTTACCGCCGCCGTAAAAAACCCAGCCCATGTATTCGCCCGCGCTCGGCCCAAAAGGCACGGCGGCGAAAAGGGCCAGGGCTTTTTCCTTGCCGAACCAATAGCCGGGCGTGGACCACGCGGCGTCGAGCGACCCGGCCGAGATCGCGTCGAACATCTCGAGCGGCGGAACCAGCGCATGCGGCTCGAAGAATTTGAGCCGGACATTTCCTCCCGACACCCGTTCAATCTTGGCGGACAGGCTCTTGCCGAGCGACCCAAGTTGGACCAACTTGCTTGGGAAAGCGCTGCCCATCTTCCAGTTGACCCGATCTTCCGCGGCGTAGGTGTCGCCGGCCATCGAAAGGGTTAGCGCCCCACCGACGGCAAGCGCCGTGGCTAAGGACCTAAAGACGGTTCTGACGTGCATAAATTTGGCCTCCTCCCTAATGGAATATTTGCCCACCACGATAGAGCCGGCGGACGTTTGTTGCCCCAGACGCTGTCGGCGCGTTGGCCTTCTGGCCATTGCGTACCAATTCGTTGGCTGAACGCTAGCCCAGGGCCACCCCATGAGACAAGGCCGAATGGGGCGGGGGGTGACTTTCCAGGGCCGGTCCGCCGGTTACTCTGGATCGTTGCCAAGGCGCTGGCGAGCCGCTATAAACCGGCCGCGCCGGGGAGTAGCTCAGCCTGGTAGAGCACCGTCTTCGGGAGGCGGGGGCCGGAGGTTCGAATCCTCTCTCCCCGACCAGGTTTTACAATTTGTTAGCGATACGTGAGACGGGGCGCGGATGGTTCTTCTGGATACCTTCCGCGGCTCCGTTCGCTCAGGTCCCGAACAAATGGGTGCCCAGAATAAAGCGGCGCCCGGATACAACCGGTAGGACCTCGTGCAACAAAGCGCAGGACCAAACGACCGCGGCGCCGGTTGGTACCAAATACTCCTGCCTGCCGTACTCCGGAAATCTCAGCGCGCCGCCATCGAATTCCTCGGCATTCAGCGTAACTGAAACCGTGAAGCGCCGATGCTTGGTTTCCGGCGTCGGATTATCGCGGTGGGCGGGCAAGCTACCACCCTCCGCGGCGTCATACCTGGCAATTCGGTAATCCTCACGTCGCGAGACCTTGGTCTGGAAAGCCTTCTGAATCTCGGTCAAGACGCGCCGCCCCATCTTGGCATCCAGGTATTTCTGTACCTGTGGGTCGCGCACGACGAGTTGCATTACCCGTCCATAGCTCTCGTTCCGGACTTTGAAGTCGCCCTTTTCCACCGCGTAACCGTCGCAGATCATGCCATCCGTTTCCCAGACCCGCACCGGGCGGTGCCATACTTGAACGGCACGGGCGCAATCCTCTGGCGTTAAGGCGCCGGGCACCACCAAGACCGGCGGGTGCCGCTTCAATTGGGTGCCAGGGTTGTCTGCCATCAGGGTCGAGATTTTGTCGATGGCGCGGGGCGCCTGCGATCCAGGGTTGCCCCCCGCCACGATCTCGATCGCCCGCATGTTGGTATCCAATACGAACGTAACGTTTGGGCAGCCCGGTGGCAGGGCATCCAATCCATAGGCCCGGAAGACCTCTCCCGACCCATCGGATAGCACCGAGTAGGGCAGTTCGAGGGAGTCATGGAGTCTGAGGTTTTCTTCCGGGCTTCGCCGGGTAATGGCGAAAACGACCGTGTCGTTCAGCTCCCAGTCTCTTCTGGTGTCACGTAACGCCACAAGCTCTCGCTCAAGGGCTGGCCCGGCTTGTTCGTCCGCACACTCGAAGAGCAAGATCATCGGCTTGCCGGCTACGTCGTCGGACAAGGGCGTCACCGCGGCGCCATTCTGATCGGGCAGGGCAAACGGCGGAACACGGTCGCCGCGTTCCAACTGCCCCTCTGTGCCGATTGGCATCTGGTCGGTGACCTGTGTCATCATGTCGTTTTGCCCCTTCGGCTGACCCCTGTTAGGGTCCGGCCCGTTCTTGCGAAGTATGCCTCAAATTATTCGGTCGCGGAAATTCCGTGTGAAATATGGATGCCCGGTCATCCAAGCTCGGCGGTCAACAGAGAACGCCGGCTGGCGGGAGCATTTCCCTATTCGCCCAGGAGATGTAAGACCACCTGCCTTTCGCGCGGCCGGCGGCGGTGCTCCAACAGATAGATGCCCTGCCAGGTGCCCAGCATCAATTTTCCCTCACCGATGGGGACGCTCAGATGGCTTTGGGTCAGGGCGCTCTTAATGTGGGCCGGCATGTCGTCGAGGCCCTCGGCGCTGTGGCGATAAAGTTCCGCTCTCTGTGGCGCCGCTGCATCTAACCAGGCTTGCAGATCGTATTGGACGTCGGGATCGGCATTTTCCTGGATCAGGAGCGATGCCGAGGTATGCCGGATGAAAAGAGTCAAGAGTCCGTCGCAGATATCCTCGTGGGCAATCCATGCCGCGACCTCGGGTGTGATCTCATGCATGCCCTGAGCGGCTGCCAAGACCGTGAGGAGATGGCGTGTTTGGCGCATCCTGGCTCCCAAATGTCTGGTAGAGTGCTAGGCGGGGCTTGGATTAGCCCGCACCCTAGCCCGAGTTTCCGGCAATGGCCAAGGCGGTCGCGCGGAACAAGAGCTTGACCTGTCCGGCCGCACAAAACACCATAGGCGACTCAACCGCTGGAACAGCAAGACAAGATCAAATAGCTGGCGGGCCGACTTACGCGGCATACGGGAGCAGAGCGAAGAGTCGGGCCATAGGGCGGCAAACAGGGTGTTGAGGCGCGAACGTAAGGGACGGTTTCACAAGGCGGGGCAATATCGACGCCTCAATATTGAAATGTTGCTGTTTGCGGGATCGGGCGATAGTCTGATCGCGCTCAAAATATGTATGAATTTCAGGTGCTTCCGTTGCGTCCTCGTGCAATGGATTGGCCAGGGAGCAGTATTTTAGATGTTTGACCATGGCGGCCCGAAATCCGAAACCTTGACCGATCTGGCGGCTTTTAGCCGCCCGGCGGAATTCAGCGAAGCCGTGTGTGGGCGTTTCAGCGCGCCGCCCGAAGGGCTGCACCATGCCTTCAACGCCAATCAGGTCGCGAGCAAGACGTGGTTGCTCGATCGCACACACGAGACCCTGGGCGGAAACTTCGGGACTGTCCATGTCCTAGGCGGGTGGTACGGCGCCCTTGGGGCGCTTTTGCTCAGCGACGCGAGGTTCCAAACGACGCAAGTGCGGAGCTACGACATAGATCCGGCTTGCGCGCCAGTCGCGGAGCGCGTTAACGCGGAGGCTAGCGCCCACGGCCACTTCAAAGCGATTACGGCGAACGCCGCGGCCCTGAATTACAAACTTGCCGCCGGGCGCACGCGAGACCTGATCGTCAATACCAGCTGCGAACATATGCCCGTTGCGTCGGATTGGTATGACCGGGTTCCCAAGGACATGTTGCTGGTCGTGCAGTCGAACGATTATTTCGATTGCGACGAGCATGTTAACTGTGTTGTCGATCTGGTGGAGCTTAAAGCGCAACTGCCAATGAGCGAGCTGTACTACGAGGGCACGCTAAAACGGCGACGCTATTCCCGCTTCATGCTGATTGGCCGAAAGTAAGGACCCGCGCTTCATGGATGACGTCCTTTCGGTTCGTAACCTTGAGGTCGGCTTTCGCATCCATGGGTCGATCGTGCCCGCGGTCAATGGTGTCTCCTTCGATATCCGTAAAGGTTCGACCGTCGCCCTAGTCGGCGAGTCCGGATCGGGCAAATCGACCGTTGCTCAAGCCATCATGGGAATCTTGCCGAAAGTCGGGATGATAGATGGCGGTCAGATCCTATATCGCGACCCGGCCAAGTCGGGCGCCGAAATCGATATTGCTGCGCTGGATCGCGACGGCGCGCGCATGCGCGCGATTCGCGGCGGCCATATATCGATAATTTTTCAAGAGCCGATGACCTCATTATCGCCCGTCCACACGATAGGCGATCAGGTTGGCGAGGCCTTGTTCCTGCATCGTGACGTCGACCGCAAGACCGGACGCGATCTGACCGAAGAGATGCTCCGGCTGGTTGGTTTTCCCGCTCCTGCCGCCACCCTAAACGCTTATCCCTTCGAGTTGTCTGGCGGGTTGCGCCAGCGCGCGATGATCGCGATGGCTTTGATTTGCCGTCCGTCATTACTCATTGCCGACGAGCCGACGACGGCGCTGGATGTGACGATTCAGGCACAGATATTGAAACTGTTGATTGACTTGCAGAGCGAGCTCGGCATGGCGGTTTTGGTTATCACGCACGATCTTGGCGTCGTGGCGAACATCGCTGAAGAGGTTGTCGTGATGTATCACGGCCGGGTCGTTGAAAGTGGCCCCTGCGCCGAGATATTCGGCCGGCCGGAGCACCCCTACCTCAAGGCCCTATTCACCGCGGTGCCGCGTACCAACATGCCGCGTGGCGAGCGGCTGGTTCCCATTCGCGAGATCGAGCCGGGTAAAGCCCGGCTCCTGCGCAAGGCCGGGTCCGACGGCGCCGAAGGTCCGCACCTGGACGTGGCAGGCGAAACCGTCCTGGAAGTCAAAGGGCTGACCAAGGCTTTCACCTTGCGCCAGCAAGGTGTCCTGGGATTGGGCGCCAAGGTGGAGGTAACAGCGGTCGACGACG
The DNA here is from genome assembly GCA_021776115.1 of Kiloniellaceae bacterium. Classification (GTDB taxonomy): domain Bacteria; phylum Pseudomonadota; class Alphaproteobacteria; order Kiloniellales; family J153; genus JAJFGN01. The sequence goes on along the minus strand of JAJFGN010000032.1, from coordinate 10,446 downwards.
TCAGTTTCACGGTGCGGCGCGGGGAGTGCCTGGGCCTGGTTGGCGAATCCGGATGCGGCAAGACGACGGCCAGCAAGGTGATTATGCGCGCGCTCCTGCCCGACGCCGGTTCGGTGACATATCGGACGGCCGGTAAGGATGTCGATGTTCTGGCCTTGAAGGGCGCGGGCTTGCTCAATTTCCGGCGTCACGTCCAGTTCATTTTCCAAGATCCCTTTGGGTCGCTCAACCCACGCATGACCGCGCTCGATATCATCAGCGAACCTTTGGTGGTTCACAATGTCGGCACACAGGAGGAACGTATTGAGCTGGTTAAGGAGCTAATGCGTTTGGTCGGCCTCGACGTGCGCTTCCTGCGTCGCTATCCGCACAGTTTTTCGGGCGGTCAGCGCCAGCGTCTGGGCATTGCCCGCGCCCTGGCGCTCCAACCCGAACTTCTGATTTGCGATGAACCCGTGTCGTCGCTCGATGTTTCCATTCAAGCGCAGATCCTGAACCTGTTGAAAGATTTGCAGAGCGAGCTGGGGCTGACCTACCTCTTCATTTCGCATAATCTTGCTGTTGTCGACTACATGGCAGACCGCATCGCCGTCATGTGCGCTGGCCGCTTGGTCGAGATCGCACCACGCGATGTCCTATTCTCCAAACCGGTGCATCCTTATACCCAAACTTTATTGTCCGCCGTGCCGTATCCCGATCCCAGCCGCAAGCTCGATTTCGGCCACATATCCGCTATGAAACAGGCGGGGCCGGCGGATTTTCCAGCACCATTCACCTTGAGTGAAGCGGCGCCGTCGAAGCTTTTCGATTTGGGAGGCGAACATTTCGTACGCGCGAGCGCGGAAACCCGGCCAGAGGTTCTCACGTCATGAAATTTAAAAAAATCACCTTAGCCAGCTCAGCCCTAGCTTGCTCGGTCAGTGCCTTGGCTTTGCTTTTTGCTTTCGCCTCGTCGGTGCGCGCGGCCGAGTTTATCGAACCGCCGATACTTGCGCCCCTGGTTGCCAGCGGAAATCTGCCGCCGGTCAGTGAACGACTACCCGATCCTCCGTCCGTCGCGACTCTAATCCCCAACGAGCAAGTCCTGGGTGAACACGGTGGAACGATCGAAACGCTCATGGGGCGCCAAAAAGACATCCGCTTGATGACCGTTTATGGCTATGCCCGCTTGGTCGGCCTTGATCCCGATCTGAACCTCGTGCCCGATATTGTCGAAAAGATCGAGGTCGAGGACCAAAAGGTATTTACCTTCCGGTTGCGAAAGAATCATCGTTGGTCGAACGGACAACCCTTCACGGCGGAGGATTTCCGCTTCTACTGGGACGATGTGGTCAATAACGAGGAACTATCGCCCTTCGGTCCACCGAAAGTGCTCAGGGTCGATGGCGAGGCGCCCCGCGTCGAAATCATCGACCCTCAGACTGTGCGTTATAGCTGGTCGAACCCAAATCCCTATTTCCTGCCCGCGATTGCGGGCGCGCGGCCGTTGTATATCTACCGGCCGGCCCACTACCTTAAGCAGTTTCATGCCGCCTACGCCGAGCAAAAAGACCTGGCGGAGAAGATCGTGGAAGCCTCGGCGCGAAACTGGGTCAGCCTTTTCAATCGTAAGGACGAGCAGTACCGCTTTGACAACATCGATCTGCCGGTCTTGCAGCCCTGGATGAATATCACGCCCAGGCCCGCCGACCGTTTCGTGTTCACGCGCAACCCTTACTATCACAGGGTGGATAGTGCTGGGCGGCAACTGCCCTACCTGGACCGCGTGATCGTCAACATTTCGGACAGCAACCTGGTTCCGGCGAAAACCGGTTTTGGTGAGACTGACTTACAGGCCCGGCATATCCGTTTCGACCATTACACTTTTCTGAAGCAAGGCGAAAAGGATAAGGGCTTTCAGGTTCGCCTTTGGACCACCGCATCCGGCTCCAAGGTCGCACTGTTTCCAAACCTGACGGCGGAGGATCCCGCATGGCGTACCCTTATGCGTGACGTGCGCTTTCGGCGCGCACTTTCCGTCGCCATCGACCGCAACGCGATTAATCAGGTTCTCTATTTCGGATTGGCCCGGCCTGGCGCCGACACCGTTTTGCCGGAGAGTCCGCTGTATGACCCCAAATACCAGAGTGCTTGGGCCCAACACGACCCGAAGAAGGCGAATGCCTTGTTGGACCAAGTTGGCTTAACTAAGCGCAATGGCGCCGGGACGCGACTGCTACCGGACGGGCGGTCGGTTCAGATCATCATAGACACTTCGGGCGAAAGTACCGAGGAGACAGATGTGCTCGAGATGATCAAGAAGGATTGGGGCAAGGTCGGTGTCGAGCTTTTTACCAAACCCTCGCAGCGCGAAGTTTTCCGCAACCGGGTGTTCGCCGGCCAGGCGGTCATGTCGGTCTGGTCCGGCCTTGATAACGCCCTGCCGACAGCGGACGTGGCGCCGTCGGAATTCACGCCCACCGAACAGATTCAACTGCAGTGGTCGAAGTGGGGCGAGTATTTTGAATCTTCCGCAAAGACCGGGCAGAAGCCGGACTTGCCTGCGGCGAAGGAACTGCTCGGCCTCTACAAGGATTGGCGTCTCGCCAAGACCAAGGAAGCACGCACGCAGGTATGGCAAAGGATATTGGAAATTCGCGCCGATCAAGTGTTTTCGATTGGTACCGTCAACGGTGTACCGCAACCGGTCGTGGTTGCGGCGGGCCTGAATAATGTGCCGTCAAAAGGCATCTTTAGCTGGAGTCCGAGCGCGTACTTCGGCATCTATAAACCGGACACGTTTTGGCTATCGGCCGAACGGCGCGCGGCACAGAAATGACCGGTATGCCCGACAGAACACCGCCGTGCGTTGACCGAGTTCCCATAGCATGAAGGCCGCAGAGATAAGTGCCAAGATGAGCCACGGAAACACCTGAGCCGGCATGCTTACTTATATCGTTCGTCGCTTTTTTATCATGATCCCGACCTTGCTCGCGATCAGTTTGATCATATTCGTCATCATTCAGCTTCCACCGGGCGACTATTTTGAAAGCTATATCGCGGAATTGCAGTCCCAGGGCGAATCCGTCGATACCGAAAAGATCGAGGCGTTGCGCCGGCAGTACGGCTTCGATCGTCCGATCATGGAGCAGTACGTGTTCTGGGTCTGGGGCATGCTGCAGGGCGATTTCGGCTATTCCTTCGAGTTTCGCTTGCCGGTGTCGGAAGTGGTTGGCGACCGGCTTTATCTGACGGCTCTGGTCTCGTTCGTAACGATCGTGTTCACCTGGATCGTTTCTTTTCCCATCGGGCTCTATTCCGCGGTGCGGCAGTATAGTTGGGGCGACTACACGCTCACCTTTTTGGGGTTCATCGGACTCGCGACACCCAATTTCCTGCTGGCTCTGGTTCTTTTGTATATCGCCAATGTCTTTTTCGGCACCTCGATCGGCGGCTTGATGGACGCGCAGTACATCGACCAGCCCTGGACTTGGCCGAAGGCCTTGTCGGTCCTGGAGCACATTTGGATTCCGGTCGTGGTCATTGGGACTTCCGGTACCGCCGGGATGATCCGGCGGTTGCGTGCGAACCTTTTGGACGAGCTGGAGAAGCAATACGTCGTAACCGGCCGGGCCAAGGGATTGTCACCCATGAAGTTGTTGTTGAAATATCCCTTCCGCCTGTCGCTTAACTTCTTCATCGCCGATATCGGGAGTCTCTTGCCCAGCATCATTTCCGGCGCGGCGGTGGTTGAAATCATTCTTTCCCTGCCGACGACGGGTCCCATGCTGCTCGGCGCGCTGCGCAGCCAGGATATGTACTTGGCCGGATCGTTCCTGATGTTCCTGGCTTTCCTGACAGTCATCGGCGTGTTGATTTCCGATCTGGCGCTCGCGGTGCTCGACCCGCGCATTCGCTTGCAAGGAGGTACGACCCGGTGACCCCGCCCAGCGATATAGGGAGCCCCAAGGACGCCGCCGGCCGGCACGCGCATTTCGTTTCCGACGAGCCGTTCGATCCCTATTCGGTCGAACAACTGACGCCAGCGCAGGAGAAATATTACCTGGCCTCGCAATGGCAACTAATGTGGTGGAAGCTAAAGCGCCACAAGGTCGCCATGTTCTGCGGGGGCATCCTACTTATCATGTACGGCTCGATTTTGTTCAGCGAATTTCTCGCGCCCTACAACCTGCATAGCCAAGACACGAACTTCATCTACACGCCGCCGCAGTCGGTTCATTTGTTCCACGAGGGCGAGTTTGTCGGACCCTTTGTCTATGGCTGGACCTACCGGCTGAATATGGAGAACCTCAAGCGCGAGTACACCGAGGACACCTCCCGGGTTCAGCCGATCCGCTTTTTCTGCCTCGGCGACTCATACGACTTCTGGGGCGCTGTGCCGGGAAGTTTTCACATCGTCTGCCCGCCCGAGGACGGTACGCTTTTCTTGTTCGGCACGGATCGGCTGGGCCGCGATATGTTTTCGCGCATTATTTATGGCGCCCGCATATCCCTGACCGTCGGGCTGATCGGAATCGTTATCAGCTTCTCTCTTGGCCTCGTTATTGGCGGCATTGCCGGATACTACGGCGGATTGGCCGATGCGATCATTCAGCGGATCATCGAGGTTGTGCGGTCGTTTCCGGAAATCCCGCTATGGATGGCGCTTTCGGCGATTTTGCCGGTGAATTGGAGCCCGATCGTGATCTATTTCGGGATCAGCGCCATTTTGGGTTTGATCGATTGGACCGGCCTGGCGCGCGCGGTGCGCTCGAAACTTTTGGCCCTACGCGAGGAGGACTACTGCGTGGCGGCGCAGTTAATCGGGGCCAGCCCGACTCGCGTTATCGCCCGGCACCTGATGCCCGGCTTCATGAGCCATCTGATCGCCTCGGCCACCCTAACAATTCCGACCATGATTTTGGGCGAGACGGCGCTCAGTTTCCTCGGCCTCGGCCTGCGCCCGCCGATCACCTCCTGGGGCGTCCTGCTCAACGAGGCCCAGAACATTAACGTAGTCGCGCTCTACCCCTGGCTCATGTTGCCGGTGTTGCCGGTTATCGTTTTGATCCTGGCCTTCAACTTCTTCGGCGACGGTTTGCGCGATGCCGCCGATCCATACAAGTAGGCCGGCTTATTTCAAAGCAGCGATCCTTGGTATTAGCCATGACCGCGCCATAAGTCGCCACAAGGTAGGGCACGACAAAAGTCAGACCGGCTTTCGCGATATTCGGCATCTTGCCGGCCAAGATGACGTCTCCTTGATTGATCAAGGTCAGGATCGCGCCGATGACGAGCGCGACCTTCAAAGAATTTCGTGGGGTACCGTCGGCGGTCGCGAAATGCCATAGGCTGGGCATATCGGGAGAGTGCGACACGGCGTAGGGGGCCTTGGCCGGCCCGAGTTTATGACTCGACCTTGACCGCGTCCGCAAAACTCAGGTGGCCGGCGATGACCGTGATCTCGGGCAGCGGTTCCAGATAGGCCCAGGCCGCGTTCTCCAGTGTTTCGCCGCCGGCGGTGAGGGTCCAGTAAGCAGCGTCGCCCTTGAACGGGCAGTGGGTCTCGTTGTCGGTGCGGCTGAGCAGGTTCATGCGCACATCGGCCTGCGGGAAATAAACCCGCGGCTGATAGCCATTCTCCAGGAGAACTAGCGCGTTGTCGCTTTCGGCGACGGTTTCGCCGTTGAAACTGGCGCGCGCGTGGGTTCCGGGCGCTTCAATGGTTATCCGTTCGCTAATCTTATGGGGATTTGCGGTGCCGCTCATGGAATTTACCTCCGTGCTGCTCGCCAAGCCATGATTCTATAATGTTCAATATTGGACCGGAGACTCAGACATTAAAGCGGAAATGAAAGATGTCGCCGTCCTTGACGATATAGTCACGGCCCTCCGCGCGCATCTTACCCATTTCCTTGGCTCCCTGCTCGCCGCCGCAGGTAACAAAGTCGTCATAGGCTATCGTTTCCGCCCGGATGAAGCCGCGCTCGAAATCGCTATGAATGACCCCTGCGGCTTGTGGCGCACTGGCGCCGCGCTCGACGGTCCAGGCGCGCGCCTCCTTGGGTCCGACGGTGAAAAACGTGACAAGATCGAGCAGGGCATAACCGGCGCGTATAATTCGGGCGAGGCCTGCTTCCTCCAAGCCCAGGGTTTCCAGGAAGTCCCGGCGTTCCTCGGGGTTGCCCAGGGTAGCCACCTCGGCCTCGATCGCAGCTGAAACGATGACGCAGGCGGCGCCCTTCGCCTCCGCCAAGGCAGTCACCCGGACCGAGTGAGCGTTGCCCACTGCGGCCGATTCTTCCTCGACGTTGGCGACATAGAGGACGGGCTTGGCGGTCAAGAGATTGAGCTGCCGAAAAAGAGGCGTAAGGTCCCGCGAGACCTCGACGCTGCGCGCCGGGAGCCCTTCACGCAGGGCCTCCACGACCGGTTCAAGAACGGCGAGGCGCGCCTTGGCCTCCTTCTCTCCACCGCGTGCGCGTTTGAGCGCCGCGTCAAGCTGCCGCTCGACGCTGTCCAGGTCGGCCAGAAGCAGCTCGGTCTCAACGGTTTCCGCATCCCGGACTGGATCGACCGAACCCTCGACGTGGGTCGCTTCCCCGTCGAAGCAGCGCAGAACGTGCACAATGGCGTCGACCTCGCGGATGTTGGCCAAGAATTTATTGCCCAGCCCTTCGCCCTTGGAGGCGCCGCGCACCAGGCCGGCGATGTCCACGAACTCCAGCACGGTCGGAATGATCTTGGCCGATTTGCCGATGCGCGCGATCGTCTCCAGGCGGGCGTCGGGCACCGGGACCCGGCCGATGTTGGGCTCGATGGTTGTGAAGGGGTAGTTGGCCGATTCGGCCGCTGCTGTCTCGGTCAAGGCGTTGAACAGGGTCGATTTGCCGACGTTGGGCAGGCCGACAATGCCGCAGTTAAATCCCATCCGCTTCGCCCTTCGTATCGCCTGCCGACTCGGTTGAGTCGGGCTTGGGCTTGGCCGGTTTTGGGGGCGCGATCAAGTGGGCGACACGCGACATGAAAGCAGCCTCGTCGCCGTTCATCAGTAAAGGCATTTCCGTGGCCACGGCGTCGATCAACTTCTCGACCCCGGGCATCTCGGCCTTGGCGAAGTCACGCAGCACGTATCCGTGGACCAGGTCTTTTTGCCCCGGGTGGCCGACTCCCAGGCGGACCCTGCGGTAATCGCGGCCGATATGCGCATCGATACTGCGAATACCGTTATGACCGCCGGCGCCGCCACCGGTCTTGACCTTGATCTTACCGGGCTTGAGGTCGATCTCGTCGTAGATCACAGTGACTTGGCCTGGCTTTAACTTAAAGAAGCGGAGAGCTTCGCCAACCGCACGGCCGGATTCGTTCATATAGGTTTCCGGCTTGAAGGCTAGAACGCGGTTGTCGCCGATACGTCCCTCGGCCACGCGGCCCTGGAACCGCACGCGCCAGGGGCCGAAGCCATGACGCCGGACGATTTCGTCCAGCGCCATGAATCCGATATTGTGCCTATTGTTGGCGTGGCGTGGGCCGGGATTGCCGAGCCCGACCAGGAGCTGCATAAGTCAGTGGCGGCGGGGAGCGGGGTCTTAGCCCTCGCTCTCGCCTTCCTCCTCGGCCTTCTCTTCGCCTGCCTCTGCTTCGCCCTCGGCCTCGCCCTCGGCGGCCGCCGCTTCGGCTTCCTCGTCGCGGACCACCGTCGGCGCCGCGATCGTCGCGATCGTAAAGTCGCGGTCGGTGATGGTCGGCGCCACACCGTCCGGTAGCGTTATCATGCTGATGTGGACGCTGTCGCCAATGTCGAGGCCAGTCAAGTCGACCTCTATTTGGCTCGGAATAGCGTCGGCACGGCAATTCATCTCGATTTCGTGGCGGACAATGTTCAGGAGGCCGCCGCGTTTCAGGCCCGGTGCCTCTTCCTCATTCAGGAATTGGACTGGAACCTCAACCGTGACCGCGGTGGCCGCGGAGACACGAAGGAAATCGACATGGATCGCATTGTCGGTTACCGGGTCGAATTGAACGTCGCGCGGCAGGACCCGTTCCTTTTTGCCGCTAACGTCCAGTTCGTAAATCGTGGCTAGGAAAGAGCCGGTCTTCAGGCCCCGAAACAGGTCGCGCGGGTCCAAGGTAATCATCACGGGGTCTTTCTTGGCGCCATAGATGACGCCGGGTACCAGCCCGGCGCGCCGGGCTGCGCGGGCTGGCCCCTTCCCGGCCCGCTCCCGCGCCAGCGCGGGCATGCTTACGATTTCACTCATGGTCTCACTCCTTAAACAAAGCGGTTCCCGGCCTCTTATTTATCCGGGAGCGTGTCTGGGCCGGCCTCCAGGGGTGCCGGTCCCGTATTTTGCAGCTACCTGCTCGCGAACTGAAACAGGCTGGAAACGGACCGCTCTTCGCTGATCCGCTGCATCGCATCGCCTAAAAGCGGGGCGATGGTAATCTGCCGGATGTTCTGCGCCACGCGCACGGCCTCCGTCGCCTGAATACTGTCGGTCATGACCAGCTCCTGCAGGGGCGAGGCCGAAACACGCGCCACGGCCCCGCCTGACAACACGCCGTGGGTCACATAAGCGCTGACCGACTTGGCGCCCGCATTCATCAGCGCCTCGGCCGCATTGCATAAAGTACCCGCCGAATCGACGATATCGTCGATCAGGACGCAGCGCTGATTCTGGACATCGCCAATGATATGCATCACCTCGGAAACGCCCGCGCGCTCGCGCCGCTTATCGATGATCGCCAGGTCGGCGTCAAGGCGCTTGGCGATCGCCCGCGCGCGCAGGACGCCGCCCACATCGGGCGACACTATGGTCAGATCGTCGCCGTTGAAGCGCTCCACGATATCCTTGGTAAAGACCGGGGCGGCGTAGAGATTGTCGGTCGGGATATCGAAAAACCCTTGGATCTGGCCGGCGTGAAGATCCAGCGTCAGGACCCGGTCGGCGCCGGCGGAGGTGATCACGTTGGCCACCAGCTTGGCCGAGATCGGTGTGCGTGGGCCTGACTTGCGATCCTGCCTGGCATAGCCGTAGTAGGGAATGACCGCCGTGATCCGCCGGGCCGATCCTCGTTTGAGGGCATCCAATCCGACCAGCAACTCCATCAGATTGTCGTTCGCGGGGTAGGACGTGGATTGGATCAGGAAAACGTCCTCGCCGCGCACGTTCTCGTCGATCTCAACGAATATCTCCATGTCCGAAAACCGCCGGACGCTGGCCTTGGTGAGGGGTAGGTTAAGAAATGCCGATATCGCCTCGGCCAGGGGCCGATTGCTGTTGCCGGTCATAATTTTCATGACAAGGTGCCTGTCCGGCCGTGCGCTGCGCTAACGGTGCCAAGGATATCCCGGACAACCTTGCCCCGGGCGGGCGGACATTATCAACGTGTCACCTTTGTGTAAACAGGGCCTCGCGACCGAATTTTCACGGGATCGCGGCGCGCCCCAAGAGGTCGCGTATGCCTTGCGCCGCCCCCCGGGCGATCTCGACGGCGGTGGAGCCCCAGGGGCCATCCAGGCTGCCGGCCGGGACCTGGTTCCGTTGGTCGACCTGGCCCAGTTCCTCGCCGTCCCGGGCGCTCACAACGGACCAGGTGATCGCGACCTCCTCGCGGCCGTTCCGGACCGGTTCCAGAGTAATCTTCCCCTGGACCAGAATGTCGCGGGGGCTTCGTTGGAGGGATACGGGAAAGCCGGCGGCGGCCAGCTCGGCCCGCAACGCCGGAACCAGGCTCTGCGCCGAGTCGCCCGGCCCTGAGCTAATCGGCGCCACGACCAGCCTGCCTCCTGGGAATCCGGGAACCTTGGCCTCAACAACCCGTGGTTCCTGCACCAAAGCGGCGATTTTTGGCGCCGCCTCGGCGGCCATGGCATCGATCAGGGCGGTTCCGTCGCTCGGCCCAGCTATCCGTGTGAGCGATCTTTGCTGGGTGTAGCTGCCGATTAGACGCCCATCCAGGTCCCACAGTTCCCATTCGACCACGAGTTGATCCGGCGCCGTCGCCGAAGATTTCTGAGCCGCCGATCCGTGCAGATAGCGGCTTTCATTATTCACGGCGTCCGTTGTCGCGGGTACGTTCAAGTCCCGCAGCTGCTTCACCATGGCCAAGGCCAAGCGATCCGGGTCGGCTGGCAAGTCGCCGGCCAGGGGTGCGACAACGATCCCAGCCCGATCTTTGAGAACGAGCAGGTCGCTTTTTAGGTCTGCCTGATGTTCGAAAGGGCGGGGTATCTGACCGCAGGAACTGAGCACGACGAGGCCGATTACGACAATTAATACCAAGGATCGCTGATAATGACCCATAGAGACGACTTACCGAGGTTTTCGGCCAGGAGCGTGCGCCGTGGCGATGCGGGGCATCGCGAGGCGTGCGCGACGCCGTCCGAAAGCCTTGGTAAGCCGCCGTTCCGGTCGCGGTGGCGGCCCGCCGGAGGGCGTCGGAAAGCCTTGACGATGCACCGCA
>JAJFGN010000031.1 GCA_021776115.1 Kiloniellaceae bacterium | reverse complement strand
ATCTCCTATGGCGGCACCGCCATGCTGACCGTCATGGGGGGGCTCGGCCTGGTAATGTCTGTCTACATACACCGCGACGTCCGCATACCCAGGCGCGGCCCAGCCGACGAGATGTGATCCACGGCCACCGCCACCGTCGGCGGCGCGGGAATTATCGCATTTCAGCCGTCAGCTATGGGCAGCCTGGGCAAACCCTCGACAAAGCCGGGTACAGTTGCTATCTAGCCGTCCCAATGGGCACGTAGCTCAGGGCGCATCGCTCAGTTGGCAGAGCAGCTGACTCTTAATCAGCGGGTCCAAGGTTCGAGTCCTTGTGCGCCCACCAAATTTTTCTACGCCGGACCAGGTCTCCGGCGCCCGAAACGCAGGCCCCAAACGGGCGGTTTCGAAGAGTGCCAGCTAGAAGCGGGGCTTGAAGGCTGGGTCTTGGCGCAGGCGTTTTACCGTTTGCCGGCGCCAGTCGACGTCGCGAAGGACATCCGAGAGGGTGAAGGATCGCACCTTCGCCGGCGCTGTCGCCGGGCCGCCCAGGGGGCCGGTCTCGACCCGCCGGACATCGCTGGGCAATAATCCGCTTTGCACCGCACCGTCGCGCGAACCGGGGTGGCGCCGCCAGACCCAAGCGTGGTCAGGCCCGGCGATGGCGATTTTTGTTGACGCCCGGACAACCGCCTCAGATTGACGGTTCTGCAGGAAAGTTTGCGGCCACGGCCCCAGAGGTGGACCGCGTACGAACCGCGCTCGGCGGCATGTCATACTTCTGACCAAAGACGTGTGAAAAGTGAGAAACATTCCGGAATCCCGACGCGTAAGCGGCTTCGGCAACAGTCACCCTGCCCTTGCCAGGTGCCGCAAGCTGCTCATAGGCGGCCTGAAGACGCGCATTCAAAATGAACTTGCCGACAGAAATGCCCGACGGCTGAAAGGTCTTGTATAGATAGCTGAGCGAGATACCGCAGCCGTCAGCAATTCTTCTTGGCGTGAGATCGGGGTCACACAAATGGTGGCGAATATAATCCATGAGACGACTGCGAAGACGGTGTTGTGCCGGCTGCTCCGGGCCCGCGCTACCGGATTCCGATCTCATCACGAGCGCGAAGAAATCCATGAGGTTGTGCGCCAGCGCAGCTTCGTTTGGCGCCCTTGACGACCCGAAGGTGAGACCAACAGCCCTGGTGTGATGCCGGGCGAGCTTTGCCATCGCCACGTTGTTTGGAAACCGGCAGGCGCAGTAATCCTCGATGTCGGGGATGCGCCGGCGCAACTCCGCGCCCGGCATCTTAACCGTCCAGTTCGAATATCCGTCCGGGCAGGCCAACTCATAGAACTCCGAGGTGCTCACCAAGACATAGCCGCCGGGCGCCACCACACCGCTCCGCCCCAACTGGCTGAAGTAAAGCTCTTTGCGCACCGGCATTATGAAAACAAAAGAATCGTCCGGGTCGACAGCGATCCGCTGCTTGGTGCGAAACGCTCGCTGCTGGTCTGAATCGAGGGTGGTAATGGAAACTGGGCCGATGTCGTATTCTTTAATGAGGCCACGAAACCCCTCGCCCACCTCACTCTTTATTTCGAGGCTGAAATAAACCTCGGACATGATCTCCTGCCAGGCCGCCAACTGCCTCCCGCTAGCAAAGGCCTGTGTAGAGAATGTCTTCATTTTGGCCCAACGAATAATCCTCTTGCATCGTAATATATACTGGATTTGACCGTCAATCAGCGGTTCCGGAATAGTTCCCGGCTATTCACGCCATCGGGTCTCCCTCCACCTTCTACAGCACGCGGTTCGGCTATAATGACCTGGCACGGCACCGGTCATAGATCTGTTGCCAAGGCCTGATCCGCTCGAACGCGGCGCTGGCGGCAATCACATCGAGATCCGCATAACGTTTGCCGATGATCTGCATGCCGACCGGCATACCGCTTGCGGAAAGGCCCGCCGGAATAGAAGCAGCCGGATTGCCACTGAAGTTCAAGGGATAGGTAAGGCACCAGCCGAGTAGCGGATCGACCTCTTCACCGGCCACCTCGGAAGGCCCTAGGGTGTTGCCATCCGACGAATTATCGACGGGCAGACAGGCAAGGGTCGGTGTGACGAGTATATCGTCTTCCTGGAAAACGTTCTGGATCGCATCGTATATTTCCGTACGGATCGCTTGGTCATTGAAGAACTGCACGGCGGTCATGTTCATACACTCGTCGATCCATCTCAGGTATTCCGGTGGAAAGTCATCACGGTGCTCACCCAGGAGGTCGTAGCCGGCACCTTGCATTCCAAGCAGTCCGGTAATGTTGAGCGGCATGATCAACCGGGCCCATAAGTCGGACAGCTCACGTTGCGAGCGCGTGATGCCGAGCTTCACCTCCCGCACCACGGCGCCCTCCTCCTCGAAGGCCCGCACGGCCCTTTCGACGACGGCCGCAACTTCTGGCTCGACGGGAAACACATCGAAATTCGGACTGTAGGCAATGCGCAGGCCTTTAATTGGCCGCTCCGTCGCCGCCACAAAATCGAGATCTTCGTCGAGCGCAAAAGGATCGCGCGCATCGTATCCGGCCAGCGCCGTCAAGGCGAGCGCCGCATCTTTTACGTTCCGGGTGATCGGGCCTTCGGTGATGAACGGCGTGTCCATGGAAAACCCGTTCGGCCGCGACCAAATCGGGATGCGGCCGTAGGATGCCTTGTAACCGTAAACGCCGCACCAGGAGGCGGGAATGCGAATGGAACCACCGCCATCGGTCCCCTCCGCAAGGGGAAGGAGACCGTCCGCAATGGCGGCCGCGCTGCCGCCCGACGAACCGCCGGAATTCTTGCGCGTGTCAAAGGGATTGCAGGTGGGCCCGAAAAGATAGTTGTCGCAAGTCCCGCGGAACCCCATGACCGGACTGTTGGTCTTGCCCAGGATAATGGCGCCGCCGCGCTGCGCAATTCGCTCTGCGAAAGCGCAACAAAAGTCGGTCTTGAAATTCTTCAAAGCCCTGATACCGCCAAAGGTGGCGGGCCAGCCGGGATTGAAGTCGAATAGATCTTTGATCGCGACCGGCACGCCATGCAGCGGGCCGAGCGCCTCGCCCTTCATCACGGCTTCTTCCGCGCGCTGCGCCGCCGCCCGCGCGTCATCGTAGCCTTTATGCACGACGGCATTGAGGCTTGGATTTCGAGCCTCGATTCTATCGATAAAGAAGTCCAGAACTTCCCGCGGCGAGATTTTCTTCAGTCTGATCGCGTTCGCGATATCGCCGGCGGATGCGTATGAAAGGTCCTGGTCCATTTACAACTCCCGTTCTCGCGTCAATACCGAAAGCGAAGCTAGCCGCGCTTTCGATCCCGGACCCCACGGCGGCCCACGCGCCAAGTCTCTTATCCTTGCGCGGCCCCGACTGATCGAGTCTCAGCCATGTATAGTACCCGGCGCCCGAGCCAGCGTGAATTGCTCAGCCTCCACCATTCCTTTGCTGTGAGTGTCCATAGGGAAGTTGCCAAACCAATGAGAACCGATCTCCGAACGCTGGGAGCTAGTGCGATCCAAATTCGGTTCCCAGGGATCATCCCGCGGCCAGACTGCGGGCCCTTAAACCATCCAGGACAAGGCTGTAGAGGCGCCGGCCCGAAGGCTGGGCACCCGAAGCGCAGGCCCCAAATAGAGTGCCGGCTAGAAGCGGGGCTTGAAGGCTGGGTTTTTGCGTAGGCGCTTTGCCGTTTGCCGGCGCCAGTCGACGTCGCGAAGGACATCCGAGAGGGTGAAGGAGCGCACCTTCGCCGGCGCTGTCGCCGGGCCGCCCAGGGGGCCGGTCTCGACCCGCCGGACATCGCGGCCGCTTTGCGCCGCGCCATCGCGCAAACCGGGGCCCGGGGCCACCAGGTAGTCGGGGACCCAGGGACTCGGACGCTCATCGGGATCCGGCACATAAAGCGTCTCCTGAAACGGTACCAGGACGATAGGCCGGTTCGCGCCGGGGTTTTCCGAACCGCTTGGCGCCAGGGGCACCCAAACCGCCGGGGCCTCGCGGCCGCCCAGGGCCGGTCCGCTCAATCCCAACAGAAGAACCCCAAGACCAAGCGTGGTTGGCCGGGTGATTCTGGCCCAAACGGAAGGAAGAGTTTTGGATTTTGCCAATAGACGCATCGAGTGCCCTTGGGGTTGCTTTGCCAACGATCTGCCTTGTGCCTGAATCGATTCTAATACGCCACCCCTGAATTTTCGCTTTATTTCCGGTTAACCACAAAAATTACACAGAACAGGCTTGTGCCGGGGCCACGGTCTCGCGCCACAAAAAAGGGGGGCGCTGCCTGCGCCCCCCTGAGCCGAACCCGCCGAAGCGGACCGGCCGAACTAGACGATAGTCGTGAAATCGTTTTCGTCGAGTAGGCTTGCGTTGATGTTCTCCACGGTCACCAGAATCTCCGTGGTCGCGGTGATGGAGACGACCGCGTCTCCACCTCCATTGTCGGCGATGGTCAAGTCGGAGAAGCTAAGTTCACCGGCCACCAGGCCAATCACGTCGGTGCCGTCCTCGAAATCGGCGATGATGTCGCCCAAGCTGAGCGGATTGCCGGTCTCTCGAACCACGAAGGTATCCTCGCCACCGTCGCCGTACATCTGGTCGATGCCGCCGCCGCCGAACAACAAGTCGTTGCCACCGCCGCCGAACAGAAGGTCGTTGCCGTCGTTTCCAAAGATCGAGTTGTTATTGTCGGAACCGGACAGGAAGTCGTCGAATTCGTCACCCTCGATGACTCCCGCGGCGGATTCGATAGCCAAGATGTCCGGCTCCAACACCACCCGGATCGGCTGGATCGCGCTATCCGTGTCGCCGTCGCCGTCTTGGATGATGTAGCTGAAATCGTCGACGTAGCCGGCCTCGCTGATGCCGTCGCCACCACCCGAGAAGTACTCCCATGCGCCGTCGGCATTGACCGTCAATTCACCGCCGGCGAAGGTCGTTACCGTGGAGCCCGCGGCCGCCGTGAACTCAATCTCGTTGCCGAAGCCGTCGTCGCCTAGGAATGAGAACAAGATCACCGGCCCGCCGTCCACAATGCCGTCGACTCCGATCTCATCGTTGCCGAAGACGTTGCCGCTAGCGCTGCCGCCCTCAGCCCCATCGATGTAGACGGGCGCATCGTTGTTGGCGGTCGGCCCATCGTCTTCGATGGTAATCGTGGCGGCGGCTTTGGCGGTGTCGCCATCGGCGTCGGTCACGGTATAGCCGAGGGTCACGAACTCGTCCTCGAAACTATGGGTATCGGGATGGAACCTGATGTTGTCGATGGCGCCCGACCCATGGAGTATCACCTCCATGCGGGCGACGCCGGAGAAGTCGCCGAACTTGATGTTCGCGACACCGTTGTCGCCGGTCCTGGGCAGGATAAAGGAGGCGATCAGAATATCGTTCTCGTCGAACAAGTCGATGCGGGCCGGTTTTTCTTCCCGGTCGACATCGAGGATGTCCAGCGATTCCAAGCTCACCGTGCCGCCGCCGACTTGCGAGAAGTCGTAGGACTGCGTGATGAGGTCCTGATTGCCGACCACCGCCGGAACATCGACCAAGCCGTCTGCCGGGTTGTTGTCCGTGAGGTCCCTGGCGACCAGCAGCACGTTGTTGAGCGGCGTGTCGTTCTGGAAGGGACTCCCAGCATTGCCGCCGGTGTTTGGATCGCCATCGTTGTCGACGCCCGGGCCGCCGAAGTCTTGGTTCGTGCTTCCGAAGGTCTCGAAGCCGACCGGCGGATTGGCGGTATCGAAGATGACCGCCGCGTTCGTGCCCGCTCCGAAGAGCGGATTGAAGCCGGAAACCAGGATCGTGTGGCCCCCGGCACTGGTGACCGCGAAGGTGCCGTCGATCGCCCCGTCGGTGCCATCGTAGGCCCCCGCATCCAGGTTCTCGAAATCTATGATATCCGAGACGGTCGGCGAGGCGCCGTTGGGCTCGGGGTTGGCTTCGTCATGATCGTGCGGGTTATCGTGCTGGATCGCCCGGTACTGGACGAAAACGAGGTCGGCGCTGGAGGCGTTGTCGGGGCCGCTCGGCGCCGCCGGATCGCCCATGACGCTGGCGAAGGCGACGTCGAGGCCTGCGATACTACCCGGGTTGCCGATCAGGTCGATGGACGCGACCCAGGGATCGAATTCCGCGGGGACATCGGGATCAACACCCTCGGGCACAACCACACCGACAACCGTATCGGCCGCACCGTTGAACAGGAAGATGCCGCGCCCAGTCTGGGTATCGACAAGGCCGCTAGGCTGGCCGTTGACCACATCGTTGAGGGCGATGCCGCCCGGTCCGTCGGCACCGTAGTCGAAGTCGATCTGCTTGCTCGATGCGTTTATGACCGGTGCGACGACCCCCAGACCCGTGATCGCGGGCGGGAGCGTGGCTACCGCCAGATCGAGATCGTCCGACGGCGTGGCGTCGCCCAGGCCCAGCGTTTCGTCGTTGATCATCTCGATGCTCACGACGCTCGGGCCATCGTCCTGGAAGGCGACCGTGACCGCTTCCTGTGTGGTCGCGGTATCGCCGTCGAAGTCGGTCGCCGTGACGAAGATCGCATCTGAGACACTGACCGTGTCGTCGTGGTCGGTCAGAGGATTGTCGCCGGCGATCAAATGCTCGACCGCGTCGAACTGGGTGACCCAAAGCGTGCTGTCGGCGTCGTCGATGAATACCAGGAACACGGTCTCGCCGTCCGCGGCGTCCAGGGCATCGGTCCCGGCCCGCCCGTGCACCAGGCGCGGGTCGGTCTCGTCGGTGAACAGGAAGATGCTGAGATCGTCCGAGGACCGCTGCAAACCGCTGTCGACCCCGTCGAGCAACGCCCCGGCGTTATCGGTCAGGGACAGCCCGCCCGGCTCGTCGGCACCGAAGCGGACGGAGACGACCGGTACCTCACTCTGGGCCGATCCGATCTCAACCAGGCCGAGTAACGCGATCGCCGCCGCGAGACCCGCCGGCCGCGGATTATTCGTGTCGTCGGCATCGAAATCGATCCCCGGTGTCTCGTCGTGGGTGACCGTCATCCCCTCGGCGCCGTCGAAGATGAGCGGCGTATCGTCGATCACCTTGATGGTGAAGACGCCCGGGGACAGCGTGATCGAGTCGCCGTCGAAGTCGGTGGCGACCACGACCGAGGAGAAATCAATCGCCAGGATATCCTCGACATCCACGACCGGATGATCGAGCTGGTCGAGCAACGTGAAGGTGTAGTCGCCGTTGGACTGAAGCTCGAGCGTGAAGACTTGGCGATCTTCGCCGTCGAGGCCACCGGCCGCGCCGCTTTCCACATAGGCGGTCAAGGTGCTGCCGGTCACATCATAGACCAGCGTCCCGCCCTGCGACGTTAGATCGGCCGGCAAGCCATCGGTGATGGGAGACAGGCCGAAGGAGCCTGGCCGGTCGGCACCGAAGGAAACCAGACCGGCGACCGAACCGCTCGTGGCCTCCGTCGTCAGAGCAAAGTTGTCCGTCAAGGGGCCGGGCCCATCCGGATCCAGT
This sequence comes from Kiloniellaceae bacterium, assembly GCA_021776115.1. GTDB lineage: Bacteria > Pseudomonadota > Alphaproteobacteria > Kiloniellales > J153 > JAJFGN01. The sequence goes on along the minus strand of JAJFGN010000031.1, from coordinate 950 downwards.
ATGTCCAGATCCTCGGCCGGGAAAGTATCCTCGTTGCCGCCCTTGAGTTCCTCTTCCTCGACCGTGCCCATCTCAGTCTCACCGTTTTCAACCGGCACATCGTCGATCACCTTAATGGTGAAGGTGCCTTGGGACAGTGAGATAGAGTCGCCATCGTAGTCGGTGGCGAGCACGACCGAGGAGAAGTCGATCGGCAGGATATCCTCGACACCCGCGACCGGATGGTCGAGCTGATCGAGCAGCGTGAAGGTGTAGTCGCCGTTCGACTGAAGCTCGAGCGTGAAGACCTCGCGGTCGTCGCCGTCGAGTTCGCCCGCCACGAGGCCGCTATCCACGTAACCGGTCAAGGTATCGCCAGTCACGTCGTAAGCCACCGCCGCGCCCTGCGAAGTCAAGGATGGCAGGCCGCTGGTGATGGGAGACAGGGCGAACGGGTTGGCAGACGGTCCATCCGCACCGAAGTCCACCAAGCCGGCGACCGAACCACTGGTAACCGTCGTGGTCACGTTGAAGTTGGCGGGGTCAAGAGTATCCCCATCCAGGTTCGGAACGGCGGTCGTGTCTTCGTTACCGAGGGCAAGGTGCTCTTCTTCGACCACGCCCATTTCGGCCTCGCCGATTTGGGTCGGCCCGTCGTCCTTGATCGTGACCGTGAGCTTGGAGGACGCCGAGTCGCCGTCGAAGTCGGTGACGGTGACCTGGAATACCAGGTTGAGCGGATCGAACGCCCCGATCTCGGTCGCGCTGCCTGCCCCGGCGGGACCCTGATCCGGGTGGTCGAGCGCGTGCAGCAGGGTGATCTCGTAATCGCCGGTCGCCTTGTTGAGCGTGACCTCGATGACGTCGGTCGTGCCGCCGTCGATCGTGCCGGTCAGCACCAGGAAGGTGTCGGCGCCGTCGGTCACTTCTTCCGCCGGGCCGAAAGCCACGACTTGGCCGCCCGCGCGCAG
>JAJFGN010000004.1 GCA_021776115.1 Kiloniellaceae bacterium | reverse complement strand
CCATGGAGAACATGGCGGTGCAGGCCGCGCTCGACGGCCACGGCGTGGCTTTGATCGGCGACATCCTGGTGGCCGACGACCTCGCCGCCGGCCGCCTCGTGCGCCCCTTCGACCCGAGCCTCAGCACGCCGCTCACGTTCTCCTTCTATCTGCTGAGCGCGAAAGACAGCGCCCAGCAGCCCAAGGTCACGGCCTTCCGCGACTGGCTGCTCGAGGAGGCGCGCGCCTCGCGTCCGGAGGCCTGCGAGGCGCCTTAAGATCGGGCGGTTCCGCCCTTATAGCTGAGGCTATGGAGACCCAAGCGCCCTATCTGCCGTGCTTCGCCGCCAGCGACCCGGTGTTCTCGGCCGAGGAGTGCCGCAAGATTCTGGCGATCGGTCAGGCGCGGCCGGCCCGCGCGGGGGTCATGCAAAGCACCGTGGGCAGCGGCCAGCCGGTCTACGAGCGCGGGCCCGACCGGGACTCGGCGGTCACCTTTTTGGGCCCGCGTGAATCAATATTGCCTGCGACAGCAGTTAAACGATTCAATGTTGCGCGCTCGGGGTTGCGCGCTCGGGGTTGCGCGCTCGGGCCCCGGAAATAGTTTTCACACAGCCTGAGCCCAAAACGGACCTTTGACTTGGGTGAGACTCTCGATCTTGAGAGCGTGTCATTTCGTCGTGACGAGGCGGTAGCCAAAGTCGCACTCATCAAAGTTGAGCAGTTCAGAATACCGCTGCGCCCATGCGCCGGTGTCCAGGTCGCTCTCAAGTTTTCTCAACCCCTCAGATATGTTGTCTACCGCCCAGAAGGAAGACATGGCGGCCCGAATTCTGGGATCGAGATAGGCCGCAGGCCGCCGCCAATAGGCGCACAAGAAACCGTCAGTACAGTCATGCGGAATTGGAACGGCCGAAATCTCTACTGATCCAAGCCACTCCTCATAATCTGTCATCCTTGGCATTTGCACCTCGTCCAACTCCACAAGTTCCGGAATGTAGTCCGCAAGCCAGAACCCCCGATGCGAAGGATCGAATGTAAGTACGACGACCTGGCCCCGCGTCACTCGACGCATCTCTTTGAGGCCCTTCTCTTTGTCGGCCCAATGATGAACCGTCAGGATCGCCATCGACGCATCAAAGGAATTGCCGTCGAAGGGTAAGTCTTCCGCATAACCCTGAATAACCGGAGCTGCTGAGGCCCCGCGCTGTCGGATCATTTCCACCGAAGGCTCGATAGCCAAGACTTGCCTGTCGGCGGGCTCATACGAACCCGCTCCAGCGCCAACATTCAGGACAGTTTTTGCAGATCCCAGAGCCCTTCCGATCACCGTCTCAATCCGGGAGTCAGGTTTCCTGAGATCAGAATAATTGACACCGATCGTATCGTAGGAAATGCGCATAGAGCCGAGTAACATGCGGCGACAGATTTGTCATGAAATGTCCGCTTTGTCCGCTTCTCTGGCAAATACGGTTGGCCGATCGGCGTCCGAGACCTCACCGAAAGCGGCCATCCGCGAAGCACCGTTTGTGAGTACACGCCCTAGTGGATCGATTGAAACAAAATAATCCCCTCCCCCTCAAGGGGGGAGGGGATTATTTTGTCTCGGCCAATTCACTAACCAGCAAACGCGAAATACCGGTCAAATGGTTCAGTATGATCGGAAGACGCTCTAACCGCCTTCTTTAGGCCGCCACTCCGCGTGCAGCGCGGAGAGGGCTTCCGGCGTATCGACGTCTAGCAAGACACCGGCGCCGGTGCCGATCCCCTCCATCGCGACCTCACACACCAATTCCGGATATTCGCCCAACAGATAGCGCGCGCCGACGTCGCCCGCGATTTCTTGGATCTCGGCCGCGAAACGCGTCGCGAACAGCACTGGATTGCCACGTTTGCCCTGAATCGTTGGGACGCAGATCGCCCGTCCCTCGAGCGGGTCGAAAGCGGCGATCAGGCGGTCGATCACGGCTGGTTCGATGCGCGGCATATCGCCTAGACAAACGATCACGCCGTCCGCGCCGGCGGGCACGGCGCCCAGCCCGCGATGCAAGGATGTGCTGAGGCCCGCGGCGTAGTCGGGATTGTGAACTAGGGCGATATCCAAGTCCTTCAAGGCGGCCGTGACCTTATCGGGTTCGTGCCCGGTGACCACCACCACCGGCGCCGCCTTGGACGAAAGAACGCTGTCGACAACATGCGCCACCATCGGGCGGCCATCCAGCTTGGCCAGCAGCTTATTGCGGGAACCCATGCGGCGCGATTGACCGGCCGCCAGAACAACAGCCGCGATTTGCGGCGCGCGCGGACCTGCGCGATCCCGGCGCTCGACTGCCTCGGCGCGGGGCAGGGGGCGCAAGGCGATTTCCTTCAGCAAACCGCCCGTGCCCATCCGCATAATATCGTGCCGGGTGACCGGAACGTCCGCGAGCAAGCGTTGCAGAACCCAGTCGAAGCCGTTGAGCTTGGGCGAACGCGCGCAGCCCGGCAGTCCCAGGACCGGTGTTGCCTCAAGGCGTGCGAGCAAGATCAGGTTCCCCGGGTCGACCGGCATGCCGAAATGCTCTATGACGCCGCCCGCCTCGACGATCCCGGCGGGCACGACATCGCGCCGGTCGACGATGGCGGAGGCGCCGGAAACGAGCACGATCTCGCAACCGCGCGTGCGTAACGCCTGGATCGCGTGCGCGACCTCCGCCTCGCTGTGATCGCATCGGATTTCTTCGGCCGGGGGGCAATCCAGCGCCGCGAGACGGCCGTCGACGGCCGCACGAGTCTTGTCGAGAAGCGATTCTTTCATGCCCGGCGTGCGGGTTTGCACCAGACCGGCTTGGCGCGGCCGCAGCGCGGCGACGCGCAGGAGCGGGCCCTTGGTACCGCGCGCGACCGCCAAGCATTGTTGCAGCACCGCATCCGGCACCGCGAAGGGGATGATCTTGATTGTCGCAGCCATCTGTCGCGGCTCGACCAATTCATAGGGCGACAGCGTGGCCACGGTGATAGCCTCGTCGATCAGGTTCAGGCGGTCCAAGCTATCGCGGTCCACGAGCAAGACCCCACGCCGTCCAACGACGAGATTGCTGCGCCCGGTAAAGGCCGCGCTAAGACTTAGGTTGGTGTCGGGGCCGTCGCCCAGGATCGCTTCCGCCAGTACGGCGGCCGCGGCGTCCTCGTGCACGTCACCGTCTTCCAGGCGGGCGGCGACCAGGGTTTCGGCGCCGGCCGCGCGTAAGGCCGCGATATCCGAGGGCGAAAGGATGCGGCCTTTCTTGAAGCGCAGGTCCCCGGCCTTGATCGAGTGAGCCAAGATCGCACCCTCGGCCTCCGTCAAGGGCGTCGGGCCGAACTTCACTTGTGGGCCTCGGCCTTGACCAGCGGTGGGGCGCCATGCAGTTCCTGCGTTACCTGGGCCAGGATTGAGATCGCGATCTCGGCCGGGCTCTTGGCGCCGACCGCGAGCCCGATCGGAGCATGAATGCGCGCCAGCGCCGGCTCGTCGATCCCGGCCTCGCGCAGCCGGGCGAGGCGCTTCGCGTGAGTCCGCTTGCTGCCCAGCGCGCCAATATAGAATGCGGGTGAAGCAAGGGCGACACCAAGTGCTGGGTCGTCCAGCTTGGGATCGTGCGTCAGCACGGCGATGGCGGTGCGCCGATCCGGGTTTAACGCCCGCAGGGCGTCGTCCGGCCACTCGGTCAGTAAGCGGACTTCGGGAAAGCGCGCGTCGGTGGCCCAGGCTTGGCGCGGATCGACCACGACCACCTCGTAGCCGGCCAAAGCGGCGATGGGGACCAAAAGCTGCGCGATGTGGACCGCGCCAACCACAATAAGGCGCAGGGGCGGATTGAATACCTGGACGAAGAGGTTGGTTTCTTCCAGGGGCCCGCTGCGATCGTCGGCCAAAGCCTTATTGGCGAGAGCGAGCTCTGTTTCGTTCAAGGCAAGATCGCCGGCCCGCGTGTCGCCATCGAGCAAAACCTGCTGGCCGTTCTCCAATTCTGTGACTACGGCCACCGGGCGCTTGGCGGCGCGGGCGGCTTGGAGGCTGTCGAAAAGGGCGCGCTTCATCGTCGGCTCGTCAATCCAGCCGCTCGACGAAGACCCGCACGGTGCCGCCGCAGGCCAAGCCGACTTCCCAAGCCATCTCGTCGGTCACGCCGAATTCCAACAGCTTGGTTGCGCCGGACTCCATGGCTTGCTGCGCTTCGAGAACGACCGCGCCCTCGATGCAGCCGCCCGAGACCGAGCCGACCATGTTGCCGGTCTCGTCGACCGCAAGCTGGCTGCCGACGGGCCGGGGGGAGGATCCCCAGGTCGAGACGACCGTGGCCAGGGCGACCTTGCGGCCCTCATCGCGCCAACGCCCGGCTTGGCCGAGAACGTCGTCGTTGTGCATCATGGTCATAAAGCTGCCTCCAAGGCTTCGCGCGCACGCTCCTGGCGTCCGGTCACGGGCCGGCTCAGCACCTCCGTGAGCTCGCTCAGGCTCTCCAAGTTGTGGATGCTGCGGAAATCGTCCACATGCGGCGCCAAGGCCCGTGCCCCTAAAGATTTTGGTTCGTAACCGTCGTACCGCAAGAGCGGGTTGAGCCAGATCAGCCTGCGGCAGGACTTGTGTAAGCGTTCGACCTCGGCGGCCAGGTCCTCCGCGTTATCCCGATCCAAGCCGTCGGAAATGAACAGCACCAGGGCGCCCTGGCCCAGAACGCGGCGCGACCACTTTACATTAAATTCGTGCAGGCAGGCCCCGATCCGGGTGCCGCCGGACCAATCGACGACCGCGTCGGTCACCTTTTCCAACGCGACGTCGACATCCTTCTGGCGCAGGTGGCGGGTGATGTTGGTCAGGCGGGTCCCGAAGACGAAGGTGTGTACCCGGTCGCGGTCGTTGGTGATGGCGTGCATGAAGTGCAGCAGCATTCGCGAATACCGGCTCATGGAACCGGAAACGTCGCAAATCACGACCAGAGGCGGGTGACGGCGGCGCGGTGCCTTCCAGCGCAGCGGTATCACGTCACTGCCCGAGCGCAGCGCCGCGCGCATGGTCGCGCGCAAATCGGCGCGCCGTCCGGCCGCGGCGGCACGGAAGCGCCGGGTCGGAACTTCCACGATCGGCAGACGCATGGCGGCGATGGCGGCCTTCGCGCGCGCGGCCTCGTCCACCGACATTTTTTCGAAGTCCATCTCTTGCAAAAGTTCTTTCGACGAAAAGGTCAAGGCGGCGTCGATTTCGATCTCATCTTCTTCGCGGTCCCGCTGGGGCTCCTCGCCCCTGGCTTGGTTGGCGCGCAAGGCTTCGGCGAGGCGCCGGCTGATCTCCATGGCATCCTCGGGATCGCGGCCCGCGTTCAACTGCCCGTCCGGCAACATAAGGCCCATCATCTTTTCCAGGATCTGAGGGTTGCGCCAGAATACGTGGAAAGCCTGATCGAACAGCTCCTTTTGGTCGCGCCGATTGACGAAGACCGCGTGCAGCGCCCAATAGAAATCGTCGCGGCGTTGTAAGCCGACGGTCTGGACCGCGCGCACGGCGGTGAGCACCTTGCCCGGTCCCACCGGCATGCCGGCGGCGCGCAGGGTGCGGGCGAAATGCATAATGTTCTGGACCAGGCGGCCGCCCTCGAGCGGCGCGTCCTCGAATGCGAAGAGAGGCGGAGGAGTTGGTGTGCCGTTCGCCGCGTTACTCAAGCTCTGGCTCCACCCGCTGTTCCAGGCTATGCCGGAAGCTCGACGCGGCCATCGTCGCTCAGGGGGAAGAAGGGGTTCCAGGCGACTTCCCAAGGGTGGCCGTCGGGGTCCGCGAAATATCCGGAGTATCCGCCCCAGAAGACGTCTTCGGCGGGTTTTAAGATTTTCGCGCCCGCCTTGGCCGCGTGGGCGAGAACCTTATCCACGTCCTCGCGCGAGCGCGCATTGTGGGCGAGCGCGAAGCCACCGAACCCGCCCGGCTTGCTGTGCGCGAGATTGGCGTCGTCGGCCAAGGCATCCCGGCCATAGAGGCCCAAAACAACGCCGCCCATGTCCATGAACACGATCGACTCGTTGCTGGTGCTGGAAACTTTCCAGCCGAGCCCCTGCTCGTAGAAGCGCCGGCTCGCGGCCAGGTCTTCGACGCCCAGGCTAACGATGCTCAGCCTCTGCTCCAATTGAAGTCCTCTCTAGTCCGATAATCGCGAGCGGCGCCGGGTGGGGCCTAAACGCCAGCGGCCGCCGCGCTCTTGACACCTTCAAGAATACGGGCCGCTTCGCTGCCACGGATGCTGGCGATATCGTCCTGATATTTGAGCAGGACACCCAGTGTGGTGTCGATGGTTTCCGGGTCCAACGCGATCTTGTCGAGTTGGGTTAGGGCGTCGGCCCAATCGATGGTTTCGGCGATGCCGGGCAATTTGAAGAGATCGATGTTGCGCAAGGCTTGAACGAAGGCCACGACCTCGCGGGCCAGGGCCTCGGGCGCGCCCGGCGCCTTGAGGCGCAGGATTTCCAATTCGCGTTCGGCATTCGGATAGTCCAACCAATGGTAGAAGCAACGGCGCTTCAAGGCATCGTGGATTTCCCGCGTGCGGTTCGAGGTGATGATGACGATGGGCGGCGAGGCGGCCTTGATCGTGCCGAGTTCCGGGATGGTCACCTGATAATCCGACAGAACCTCCAGCAGGAAGGCCTCAAAGGGCTCGTCGCTGCGGTCCAACTCGTCGATCAAAAGGACCGGCGGACCGTCCAGCCCCGGCTTGAGCGCTTGCAGCAGCGGTCGCTCGATCAGGAAGCGTTCGTCGAAAATGTCGCTCGCCAGGGTATCGCGGTCCTTGTCGCCCGCCGCCTCCGTGATCCGGATCTCGACCATCTGGCGCGGATAGTTCCACTCGTAGACGGCCGCGTTGACGTCCAGGCCCTCATAGCACTGCAAACGCAGCAGCCGGCGGCCCAAGGTCTCGGCCAGGACCTTCGCGATCTCAGTTTTTCCGACACCGGCCTCACCCTCCAGGAACAGGGGGCGGTGCTGCTGGAGCGCCAGGAACAGGACCGTCGCCAAGCTGCGCTCGGCGACATAAGAGCCCTTGCTCAGCAGTTTCATCGCGTCGTCTGGGGAGGCGGGCAAGCCTTGCGTTGCGCTCATGGATCAGGCCCCGGGGGTGTCCGTATGTGTTTGCGACGCGCCCGGTTAACCCGGCGCGCCCGCCTGACTATAAGGTCCGGGCGCGCAAAGGCAATGCGGCGGGGAAGGGCGTTATCAGCGCCCGATTTACTTCTGTATCCAGCTTCCGTCCGGCTTTTGCAGCCAGGTGCCCGGCGCCACGTCGCCTATAATCTTCTGGGCATAGACGCGGCCCACCTGATCGGCGGGCACGCCCTGGGCAGTGGCGCGTTCTCCATAGATTTTGCGCCGCTGGGCGTTGACCTGGTCAACGAACGACTTGGCGCTCGAATCGCGTGCCACGAGGAGGCCGTCAAAACGCTCTCCGACCGCGCCGGAGGCGCGCAGGTCGTCAAGGGATTGCGCCTGAGCCGCTCCGCCCAGCATCGCGAGCAGGGTCAGCGCGAAAGCCAGAACAGTCAGTCCACGACGAAAGCTGTGCAACATACTTAGGTCTCCTTTAAAGCCGATCTAGAAAATATCCGGATTGGCTTGAATATCGTCTTTCGCCTGTTCCTCAAGCTTGACGCGCACATCCGCGTCCAACTTGATGTTCAGGTTGATCGTGATGGGCTCTTGCGGCGCCTCGACCCTCACCGTCGGTTGGCATGCGGCACTCGCCGCCGCGGCCGCGAAGACACAGATGCCCAGGAAACGGCGCCTCAGGGCGGGGCCATTGGCTACAGAAATTTCTCTCATGGTCCTCACCCCCCAAAGATAGCGCGCCGAATCGGCGGCCTTATAAGAGCATATACGCGCCTTATCGTCCAAATATCCACATCTGGCCGATCGCCCGATTGGAAATCCGAAAGGCTTCCTGCAGGGTGCTCAGCAGCTTTTGCGGATTGGTCTCCAGGTTAATGTTGAACTGGAAGGGATAGCCTTCCAGGACATCGGGGTTGTTGCCCAACAGGCTGAGGCCGACCACCGCCAGGTTTTCCGTGGGCTGTTCGATGGTTAAGCCCAGCTCCTCATAGTGAAAATTTTCCAGGGCCCGAAGCAGCAAGTCCGCCGACTCACCGGCCGATGCCAGGGCTTGCGTGGCGTAGTCGGATCGAATTCGAAGGAGGCCGGGCCCTTGCGCCGTCAAGCGGCCGCTCGCGACCCTTGGTACGCCATCGGTTACCTCCAAGGGAATGGCACCGGATAGGCGGCCATCTCCCGACAGCCCCTCGACCCCCAGCAAGGAAAAGATCTCGGCGAGATCCAGATCTTCGACTTGCACGGGCAAATGCTGTTGTTGGAGGGCCGGGTCGATCAGGACATCCGCGAGCGAAAAGCGGCCGCCGGCTAACGAGAGGCTGGCGTTTTCAATCTCAACCGCGGGCGAAGGGCCTGGAACGACACGAAACTCCAGGGACAAATCGTCGAGAGGGACCCCCGGATCGATCCGGCGCACACGGAAGCTTTGGCCTGGGGCGCTGCCCGGCGGCTGCAGTTGGCTCAAGGTCAGGTCGAGCGACAGACCCGCGATCCGCGCCGCCGCGCTTTCCAAGGAAAGATCGCCGATCTTGAGCGCGGCGGTTCCATCGAGGCCTTCCTGGGTCCAGGTCAAGGCAGCCGCCGCGCGGGCCTCGCCGTCAACGTTTCGCAGGTCGGCAAAGGCCGGAAAAAGAGTCCCAGGCTGCGCTCCGCCCGGTGAAAAGCGAAGCGGCGCCAAGGCGACCTTGGCTTGCCCCTCGGCGCTGGACAGCTTGTGCCGCCCGCTCACAGACACCTCGCCGACCCCGTTCGGGCCCGTGCCCGCCGCGGAAAAAGTCGCCGTGTCACCCGCAACCCGGACCTTGCCGCGCAAGCTGAGTGGGGCCACGAGAGGAGGGTCGGCGGTGTGGCGTAGCACGCCAAGTTGGAAGGCTAGCGCGTGCTGGCCATCTTCGGCGAGGTCGAGCGTCGCATTAAGGTGTTCGGCCGCGGCTTCAAACTGCGGCGCTGCGATCGTGCCGTCCTCGACCTCGATACGGCCGGCGTAGCCTTTGCTTGCGCTGTACTCGCCGCGTGCGCGCAGGCGCTTGGCCCGCGCCTGGAGCGGCAAAGGCGTCGCGCCTTCGCGCAGGAGGGCGAATTCCATGGCGCCAGGCGTAATCGTCAGATCGTGCACAGCCTTGAGGTTGGACTGTGGATCGAATTGGATCGTCGCCGCTGCGGCCGCGACGCGCGCCGAAAGCCGCTCCGTGCTGGCCAAGATCGAGGAGTATCGAAGCTCTTTAGCGGAAATTTTCCCATTATTTGAAGATACTATAGTTGTTTTTCCATCTTTCAACTCAAGCGAGATCGCTTGTGCGATGGAGACCTCGCGCGCGTCGGCACTCGTGGTAGTGACGCGGCCGGCGGTCAAGGCAAGTTCCATCGCCCCCACGAGACGATCCGGAGAGTCGGGGGCCGGGCTGGCATCGAAGCGGGCCTCGCCGGATAGGCCCTGGACTAGGCCAGGGTAGTCGATCTCCCTGAGCCGCAGCTTGGCCTGGGCCGTGAAATCATCCGGTCGCAGGCGCGAAAGGGGCCCAACCTCGCCGCCGGTCAGATTGGCCAGGGGCGGGAGGCGGCCTTGAGCCGTCAAGCTGACTTCGGCGCGGCCCCGCGACGGGGCCGGGATGGCAAGGAGGGGCCACAGGACAGCTTGCGCCCCAATCTCCGCCTCGAGCCGTATTTGGCCGCTGGGACGCGCGGGAAACTCGGCCAGATCGGCAGTCGCGCGCGCCGTGAACTGCCCGTCGCCCGTCGCGATTTCAGCGTCGATTTCGAGATTTGCGTCGGCCAGGCGCACAGCCAAATGCGCTTGCTCGAAAGACGCGCCCGGCACGGCGATTTCACCGAGCGTGAGGTCAAGGTTTGCGGTCTGGGGTATGGCACCCGTGACGCTAAACGCCCCGCCGCCGCGCAGGCCGCGCAACTCGGCGCCGGGCAGGGAGAGCGCGCCGTCGGCCAGGGTCACGCTCGCTTCCGTCGTTCCCTCCGGTGTGCGGACGCCCGTTAATTCACCCCGCAGCCGCCCGGCTTCGCCTCGAAGGTCGAATTGCAGCGCCGCCTTGAGTGTGCCGTCCTCATCGGGGCGCACGACGCCCTCAAGCCGCCCAGTGACTGGGCCAATCGGCGTCAAGACCTCGACCCGAGCGTCGCTCAGGGTGATGGGAGGCAGGGCAGGGGCGGCCGTCTCCGCTTCGGGTTCGCCTCCCGCCGCCAGATTTTGAAGGCTACCCAGGGGCGGCTTACCGCCGCGCAGGTCGAGTTTCAGCCTGACGCCGTCCAACACGACGCTTTCGATACGGCCCGCCACCAGGCCGCTTGGGGTGTAGGCGACGATTACTTTGGCGGCCCGCACCTCGTCCGCCGCCCCGAGACCGAGGCCGGTGATCGTGGTCTCACTTAGGGTGACGCTTTCGACCGTTAAGTCGGCTCCCGGGACGTCCCGGTAGACCAGGGCGGAGCGCAATAGAACTTCGAGCAAGGGCGCGCGAAAGGTAAATGAAAGCGCGACCGCCGCCAGGAGGAGGCCGCCCGTCAGAAGACCGAACTTGGCGCTACGGGTCATGGCTAAGGGAGCGGCGGGTTTGCCGCTGCTATTTCACGTTTCGTCCGCCTTGGCGGCGTGCCAGGCGGACTCCATCTCTTCGAGCGAGGCCTGCGAAAGAGCTTGCGGGTCTCCGCCGAAGCGTTCCTCGACCATGCGGAAGCGGCGCGTGAACTTATCGTTGGTCCCGCGTAACGCCGCTTCCGGGTCGATCTCGAAATGCCGGGCCAGGTTCGCGATCGCGAAGAGAATGTCTCCAAGCTCGTCCTCCAGCCGATCGCGGCCGGAGCCGGACTCCACCTCGGCGCGCAGCTCGCCGATTTCCTCCTCGATCTTGTCCAGAACCTGGATTGCCTCGGGCCAATCGAAGCCCACGCGGGCGGCCCGCCGTTGCAGCTTCAGGGCCCGCGACAGGGCCGGAAGGCCCTGCGCCACGCCATCGAGGACGCTCGGCTTTCGACCCTCCACGGCGGCCTTGGAACGGCGTTCCTCCGACTTGTGATCTTCCCACGCCCGAGTCTGCGCGGCGGCGTTCTCGACCGTGCTGCCGCCGAAAACATGCGGATGCCGGCGGATCATCTTGGCGCTTATCGCCGCGGCCACCGCATCGAAATCGAAAGCCTCCGCCTCCTCGGCCATGCGCGCGTGAAAGACGACCTGGCGCAGGAGGTCGCCCAACTCGTCCTTGAGCGCCGCCAGGTCGCCGCGCGCGATGGCGTCGGCCACCTCATAGGCTTCCTCGATTGTATAGGGCGCGATGCTTGCGAAAGTCTGTTCTATATCCCAGGGGCAACCGCTCTCGGGATCGCGCAGCCGCGCCATGATCCGGCGCAACTCCGCCATGGGGTCATCGCTCGGCGCGTGGGATGAGGGTTCGGCCATGTCAGGGCGAGCATATATGAGGCGGTGGAGTGGGGAAAGTTGCCGGAACGCCGGGACGGGCGGGGCGGCAGACATCCTTTATCAAGCTCACCGAATGCCGGGAATTGGTTGCGCGCCCGAATCAGACACTTTAGGCTTCGGCGCATCCTGGATAATTCCGGAATCGTTTCACGGCGTCGATGCCAAAATTGAAGATCAATACTCCCTATAGGATGACGGGGCTGCGCTCGTTCCGTGCGCGCCAGCGGGCGGTCCGCGCGGGATTTCATGGAAGTTTCGTATGACCGACAAGCCTGACCATCCAGTGCAAGAGCTTGGGACGGGGCCGCGCATTGTCGTCATCGGCGTCGGTGGGGCCGGTGGCAACGCCGTCAACAACATGATCAATGCGAAACTGGCCGGTGTCGAGTTCGCGGCCGCGAACACCGATGCTCAGGCGCTGGGCATGTCGCTCAGCCAGTCTCGAATTCAGATGGGGCGCGATCTAACCCAGGGGTTGGGCGCCGGCTCCCGTCCCGATATCGGCCGTGCCGCCGCCGAGGAATCGCTGGAAGATATTTTGCGCGCGATCGAGGACGCCAACATGGTGTTCATCACCGCCGGCATGGGCGGCGGAACCGGTACCGGCAGCGCCCCGATCATCGCCAAGGCCGCGCGCGAATCCGGCGTCTTGACCGTTGGCGTCGTCACCAAGCCATTTCACTTCGAAGGCACCCGGCGCATGAGCTTGGCCGAGGCCGGGATCGAGGAAATGGCGGAGCACGTCGACACGCTGATCGTGATTCCGAACCAAAACCTGTTTCGTGTCGCCAATGAAAAGACGACCTTCGCCGACGCCTTCAAGATGGCCGACGACGTGCTGCACGCGGGCGTGCGCGGGGTCACGGACCTGATGGTGACGCCGGGTTTGATCAATCTGGATTTCGCCGACGTGCGCGCCGTGATGACCGAAATGGGCAAGGCCATCATGGGCAGTGGCGAGGCCGAAGGCGAGAACCGGGCGTTGGCGGCGGCGGAAGCGGCGATCTCCAATCCCTTGCTCGACGAAATCTCCATGAAGGGGGCGCGCGGTGTCCTCATCAACATCACCGGCGGCATGGATTTGACCTTGTTCGAGATCGACCAAGCGGCGAACCGCATCCGGGACGAGGTCGACCCCGACGCCAACATCATCTTCGGCTCGACCTTCAACGAGAATTTGGCCGGGCGCATGCGTGTGTCGCTGGTCGCGGCCGGCATCGATGCGGAAGAGGGAGCGCGGGATCGCCCTGCGCGCTCGAAGCGCCCGATCGTTAGTCTTTATTCCGAGCGGGCCGAGGCCGGCGCGCGCGATATCGCCGACGCGGCTAGGACCGAGGAGGCCGATGCCTCCAAGGACACGGACGACCGCGCCGAGGCTGCCGAGAGCGCCCAGGACGAGCCGTCCGGTGGCGAAACCCCGGACGCTTCCCAACCGCGCCGGACCTCCGCGCCTGTGTTTCCTTTCCGCGCCCGCACGCGCGAGCGTAAAGGCACTGAAACCTCGAGCGCGCCCAATGGCCCGGTTCAATCGTCGGTGTCGCCCTCATTGGTCACGGACCGCTTGCCGGACACTCAGCAGCCGGGTGCGCAGGATGAGCTTCGGGTTTGGTCCGGGCCGAAAAGCGAACCGAATTACGACGCCCACCTCGATTCAAAGGCTGAGGAAGCCGCTGACCAGGGAGTCGATTCGGGTCCGCCCGCGTCGGGTTCGACCGCGGCCAGCGACACGCCCACGGACTTGGCCTTTGGGCAGGACGACGGGGCTCGGCCCGCGGGGCACGGACAGGCTGGGGATACGGCCGATACACCGGCGCTGGTTCTCGACACCCCCATCGAAGCCTCACAAAAAAGCCCGGAGATGCCGGGGGCGCAGCCGAACTCACCAGTGATGACGCAAAGCGATGCGCCCGCGGATACCCAATCGGGCGGCGACGTAAAGCCTAAGAAATCCGGCGGATTTTTTTCCTGGATCGCGAGCGGCGGCGGCGGGGATCAGGCCGAAGACCTGTTCAAGAAGGCAGATCGCTACTATCACGGTCAAGGCGTTCGCAAGAACCTGGAACTAGCGCTTCGGTCTTATCTTAAAGCAGCGGAATCCGGCCACCCGGGCGCGCAGAATCGCGTCGGCTGGATGTACGAGAAAGGCGAGGGGGTCAAGACCGACCACGCCGAAGCCGCCAAGTGGTACCGCAAGGCCGCCGAGCAAGGTTACGTCAACGCCATGAACGATCTCGGCTACATGTACCGGCAAGGCTGGGGCGTGCCGCAAAGTCACGAGGACGCCTTACTCTGGTTCGAACTGGCGGCGTCGAAGTACGATAGCTACGCCGAGTACAACATGGGTCAGATGTTCGAAAACGGCTGGGGCGTGGAACGGGACATGGAGGAGGCGGTGCGCTGGTTCCGCCGCTCCGCCGCACGCGGCCACGAAAGGGCCGCCAAACGCCTCGAGGAACTCGGCATCAAGACCTGAGCGGCGGCCGACGGGCCGGAAGTTGGAGCCCGTCTTTCCCAATCACGATATTTTCCTCTCGCATGGCCATGTGGCCTTGCGCGCAAATCGTGTCCTAACTTGGCCTCGTAAATGCCGCTTGCCACCAGGGGGCTAGGCAGGAAATTGGGCGCAATGGGCGTCAAGACGCGCTCATCCGCCGATCTCCAAAACGCGCATAATGTATATTATGGAAAATCTGCGACGGTGGGCGAGGGCGCTATTCCGGCCCGCGTGGAGGGCTTTCACATGATCGTGAGCGAGCAATTCGACGATGAGCGCCTTGTCCACTTCGTCCAGATCAACGCCGAACGCCTACGCAGCCAAACCCTAGGCGAGGTGCAACGCGGCTTCCTGAAACAATCCCTCAAGGTTGCGCTCGACGATCTAGCTACACGCGGCATTGAGATTTCGGGGATTTACGACGAACTCGCGAGTTGACCGGCGCTTAACCCTCGGCCGGGATCATCATGGGCATGAACGATCCCATCCGTAAGCTCCCGGCCGATGCGCTCCTAGCCCTGTCCGGCTATCTGGACGACCTCTCCAAACAGGCCGCGACCCTGGGCGAAACCAAGGACCGGCGCGCGGCTCGCCAGAGCATGGCCGCGCGCAAGGCCGCCTTCCTCGACGCCGCTCAGATCGTCGAACACTACGCCAGCCATATGAGCCTAGAGCGCGCCGTGCGGATCGTGGCCGATCAAACCGGTATTCCGGTGGAAACGGTCGCGATCCATGTCCGCCTGCGGGCGCGGGAACGAAAACGCCGGTCCCTGTTCGAGCGGGACCGGCGGATTTTGGCCCTAGCCCGCAAGGGCCAGAGCAACAAAGAGATCGGAGAGCGGCTAGGGCTTCACCCCGGCAGCGTTAGCCGGATCATTCAGAAGGCGCTAGCGACCGCCGCTGGCCGTTGACCCAGCGCCACGCGGGCGGACCTTCCAGATTTGCGACGTTACCGGTCCCGGGGCCGGATTTCGCCACGGCGGCCGGTTTCTTGGCCGACGCTCGCTTGCGCGATGCCTTCTTGGTCGGGTTACGTGTCGATCGACCGGTAACGGCCTTCTTTTTCGCAGGCATGTCAGATCCTCCTAGCGCCGCCGCGAACGCTTGCGCGCCCGCTTTGTGGCCTTGGCCTTCACGACTTTGCCGCCGCGCTTGAAGCGATAACCCTTTTTCAGGCGGCCGTTGCGTTTCAGTCCGATAGCCATGATCTACCTCCAGGTAAGAATGAGCACGATCCCCATGACCGCCGCCCAGAAAAGCACCGGCTGGCCCGCCACCGTGCCCTCGGTAATGTTCACAATGAGCCCCTGCCCGGTATCGACCGCATCGCCGCGCAGAGACACGAAAGACCCTAGTTCGGTATCCAGCAAGATCGGCTCCCGCGCGCTTTCGTAATCGACAGTCCCGGTCAGCTCCAACTTAGGATTGATCGCCAGGAACCCCTCAAGGAACAGCGCCCGCGCGTTCGGCTCCAACTCGAACCAAGCCGAAGCCGGGAAGCCGTCCGGCAAAAGAGGCGCGGGACCATTCATCGAACTAGCGCAAGAAGCTCGCCAGCGCGCCGAAGCTCACCGTCAAGAGGCCCATTTTCCAATCGCCGCTTTGAGCCACGACCTGGGCCGCCTGCCCCGCGGCCTCGGCAACCGCGGGCGCTTCGTTGATATCGAAGATCATGCCCAGGCCGGTCAGAATACCGGCTAGACCCGCGTAGCTGGACGGTTCCTTGAGCCGGGATTGTAGATACCTCATAGCGGACCTCCTACGTCGATGGATGGATAAAAAGACGCGCGCCAACCCTCCAGGGCCTTAACCCGCCCGCGCAGACCGCGCACCGCTTCCGTGAGTGAGCCGAGACGCAAGAAAATCCCGCAGAGCGCCCCGACGCCGATGACGTTCAAGCCCGTGTTCATAACGTCCCACATCAGCCGAACCTCTTGACCGCAATCCAGACGCCGGCGCCAATGGCCGCCGCGCCGGCCAGTTTGAGTGCGCCGTTGCCGGCGTCGTCGGCCGCGCTCCCGAACAACTTAAACCCGCCGCCTGCCCCAAGTGCCGCGACCCCGCCACCGATCAACCACCAAGCGATTGCAGGCATCAGCCGACCACCTTTTTCGCATCAAGATACTTGTCCCAATAATCCGCCGTGGCGTTGCCGACGTTGCCCGGCCCGCCGTTGTAGGAGCGCACAATCCATTCCTCGGCGCGCGCTTGCCCCCTGTAGCGGGACAGGTAATCGAGATAGGCCGCGCCGAAGTAAATGGACGCCTGGGGCGACGATAGCAACGTGTCGAGCGTCGGCACGCCGAAGGCGGTATAGCCCATGTCCTTGGCGAGCCATCGCGCGGTGCCGACCAGGGTTTGCATCAGCCCGGCCGAGGCATCGCCAATGTGGTTCTCGAAACGCAGCGCCGTGGTGTTGAAGCGCACCGCATCCGCCTCGCGCTCCCGGTTGGAACTTTCGATCCAGGCAATGCGCGCGATCAAATCGGGATCGACCCGAAGATTAAAACTGCGCACTGTCGTACCGGCAACCGCGCGGACATTCTCCAGGGTCCACAACGGCCCCTCGGACGCGAACGCCTTGCGGTTCAAGAACGCGAAGGCGGCCGCCAGACCAGCAACGATAAAGGCGAGGTTGGTTTGCCGCGTCACGACGGCAACTCCCGCCACTCGAAAAAGCCGGTCGCGGTCGAGGCCAATTGCGCGCCGACCAGATCAAGCCCATTGCCTTCCGGTACTCGGATTGCGTCGTGCTGTATCATCTCGACGTCTTGATCTTGCAAGACCCGATGTTGAGCCATGAAAGTCCCTAAGATCGCGCCATTTAGCTGGAAACGAACCTGCCCCACCCCCGCCGCACCGCCGAGGTCCTTGGACGCTTGGCCAGCGACCCCGGTTAACGCAGTTGCGAACGATCTAAGCTGAACGTCCCCGGACGCCGATTGATAAATCAAAGCGCGCTGGACGTATAAAATCTTGCCACTGGCGGCCGGGTTCCAAAGTTGGATTTGGGCATAGTTCGCCGCGAGAGCGCCGGGACTACCGCCGCCAATAAAGCTATTGCCCGCAATGGTCGAAGCGATGCCCGCCAATGCGCGATCCGGGGCGCGAGAATTTAGCATTAGTCCAAGACCTCCAAGACCGCGACCGAGACCGGCGCGCCGCTATCGTTGCGAACCGACACCGCCGCCGTTGTCGCCAGCGTCACGCTTTCGCCAGGCCCTAGACGTAACCCCCGCGTCGCTGTCACCGCCGCATCGCCAACGCGCAGCGACGCCACCGCATCGAGGTTCTGCACTTCGATGCTGCGCCGTGTCGCTGTGAGCGCCTTCACAACCGTAGCCGCCGCATTGTTGCAAACAACATCGGCCGTGCTGGAAAGATTGCCGGATTTGGAAAGATTAATGGCCCCGGAAACCGTCAGCCGGTTATCGTCGAAGTCTCCGAAGCCGACCGCCAGCCGCACCGTATTCGGCGCGCCGGAGGTGTCGATAATGCGCAAGTTGTCGAATTGCTGGCCTTCGGGCAGCTTGACCTTGAGCCCGGCTTCAAAATCAAAAGGCGGTCCATCGGCGCGCCCGATCTTAAAGGTGCCGGTCGCGGCCAAGGCGACGATGTAGTTGCCGGAGGTGCGAATATCCTCCTCGCCGCTCGCCGCAAGCGCATAGGTAAAAGTCCGAAATTCCTTGAGCGCCGTCATTTGCTGAACACCTTTGGCAGAATGAAGGCCGCCGCCGCCACGGCGGCTATGGCGGTCCCGGTTTTCAGAAGCTCTTTCAGGCCGCCCAACTCCCCCACGGCCGACTGTGCTTCGAGCGCCTGCTTGGTCGAACTTTCAACCAACGACAAGGCATTGCCGACCAGACCACCCGCCTCGTCCGCCGCCTTGCCCGCGAAGCCAAAGGACTCCGACAAGGCCGCCTCGATCACTTCCGCGTCCAGGCTATCGATATTGATCGAGGTGCTAACCGTGCCGCCTTCGGTCGCGACGGTCGAGCCTTCGGCCGCGCCGATACGCCGGTCAATTTGCGTGACCGTCGAAGACGAAGACGATGAGGATTTGGAGGTTGATTTACCGCCCATGCGTCACACTCGCTTCCGGTAAACGGCTTCGGCAAAATACCAGCCTTGGCGCGCGGCCTTTAGCTCCAGGCCCTTGCGCGACGTATGAAAGCGCAAGGACGCCATGCCCGCGTTAGCCGCCACGGCCTCGAGCGCGGGAAACACAACCTCGGTAAGATCGGCGCGGCTATCGAAACCGGCCCCGGCAACGATCACCATTTCACTGCCCCAGTCCATAGCTTCAATCCGGTAAGCCACGGTCCCGATCCGCTCCCCGTCGCGCGTCACGGACAGCAGAAGAAGCCGCCGCGCTTCGACCTCTTGCGCGTACCAAGACACGCCCGCATCTTCGGCCTGGACGTGTTCCAAATCGGCGGCCACTTCTGGCCCCCAAGGAACGTGACTAAGCTCTAGCGTCGAATGAATGTCGTTAAGACCCACGCCGCCGCTCCGATCAAAACAACTGGAAGAATGATCCCGGTAAGCGAGCCCGAAGGATCGCCGCTTGTCGCCGTCGCGCCCGACCCGACCGCGAACGACGAGGCTTGAAAGATGCCCGAAATATTGCCGCTATCCGCGTCGGCCGTGGCCGTGGACGGACCGGCATTGCCGCCCTTAAAGGACGGCGAAGTGCCTAGCGCCGATACCGGATTAAAGGGAACCACGGACTTAACCCCGCGCGATCAGAAAGACCGCGATCAGCCCCACGCCCCCGAGCACGAGTAACCCAGGATCGAAGCCGGACCCGAAAACCTGCGCCCCGGCCGTATTTTGGAATTGCTCTGAGCGCCGTTGATCTTCGGCCGCCTGCGCCTGCTTGAAAAATTGCACGTCGCTGGCGAGCTTTAGCTCGCGCTTGCCTAGTTCCAGGTCCGCCACCTTGTCGAAAACACCGAGAGCCTTGTCCCAGATATCCCCGAAGATGCCTAGACCGCCTTCGGTCGCTTCCATGTCTGCCCCTCGCTATCAGGGGCCGCGTAGTCGGCGCGGCCCCTGTTTCATCGCTCAAGCGCTAGTCGCGCGGCCCCAGGGTCTCAGTGAGCAGGACATGCGACCCGCCCGCCGAGAAGGTGTAATCAACCCGGAACTCCGAGACCTGGCGCGAACGGCCATTGCCCAAGGCGACGGCCATCGGCAAGGCATCCGCGACCCGTTGCGTGAGATCGAAAATCACCGAAGTCATGGCGGCCGGAACCGCCAACCCGCGATCCGCATAAATGCGGCGCGCTTGCGCGTCCGTCAGGTTCCACACGTCGCGTTGATCGACCACCACCTTGACCTCGGTAATCGTGGTCGCGAAGACATGCAGGCGATAATAAGCGTCGATCTTGGGCAGGTTGGTGAGGTTCATGACCCCGGCCGCACCCGGCTGGATCGTGAAACGCCGCCACTTGACAATCGGCCCCATGGCACGCCGGACGCGTTCGATTTCGACCCGCGCCGAAAGCGTCGGGGCCGCGGCACCGGGCGCGATATCGACCTCGATCTGCAAGGTATCGACATCGGCCGCACCCCAACCCAGAACGTCCTCACCCTGCGCCGACCGCCGCCAAGGTTCGGCAAAGAAGATCGGCAAGAAGCCATCGGCGACAACGACCCCGTTGACGCGGTTTAGGTCGAACAACTCCGCCGCAGAAATCGTACGCTGGACAATGCCGTTGACCTTGATGCGGATTTCAGAAACTTCCGCTTCCATGTTCACTTCGGTCGGGCCGCCCGCCGTCGCGGTTCCATAAACCAAAAGCAACTGGTCATAGGTGATATCGCCAACCGGCAATTCGAGGGTCGCGGTCTGTCCCGCGCCGACACCGGAAAACGAGTTGGTGGTGATGATTTCGCGAGCCATGCCCCGCCCCTCCTTGATGATGGTAGCGAGACAGCCTTAGCTGTCGAAACCGTTGATGATGTTCTTCACGAAGTCGTTGTCGCGAAGCGCATTCAAAATGAAGCCCGCGACCATCACACCGATGACCACTGGCACGGCAGCTTTGACAACCTGATTAACGTTCACGATTGATCCCCTCGTTTCAAAATCGCCCGAGAGATCAAGACCACGATCAGGCCGGAAATAACCCCGGTTGCAACCGCGCTTAGAGTGATCTTCATGGGCCTCGCCAATGCAACTACAGGCCCAATCGCACGCGCGTTACCAATCGCGTCAAGCCCCAAAAGGCCCGGGACCGGTAACACTGCAAAGTTTTTATCGTTTCCTTAAGGGGGGATTTTTGCCGGGCACCGCGCCATCGTCGGACAGGCGGATAAATTCATGTGGGCGAAGCGCCTTTAGGCCAGTAATTGAAGCGTCCGAATAGACCTCGGCAACGGCGCGCAGATCGTCGCGCGTGCCAAGCGTGAAGACGTAAGTCTCGGACACGTTGCCGCGAAAATCCATACTGATAAGCGCGGGCCTTTGGGTCACACCGATCACGCCGATACCACGGTGACGGCCTTGCAAAGTCGCCTGCCCGATCCCGTAGTATTGCGACGGTAACTTGTGCGCCGGGTAGGTGATGTTCATTTCCTCGTAAACCATCAAAATCTGGCGCGCGTCGCGGCCCTGAAAGTACGGCTCTTGCGCCTGCCAAACCAGACGCGCCAGCCCGTGCCCCATGCGTTGAAAATCACCGGTCGGCACATAAGCAATTTTGAAGCCCCTTCCCCACCCGCTACGCATCCGATCGCGCACCGCCGCGAGCGACCCGGCGCGCACGAAACCACGCTCGCCCGCATACTCGCCCATGGGATCGAAAACGACGACACGCGGGGCCTTCGCGATCAGGGCTTTTGTGCGCGTACTTTTCCCCGACCCGCGACGGCCGTAAATTGCGATGCAGCGCGCATCCTTAACCGTCATCGCAACACCGCACCGTCTTCGGGAATGTCGTCGTTGGCGGGCGCGGCCGTACTTTCATCCGCCTGCACCGGTTTGGCGCGGCGCGCCTTCATTTCCTCGCGACACCCGAGATAGAGCGGCGCGGAAAATGCCCCGATCAAAATGGCGCGCTGCATCCACTTCCCGCCCGGATGCAGCATCCAATGCATCCAGGGAATTTCTTTCAAGGTGTCGTACAACGCACGCGATGCCGGAACGGCCGTTGCTTGATCCGGCGCGGCCTTCAAAGTTTGTAGGCCCGTAAGATCGCCGCCGATCAGGAACGCGGCCTTAAAGCCTTCGTTGAAACCCTCGAATGTCAAGAGACCGTCCGCGCCCACTGGCAGGCTGGCCGCGCCGCCTTCGGCTTCGCTTACCGGGGCCGCCTCGCCCGCTTCCGGTTCGACCTCGATTTGATCGAAGTGATCGGCCTCAGACGTTGAGGATTGACCAGGGGTTTCTGTTGTCGTTTCCATCGCTCTTGGGCTCCGGTTCGGGTTGCGGTTCGGGAACCGGGACCAGCTCCGGTTCGAGTTGCGGCGCGGCGCTCGCGGCGGCCTCGATTTCATCGGCGCGCACCTTGCTAAAAGTTACGAATTGATCGCAGGCAACGCACTTGTAGTAGCCCCGGCCATATCGGTTTCGGTAGACCTCGACACTCGCGCCGCAGTGGTCGCAAGCGGTCGATCCGATCACTACCCGGTCGGCCATATGCCACCCTCCCCGTTCAAAAGCCTTTCGATCCGGTCAATGCGCTCGTCTTGATCCGCCAGCACGTCACGCAACGCCTTGACCGCCCCTTCGGCCGTTTGCGCCTTGCCGAGTAACGGCGCGTCCTGCAATGCCTGTATCGCTCGATCCAGACGCACCAGTGCCGGGACTGTTTGGTGGCCCATGCTGTTCGATCCCATGCTTGCGAAGAAAAATCGCGATTGTTGACCAGTGCGGCGTTGCCTCGACGGCCTCCAAAAGATCGGCCGCCAGACCGCGCTCCGCGACACGCTTAAAGGCCCGGTTCGATAGCGAGCCGACAACACGCGCCCTAGGTTCTGGATCGGCCGCGATTTCATCGTCCTCACGGCCACGCAATCCATACTCCTCGCGCAGCCCACGCGACCATGTAAGCTGGCGCGCGCCCTTGAAGGCATAAGCATACTCACGGAACAAAAGACGGGCGTGTTTGTCGCCACGCATCATGTCGATAATCAGTTGCCAGGGAGACCGGCCGCCGCCCTTGGCCAGCTTTGTGTGACCCTGGGTTAACTCGCGATCAGCGCCCCACTTGGTCACATACTCCCCGGCGCGCTCGGTCTGCGCCGTGCGCTCGAACCGCCAGAGCGCCGGGTTGCATTGGCCAAGGTCGAGTTTTTCGACCCGGCGCGCCCAACGCTCGAATAGGAATATCCCGAACTCCTGCGCCGTAACTTCATCGACCCCGGCCGGAACGAAATACAACGCATGGATATGAGGGTGCCAGCCGTTGCCCCCATGAGTGACCTCAAGCGCACGCACGAAGCCGGTTATTCGGCATCGCTTTTTCCATCGAAGCCAAGGCGATCCATTGTGAAGGCCGCCCCATGCCTCGCGGACCTTGACACGCAATTCCTGGCACGTCTGAAAGCGATCATGGGGAACCGTGAAAGTCGCCATGTAGACCGCACCACCGCGCGCCAGATGCGCCTGAATAACCGCCTCAACCTCTTGCCGCCGTTCCTCGGCAATATGAGCCGCACAAACCGGGCAGTGCCAGACAGAGCCGCACGTCTCGATACCGGAAAAATGGGCGGCCCCGTCACCTTGGCAGACCTCAACCACTGGCCCCACAGCCTTACGGCCGCACGTTTCGACCCGTTGACCCCGCAGCGCGCGCCCCGCCCCATCGCGCATCCGGTAACGCAGGCCCCTAGTGTTACCGGTCCCGGCCCGATCCCCTTGCTTGGGGGGGGAAACTCTATTTGCGTCTCTGACAAGGGCCGCGGTCACGCGGCGGTTTCCTCGCGCGTTACCGGATAGAGCGCGTTACCAGTCTCGAGACAAGTAACGACGAACGGACCTTCCGCGAGATCGGCCCGGCAGACCGGTAACGCGTGATGCTCGCTATGGGCATTGCGATTAATGCCCTCAAACTTCACGTCTAGGGCCTTCTCAATCGCCCATAGGCACTTTGGCGAGATCGCGCGATGCGCCCCGGCCCATTGCGACACTCGGACCCTAGAGATCGGGTTTTCGTAGATCGGCGTTTCGCACAGGGCCGCGAGCCGGGAAAAAGTCACGCCGCGCACGGCGCAGGCTTCGCGGATCGCGCGACCAAGAAGAACGCATCCGGTCGGCCGATTGGTCATCGCCGCCGCCTTGTTTTGTGCCGGGCCTTTGCATCCAGGACAACGAACGCCCACGCAGACCGAGTGTGCGCCGTGCGAATCACACTTTTGCTGCTTAGGCCCGTCTTGCGGGCGATGTCATGCCATGCGGATCGTGCCGTCTTAAACAGCCGCTTAGAGCGTTTTCGGATCATACCGATTTCCGTTGTTGCCAGAGAACGCAGGCCCTAGAGCGCCAGTTGATCGGCTTGGGCGGGCGAAGCGCCGATCTGGAGCATGTGTAGGTCGAAGTCCCGCGCCCGTGCTTGATCCCTAGATGTTCGCAGCCGCCGCAGGTCGGATCGCCGGGGCCTTCCCAAGACCCCGGCGCGAAGGCATAGGCACGGTCGAAAGCAGGCCGCTCCGGTTCCCGCTTCGGCTTGTCGGGAATGTTCGGCAGATGCAGGCTGTATAGCTCGCGCATGACGCGGCCCTAGAACGGGATTTCGTCGTCCAGATCGCCGCCGCTAGGCGACGGCGCGCCATCCGACCCGCCACCCGACGCGGCCTTGCGCCGCCGCGAGTAGGCAATCTCGAATTGGCCCTGTTCCCCTTCCCGCTCGAAAGCCGCCACGTCGAGCGGGATCATCAGGCCGGGAATGTCGATGTTGATGGAGAACATGCGTTGGCCGGAGAACTGTCCGCGCTCGACGGTACGCAGCCATGCCGAGCCTACTTGCGAGGCGTGCCACCGCTCGCCTTGCTGCATCATCGACATGACCTCATGGGACGGGCTTTTGTCGGACCGGCGATCTTCGACCGGATCGAAGCGAAGGTAGGTCTTAAAGAGCGATAGGCCCGCAGGCGTCATGACCTGCACGGCTATCTGCCCCTTGGCGATGGTTTCGCCATGATCGTTGCTAGAAGTCTCTAGGCGTCCAATGCGTGACATGGATGGTCCCCCTTGGTTGTGCGCGCTCCGCGCCGGGGCCGCAGGGTTTCAGGGACGGGGCGCGAGATTTTCGCCTTAGTCCGGTCGGGACGGCCTCACGGCCGCCCCGCCCGTCCCTCAAATCCCGTCACACGCGGCCAGGCCATGACGGGCAAAGCTCTTAGAGCCGTCCCGGTCCCGGCCCGGCGCGAGGCGGAGAAGCCTTAAGCGCCGGGCACAACAACCGGGGGAACCGGCTCTTGACGACACAATATTTCGTGGGAGGCACGACATCATGTGTCATATGTTACCTGTTACGCTAGGCGTGGGGGGTCTTGTCAAGAAAAATATCGGGCGTAATATGACGCCCATCACGTGGGAGGCACGGATATGGCGGAATACTTCATCACAATCGACTTCTATTGCGATCAAGCTATCTCAGTGTCGGAATTGAAATCCGACAGAGAACTCTCAATGCGGCTAGGGCTAAATCCCGGAGCCGTTCATATGTTCCGCTCTAAAAAATCATGGCCGTCACCAGGGACCATGGTTCGCCTCGCACAGATGGCAAATATGCATCCCGTCGCGGCGTTATCGGACCTCAACATTTGGCGAGAGCGAGACCCCGAGGCGCGGAAACACTTTCTGACCTTACGGGAACTGGTCAAGGAAGCCCGCACCATGGGAGCCGAGCTACCAAAGGTGATCCCCGCCCTAATCCTGACCATGACTGTGTTAAGGGAGATAGTCCTAAAGGGCACTATTACTGGTTTCTTAGCCCTTGTACTTACAGGGACTTTAGGAAATTCAAGTCACGGACAAGAGATGAACAAATCAACATCAATAAACGGCACTGTGTATATTATGGAAAATATCAGATAACGCGGGCAGGGGATTGCGGCGGGATTTCCAATGAAGAAAACGAATTAAAGAGCAACCGCTTGTGCAGTTTTGCTCAAGCAAAACTGAAGATATCGTGCTGCGCTCGGCCCTTTCGGCGTGGCGCCGCGCTCAGGTGTCGACTTCGATCGTCAGTCCATCGTAACCGGGCTCAACGCCGGGCGGGCATTTGGCGCGGATGGTTTCGAAATCGGCCTGGTGGTTCAGGTGCGTCAGAATCGCGCGTTTGGGACGAACCTGGGCAATCCATTCCAGCGTCAGGGCCAGGTGCGCGTGCGTGGGATGCGGGGTCTCGCGCAAGCAGTCCACGATCCAGACCTCGATCCCGGCGAGCGCGGCGAAGGCCGCCTCGTCCAGACTCTTGACGTCGGTCGAATAAGCCACGGGCCCAAAGCGCAGACCGAGCGAGGTTTCCGGCCCGTGGCCTTGAACGAAGGGCACGACGGAGAGCGCACCGGCCTCAAAAGGACCGTCGATAATCCGGTCGCGCATCTGCGGCGCATAGAGGCTGTTGGGATCGCTTGTCGAGGTGAAAATATAGGGAAAGCGTCCCGTAAGGTCGTCGTGCGTGCTCTGGTCCATAAAGGCGTCGATGGGCCCGCCGTGGGTCCGGGCCATGGCGCGCAATTCGTCGACCCCGTGAGCGTGATCGGCATGGGCGTGGGTGTAGATCACCGCGTCCAGATCGCGGACCCCGGCGTCGAGAAGCTGCAGGCGCAGGTCCGGCGAGGTATCGACCAGGGCGGTCGTGCCGCCGTGCTCAACCAGGATCGAGACGCGCCGCCGGCGGTTCTTGGGATTGCCGGGGTCGCAGTCGCCCCAGTTGCCGCCCGGCGTGCCGTCGACGACCGGTATACCACTGGAGCCGCCACAGCCCAGAATCGTGACTTTCACCGCGCGTCTCCCAACCATACCGATCTCGTCATGCCGGAAGCCGCGTTAGCGGCTATCCGGCATCTTTCCCGCCACCGGCAGGAGCGCTTGGATCCCGGATAAGCGCCTTGCGGCGCTTTCCGGGATGACGATCGACGGGTTGGTCGTGATGCCGCCATGTAATTGCTTCGCATCAAGAAGTCCTGCCCGGCCGCCGCGCCTTGGCAAACAGACGAAAGGCGTTGTCGCTGGTCGCCTGGGCCAGCTCACTGACGGAAATATCTTTCAGCTTGGCGACGGCGGCGGCGGTGTGGGCCACGAAGGCCGGCTCGTTCCGCTTGCCGCGCATGGGCACCGGCGCCAGATAGGGCGCGTCGGTTTCGATCAGAAGGCGCTCCAGCGGGACGCCTTGCACGACCGCGCGCAGGTCTTCTGCCTTTTTGAAGGTCACAATACCGGCGACGGAAATATAGAAGCCGATGTCGAGAGCGGCCCGCGCCAGGCCGGGCCCGGCGGTGAAACAGTGAATCACGCCGCCGAAGGGTCCCTTGGCATATTCCTCCTGGAGGATCGCAACCGTATCCTCGTCCGCGTCGCGGGTGTGGACGATGAGCGGCAGCCCGGTTTCACGGGCCGCGGCGATGTGGGCGCGGAAGCTGTTCCGCTGAGCCTCGCGCGGCGAATGCTCATAGAAGTAGTCCAGGCCGGTCTCGCCGATGCCCACGACCTTCGCGTCTTCGGCCAGTTCGATCAGGCGGGTGGCGGTGCGTTGCCCCTCCTCTTCCGCCTCGTGCGGATGAACGCCCAGGGAGCACCAGATATCGTCGTGGCGTGCCGCGATGTCGCGCACCGTCTCGAACTCCGACAGCTTGGTGCAGATCGTGATCATGGCGCCGACGCCGGCGGCGCGCGCGCGTGCGATGACCGCATCGAGATCGCCGTCGCGCGCCAGGTAATCCAGGTGGCAGTGGGAATCGACCAGCATGGGGCTGCTTAAGCGTCCGCGCCCTCATCCTCGACGTAGCGAGGAAAGATGCCTTCCGGCTTGGGCAGGGTCGTGGCTGGCGCCAGGGCTTCCGGCAGGGCCGCGAAATCGCGTTTGTCCGCCGCTACGCCCAACTGGTCGAGCATGCGGCTCATCGCGCCGGGCATGACGGGCTGGGTCAGGATCGCCAGGTGGCGCAGGGTCTCCGCCACGACATAGAGAACCGTGCCCATGCGCGCCGGGTCGCTCTTGCGCAAGGCCCAGGGCGCCTGCTCGTCGATGTAACGATTGGCGTCCGATATGACCACCCAGGTTGCTTCCAGCGCGCGGTGAAAAGCCTGTGCCTCATATTCCGTGGCCAGGCGTTCACGCAAGTCCCGCGCGGCGTTCAGCAACGCGTTGTCGGCGGGACTGAAGGTGCCGGGTGTGGGCAGGATGCCGGCACAGTTCTTGGCGATCATCGACAGACTGCGCTGCGCCAGGTTGCCGAAATCGTTGGCCAGGTCGTTATTCATGCGCCCGACCATGGCCCGGTGCGAGAAATCGCCGTCGTTGCCGAAGGGCACCTCGCGGAGCAGGAAATACCGCACCTGATCCAAGCCGTAGCGGGCGACCAAGTCGTGCGGGTCGATCACATTGCCCAGCGACTTGGAAATTTTCTGGCCCTCGTTGGTCCACCATCCGTGGGCGTAGACACGCATGGGTGGAGCGACCCCCGCCGCCATCAGGAAGGCCGGCCAATAGACCGCATGAAAGCGCAGAATGTCTTTGCCGACCATGTTGACGTCCGCCGGCCAGTAGGTCGTGAAGTCCGCGCCATCGGTGTCTGGATAGCCCACGGCGGTTATATAGTTGATCAGGGCATCGAACCATACATACATGATGTGGTCGGGGTCGTTCGGCACCGGGACGCCCCACTGGAAGGTCGTGCGGCTGACGGATAGATCCCTCAAGCCGCTTTTGACAAAGCTGACGACTTCGTTGCGGCGGGCCTCTGGGAGAACCGATTTAGGATTCTTCGCATAGAAGTCGAGCAGCTTGTCCTGCCAGGCCGAGAGGCGGAAGAAGTAAGACGGCTCCTCGACCCACTCGACCTCGGCGCCGCTGGGCGCGATTTTCTTGCCGTCGGGCCGGGTGGTCAATTCGTTCTCGGTGTAAAAGGCCTCGTCCCGCACCGCATACCAGCCGGCATATTTGCCTAGGTATATTTCGCCGTTCTCTTGCAGCTTTTCCCAGAGAGCCTGGCAAGCGCGGGTATGGCGCGCTTCGGTCGTACGGATGAAATCGTCGTTCGAGAAATTAAGGGCGGCCGAGAGATCGCGGAAGTTTTGCGAGACCCGGTCTGTGAAGGTCTGCGGGTCCACGCCGGCGGCTTGGGCCGATGCCTCGACCTTTTGGCCGTGCTCGTCGGTGCCGGTCAGGAACTTCACGTCGCGCCCCGAAAGACGCATGAAACGTGCAAGCGTATCGCAGGCCAAAGTCGTGTAGGCATGGCCGATGTGAGGTACATCGTTGACGTAATAGATCGGCGTCGTGACGTAGTATGCGGAGTCCTTACCCGCCATCGGAATGCCTCGCATGAGCCTTAGACATGGCTGGCCACCTCGCTCACGTCCGTGTGGCCGTGGCCGCCTCGAGTTCCAGAAGAGCCGTGATGACAACCTGCTTGCGGTCCAGGTTGGCCGCGCCTGCCTGGGTGAACAAGCGGGTGATTTTGTCCCATAGCGGCAGCCATCGCGCAAGTCCGGGGCCCACCGCTAGACGGGCGGCAAGCGCCCCCTCGCCCACTAAGACCTCGGGTGGTGGCTTGCCTTCCGCGGCGCCCCGGATCGAACGGGCCAGCCACCAGATCAACAATTCCATGCCAGTGCGAAATGCGGTCTCGTCGCTGCCTTTGGCCAAGCGATCACCCAGGGCATGGGTCTTGGCGACGTCCAGCCGGGGCAAATCCTCCAGGACACTCAGCAACTCGCGGTAGAGCTCCAACCCGCCGCCGGCCGCAAGGTCCAGGGCGCGGCCGATGCTGCCCTCGCCCAGGCGCACCAGCGCGGCCCTATCTTCGGGCGAGAGGTCTGGTGCGAAGCGTTCCATCAGGCGCGCGACCGTCGCCTCCTGCAGGGGCGCCACGGGCAGGTGGCAGCAGCGGGAGCGGACGGTCGCCAACAGGCCGCCGGGAGCATGACTGACCAGCATCAGGAGGGCCTGCTCTGGCGGTTCTTCCAAAACCTTGAGCAGCGCGTTGGCGGCATTCCGATTCAAGTTATCGATCGAATCGACGATCACCACGCGCCAGCCGCCCTCGCTAGAGGTCATGCGCAGGAAATGGCCGATCTTGCGGACATCGTCGACCAGGATCTCCCGCCGCGTCTTTCCGGTGCGTGGGTCGACGCCGACTTCGAGGCACCGCAAGTCCGGATGGCTGCCGGCGGCAACGCGGCGGAAAACCTCGCTCTCAGGCTCCAGATAGAGGCCCTCCGGCGCCGCTGGGGCCGCGCCGAATAGATCGGCCCCCTGCCCGGCCGGCTTGGGCTCAGCCAGGACAAAACGCGCGAAGCGGTAGGCCAGCGTCGCCTTGCCGATACCGCGCGGACCGCTCAACAGCCAGGCGTGCGGCAGGCGCCCGGAGCGAAACGCCCGCAACAGGGTCTGCTCCGCCGCCTCGCGATCGAGCAATTCTGGATTCGCGCGCGGCTCCGGCGGCCCGGCGTCGTCGTTTTCCGGCCCGGTCATGATAGGGCCACGCCCAAACGTTCGGCGACGGTGGCGCGCAAAGCAGTCTGAACCGTCCCCAGGTCGCCGGAGGCGTCGACGAGGACGCAACGTTCGGGCGCGCGTTTCGCGAGGTCGTGAAAGGCGTCGCGTAATTTTTGATGGAAAGCCGCGCCCAAGCGCTCGTAGCGATCCTCGCCGTCGCGCCGCGAGGCCGCGCGCGCCAGGCCCAGTTCCACCGGCAGGTCGAGAATCAAGGTCAAGTCGGGCGCGAAGTCGCCGAGCGTCAGCTTGTAGAGAGTCTCGACCGCGGGGCGGCCCAAGCCT
The DNA here is from genome assembly GCA_021776115.1 of Kiloniellaceae bacterium. GTDB lineage: Bacteria > Pseudomonadota > Alphaproteobacteria > Kiloniellales > J153 > JAJFGN01. The sequence goes on along the minus strand of JAJFGN010000004.1, from coordinate 191,972 downwards.
TGGGCGTATCCCTGATAGGCCATGGTCGAATCCGCGAAGCGATCGGAAAGAACCCAAATGCCCGCATCGAGCTTGGGCAGAATCGTTTTTTGGACGTGATCGCGGCGGGCGGCGAAATGCAACAGCGCCTCGCTCATGGCGTCCCAGCGTCCCGCCTCGCCAATAACCAGCAGCTTGCGGATTTCCTCGGCGCCCGGGCTGCCGCCAGGTTCGCGCGTTGTATGAATCTTTAGCCCGGACTCGCGCAGGGCCTCGGCCAGCAGGGAAATCTGAGTCGATTTTCCCGCGCCCTCGCCGCCTTCCAGGGTAATGAATTTACCGCGCGCCATGGCGTCACTGTGCCGGGCCGGCTCCTCGCGGTCAAACGACGCTTGGGGCCGTCACGAGGCTCCGAAAATAAGATACTGGACCGCTGCGGTTAGGCGGCCGAACATACCCAGACGCTCGACCGCCTCACCGGCTTGAAGCGGAATTTCGACCGGCGTGGTGTCGGGCGCGGTCACGACCAGCTTCGCGATCACCTGGCCAGCTTCTATCGGCGCCGGGACAGGCGAATCGTAAACCAGCTTCACCTTCATTTTGCTGCGCGCGGCGCGCGAAAGCGTGACTGTCAAGCCATCGGGCGCGACTAAGGGCACGCTCGACTTGTCGCCAAGCCAAACCAGCGCGTCGTCGACGGCTTCTCCCTGCTTGACCAGTGAGTAGTTCTCGAACTCACGGAAGCCCCAGGCTAGGATTCGGGTCGATTCCTCGGCCCGCTCGCGCTGGCTCGACATACCGTTCAAGACCAGGACGAGGCGGCGGTCCCCTTGCACCGCCGAAGCGGTAAGGCCGTAGCCCGCCTCCTCCGTATGTCCGGTCTTGAGGCCGTCGGCGCCGACCGATTTAAAGAGCAAGGGATTGCGGTTCGACTGCCGGATATCGCTCCAAGTGAACTCGGTCTCGGAAAAATATCTATAATACTCGGGAAACATCTCGATTATCCGGGTTGCCAGGGTCGCCAGGTCGCGCGGAGTCATCCATTGGTTCGGGTCGGGCCATCCGGTCGCATTGACGAAATTGCTATTGGTCAAGCCAATCTCGCGCGCCCGTTGGGTCATGGCTTCGGCGAAGGCTTCCTCGGTACCGGCGAGCCCTTCCGCCAAGACGATGCACGCGTCGTTGCCCGATTGCACGATCACGCCGCGCAGCAGGTCCTCTACCCGCACCTTGGTGTTGACTCTCACGAACATTTTAGAGCCGCCCATCTTCCAGGCTTTCTCGCTGACCGGCAGCTCGTCGTCGAGCGACAGCCGCCCGTCCTTGAGCCTCTCGAAGACCATGAAAACAGTCATGATCTTGCTCATGGAGGCTGGCGGCATTGGTGTGTCGGCGTCCTTTTCCAGCAAGGGTGCGCCGGTTTCCAAATCGATCAACAAGGCTTCTCGCGCCTTGGTTTCCAAAGCGTTGGCGAGGTGCGGCGCGCCGGTGAGCCAAAGAGCGGCAAGGAAAAGACCGACGGCGGGAAGTCGAAAGAATATCTGATTCATGGCAGGTGCGGGTCCGTGGCGATCAGGTTCATGTGTAGATGCGCCGCGGTTTTAGCGCATCGAGGATTCTCAGCTTGCCGGCTGGGATGCTCAATCCACGACAACCGTGGCGGTTGTGTGACCGTTGGCAAGCAAAAGTGTCAGCAAGCGGTCAGCGGAATCGACATTGGGGACCGGTCCTAGCTGCACGCGGAAAAACTGGGTGTCCTCCACGAGGGCGCTCGCTATGCGCACATTACCTAATTGCGACAGTTGCGCGCGCAGCCGGTTCGCGTTGTTGAAATTCGTGAATGCGCCCGCCTGGACAAAAATTTCATTGGTTCCAACAGGCCGGCCTAAGGCCGCCGTTGAAAACGTATCGACAGGCCCCAACCGCGGGACGCTCCGGTTCTGCACCGCGAACGCCGTCTGGCTCGCGGAGGGGTTGTCGGCCAAGGTCGGCGTTACGCTGCCCGGTAAGGTCTCCGCCGTTACCGCGACCATCGGAACGGCATCCGGGGCGTCTTTCGCCGCGTCGCCGGTCAGAGCCGCCGACGCGACCCGGCGGGTTTCATCGCCGACGATTTCGACTGAAACCTTTGCCGTGCCGTCACGTACAAAGCCAAGCAGTTCGGCCCCCCGCCGTGTCAGATCGATGATGCGGCTACGCGCAAAGGGCCCCCGATCGTTGATTCGCACCTTGATCGAGCGGCCGTTATCGAGATTCGTGACCCGCACGATCGATGGCATCGGCAGCGTTCTGTGTGCCGCGGTCAAGCCGTCTTGGTCGTAGACCTCGCCGTTGGCCGTGATCTTGCCGTTGAATCCGGGACCGTACCACGAGGCGATACCGGTCTCGCGGTAGTCGGGATCTTCCTTGGGGTAATACCAGGTCCCGGCGATCTGGTAAGGCGAACCGATCTTGTAGGTACCGCCGGCGACGCCCGCCGCCGGAGCCCCGGACTTGGCGCTCCGCGACACCGGGCTGCCGCTCCCGCGGCTCGAATCGCTCGACTCGAATTGGGCGCAGGCGTTAAGGCCGAACGCCAACGCCGCGCAAATCACCGCGTGCTTAAAGCTTGGAAGATTCATGATCTTGTAGATATCCGCCCGAGTCGACGCAAATACTGCCATTTTCGCGACGAGTTTCCAAGGAACAAGGCTGTGATCGTTTCGTGTGATCAATCGCCGCGCGGAGCGGCGGAAGCGGATTGCCGCAAAGCATCCAAAATCTCGTAAGTGGGATAACCGTCCGGCGCTACGCCGATCTTGCGCTGGTAGACTTTCAGGGCGGCGCGGGTCTTGGCCCCAACCACCCCGTCGGGTGTACCGGGATCGAGGCCCAAGGACGCGAGCATTGTTTGCATCGCCTCGACGTCCGATCGGCTCAAGGGCTTTTCCGAGGCTGGCCGCACTGTCGCCAGAGATGGCAGGCCGGCGATCCGGTCCGCCAAGTGACCGACGGCGATTGCATAAAGAATCGAGCGATTCCAACGCATAATAGAATGGAAGTTACCGTAAATTATGAAGGCTGGTCCCTTGTGGCCGGCTGGGACGATGATAGAAGCCTCAAGGTCGGCTCGGGGCAGATCGCTACCGTCGGGCCGGCGCACGCCCAGGGCTTGCCAGGCGCCGATCGGTTTGCGTGTGCGCAGGTCGGCCAGCTCGAAATCGAATCCCTTGGGCAGCCGCACCTCCCGGCCCCAGGTTTCGTCCCCGCGCCAGCCGATTGCGCGCAGATAGTTCGCGGCCGAGGCAAAGACGTCGGGCAGGCTGTTCCAAAGATCTCGGCGTCCGTCCCCATCGAAATCGACGGCGTGGCGCACGAAAGTCGAAGGGATGAACTGGACTTGGCCCATGGCGCCGGCCCAGGAGCCTTGCATGGCCTTGGCCGAAATGTGCCCCTGGTCGATTATGCGCAGCGCATCCAAAACCTGGGCCCGGAAGAATTTCCCCCGCCGCTCGTCGAACGCCAGAGTTACCAGGGCGCGGATCACGGAAAAGCCGCCGGTGTAGTCGCCGAAATTACTTTCCAGGCCCCAAAACGAGACCAGAAACCTGGGTTGAACGCCATAGCGGGCCTCGACCTGGGCCAGCAGGTCCTTGTGGGTGGCGAGTAGGCTGCGGGCGCGCGCGACCCTTTCAGGGGTGACGCGCTTATCGAGATAGGCCCAGAACGTCTGTGTGAACTCGGGTTGTTTGCGGTCGAGTTCCGTCACACGTTCGATCGGCTCAACGTCCGCTAAGGCAGTATCGATCGTGGCTTGGGAGATGCCGGCGCCGCGAGCCTCGCTTTTAAGCGCCTCCAGCCAGACCTGGAAGTCCGGTGTCTGGGCGCTAACTGGCGCAGCGACGATAAGCGCGACGACGGTCACTAGGTACGCGGCGCAACGCCGGGTGAGGTCAACAAGATGCATTCGGGCACTCTATTCGATAACTGGGCGATATGTGGCACGGGAGCTATTTGACACGCAACGCCAGTGCCACCCTACTTGCGTCCGATTTTGCCTATCGCCCCTCAAGGTTTTATTAACCGCATGTCACCGTCACTTGCTTCCGGGCGCTGGCTTGGCCCCCGGATAAAATGTGGCGGTCCACCCCAAGGCGCGGTACGCCGCCAAACCGACCCATTCATGCAGTCCCAAGCCGATTAGCCGTAAGCTCCCGGTGAGATCGAACCCGAGGCTAGCCTGCCCCGGACCCGAGGTCTGGTAGTCGACCGGGACCGGCATAACGTCCCAGCCGGCGGCGCGGAAGACACCGACCGCGCGCGGCATGTGAAACGCCGAGGTGACCAGAAGCCAGGTCTCGTCAGGCCGCGGTCCGATCAGGCGTTTTGTGTAGAGCGCGTTCTCATAAGTGTTGCGCGATTCGCGCTCGAATACTACGCGCCTTGGGTCAATTCCCAGGTCCGCCATGAGCCTGGGCGCGAAATCGCTCTCCTTGTGTTTCTGGTCGTACAGGGAGCCGGAGCCGCCGGCGAAAATCAAGCGCGCCTTGGGATACTGACGCGCCAAATCGGCGAACGCGATCATCCGCTCCGCGTGTTGGTTGAGCTCCGCCGTGCCACGGTCGACCGAACGACGCAAGTCAATGGCCCCGCCCAAGACGATCACGCCGTCAACCCGCTCAGGCAAGCCTGCCGGTGCGGCAAATCGGTCTTCCAGGGGGCCGGTCAGCCAAGACCCGATGGGCAGGATGGCCACGGCCAAAATGGCGCCGAGGGTTGCTCCCAGGACGATCCGGCCAAGACGGCGAATCCGCCGCCAGGGCGTGAACTCCGCCAAGTATCCAGCCAGGAAGCCGAACACCAGCAGATTGCCGGGCTTGAACAATAACCAGAAAATCTTGGCAAAACCGAATGTCACGCGCGCGTTCTAGGGCGATGCGGCGAGTCGGGGCAATCGCGATCGACGGACTATTTGGCCCGCGTTGACGCTATGCGGCGCGCCACGCTAGATAGGCGCCCCTGGATGGGTGGCCGAGCGGTTGAAGGCACCGGTCTTGAAAACCGGCAGGCGTTAACGCGTCTCGTGGGTTCGAATCCCACCCCATCCGCCATCGTTTGTAACTAAGAGAATGAAATAACTCGGTAAAACATATGAAACTTGTTTTGTATTAACAGTCTAGCCTACATCTGTGTCCGAACTCAGCTCCGCTCCGCAGCAAGAGCTAGACGACGAAGAGCTCGAACAGGTGTTCCCCGAACAGGTGTTCAAAGTGCCGCGCGCCCGAATACCGGATTAGCGCGGCCTGACGCCCCCGGCCGAGGCGGTTGCCATCGGCCCATTCACGCCCAAACGCGCCTCGGGCAGCCCCGCCCAAGAACGTCATTTCTTGGTAACTTTAACGAATTCCTTTCGCTCTCGCGTGACAATGCGAGCCGAGCGAGGGGAGTGCGCCGAGAGAATGAGCAATCGAGGGCAACGGCGTGCCGCCGCGAGTCAGGCACGCGGCAACCAGGCCGCCGCACCGCCGCCGGCAAACCTGGCCGCCGAAGCGGCTGAGCATCTAAATCTGGCCGTGCAATACCATCAAAGCGGCAACGCCCAAGCGGCACGCCAGCATTATGAGTGGGTTCTCGCCCACGACCCCCGCAATATCGACGCGTTGAACCTGCTGGGCGTGTTGCTACACCAGCTAGGCGAACTTGACACTGCCGCGGACCATGTGGCCCAAGCCATAAAACTGCACCCCCCGACCCCGGAGTTGCATTACAACCTGGGCAATATCCGCCGCGATCAGCAACGCATTCGGGAAGCGGCGGCTTGTTTCCGTAAAGCCATAGCCCTCAACCCCAGCTATTTCGAAGCGATTTACAATCTTGCGGTTGTCCTACAACAACTGGGTCAAGACACCGGCGCAATCCAGCAGCTCGAGCGCGCCCTATCCTTGAACGACCGCTGCGCCATGGGTCACTGCCTATTGGCGGATATCAGACTTGGCCGCGCGGAGAATGCCTCGGCCATCGTCAGTTATGAGAAAGCCCTGGCCCTCGACCCCAGTCTTGCTGACGGCCACAACAACTTGGCCGTGGCTTTACGCGCAACCGGCAATGACGACGAAGCGCTGCGCCATCTTGAGCAAGCGCTGGCGCTCAATCCCACATATGCGGACGCACATTACAATATAGCGATGCTCTGGCAGAGTCGTAGCGCGCCGGACCGGGTGGAGCGCCATTTTCGCCAGGCCCGCGAACATGCGGCCGGCGACCTGCGGCCCTATCTTGGTCTGGCCGCATTTCTGCACAACCAAGGGCGCCTCAGTGAAGCCTTGGAAGTTTATCGTGATGCGCTCGCCTGCGATCCACAATCCCCCGCGCTCCTGAATAACTTGGGCAGTCTCTATCGAGATCTGCGGCAGCCGGCAGAAGCGGCCGCCGTCTACGAACAAGCCTTGCAAGCCGATCCCAGTTTCCCCGACGTCCGCTGCAACCTTGCCCATACCTTGCGCGCACAGGGCCGCCTTGGGGAGGCGATTACCCACTATCATGCCGCCCTCGCCAACGATAGTGCTCATGAAGGCGTCATCGCGGGCCTTGCACTGGCACTCGGGCCCTTGGAGCCAACGGCATTCGACGCCACCCTCTACGAACTGGTCATGGCCTGCTTTCTGGGCCACGGTGCCCGTGACCAGGACCTTGCCCGCATCGCCGCAACGCTCATCCTACACAAATATGGGCCGAATTTGGTGCCCGCTGATTCTGACGACGAAACCCCGGACTTCACCGCGTTTGCCCATGACCCCTTGGTCTTGGCCCTGCTCGAACGCACGGTTAATGTCGACCCAGCATTAGAGCACTTTCTCACTCGGTGCCGCCGGCACTTGTTATTCGCCACGACGAGTTCAGCCGAACCGGGACCGGGGGCCTTACGCCTCATGGCCGCATTGGCTTGTCAAAGTCACAACAACGGCTATGTCTTCGCTATTGGCGATGATGAGCGGTCCACTGTTGCGGCGCTCCACAAACAGCTCTTGCAGACGACAGAGGACTCCAGCGCTCCGACGCCCGACCTGCTCGCATTCGCCATGTATCACCCCCTCGCCACCGTGCCGTGGCTTACCCATACGACGCCAGCAGCCGGTGACCCCTGGTGGGGTTCACTGCTTGAATTGACTGTATTCGAACCCGCCGCCGAAGACGTCATGCGTGCCGATATCCCGGCACTGGGCGCCGTGGCCGACGCCACGTCCCGCGCCGTCCAGGCGCAGTATGAGTCGAACCCTTATCCACGCTGGCTTTCCCTCCGGTACGAACCACCCGTCTCACTGACACGGCGCCTGGCATTGATCAATCCTGCCTTGCAGTTCGATCCTCATACCGACCTGACGGATGTGCTCATCGCCGGCTGTGGCACCGGACAACAACCAATCCAGTTCGCCTGCGTCAATCGTGACGTCAATGTACTTGCAGTGGATCTTAGCCGCGCCAGCCTTGCCTATGCGATGCGTATGGCACGGAAATGCAACGTCCAAAATATCCGCTTCATGCAGACCGACATCCTTGATCTACCTAGTCTCGCGCGCGAATTTCCAGTGATCGAATGTGTCGGCGTGCTCCATCACATGGCCGATCCGGCAGCCGGACTGGCGGCACTGACCGAGTGCCTAGCCCCCAAGGGCTTCCTCCGGCTCGGACTGTACAGCCAAGCTGCTCGCCGCCATGTCACGGCAATTCAAGACAGGGTAAAACAGCAGGACATCGAGCCAATCCCGGACAACATCCGCGCCTTCCGCCAGCGGCTGCTTGACCAAGAAGCAGCACCGTCCTTCACGCACCCCCTGCGCATCCTCGATTTCTATGACCTAAACGGGTGCCGCGATCTTCTGTTTCACGTGCAGGAACGCTGCTATTCCCTACCCGAAATCGCCGATACCCTCGCCAATGCGGGCCTCACATTTATCGGTTTCGATTTCGAGGATCCATCCGTAATCGCCCATTTCCAAACCCATCACCCGGCCCCCGAGGCCCTCGCCGACCTCAACGCCTGGGCCGACTACGAAGCCAAGAACCCCGACACCTTCATAGGGATGTACCAATTCTGGTGCCGCAAACACTCTTGAGTCCGACGTTCTAAGGACACACGCGCGCGCGGCCGCTTCCGGGTCGGCCAAGTCTGTCTTCGTCGGTCGTTATCATTGGCTAGCCGACCCGTCGCGGCGTATTCTGAGTTTTGCCTCGCAAAAAGGCAGTCGATGCGTAGCGAACGGGTTGGTTCGATGTCATCAGGGCTTCAAGAGAAGATCGGCACCCTCCTCGAGCGCTTTATCGATACCGGCGTAGTCGGCTGTTCCGCCGCCGTCGGGACGGCGCATGGTGTGACCGCCGTGTCCCGTGGGCTTTCGTCGCGCGTGCCGGCCAAACCCCTCGCGACCGCCGATCTCCTAAAGGTGGCGAGCTGTACCAAGACCTTCGTCGCCACGGTGCTTCTACAACTCGCCGGAGAAGATCGAATCGCGCTCGACCGGCCGGTATCGGCCTGGTTCCCCTGGCTTCCGATGGCGGATCGAATTTCCCTCCGGCATCTGGTTAACCACAGAAGCGGGTTGCCCGAATTCGAATCTCACTTGCCGGTGGCGCCCGGGCGCCATTGGCGGCCCAAGGATATCGTCGATCTTGCCTTTCGGGTGAACCGCCCGTGCGCGCCGGATGAGGCCACGGTCTACAGCAACACCGGCTTCGTTCTGGCCGGCATGCTGATCGAGGAGTTAACTGGGCTAACCCTGGGCGGCGCGATCCGCAGCCGCATTCTCGACCCTTTGGGCCTGGAAAGCACCTGGTCGAGCGCCACCGAGGATTTCCCCCACCACCGGCTCGCGCGCGGGTTTTATTGGCGGCCGGCGGTGGCGCCGGGAAACGAGAACCTCCCGGTTGACCAGGGGGGCGAGATGTGGCGAACCGAAACGGTTCTCGAGTATTCCGACGAGCTTCAGGACACCACGGATCTGTGCCCTTTCTCGAGCGTCTACGCCGCGGGCGATATCGTCTCCGTCCCCTCCGACCTGGTTTTGTTTCTGCAAGGGCTGTTCGGTGGAAAGATACTGGATAAAGGTATGCTCCAGGAGATGATCCGGAACCGCACCCCCTGCGGCTTTGTCGGCACCCGCCTGAGCGAGGCCGGGTTGGGGATTTTTGGGATGACCTACGGGGACCGGCTCCTTCTCGGCCACCAGGGCGGTTTGCCGGGTTATGTCACCGTGATGGGCCACGATCCGGGCGCGGGCATCTCCTATGCGATTTCGGCCAATACCGGCTCGGGAAACCGTCTCAGCCACTATGCAACCGGTATTCACGCGGTGCTCGACAATATCGTCGTTGCCGTCAGTGACACTCTCTAGCGCCTGTCCGCTCGCGGAGGTCTGGCGCTAGTCAGGACCGCCCGACAGCGCTCTCCTCCGCCGCCAGCTCATTACGCCGAGCGCAGCTAGGCCGGTCGCGAAGAGAGCGAGGGCGGAGGGTTCGGGGATAGGGCTGGGTTCAGATGCCTCAGAGAGCGACGCAAAATCCAAATTGCCGCGGATACAGTATCCATCCGTGAAGAAATTCGACTCAGAGCAGATATTAAAAAGGTAACTGGATGGCGCTACGGCCAGTCCGTCTATGGATATTAATGTCGGAAGAGCACCATTCTCGACGAGCATTGCAGACGTATCCAGGAACCGGAGTGAAAGGTGTAAGTTCTGCAGATCTTGATGTACTGGAAAAGATGCGCTGTCACCTCCCCTACCGAAGAAATCTACCGTGTCTGAGGTCACAGGAACAGGACTGGGAAAAAAGGAAAAATCATTCTGAATAGACACTCGTATAGGTGGGGCGAAGGGAGCCGAGTTGGCGAGAGGGTCAGCGTTCCAAGTGAAGTCTCCGATAGTTAGACTCATAGCGCTGCTAGGCGGAATTGCTGAAAAAGTGAAAAGCCCATGGCTATCATTGAAACTTGCGATCAATGCGGTCTCTGTGTCGTAGAACAGCTGCGCCGATAGACGGTCGCCCACCGATATTCCGCCACCCGGGAAAAGCGCAGGGTCTCTCGAAGGCGAGACGAAAAAATCCGTGCGCGTTACTATGCCGCCAAACTCTCCGACGATTATCGCGCTGTTGGCGAGCGGTGCCAAAAATTGGCCAATAGTCAGCACGAAAAAAACGAACAGAACTCGTGGCCAGATCACCGTTTCGAAGCACCTTTCCGGCAACGGCTTGATTCCTGCACAATGTATCATGGCATTTATCCTAGCGCTTTTAACGCGGACTCCCGCCATCGAAGCCCGCCCTGTTCGCTGGCGGGATGCAGCCTCGTAGACATTTTGGGTATCATGGATTTTGTGGCTTAAAACTGAGGCCGGACGCAATGACCTGGGTCAAAAGCTACTAAAAAAAATTGCGCGGTAGACGCATCGCAGGGGACCGTATGTCAACCGGGTTTCCCCATGTGGAACCCTCCCAGCCGCCTGAGCATGACCCAAAACCTTCCGAAAGGTAAGACGCCGGCATTTCGCATGTCGCATGTTATTTCGCGACCGGCATTCACGCGGTGCTCGACGATATCGTCATGGCCGTCAGTGACACTCTCTAGCGTCAGTCCGCCTGCGGAAGTTTAGGGTTCGTCAGGACCGTCCGCCGTCGACCGACAGGACTTGGCCCGAGATCCATCCGCTGGCTTCGTCGGCGAAGAACAGGGCGGCGTTTGCGATGTCTTCGGGGGCGCCGAGGCGTTTGGCGTGAATTGACTCCAGAAGCTGCTTTTGGCCCTCCGGCCCTAAATTCTCCCACTGACGTTGGGTCGTCGGATTGGAGAGAATGAAGCCCGGGGCGATTGCATTGACGGTGATGCCGTGGGGGCCAAGCTCCCAGGACATCTGCTTGGTCAGTCCGACCAGCGCGTGCTTGGCGGCGGTGTAGGCCTGGATGCCGGTCAGGCTTGGGCGCAGCCCGGCGCTGGAGGCAATGTTCACGATGCGGCCGAAGCCCGCCTTTTTCATCCCCGGGGCGACCGCTTGCGTCAGCCAGAAGGCGCCATCCACATTGGCTTGGAAGATTGAGCGCCAGTCGGCTTCCGCGATGTCTTCTATGGGCCGGCCGACTTGACCCCGGACGCCCCCGGCGGCGTTGATCAGGATGTCGATACGACCGTGGCGCTTGGTAATGGCGTTTACGGTTTTCCGGGCTTGGTCTCGATCGGAAAGGTCCAAGGCGTGGGGTTCTAGATCGAGAGCCTGGCCACACGCCGCGATCCCCTCGGCATCGATATCCGCGATGTGGACCAAGGCGCCGGCGTCGCGAAACGCCTTGGCGATCCCGGCGCCGATACCCTGGGCGGCGCCGGTGACCAGGACAACGCGTTGGTCGAAGCGGCGATCCATACGCATTGTCTCTCCCCTGCCCTGTCCGCGTTCAGGCCAATACGGCCTTAAGCGCGTCCAGGCTTTGCCACGATTGAGGGCGCGTGCCTTCTTCGACCTCGTGTATCAACTCGGTCAAGCGGGCACACAGCGGCGCGGACAAGCCTTTTTCCCTCGCGAGTGCGGGCACCGCGCCGGGCAGAGCGTCGACTTCGGTCTTGCGCTTGCGCACCGCGATGTCGCGCCAGATCCCGCTGTGAGTCTTTGCCGAGCGGCGGTTGAAGGCGACCATGGTCTCAAGCGAGGCGTGGGCCGCCAGGTCGCTGCCGCCGGGCAGAAACGCTACCGGATCGAAACCGTTGAACGGCTCCAGCGTCACGCCATGCGCTTGGGCGACCGCCAGGACTTCGCGTGCCAGGGCTATGAACAGGTCGCGGTAGTCCGGGTGATCGAGACAATCGGCGATCGAGGCTTCGGTCAGGGCCTCGGCGAAGAGCATGGCGCCATAGGCCATCTTGCTCCAGAGATAGCCGAAGATATTTGCGCTCGCTATCGCATTCGGCTCGAAGTCCTGGAGCAGGGCCGCCAGTGCCCTCACCCGCTCCGTGATCCGGCCATCGATCTCGCCCACGACCACGGCGCCCCGTCCGCCGTACATGATCTCTCCCGGCGCGTGATAGTCGGCGCCGAAATTCACGAAGCAACCCAGGGTGCGAGCAGGCCCGACGACGTCGGCGATCTGGGGTTCGTTCAAGCCGTTTTGGGCCGAGACGACGTAGCCGTTCGGCGCAAGATGGGGGGCAAGAGCAAGAGACGCCTCCTGGGTCGCCGGCGTTTTGACCGCCAGGACGATACGGTCGAAGACGCCTTCCAAGTTTTCCGGCGTCACGGCCTTGGCCGGAACCGTGAAGGTATCGATGGGACCTGTGATGGTCAGACCCCGCTCGTTGATCCGCGCGACATGGTCCGGGGCGGTATCGACGAACAGGACCTCATGACCGGCGCGAGCCAGGTAAGCGCCGAGGGTGCCGCCGATGGCGCCCGCGCCCCAGACTAAAAGAGGCGCTCCGCTTACGGCCAAGCGTCGGTCAGAAGCGCACGGGTCTCCGCAACCCCTACGGCCCAAACCGCCTCCATTTCGCTGTCGGCGCGCTGGTAACCTCCGCCCATGTTGCCATCGCCCGCGACCGCGCGGATTTGGTCCGGATTGAGGCTCTGCAGGCTGCCCATATCGACTAGGTCCTTGGCGCCATCCGGCATTTCGACTCCGTCCAGCCGGTTCCAGGCGAAGTTCTCGAGCCAGGAAGCGTGGGACGCGATCTTGTCGATCTCGCGGACCGCGGCCGCGAATTTGGGCGCGGCATACCAGTTGTGAAATAAGATACGAACGTCCGGGTTGGCCGCGATCCACTGCCGCGCGTAATTGGCCGCGGGCATGTTCCCGCCATGGCCGTTAACCATAAGGATGCGCCGGAACCCGGCGTGGGCGAGGCTGTCGAGAATGTCGCCGATCAAGCCTAGATAGGTTTCCATGCGTAAGGTGACGGTACCTGGAAACGCCATCCAGTGATGGGCCAGGCCATAAGGTACGGCGGGAAAGACCGGGATGCCGAGGGGCGCCGCGGCCTCCACGGCTACCTTTTCGGACAGTATGCTGTCGGTCGACAGGCTCAAATAAGCGTGTTGCTCGGTCGATCCCAGCGGCACGACGCAGCGGTCGTCCGATTTCAAATACTCTTCGATTTGCATCCAGCTTGAGTCTGAGATCTTCAAAACCGGGCCCTTTCGGCAATCGCAATATGGGGCGCAGCCGCCCTAAGCTGGCCATGGTAGCGCGGATTTTACCGCCTTGCCAACGGCCGGGCCGGTTAGTTGACACCCGTCAGGGCCTTGGATACGCTCCTGGGCAATTATGGTATTAATAACAAGTGCAGGGTGGAGCAACATAATGCAAAGAATCATCAAGTTAACTGGAGTATTGGCCATTGCGGCCGGTATTTCAGCCGCGGTTCCCGCGCAGGCCGAGACGTTCAGATTTGCGTTCCAGGGCGACGTCGCCTCAATGGATCCTTACGCCTTGGCGGAGAATTTCTCGACCGCGTTTCATAGTAACATTCACGAGCCTCTGGTTCGCTACGACGAAAATCTGCAGCTAGAGCCGGCGCTTGCGGTTAGCTGGGAATTGGTTAGCCCCACAACCTGGCGCTTCAAGCTGCGCGAGGGGGTGAAGTTCCACAACGGAAATAGCTTCGACGCCGACGACGTGGTGTTTTCCTTCAAGCGCGCCCAACGCGACGGCGCCGACATGGACAGCTACGTTGGCGGCATCGCGGACGTCAAAGAGGTCGACGCCCGAACGGTCGACATCGTAACCGAGAACGTCAATCCGATCCTGCTCAATACCATCGCGCCGCTGGTCATAATGGATAAGCAGTGGGCGGAAGCCAATGGCGCGGTCGACCCAGTCGATCTCAACAAGAATGTCGAGAACTATGCCACCTTGAATGCTAACGGGACCGGTGCCTTTAAGCTTGTAAGCCGCGAGCCCGGCGTGAAAACCGTGCTCACGCTTAACAAGGACTGGTGGGACATCGGCAACCAGAGCTTCAACGTGACCGATGTCGTCCTGACCCCGATTGGGTCCGATGCGACGCGCACGGCGGCTCTGTTGTCCGGGGAACTCGACCTGATGTTCCCGGCGCCGGTTCAGGACGTCGATCGCATCAACGCCTCGGGCGTCGCCACGGCTTTGCAGGGGCCGGAGCTGCGGACGATTTTCCTGGGCATGGATCAGGAACGCGATGAGCTTCTCTACTCGTCCGTGAAAGGCAAGAACCCGCTTAAGGACAAGCGGGTAAGGCAAGCGCTCTATCAGGCAATCGACATCGATGCCATTAAGTCCAAGGTCATGCGCGGCGCCTCCACTCCCGCCGGTTTGCTTCTGGCGCCGAAGCTGGGCGGATACAACGAGGCCCTCAATGGCCGCTTGCCTTACGATCCGGCGACATCGAAAAAGTTGCTTAGCGATGCCGGTTACGCGGACGGCTTCGATATCCAGCTCGATTGCCCGAACAACCGCTATGTCAACGACGAGCAGATCTGCCAGGCGGTCGCGGGCATGTTCGCGCGCGTTGGCGTTAACGTAGATCTACTCGCCCAACCCAAGAGCAAGTTTTTCGCCAAGCTCAAGGAGCACGATATCAGCATGTATCTGCTGGGCTGGATTCCCGACGATCAGGACGCCGGTTCGGTGATCGCGCATCTGATGGTGCCCCCGGCCGACGGCGGCCTTGCCTGGAACGGTGGCGGGTACGGCAATGCGCGGGTGACCGAGCTTTCGAAGAAGATCTCCTCGGAAACCGATGCCAAGAAACGCCAGGAAATGATCGACGAGGCCTTCGGCATCGTGAAAGACGAAGTCGGATACATTCCGCTGCACCAGCAGGCACTATCCTGGGGTGTACGGAACGGTGTCACCGTCGCGCAGCGTGCGGACAACGCCTTGCAATTCTGGTACATCAATATGAAATAGGCACGATTCGATAACCGAAAGAGGCTCGGAAGTTTTGCTCCCGAGCCTCTTTCTTTTTCTCAACCCTAGAGCCTGATCCGTTCATATTGAATCATTTGACCGGTTTTTAGCGTCTGCTGGCTTGGCCCGGGCTACCCCGTGGTCTTTATGACCACAAGTGGGCCGTAACGACGTCCGGCGGGCGCGAAAAACCGGCCTCCGGTGGGCCAAATCAGCCCATCGTCGTCGTTACGGAACTTGCCCGATGCCCCACATCGCGCGGCGTTCCGCGCCTAGCCGAGTGGCCTGATTTGGCGCCATCAAATGGTTCAATATGAACGGATCAGGCTCTAGCATGATCATTCGGGGGTCGCCTTGATTTCCTACATCTTGGCGCGCGTGTTGCAGTCCTTAGTCGTGATGCTGTGCGTGGCGGCAATCTCGTTTTCGCTATTCACTTATGTCGGCGATCCGATCGCTAATCTGGTCGGAATCCAATCTTCCGATGAAAAACGCGAAGAGCTGAGAGAATCGCTGGGTTTGAACGACCCGGCGCCGGTTCAGTTCGTTCGCTTCGTCGGCCGAGCAGTGCAGTTGGAATTCGGAATCTCGTACCAGCAGAAACGTAAGGTCGCTTCCATCATCGCGGAGCGCCTTCCGGCGACGCTCGAGCTAAGTATCTTATCCGCCCTAATCGCTCTCGGAATCGGAATTCCGGCCGGAATTTTCACCGCGCTTAACCGTGAGTCTTGGTTTTCACACCTGATCCTATCGGGATCTTTGGTCGGCGTTTCCTTGCCGACGTTCCTAATCGGTATCTTACTGATTTTCATTTTCTCCGTTCAGTTTCAACTTCTCCCCTCTTTCGGCAGAGGCGAGGTCGTGCAACTCGGCTTTTGGAGTACCGGGCTCTTGACGGCGAGCGGGTTGAAGGCCCTCATCATGCCGGCGATCACCCTGGCGTTGTTTCAGATGACCTTGATCATGCGCCTGGTGCGCTCGGAAATGCTGGAAGTGCTGCGCGCCGACTACATCAAATTCGCGCGCGCGCGCGGCCTTTCCAATCGCACCGTTCATTTCGGCTATGCGCTCATGAACACGCTGGTCCCGGTGATCACCATTACCGGCTTACAGCTCGGGTCGATCATCGCGTTCGCGATCATTACCGAAACAGTCTTCCAGTGGCCGGGTGTCGGCCTGATGTTCATTCAAGCAATTAACGAAGTCGATATTCCGGTTATGTCGACCTACTTGCTTTTGATCGCCAGCTTCTTCGTGATCATAAATTTGGTCGTCGATCTGCTGTATTACTTTGTCGATCCGCGGCTGCGGGTCGGGCGCGGTGTTCGGGCATGAGCCAGTCATCACAATTGGCGGGTTCTGCCGCCGCCACAGGTTTAGTAAAGCGCGCTTGGAACAGCGATCTTGCCTATAGCTTTCGGCGTTCCAAGGTAACGGTAGCCGCCGGGATCGTCACGCTGATCTATTTGCTGAGCGCCTTGTTCGCACCTTGGGTCGCGCCCCACGATCCCTATGACATGGCGAGCGTCAGTATCCTAGACTCGTTCTTGCCGCCGGCCTGGATCGACGGAGGGGATAGCCGATTCCTGTTGGGCACGGATAATGCCGGGCGCGATGTGCTATCGACGATAATTCACGGATCGCGAATTTCCTTGGGCGTCGGGTTTGCCAGTGTCTTGATCGCGGCGACCTTGGGGGTCACGCTCGGTCTTATCAGCGGTTACGTTGGCGGGCGCTTGGATGCCGTGATCATGCGCATCGCCGAGGTGCAACTCAGCTTCCCGGATATCCTGATTGCCCTGCTCATCGATGGTGTGATCCGCAGCATCCTGGGGCCCGGGGCTCATGGAAACATCGCCTTTGTGGTCGTCATTTCGGCAATATCCCTGGCTTACTGGGTCCAGTTCGCCCGCACCGTGCGGGCAACCACCATGGTCGAGAAGAGCAAGGACTATGTTCAAGCGGCTAGGGTTTCCGGCAAGGGCACGGCGTACATCATGTTCCGGCACCTCCTGCCGAACGTCATGGGTCCGGTGCTCGTGATCGCGACCATAAGCCTGGCGCTCGCGATCGTCACCGAAGCCACGCTTTCCTTTCTCGGTGTCGGTGTGCCCCCAACTCAACCTTCGCTGGGGACCCTCATACGGGTCGGCAACGATTTCCTGTTCTCGGGCGAGTGGTGGATTACCATCTTCCCAGGTATCGCCCTGGCGATTATGGGCCTATCGGTCAATTTGCTCGGCGACTGGTTGCGCGATGCCTTGAACCCGAAGTTGCGGTAAAGCGCACTATGGCCAAGGCACCGCTATTAGAGGTCAGGAACCTTCGGGTTGAGTTCCCCACGCGGCATGGCACCTTGGTCGCGATCGACGATCTGTCGTTGCATATCGACCCGGGCGAAGTCCTGGGTGTCGTTGGCGAGTCCGGCGCCGGAAAATCGATGACCGGCGCCGCGATTATTGGACTCTTGGAGCCGCCCGGAAAGATCGCCGGCGGCGAGATCGTGTTCGACGGTCAGCGGATCGATAACCTGCCGGACGCCGATATTCGCCGGATACGCGGCCGTCATATCGGCGCGATTTTTCAGGATCCCCTCACCAGCCTCAATCCGCTGCATACGGTTGGCCGGCAGATTACGGATACAATCGTCGCCCATCTGCCGCTTACGGCGCGGCAGGCCCGGACGCGGGCATTGGAACTTCTCAGAGAGGTCGGCATTCCGGCCGCGGCGGAGCGCATCGATCATTACCCGCACCAATTCTCGGGCGGTATGCGCCAACGGGTCGTCATCGCCTTGGCCCTCTGCGCCGACCCCAAACTGATCATCGCGGACGAGCCGACCACCGCGCTCGATGTATCGATCCAAGCGCAGATCATCGTCCTCTTGAAGCGGCTGTGTTCCCAGCATGGCAGCGCGATCATGCTGATTACTCATGACATGGGCGTGATCTCGGAGACCGCCGATCGCGTGGCCGTCATGTACGCGGGCCGGATCGGCGAGATCGGGCCGGTTTCCGACGTTATTCATAGCGCCCGCCTGCCCTATACGATCGGTTTGATGGGATCGATTCCCTCGATCGGAGAAGAGGTCGAGCGGCTGGTTCAGATCGACGGATCCATGCCGCGCTTGAACGAAACCCCGCCGGGCTGCCGCTACCACCCACGCTGTCCGCAGGCGTTCGATCGCTGCAGCGTCGAGCGCCCGGAACTAATTGCGGTGGGATCGTCGCGCGTGGCTTGCTGGCTTTATGACGATTCCAACCAAGCGCAGACTCCTCTACCCGTGCGGGCGGCGGCAAAAACGAATCGAGACAGCCCACGTATCAACGGCACCGCATCGGCGAAGCCGCTGATCGAGGCCGAGGGGCTCAAGCAATATTTCGACGTGTCGCCGCCCCTGCTCACGCGAATTCTCGAGCGCACGGGACGCCGGATCGTGCAAGCCGTCGACGGGCTGGATATTTCCATCGTTCGGGGCGAAACCTTCGGGCTGGTGGGCGAATCTGGCTGCGGTAAATCGACCGTGGCCCGGACAATCGTAGGTCTCTTCGACGCGACGGCGGGAACCATTAGCTACGACGGCGCGTCCTTGAGCACGCGAGAAGAAAGGGCGCGCAACCAATCCGTCCAGCACAAGATGCAAATGATTTTTCAGGACCCGCAGGCCTCACTGAATCCGCGTTGGCGGGTATCCGAAATCGTCGCCGAGTCGATTCCCAGATCGCGCCGAGCCGCAAATGGCGGGGTGTCGGCCCGAGTCGGCGAGCTTTTGCGGCAAGTCGGGATGTCGCCTTTGGACGGAGACAAGTACCCGCATGAATTCTCCGGCGGCCAGAGGCAGCGGATATCTATCGCGCGAGCCCTGGGCGGTGAGCCGGAGTTCCTGGTGTGCGATGAGCCGACGTCGGCGCTCGATGTCTCGGTCCAAGCGCAGATTCTGAACTTGATGGTGGATTTGCAGCGCTCGCTAGGTCTGACGTATCTGTTCATCAGTCACGACTTGGCGGTCGTCCATCACATCTCGACCAAGGTCGGTGTCATGTACCTCGGCCGGATCGTGGAGTGGTCGGCGACGCACCGGTTATTTACTCATCCGCTGCATCCCTATACGCGCATGCTGCTCGATGCCGTGCCGGATATTTCAAAAACCGGGACCCAGAGAACGCAGGTGGAGGGTGAGGTCCCAAGCCCCATCGATCCGCCGTCCGGCTGTGCTTTCCATCCGCGTTGCCCCTTCGCCAATGACCGCTGCCGCACCGAGACGCCGAAAAGTATTATGGTGGAGGGCACCTCGATCGCGTGCCATGCCGTGGAAGAGGCGCGCCTTCCATCCTGGAAGGCGGCCTGAGACGCTATTCGCGCTAACGGTGCGGATGTGATGCGCCTCCTTAGCGGACGATCTCCCAGGAACCATCTTCCTGACGGCAAGCCTGTCCATAGACCTGGCGACTCTGGCCGCCGACGGTCGCCGTGTTCAAGTACTCGCGGCAATAGCGGCCATTACCGGTTTGATACGATTTGGTTGGCACGATCTCATACTGGGTCCGTTCCCGCGAATCGTTCCACACGATCGACTGGCCGTCGGAAGCGTTGTCCAGCGTTTGCGCGACATAGTTCGGTTGAATCACGATGACGTTGCCGCCACGCCCGTAGCCACTTCCACGGCGCTCGTACCGGTCCGAGCGGCGTCCACGGAAATCATCGTCCCGGCAGCGAACGCGATACTTGCTTCCGTGTTTCCCGTATTTGTAAGTGGTGCGGCAATAACCGTCGTCGTAAATGTATTTTCCGGCACCACGGCCGCCATAGCGAGGTCCGCGAAAGGGATGGCCATAACGGCGATAGTCGCGCGCGCGGTACCCGCGATCGCGCTTGTGCCCGTGCCGGTGTTTCGCGTGCCCTCGTTCCCCGCGATAGTCTCGGTAATCGCGGTCCTGCTTGTAATGCTTTTCAGCTTTTTCCCGGTGCCCGCTATCCGCCTGGGCGGCGTTTGGCGACCAGGCCCAGAGGCCAAGCGCCAGAGCCCCTATTAACCAACCTAATCTGCGTGTCATCTTCGCCTCCTCCGTTAGGATCATGGCGGCGGATCGTTTCCAGCCGTGATCAGTATTACGAAGGACGCGCACAAACATCCCCGCGGTAACCAAGCAAGCTCAAGGTTACCGCGCGAACATCCTGTAAAAGCGGCTTTTAGCTGCGAATTTTCCAAGATCCGTCTGCTTGGCGGCAGGCCATGCCATAGCTGTTTTGCTTCTGACCGCCGACGGTCGCGGTCGCCGTGTATTCCCGGCAATACTGGCCATCGTCGGTTTGGAGGGTCTGAACCGGCGCGACCTGATACTGGGCGTCAGATTGCCCGTCGTTCCAGATAATCGCCTGGCCGTCCGGCGCATGTTCGAGAGCCTGACCAACGCAGTTCTGGTCGAGATCGTCCATCATTTGCCCGATGTTGCCGCCAACCAGAATGCCTATAATTGTTCCGCCCAGGATTGCGGCGGTACGGCCGTCGCCGCTACCGATCTGCGATCCGATCGCGGCGCCGGCGCCGCCGCCGAGAACCGCGCCCAGTGCCGAACGGTTACACTGACCTAAACTGAGATCGAACGGCGGGACATAGGGTCCTTGTTCCGAACGGCGGCCTTTATTCTTGGCGCGGTAACCGTGAGCCGGTGCCCAAGGCGGGGGGCCGCTGCTGAAGCGAGCGTTCCCGCGGCATTTCATCTTCTTGCTGTGACCCTTGGCGTTGGACTTGATTTTGTAAGTACAGTCGCCAACTTCGTAGCGTTCCGCATGCTTTCCTTTGGACTTACCCTTTTTCGACTTCCAAGAATCGGCCGAGGCATGGCTTGCGCCCAGGACAACGGCGACGGCCAGTATCAAGGCCATCAGTTCAGCAAAACGACGCAAATCGGATCTCCTTAAAGCCTTGCCGCGCGGCCGGTTCCGGCCCCTGTCTCGCTAGGTTCGCCCCGCGACGTAGTCGCGCAAAGCGTTTGCTTCAGTCTCTAGCTCCTCCAGCCGGATCTTCACCACATCGCCGATACTGATCATGCCACGCAGTGCGCCGTTATCGACGGCAGGAAGGTGGCGGATTCGGCTCCGTGTCATTTGCGACATGATATCCTGAATATTGTCGTCCATGCCGCAGGTCTTCACGTTGGAGGTCATAAAATCGGCGACCCGCATATCGAGCAAGGATGCGCCGTGCGTTACCAGGCCGCGTACGACGTCCCGTTCGGACAAGATGCCTTGGACCTTGGAACCGTCGTCGCTAACAATCAGGGCGCCAATCTTCTCCGATTTTAGGGTCCCGACCGCGGTCTTGATTGTGGCGTCGGTGCGAACGGTTAGGACGTTATCGCCCTTAAGGGCGAGCATGGCTCGGACCTTCATCGTATTGCCCTCTCCTCATCGGACTGGGCGGGCCCCGCGAGCATACATTTCGACGGACCGCCCAATCGCGGTGTTGCCGGGCCAGGCCATATTCATGAGCGCTCAGCCGCAGCGGTACTTGCCATCATAACCGGAATGTGAAGGCGCGGGGAAGCCGACTTAGCTGACCTTTTCTTGGCGCGCGATCTTCTCGTTCTTCAAACGGTCATCGAGCTCACGTAAGACCTTCGGTACGGCCCAGGGCTTGTAGCCCGCCGCATCGCACTGTTCCAGAAGCCACTTCAAGCGCAGACGATTTTGCCGCCGCTCCAAGATTCGCCTGAAGCCGAAAACTGTACCGAGCACGCTAACTCCCCCGGCTAGCAGGGCGATACTCAAGGGCCATGCCAGGAACCAATTTATCAAGCTGTTAAAGAAGGGGTCCGATAATCCTGGCGATCCGAAGAAACCCTCCCAAGCCCGGCTCACTGGGAACGGCGTCCACACGCCCGCATTCAGCCACCCGTATATTTGATACAGGAACAGCGCGACGCCGTAATAAATAAGGCAAATGCCGAACGTAATCATGTAGGTTTTCTCCGCACCTTTTCATGATTTACCAACTAAAGATCAACAATACGTTACATTTGACAATAATGACAAATGATGGGTGAATTTGAACAAAGTTATTCTGTGTGAAATTTGTGACCTATCCTACCCAGATACAATCGCGGTTCAATCGGCGGTCTAAAAACGCAGAACCAGTCCTTCGGGGCGCACCTCGTAACCGGACAACCGCCGAAGAAAGCTGGTGCCGAGAAGAGAGATATTCAGTTGTGCCTGGGTCACGGTCGCTTCGACGTCCTGCATTTCCAGATCGCCGAGCCGCATGTCGCGCAAGGTCACGGGCGCGACCCTGACTTCGCCGTTCGCGGTTTGGGTTCTTGCACTGTAATCCAGGGCCCTAACTGGCAGGCCGATCCGCTGTGCGTCTTCCGCCGTCAGGGTAACCATTGTGGCGCCGGTATCGACTAAGAAGCGCACGGGGGTTCCATTGACGTCGACTTCAACCAGGAAGTGCCCGCGCGGGCCCGAAGGTATGACAATTTCATCTGGGGCGTAGGTCGCCCTCTGCGCCCGCTCGCCCAGGTTTTCGTCGTCCTCGGATTGGATTGGTAGTCCGTCACTGGTTACGCCGGACGGTCCCGCAGCGACCGACGGCCCCGTTTTGCCGGGCCCAAAACCACCCATCATCCAGACCAAACCTAACCCCAGGCCGATGACTATTGCGGCGTTGCGCAGCGTCGCGCCGAGCAGCCCGCTACTCTCTCCATCGTCGTATCTTGCGGCGTTGTAGTCGTTGCCGCCTGGATCGTCGTACATTAAAACGGCCCTCCATCGCCGCACCTGGCCTGGTTGTCGGCAGCTATAGAATCGTCGATATTGCCTAAGGCATCGCTAAATGACGCATTCGCGAGAAATCGTGGTAAATGAGGTTTAACCATAGCTGCGCCGTAGGACGGCGTTAGGATTCGAGCCTCATGAATGAATTGGACCTAAGTGGCCGCGCGGCGATCGTCACCGGTGGCGCCAAAGGCATCGGATACGCGACAGCGGAGCGGTTACTGAAATCAGGCGCCCGCGTGTGCCTATGGGATATGGACAAGGCCCGCTTAGAGCAGGCGGAGCGCACCCTGTCAGGTCTGGGAGAGGTCCGGGGTGTCGCGCTGGATGTATCGGATGAAAACGCGGTCGCCGCCGCGACGGTCGAAACCTTGGCCACCAGCCCGGTCATCGACATCCTGGTCTGTAATGCCGGGGTTGCGGGCATCATCAAGAATGCCTGGGACTACAGCCTGGAGGAATGGACCCGGCTGCAGCGGATGGACCTGACCAGCGTATTCTTGACCTGCCGCGCGGTTATTCCGCACATGCTTGAGCGCGGTTATGGCCGGATCGTCATTGTGTCCTCGATCGCGGGCATGGAAGGGGCGCCCAAGAACGCGGCCTACAGCGCGGCCAAGGCCGGCGCGATCGGTTTCACCAAGGCGCTGGGCAAGGAATTGGCTCAAAGCGGAATCATCGTGAACGCTGTCACACCTTCGGCCATCGATACCGAGATGCTGGGCGACGTGACCCCGGAGTATATGGAGGGGGTGGTGGCGCGTATGCCCATCGGCCGGCTTGGTCAACCGGAGGAAGCGGCGGCCCTGATCGCCTGGCTAAGCTCCGAAGATTGCTCCTTCTCGACCGGCGCGGTCTTCGACCTCTCGGGCGGCCGGGCAGTCTACTAGCGCTTGATCAAGAAGCATCCGCCAAAATCATATCGGCCGCCTTCTCGGCGATCATGATAATGGCGGCGTTGCAATTTCCCGAGTCCAGGCGCGGCATGACCGAGCCGTCGACGACCCGCAATCCCTCGACTCCGATAACCTTTAGTTCGGGCGTGACGACCGCGGAATCATCCGTGCCCATCGCGCAAGTGCTGGAGGGATGGTAGATCGTCGAGGAAATCCGCCGGCAATAAGCGAGAAGATCGTCGTCGCTTGTGACGTCGGCGCCGGGTTCGACCTCTTCGGCTAAATACGGTTTCATCGCTTCCGCGTGGATAATCTCGCGCGTTTTCTTCAAGGCGTCGACAAGGGTTTGCCGGTCGGTGGCTGTCGAGAGGTAGTTAGCCCTGATTTCCGGCGCGGTAAAGGGGTCCGCGGCCTTGATATGGATCGACCCCCGGCTCTCCGGGCGTAACTGATAGACGGAGGTGGTAAAGCCGGAAAATGGGTGCAAGGTCTCACCCATCTTATCGGTGCTGAAGAGAATGAACAGGACTCCGGCATCCGGCGTGGCCAACTCCCGGCGGGTCTTGAAGAAGGATCCGGCGTACCCGGCGCTGACCGTCATCGGCCCCTTGCGCCTCAGCAGATAGTTCAAGCCCATGCCCAATCTTCCGAAGATGCTGTGATATTGGTCGTTGAGCGTGATCGGTAGCTTCGAGCGCATGAAACTTCGGACTTGCAGGTGATCTTGAAGATTCTCCCCCACCATCGGCGCGTCGCATACGACGGATATACCGAAGCGTTGCAGCAGATCGCCGCGTCCGACCCCCGACAGCTCCAGTAGCTGTGGCGAGTTGATCGCGCCACCGCATAGAATGACCTCACCGGAGGCCTCTGCCCGCCTTAACCGGTCTCCTTGGCGAAACGCCACGCCCGTGGCGATCCTCCCGTCGAAAAGAACGCGCGTCGCCTGGGCATGGGTCTCGATGCGCAGGTTGGCCCGTTTCTTCGCTGGATTTAGGTAACCGACCGCGGTGCTACAGCGGCGCCCATTTCGCGAGGTCGTCTGGACATAGCCCATTCCCTCCTGGCGCGCGCCGTTGAAATCGTCATTGCGGGAAATACCCATCTCGACGCCGGCATCGATGAAGGCGTCGCACAGCGGATGCGTTTCGGTCTGGTCCGATACGGCGAGCGGCCCCCCTACCCCGTGGTACTCATCCTCATCGCCTTGCCGATCCTCGGCGCGGCGGAAATACGGCAGGACATCTTGGGACGACCAGCCGGCGTTCCCCAACTGACGCCAGAGATCGAAATCTTCATTTTGCCCGCGGATATACACGAGCCCGTTGATGGAACTCGATCCACCTAGAACCTTGCCGCGCGGCTGAAACACACGGCGGTCATTGAGCTCCGGCTCGGGCTCCGTTTCGTACATCCAATTGACACGCTTGTTGCGAAAAAGCTTGGCGTATCCGATCGGGACGTGAATCCATAAGTTGGTGTCCCGGCCGCCGGCCTCGAGCAAAAGAACTTTGTGCTTGCCCGATGCCGTTAAACGATTGGCCAGCACGCAGCCGGCCGATCCGGCACCGACGATAATGTAGTCGTAGGTTCCGAGAGAGGCGCCGCTCTCAGGCATCGTTCTTGTGCTCCAAGAGGGCACGCGGATTGGCGATTTTGAGACGAGCGCGAGCGCCCTCGGTCAGCGCCGCGAATACGCCCGGATCGGCATCGCGCCCGCCGGCGCGGATCTCCGCCGCCAACCGCCAGCTTAGGCGTTGTATGGCCTCGTCCAAAGTCTCGGTGTTTGCGAGGCCGGGCGACGCTTCATGGTCGTCGCCGAGCAAGTGTCCCAAGGCTTCGCACTCGATTTCGCGCGGAGCGTTCCCGGCTTCCAACTCGCGCGCCGCGATCGCCATGGCATTGGCGGCCAAACGCGCGGAATAACCGAGTTCCGAGGGCAAGGCGGGCAACAACTCGTCGAGCAGGACCTCGCGTGCCAATTCCAGCAACCGCACGCCGTCGGGGCGTTCACGCAAGGGCCTGGCTCCCAGGCGTTCGATGCCATTGTTCGGGCGCCGTCATGTGCAGGATCTCGCGCTCGAGCTCCGGTGGGTAGACGCGGCCGGTCAAAGCCAAGTCAAGCGAGCGCCCGTTCTCGCCCAGGGCACGCCGGCCTTGCTGCAAGGCGATTATGGCCCAGCGGATATGCGCCATGACTTCCCAAAACGTCACGCGGGCCGGGTCGATGCGGCGGCCGGAGGCTTGTTCGTAAGCTCGGTAAAAGGGTGCGCGTGGCGCGATGCCGCCGGCCTCGAGATCGTCGCGCCCAAACCGCCAGCACTTGGCGCAGAACCAGGCGATATCGCTCATCGGATCGTTCCAGGCGCAAAACTCCCAATCCAAGATTCCAGTCAATCCGGCTTCGTCGACCATATAGTTTCCGGTCCGGAAATCTTGGTGAGTGAGCACGACGTCGCCGCGTTGGGGGGCGTGGGTCTCGCACCATCGCAAACCCCATTCCAAGGCCGGGCGCGCCAGCCCAAGGACGTCCAGGTGCTTGCGATACTGGGTCACGGCTTCGGGCGCAGGATCGCCGGGCGGCGGGTCGAGGAATCTCAGCCCAGGCTCGGGCGGGACGATCGTGTGGATCTTTGCGAGCTCCCGCCCCAGGCGCTGGGCCAAGGCATCGCGATCGCCGCCGAGGGACGTATCCTTTACGATCCGCCGGGCCAGGGCCGTGCCCGGAACCCGGCGCATGATATAGAAGGGCTTCCCAAGGATACTTGTATCCTCGCACAGCCATAGCGGTTCAGGTACCGTCACGCCGGCGCGCCAAGCGGCGTTTAGCAAGGCGAATTCCTGTGGCCGGGTCAGGCTGACCGCGACACCCGTGGGAGAGTCGGTGCGTAGAACCAGCTCTTGCAAGCCGGCGAAGGGGCCATCCGGAATATCGGCGTCGAGGAGCCAGTTTTCCTGAATCGCGCCGCCGCTGAGCGGCCGGGTCTCAACCAGACGAACCCTAGCGGCCTTGGCTTTTTCCGCGAGAAAGGCTTCGAGTGGCCGTTTGGATTCGGTGAAACGATGCTCGGTTGTGGCTGGAGGAGTCACGGCCATCCCCAGAAGTCGATCCCCTCGGCCAAGAAGGTGCGCGCGAGGACCATTTTGTGAATCTCCGATGCGCCGTCGACCAGGCGTGCCTGACGCGCGTAGCGGTACATCCACTCCAAGGGCGTATCCTTCGAATAGCCCTTAGCGCCGCAAAGTTGGATCGCGGTATCGACGGCCTTGTGCAGGGTGTCCGCCACCTGGATCTTGGCCATGGAAACTTCCTTGCGGGCGAAGTCGCCGCTGTCCAGCTTCACCGCCGCTTTCATGGTGAGCAAACGGCCAAGCTCGATACTCATGGCCGCTTCGCCGAGCAACCATTGAACGCCCTCGTGATCCGCGAGCTTGGCGCCGAAGCTGTCTCGTCCCGCGACATAGGGGGCGGCGATTTCCAGGGCCCGCTTGGCCATGCCGAGCCAGCGCATGCAGTGGGTCAGGCGCGCGGTTCCCAAACGGATTTGAGTTACCTTCAGACCGTCGCCGATCTCCATCAAACGATGCTGATCCGGAACCTGAAGGTCTTCGATCTCGATTTCGCAGTGGCCGCCGTGTTCTTCCGGCCCCATGATCGGGACTCGCCGCGTGATGTTCCAACCGGGCTGATCCCGGTCCACCAGGAAGGCCGTCAGGCCCTTGCGCGGATCGTCCGAGGTGCGGGCGATCAGAACGATGTGCTGCGCGACGCCGGCGCCGGTGATGAACCACTTTCGCCCATTGATCGCCCAAGTATCGCCCTGGCGTACTGCGTGGGTGCGCATCAAGGACGGGTCGGAGCCAGCGCCGGGCGCGGGTTCGGTCATGGCGAAGGCTGAGCGCACCTTGCCGTCTATGATCGGCTGCAACCACTTTTCCTTCTGCGCCCCGGTCGCGGCCTTGTTGAGCAGGATCATGTTGCCGTCGTCCGGGGCCGCGGAGTTGAACGCGGCCGGCCCAAAGATCGAGCGTCCCATTTCCTCGTAGCAGACGGCCATGCTGGCGACGGACAAGCCTAAGCCGCCGCGCTCGGCGGGCATCTGCGGCGCCCATAATCCCAGCGCCTTTACTTGACCGCGCAGATCGTCGAGCAGATCCAGCCGAATATTCTCGTGCTCGTCGAAGGATTCCGGCTTGGCCTCCAGGGGTATGACACGCGCGTCGACGAAGGCGCGGATACGCCGGCGAATATCATCGGTCTCTGGTGCGAGATTGAAGTCCATATTTAGTTTTCGCCCTTTGGGTCCACTGCGTTCTAAAGCCGCGAAGAGATGCCGCCATCCACGACGATCGTGCTGCCGGTCATGTAGCGCGAGGCGTCGGAGGCAAGCAGAAGCAAGGCGCCGTCCAGGTCCTCCGGGTGCCCGTAGCGGCGCTGCGGTACGCTCTTGACCAAGGCTTCACCGGCGGCGCTGGCCCGGAAATCGCGATTGATATCGGTTTCGAAATAGCCGGGCGCCAAGGCGTTGACCCGAATGTCGTGGCGTGCCAGTTCGACCGCCAGAGCTCGGGTCAGATTGATCAATCCGGCCTTGGAGGCGCAATAGCTCGCAACCCCGCTTCTCGCGGAGAAGCTCAATACGGACGCGATATTGACGATCGTGCCGCCATGGCCCAGACGCGCCATGTGCCGCGCGACTTCCTGGGCCATGAGCCAGGCGCCCTTCAGGTTGGTATCGACGACCTTGTCCCAATCGGCCTCGTCCTGGTCCAGTATGGGCTTGTCGATCGCGACCCCGGCATTGTTGATCAGGATGGAAATCGGGCCCAGTTCGGTTTCCGCCTCGGCAACGCAGGTGCGCACGGACTCCGCATCGGTGACGTCCAGGACCAACGGCAGGGCGCGGCCGTCGAAGGCCTCGATCCGCCGCGCCGTCTCAGCCAGTTCCTCGGGCCGCCGGGCCGCCAGGGCGACCTTGGCGCCAGCCCGAGCCAAGGTAATGGCGAAGTGCCGGCCCAAGCCGCTTGAGGCGCCGGTGACGATGGCGACCTGGCCGTTGAGATCGAAGCCGATGGGTTTTCCGGTCATACGCTGAGCGCCCTGGCTTTCTCACGCAGCACGAATTTCTGAATCTTGCCCGTTGAGGTCTTGGGCAGAGGGCCGAAGACCACATGCGCCGGGACCTTGAACCCAGCCATGTGTTCCCGGCAAAAGGCAAGGATATCGTCCGCGCCCGCCACTTGCCCGTCCTTCAGCGCGATGAAGGCGCAGGGACGTTCGCCCCATTTCTCGTCCGGCCGGGCGACCACGGCGGCTTCCAGCACTTTCGGGTGACGGTAGAGAACCTCCTCGACCTCCAGGCTGGAGATGTTTTCGCCGCCGGAGATGATGACGTCCTTGGATCGGTCCTTGACCTCGATATAGCCGTCCGGGTGGCGCACCGCCAGGTCGCCGCTCCAGAACCAGCCGTCGTGGAACGCTGTTTCGGTGGCGCTGGGGTTCTTCAGGTACCCCTTCATGACTGTATTGCCGGCGAGGACGATCTCACCGAGGGATTGCCCGTCCCAGGGTACTTCCTTGGAGGTTTCCGGATCGGCGACCGTGGCCTGTTCCAGCGTCACGAGACGCACGCCCTGGCGCGCGGTCTTGGCGGACCGGGCCCTCACGTCAAGGCCAGACCAGTCGTCCTGCCACGCGCAGACGGCCGAGGGCCCATAGCTTTCGGTCAAACCGTACATGTGGAGTACGCGAAAGCCGTTCGATTCCATGGCTTCGATGACCGCGCTGGGCGGCGCCGCGCCGCCGGTGCAGATATCCACGATTTGGGGGAACTTGACCTTGGCGGAGTCGGGCGCGTGCGAAAGGACGGTCAGCACGATCGGCGCGCCGCACATGTGGGTGACGCCGTGCTCGGCGATGAGTCCGTAGATCGGGGCTGGATCGACCTTGCGCAGGCAGACATGCGTCGCGCAGGCGGCGGTTACCGCCCAGGTGAAGGTCCAGCCGTCGCAGTGAAACATGGGCAGGGTCCAGAGATAGACCGAATCCCGGCCCAGCCCGAAGGTAATCATATTGCCGAAGGCATTCAGGTAGGCGCCCCTGTGGCTATAGACGCAGCCCTTGGGGTTTCCTGTCGTGCCCGAGGTGTAGAGCAACGAGATGGACTGCCATTCATCCGCGGGTTCCACGAAGTCCGTGTCCGGGCTTCCTTCGGCCAGGAATGCCTCGTAGTCGATGTCGCCGATGAGGTCGCCGCCCTCAGCCAAGGCGTCGTCGATGTCGATCACCAGCGGCCGTGTTTCGAGCCGGTCCAAAGCGGCCCGCGCCACGGGCGCGAGCTCCCGGTCCACCAGCAGGGCCTTGGCCTCCCCGTGTTCCAGGATGAAGGCAATGCTGGCCGCGTCGAGCCGGATGTTCAGTGAGTTCAGGACCGCCCCAGCCATGGGGACCCCGTAGTGCGCTTCCAGCATGGCCGGGGTGTTCGGCGCCAGGATCGCCACCGTATCCCCTCGCCCGATGCCCCGGCCGCGCAGAGCGGTTGCCAACCGGCAGGAACGTTCCCACATTTCGCGGTAAGACGTACGGGCGGGGCCATGGATAATCGCGGTCTTGTCCGGATACACCGCCGCCGCGCGGCGCAGGAAGGTAATCGGGGTCAGTGGCGCGAAATTCGCCGCCGTCCGCGCCATGTCCAGATCGAATATGGAGGCCCGCTGCTCGCCCACCGTCATGGCCTCTCACGCCCTGTCAAAATCATTTTACCGGCCCGGGCCTTACGCCCCGCGGCGATTCTGCGCTATGGTCCCGGCGAGACCGGCATAGGTCAAGCCCTACTGAACGGTTCCGGTCGAGCCGAATGTCGCGAAAGGCCTTAGACATGGAAATCGATATCTTCTCCGACACCATCTGTCCCTGGTGCTTTATCGGCAAGCGGCGCCTGGAACGCGCCCTGTATGACCGGCCTCAAGCGAACCTGACCATCCGCTGGCGCGCCTTTCAGCTTAACCCGGATATGCCCGCTGAGGGTATGGAGCGCCGCCAATATCTGGAGACCAAATTCGGTGGGGCGTCGAACGCGGCGACCGTCTACGCCCAGGTCAGCGCGGCGGGAGACTCAGAAGACATCCCCTTTGCCTTCGACAAGATCGGCCGCACGCCCAATACTGTGGATTCGCATCGCCTGATCCGTTATGCCGGAGAACATGGCCGTCAGGACGAGACGGTCCAGGCCCTGTTCGACGCCTATTTCCTGCGCGGTGAGAATATCGGGGACCATGACATCCTGGTTGCAGCGGCGGTTGAGGCCGGCCTCGATGGCGAAGCGGCCCGCGCCTTCCTCATCAGCGGCGCCGAGGCCGAGGCGATCCGTGACGAGGACGCGCAAGCCCGCCAGGCCGGCATCAACGGGGTGCCCTGCTTTATCTTCAACGGTAAGCACGCGCTGGCGGGCGCGCATCCGCCGGAGGTTCTGCACCAACTCTTCGACCTGGCGCTGCAGGACGAAGAGAAAGAGGCCGAAGCAGCGCGCGAGGCCTGACGCGCGGAGTCGAAAGTGAAAGCAAACCAAGACAAGCTGCGCCGGGCCCTGGCGGCCCGGTTCGCGGATGGCGAACCCGGCACCTATGATTTGCCGGGTCTCGAAACTCTGGCAGGCATGGCCGGGCGCGCGAGTTGCCGGAGCTTCTCGAACAAGATCGTCGAGTTCGACCTGATCCGAACCTTATGCGCGGTCGCCCTGTCCTCCCCAAGCAAAAGCGATTTGCAGCAGCGCGATATCGTGATCGTATCCGACCCGTCCTTGCGCCGGACCCTCGACGACCTAGTTGGCGGGCAAACTTGGGTACGCGGTGCGCCGGCCATGCTGATCTTTTGCGGCAACCACGCGCGCCAGCGTCTGCTCCACGATCTACGCGGCCGGCCCTTCGCGAACGACCATCTGGACGCCTTTTTCAATGCGGCCGTGGACGCCGCCATTGCCTTGGGTGCTTTCGTGACGGCGGCCGAGGCAATCGGTCTGGGGTGCTGTCCGGTCAGCGCCATCCGTAACAAGGCGCGCGAGGTGAGCGACCTCCTCGCCCTGCCCGACCTAGTGTTTCCCATTGCCGGCCTCGCCGTCGGTTGGCCTAGCGAGCCGGCCGAGTTGAGCATGCGCCTGCCCCTTGCGGCCACGGTCCACATCGACCGCTATGGCGCCGACATCCAGCGCCCGGCGATCGAGGTTTACGACCGCGCCCGCGCCGCCACGCAACCGTATGAGACTCAGCGGTCTCCGGAGGATTTCGGCGCCTCCGACAACTACGGCTGGTCCGAAGACAAGGCCCGGCAGTACGCCAAGCCGGAGCGCACCGACTTCGGCGCCTTCGTGCGCGCCAAGGGCTTCAAGCTGGATTGAGCGGCTTCAGGTCCAATTATAATGGGATTGTCATCCCGGAAAGCACCGCAAGGTGCTTATCCGGGATCTTCGGCGCCTGGAGCAAACCGAAGATCCCGGCTCTCGCATACGCTCGGCCGGGATGACGACCAACGCTTTAAAGGACGGCGGCTCCTAGGCTGCCAGACTTGCCAGCTCGTCCATGAGTTTGCGGACGCCACTGACCCGGGTGCGCGGATCGTCCCAGTCGCGGCGGAAGACCAGTTTGTGATCCGGGCGCAACTTGACCATGCCGGCCTGGCGGCCGATGAAGTGAACCAAGGCCTCCGGTTTGGCGAAGCGGTCTTCGAAAAAACTCACGACCGCGCCCTTCGGCCCGGCATCGACCTTCTCGACCCCGGCATCGCGGCACAAGCGCTTGATCGCCATGATCTGCAGCAGGTTCTCGACCTCGGTCGGGATCGGTCCGAAACGGTCAATGAGCTCGGCGGCGAAACCTTCGATCTCGGCCCGGTCAACCAGATTCGACAAGCGCCGATAGAGGCCGAGGCGTAGACTGAGGTCGGCGACGTAGGTATCGGGAATCAAGACCGGGCTGCCGACATTGATCTGTGGCGTGAAGGGTTCAGGTGCTGCCCGATCCTCCAGACCGCCTGCCCGCGCGGCCGCGACCGCTTCCTCCAGCATCTGCTGGTAGAGCTCGATCCCGACCTCGCGGATGTGGCCGGATTGTTCCTCGCCCAGAAGGTTCCCGGCGCCGCGGATATCCATATCGTGGCTGGCCAAGGTAAAACCCGCGCCCAGGGTATCGAGCGTTTGCATCACCTCCAGGCGCTTCTCCGCCGCCGGCTTCAGCATGCGTCCGGGCGGCAGGGTCAGGTAGGCAAAGCCGCGCACCTTCGAGCGCCCGATGCGCCCGCGTAGCTGATACAACTGCGCCAGACCGAACATGTCGGCGCGGTGCACGATGATGGTGTTCGCGGTTGGGATATCGAGGCCGGACTCGATGATCTGGGTCGAGAGCAAAATGTCGTACCGGCCATCGTAGAAGGCGGTCATGACGTCTTCCAATTGACCGGCCGCCATGCGCCCGTGCGCGATCGCGACCTTGCATTCGGGTACCAGCTTGCGCAGGCGCTCGCCGATGCCGTCCAAGTCCTCAATGCGCGGGCAGACGTAAAACACCTGTCCGCCCCGGAACTTCTCGCGCTGAATCGCCTCGCGCACGATCACCGGATCGTAGGGCATGACGAAGGTGCGCACCGCCAGGCGGTCGACCGGTGGGGTCGCGATCAGACTCATCTCCTTCACGCCCGACATCGCAAGCTGCAAGGTACGCGGGATCGGCGTGGCGGTCAGGGTCAGGACGTGCACGCTTTCGCGCAGCTCCTTCAACCGTTCCTTCTGCTTGACTCCAAAATGCTGCTCTTCGTCCACGACCAAGAGGCCGAGGTCGCGGAAAGCAATCGACTTGCTCAGAAGCGCGTGGGTGCCGATGACGATATCGGCCTGACCATCCGTCAGGGCCGCCTTGGACTCGCTCGCTTCCTTGGCGCCGACCAGACGCGACAGTTGCACGATTCTGACCGGCAGGCCCGTGAATCGGTCGTGAAAGGTCTTGCTATGTTGGCGGCACAAAAGCGTCGTCGGGACCACGATGGCGACTTGCTTGCCGCTCATCGCGGTTACGAAAGCGGCCCGCAGTGCGACCTCGGTCTTACCGAAGCCGACGTCGCCGCAAACCAGCCGGTCCATCGGCTGGCCCGAAGCGAGATCGGCGAGCGTATCCTCGATGGCGCTCTGTTGGTCTTCGGTCTCAGGATAAGGAAAACGCGCCGCGAACTCGTCGTACATCCCGGCTGGCGGCGCGATGACGTCGGCCTCGTGCGTTGCGCGCGCGGCGGCGATCTTGATCAGCTTGTCGGCGATGTCCTTAAGCCGCTGCTTGACGCGGGCCTTGCGCGCCTGCCAGTTGGCGCCGCCCAGCCGGTCCAGATCGACGCTGGCGTCTTCGGAGCCGAAGCGCGAGAGGACCTCGATGTTCTCGACCGGCACGAACAAGCGGTCGCCGCCGTGATAGATCACCTTGAGGCAATCGTGCGGGGCCGCACCGACGTCGAGGGTCACCAGCCCCTCATAGCGGCCGATGCCGTGATCGACATGAACAACCAAATCGCTTTCTTGCAGGGCGGTTACTTCGGTCAGAAAATTCTCGGGACGGCGGCGCTTCGCGGAGGGGCGGACGATCCGTTCGCCAAGGATGTCTTGCTCGGTAATGAAACTGAGGCCGGGTGCCGTGAAACCCGCGTCCAAGCCAAGCGCGACGAGGCCGACAGCCGCCGTGTCCAGCACCCGCGCTTCCGCCCAGGTCTCGATAGGCGCGAGGTTGCGTAAGCCATGCTCGGACAGCAGGGCGCCCAGGCGATCGCGCGCGCCTGTGGTGGTGCCCACAACCAGGACTTGCCGCCCTGCGGCTTGCTCCGCTGAGATGTGGGCGTCGACAGTGTCGAAAACATTGGAGTCCGTGCGCGCCCGTGCCTCCGCGAAGTCGCGCCCGCGCCGGCCCTGTGCATTCAATACGCCGGGCGTGCCGTCCGGCGCGTCAAAGGGCGTGAACAAGCCAACCGCCCGGTTCTCCAGGCGCGCACTCCATTCGGCTTCGTCGAGGTAGAGCCGCTCAGGCGGCAAGGGCTTGTAAACCGCGCCGTCGGCAGCGGCCGCCCGCTCCAGGCTCTTTCGGGCATCGAAGTAGTCGCGGGTCAGCTCCAGGCGGGCATCGCGGGCTTCCTCCGCCTGGTGATCGAATGTCACCGCCGCGCCGGGCAGGTAGTCGAACAAGGTATCCATGACCTCAAAAAAGAGCGGCAGCCAGTGCTCCATGCCCGGATGCATGTGCCCGGCGCTAATCGCCTCGTAAAGCGTATCGTCGCCGCGCGGCGTGCCGAAGGCGGCGACGTATCCGGTACGGAACCGTTCGATCGAGGCGGTGTCCAGAACCACCTCGCTGACCGGCTTCAAGCGGAAAGCGTCGAGCGTTCCGGTGGTGCGCTGACTAAGCGGATCGAAGGTCCGGATCGTCTCTAGGTCGTCGCCGAAGAGATCGAGACGCAGGGGCTGCTCGGCACCCGGCGGAAAGACATCCACGATGCCGCCGCGCAGGGCGTATTCGCCCGGCTCCCCGACCGTCTCGGCCCGGAAGTAGCCATTGTGACCAAGGTATTCGGTCAAGGCGTCGAGCGGAAATGTCTCACCGGCCCGCCCCTCTAGGACCTTGCCCGCGAAGGACGCCTGCGGTGGGACCCGCTGCAATAGGGCGCTGACCGTGGTCACCACGACCCGGCCTGACACGCCGGCCGGAACCGGTTCCAGCAAGCGGGTCAGGGTATCGATCCGGCGCGAGAGGACATCGCGGTGCGGGCCGACGCGGTCATATGGCAGGCAGTCCCAGGCCGGCATGGCCAGGACCTCCATGTCCGGCGCGAAAAATTCGATGGCCGCGATCTGACGCGTCATCCGGACCTCGTCGCGCGCAACGTGCAAGAGGCACCGCTCAGGGGTCCTGGCAGCGAAATCGCCGATCAGAAGGGCGTCGAGGCCCTCCGGCGCGCCTGCAACCAGCACCCTGCCTCGATCCGGCAGGCGAATCCGTGAAATGCTTGAGGACACGTTCAGGAGGCCCCTGGCGAAAATTTGGAGGCGATCAAGCGGCGGGTCATTTCGTGATCGTGTTCCGGCGGCGGCGTGGCCTGACCTGTAAACCAGGCGTAGATGGTCGGCTCCGGGACCTCGAGCAGCGCCTCGAAGCGCTCGAGATCGGCCTCATCCATGGCCGAAAGTTCCCGGTCGGCGAAGCCGCCCAGGAGGAGGTCCAACTCCTTCGTGCCACGGTGCCAACTGCGAAAGCGCAGCCGCTTGCGCCGGGTCTCGATGCTGTCCGTCATGCTGTGCGATAGGTCTCGTGGATTGATTTCGCTAGGATATAGAACTTCGCAGGCCGTGTGTCAGGCCCAAAGAGTCTCCGGCGATGCGCCCCCTCCCCGCTATTGGAGGTTTGTCAAATTGGCTCACCGGGCATAATGTTGCGCCAACTCAAAGATGGACCGCGCAAAGCGTTAGTTTAGCTGAACGCCGGTAGAAATGGAGGCTGCGATGCTAACCAGAAGAGCTTTCTTGGCGACCTCAACAAGCATTTTCGTCGCCGGCGGCGCGGCGTCTGTCCAGGCTGGCCTGCTCGACAAGGCAAAAGATGCTTTGGGTGGGCTTAAGGACCTGGCGCCAGGAGCTACGCCCGACGTTCTATCCAACGAAGACATCGCGGCCGGCCTGCGAGAGGCCCTGAGGGTCGGTT
Source organism: Kiloniellaceae bacterium (assembly GCA_021776115.1). Taxonomy (GTDB): domain Bacteria; phylum Pseudomonadota; class Alphaproteobacteria; order Kiloniellales; family J153; genus JAJFGN01. Next base: position 155,703 of record JAJFGN010000004.1, on the reverse strand, counting down.
CCGAGCGCGTGGTATCCCAGGTCGGCGCACTCGATGGCTTCAACGCCGATCCCCAAATTCATATTCCCTTGCCGGGCGTCCTGCAAGATGTGCAGAAGACGTTGGGCCGCTTTGGCATGTCTGGCCTAGCCGACGATTTGGAGCTCCGCCTCAACCGCGGGGCCGAAGCTGCCGCGCCCGAGGCCAAGGAACTGTTTGTAAACGCCATCAGCGAGATGTCCCTAGACGATGCGCGCGGTATCCTAGATGGACCCGACGACGCGGCGACCCAGTACTTCAAAGGCAAGATGTCGGCGCCTCTGAGCGCGCGTATGGAGCCTATCGTCGACCGGAACCTGTCCGAGGTCGGTGCGATCGCGTCCTACGACAAGATGATGGGCCAGTACGAAGCGATCCCCCTTGTGCCCGACGTCAAAGCGGACCTGACGACTTATGTTGTGGAAAAGGGGCTGGAGGGAATCTTTTTTTACGTCGCCAAGGAAGAGGCGGCGATCCGTAAAGATCCGGCCAAGCGTACCACCGAATTGCTGCAGCGCGTCTTCGGTTCCTAACTGCCGCGTTCGGACACGGCCGCCGGAGCCGCGCTACGAAGCTTCAGTCCGAGGGATCACTGCGAGGTTACCGAAGCCGACGTGCGCCCGGAAATTTTATTTCGCTTGTTCGCGCCGGTTGCGTCGCTGCCGGGCATCGGCCCGCGTTATGCCAAACTGGTCGAGCGCCTGGCCGGGCCGCATGTGGTCGACCTCTGCTGGCATCTGCCCAGCGGCCTGATCGACCGGCGCTATTCGCCTAAAATCGCGGAGGCGGAACCCGGCCGGGTCGCCACGGTTATCCTGCGCGTGGGCGCGCACGAAGCACCGCGCAGCCGCCGCCAGCCTTATCGAATTTCGTGCAGCGACGCGACCGGCGAACTCGACCTCGTTTTTTTTCATGCCCGGCTCGATTATCTGACCAAGATCTTGCCGATGGGCCAAGAACGGGTCGTCAGCGGCCGAATCGAGGCGTTCGGCGGCCGGCTCCAGATCACCCATCCCGATCACATCGGCCGGCTGGAGGACTTGCAGAAGCTCAAGACGGTGGAACCCGTGTATCCCCTGACCGCCGGTCTGACCCTAAAACCCTTGAGCAAGGCGGTGCAGGCGGCCTTGGCGTGCGCACCGGAGTTGCCGGAGTGGTTGGACCCCGCGTATCAGGCGCGCCAGGGATGGCCGGCATGGCGCGATGCGTTGAGCGCCGCCCATGCTCCGCAAGGTCCCAGGGATTTGGATCCCGGCACCCCTGCGCGCGCCCGTCTGGCCTACGACGAACTGCTGGCCAATCAGTTGGCCCTGACTCTGGTCCGGTACCATCAGCGCCAGCAGCATGGGCGAGTCCTGCGTGGCGACGGGCGTTTGCGGGCCAAAGTCTTGGCGGCCCTGCCCTTCGCTTTGACCGCCTCGCAAGTCCGCGCCGGGGAGGAAATTTCGGCCGACATGGCGCGTGACGCCCGCATGCTGCGCCTGCTTCAGGGCGACGTGGGCAGCGGTAAGACCGTGGTGGCGCTGCTTGCGATGTTGAACGCGGTCGAATCGGGCGCGCAGGCCGCGATCATGGCGCCGACGGAGATCCTTGCCCGCCAACACCACAAGACGATCGCGCCCCTGGCCGCCGCCGCCGGGGTTGAGGTGGAACTCCTGACCGGACGGGACAAGGGCAAGGCGCGCCGCGATGCGGTCGAGCGCCTGACCGACGGGCGCGCCGCCATTGCCATCGGCACTCACGCCCTGTTCCAGCAGGACGTCAATTTCCGCGACTTGGGTATGGTCGTTATCGACGAACAGCACCGCTTCGGGGTTCACCAGCGTATCGGCTTGGCTGCGAAGGGGCATGCGGTGGACATGCTGGTTATGACCGCGACGCCGATCCCCCGGACCCTGGTTTTGACCGCCTACGGCGATATGGAAGTTTCCCGCCTGACGGAAAAGCCGGCTGGGCGCCAGCCGATCGACACTCGTACCTTGGCCCTGGATCGCTTGGCCGAGGTCGTGGACGGAATCGGACGCGCGCTTGAATCCGGCGCCAAGGTTTATTGGGTTTGCCCTTTGGTCGAGGAATCGGAGGTCAGCGATCTAGCCGCCGCAAAGGAGCGCTGGGCCGCCTTAGGTGCGCGCTTCGGGATCAGGGTCGGCCTTGTGCATGGCCGGATGAAGGGCAAGGAGAAGGACGCCGTGATGTCCGCCTTCGCCGAGGGCGATATCGACCTTTTGGTCGCTACAACCGTGATCGAAGTCGGTGTCGATGTGCCCAAGGCCAGCGTCATGGTGATCGAGCACGCGGAACGTTTCGGCTTGGCGCAGCTCCATCAAATGCGCGGGCGCATCGGCCGGGGCGCGGCCAAATCGACTTGCCTATTGCTCTACCAAGGCCCGCTCGGCGAGACGGCGCGAGCCCGGCTACGCGTGATGCGCGAGACCGACGACGGGTTCCGCATCGCGGAAGAAGACCTCCGCCTTCGGGGCGCGGGCGAGTTGCTGGGCACCCGGCAAAGCGGCATGCCGGAATTCCGCCTGGCCGACTTGGCGGTGCACCAGGAACTCCTAGGCGCCGCCCGCGATGACGCCCGACTGATTCTGGAGACCGATGCGGATCTGCAAAGTGTGCGCGGTCAGTCACTCCGGGTGTTGCTTTACCTCTTTGAGCGCGACGTCGCGGTCCGCTATCTCAGATCGGGATAGGGCGCGAATTTGTTCGTCACGCGCTGCGCGCGACCTTGGCCGAGGGATCGTCCAACTTGTCTTGCTTATCCGGCGTCTCCCGACCGGCCCCGCTTGTCGGGGTTACGATGCCTCCCGAAACGACCATCTTGATCCCCTCCTCGATGGTCATCCCCAAGGTCTGGATTTCCTCCCGCGGAACGAAGAGCAGGAAACCTGACGTCGGGTTCGGGGTCGTCGGCAGAAAGACATTGACGACCTGACGTGGCGTCAAGTCCTGGACATGCCCTTCGGTTTGCCCGGTGACGAACCCAATGGCCCAGGATTCAGGGCGCGGGTACTGGATCAAGACAACCTCGCGAAACGCCTTGGACTGTTCCTTGAAGACAGTCTCGATAATTTGTTTCACGGCGCCATAGAGGCTGCGGACCACGGGCGTGCGGTCGAGTATGCGCTCGCCCATCTGGACCAAGGTCCGCCCGATTAATCCTGCGGTGACGAAGCCAATCATGGTCAGACCAAAGACAACGACCACGACGCCCAAGCCGGGCAGACCAAAGGGCAGATAAGTCTCCGGGTTCCATGCGGGTGGAATTAAGGGGGTTACCCGGTCGTCGACATAGGCGACAAACTCCCACGCCAGCCAGATCGTTATGCTGATCGGCGCGGTTACCAAGACGCCGGCGAAGAAATAGTTGCGCAGGCGACGTACCAAGCCGGGCCTTGTCTCCGCTTGATGTTCGAGCTGAGTCGAGCCGGTGCGGCTAACTGGCGCCCGCTGCGGGCCGGTACTGTCGGGCGTGATGATGCCGCTGGAGATGACCAGCTTGATTCCTTCCTCGACCGTCAAGTCTAGCCGGCGGATGTCGCGTTCTGGAATGAACAGAAGAAAACCCGTCGTTGGGTTGGGGGTCGCCGGAACAAAGACATTGTAGACGATTTCCTCGGTCAGCTCCTGGACCTCGCCCGCCGTCCGGCCGGTGATAAAACCGATGGCCCAGATACCGCGCGAGGGGTACTCGACCATAACGACTTCATTGAAGGCGGAGGCCCGCTGCGACAAGACCGTCTCGAAGACTTGCTTGGTCCAGCTATAGATACTACGCACCACCGGGACCCGCGCCACCAACTGGTCGCTGAGCGTTGTAGCCAGCCGCCCCGCGAAACCTGTCGCCAGGATGCCGATGAGGATCAGAGCGAAGGTTGCAATGACCAAACCAAAGCCTGGCACCGCGAACGGCAGGTAGGTTTCCGGATTCCACTGCGGCGGGATCAAGGGGGCGACGCTCGAGTCAATGAAACCGATCACTTTCCAGATCAGCCAAAATGTGATGCTGATTGGCGCGGTTACGAGGATTCCAGCCAGAAAATAGTTGCGCAGGCGTGCCGCCGGGCGCAGCCGGCGGGGCAGGACGGCGTGATCCGCGCCCCTGTCCTTTCCTGGGTTTTTCCGATTGTCGGGTGCCACTTGATACCTGGTCTATATTGTCAAACACCGCCCGTCCTTGCAGGGCGCGCGCCAAACTGAAGTTCAGCGGCCGCCTAAGGCAGGCCAAATCTTACCAAAGCAATAGGGCCGTATACAGCCCATTCGGCGCTGAGTTTTCCCAAACACCGCATTGCGATACCCTGCGTACTACTTGATCGCAGGAAGGCCTAGGCAGCGTTGCTCTCCTTGGCGTCGAGCATACGCTGGACGATGCGTAATTTCTTGCGCAAGACCTCCATTGAGAACGGTTTCTTGATGTAACCCGTCACCGAGTAGGCCTTCGCTTCTATGACGGAATCGACGTCGGCATTGCCCGTAATCATGAGAAATGGCATGTCGGGATCGCAGGTTCTGATTTGTTTCAGAACGTCGAGCCCGGTCATATGCGGCATTTTCCAGTCGCAAAGGACGACGTTGACAAGATCCTGGCCGTCGAAGGATCCCAAAAGGTGCAGCGCGTCGGCCCCATTGTCAGACGTGAAAATGTTCACCACACCCAAGTCGAGGAGCATTCTCTTGATTAAGAGCATGGTATTTTGGTCGTCTTCAACCACCAACACTTTGATTCGGTCGAAACTTTTCTGACTGGCGCTCATTTGCTTTAACCTCGTGCTATCAACTTGCTTGCTGTTGTTCCAAGTTTTCTTCGAGCCTCTCCCTTAATACCGCCGCCAAGCGGCTGGATTTCACGGGCTTTTGAAGGAAGGTCGCGCCTTCCGGAAGACTACCCGTCTTTTTGGAATCATCTGTATATCCGGACATGAAGATAACTTTCATATCCGGCCGACTTTCGACCATGGCTTTCGCCAATTCGATGCCACTCATTCCCGGCATAATGACGTCGGTTAACAGGACGTCGATCGTACCGCTATAGTCTTCATCGATTTCAAGTGCCCAGAAGCCGCCGGTAGCTGACATGACATTGTAACCAAGCTCTTCAAGTTGAACCTTGATGAGGTTGAGCAAGGCCTCATTGTCCTCGACCAAAAGAACTGTTTCGCCGCATCCGCGCCGCTCCTCGCCGTTGGCCTCGGTGGTATGGACTACCGCACCGCCGGACGAAGGGAAGAATAGAGAGAACTCGGTACCTTCCCCAACAGAACTCGATACTTCGATACGGCCGTCATTGCCTTTTACAAATCCATACACCATCGCCAAGCCTAAACCGGTGCCCTGATCCCGCCCCTTGGTCGTAAAGAACGGTTCGAAGATTCGCTTCATCGTAACTTCATCGATCCCTTGACCGGTATCGCGGATGTCGAACTTGATCCAATTCGGCGTCCCTGCGTCAGCCTGAACTTCTTTGGTCGAGATCACGATTCTGCCACCGTTCGGCATCGCGTCGCGGGCATTGATCACAAGGTTCAAGATGGCCTGAATAAACTCGTTCGGATCGGTCTCGATCTTACTGGCCGGGTCCTCGAGGTCGAATCGCATCTCGAATTGCTCGGGCAGTGTGTGAACGAGCAAGCCTTGAACGCCTTCGATCAGTTCCTGAACCGTTACCACCGTCTTTTCCATGGCTTGCCGCCGGCTGAATACCAGTAGCTGCCGGGTCAAAGCGGCGCCGCGCTCAGCCGCCGACACGATTTGATTTAGGCATTCTTCCAGCGTCGCCCGGTCGCCGAGGCTGGATGCGGCGCGTCGTCCGAACCCATCGATCACCATCAAGAGGTTGTTGAAATCATGAGCGATTCCGCCAGCCAGCTCGCCAATCGCTTTCATTTTCTGAACTTGGGTAAGCTGCTCCCGCAAGGTATCGCGATCGTCTTCGGCCGCGACGCGGCGCGCGATTTCCTGCCGGCTATCGGTCCAGCGCCGGTACGCAAACCAGGCGGAGCCAAACGCGAGAAACAGGACGGCAAGATCGAATACTTTTATCCAAAAGTGCCTTTGTTCGTCACTCAGTACATCGAAAATCTCGAAAAATACGATATCGATCGTCAGAAAAGCAATCATAGCGGCCATGATCAGCGAAAAAATCAAATCGCGAAGCAGCCGGCCTCTGGCAAGATCGCCGGGCGCGTTCGTCATGGAAGAGGGAGTGACCGGTGCTGTATTCATCAACTTTGGCAATCGTTATCCAATGCATCCTTCGGCGGCGCCGAATTCGCTTGCTACCAATTTCAGTTGCTCTACCGATCTGAGCGATCGCCGGATTCAGGATAGATACGCATGCGTTCGTATGTCATTTGTCACGGCCAGATTGATCGAAACCCGATAAAGAAGAGTGAATACGGGACGTTGTAATTTTTCGGATAATAGATAGCGAAGGTTGTGTGGTTAATTGATCCTGAAGAGTTATATATGGTCCGCCCATGATGCCCCCCAAGGTGCTCCGGCTACCGACCCAGCGTTGCAATGAGCGGCCGCGCCATTTCACAACCCGGCCCTGAACAGGCAATAGTGCCCCGATCTGCTACTGAATTGTTCAGCCCGCCGCCGAACGGGCACCACGCACGGCGTTTCGGATGCGCCCTAGTGGATTCTATCCACTAGTTAACTCATCAAATGGAATGCTTAACGCCCGGTCCTAGCAATTTGAGTTTTTGACGCCACTTTTGTTCAAAGATCCACCTGTTCAAGAATCCACTGGGCAAACGAAGCTAAGCTTGGTTCACCTTCTTTCCCTCGCCACCGCCGTTCCACCTTTTGTGCTTGGTCAGCATGAGGTGGTCGAGCGCGCCCGGTCGATTTTCTTGGACCAGGGGACGGACATCTCGCGATTGACACCGGTCTACGGTAACGCGGGTATATGCACCCGTTATTCCTGCGTGCCCCTGGATTGGTATGGCCGGCCGCATGGCTGGAAAGAACGCAGCGCCCTATTCGTCGAGAATGGCACCACCTTGCTCCGCCGTGCGGCAGAGGCTTGCCTGGAACGTGCGGGTGTCGACCCAGGCGCTGTTGATGCAATCGTGACCGTGACGACATCCGGGATAGCGGCCCCTAGCCTGGAGGCCCGGCTAATGGCTGAAATGCCCTTGCGCCGGGACCTGCATAGGTTACCAATTTTCGGTTTAGGATGTGCGGGCGGTGTTCTAGGCTTGGCCCGCGCCGCCGCTCTGGCCCGGGCTACGCCCGGCTGCCGGGTCTTGTTTTTGGTCGTCGAGTTGTGCGGATTGACGTTTCGCAATACCGATACTTCCAAAAGCAACGTGGTGGCGACGGCCTTGTTCGGCGACGGAGCCGCGGCCGCCTTGCTATCCACCTCCGCGCCAGGAGACAGCCCGGCGATCTCTGCGTGGGGTGAGTATACCTGGCCGGATTCCCTGGATGTCATGGGCTGGCGCATTGAGGAGGATGGCTTTGGCGTCCTGTTCTCGCGCGATATCCCCGGCATCGTTCGCACTGAGTGCCGCGCCGCCGTGGACCGGTTTCTTGCCGGTGAAGGTTTGACCTGCGCCGATCTTGCTGGTGCGATCTGCCACCCTGGCGGGGCCAAGGTGATCGAGGCGCTTGAAGCTGCCTTCGACCTTCCCTGCGGCGCCATGGTGGACGCGCGGCAAGTCTTGCGCGACTACGGCAACATGTCGGCGGCCACCGTCATGTTCGTGCTCGAATCCGCGCTGCGCCGGGGTCTGCGTGGCCGGCATCTGCTTTCTTCTTTGGGGCCAGGTTTCAGCGCTGGGTTCGCACTTCTGGACGCCCCATAGTCGTTATGCTGATCGGTTGGCCCCAAGCCTTGGCACTCTTTGTTGCCGCGCAACGGCTCGGTGAGCTGATGCTGGTACGGCGCAATACCCGCCGACTTTTGGCAGAGGGCGGAATCGAGCACGGCGCGGCGCACTACCCCTTCATTATTGCGATGCACGCCGCGTGGTTGGGTGCGCTCTTCGTCGTGGTGCCAGCAGAATCTACGCCGGACCCTTGGTTGCTCGCCTTTTTCGTTTGCCTTCAAGTGGCCCGTATTTGGGTCATTCTCAGTCTTGGCCGGCGGTGGACGGCACGTATCGTGGTCGTGCCTGGGTGGGCGCTGGTTCGCCGCGGTCCGTACCGCTTCCTGCGACACCCGAACTATCTGATCGTTATTCTGGAGATCGCGGTTCTGCCACTGGCCTTCGGCGCTTGGGAGGTTGCGCTGGTCTTCAGTGTCTTGAATGCGATCATTCTGGCCATCCGGATCCGGGTTGAGGACGCAGTCCTAGCCACATACCGGGATGAGCCAAAATGATGCGCGCTGTAATCCCTAAAAGGGGCCTAGATTTCAGGCATTTGAGAGATTTGGTGCGGCTGAGAGGACTCGAACCTCCACTCCCTTGCGAGAACTAGCACCTGAAGCTAGCGCGTCTACCAGTTCCGCCACAGCCGCATCCGAACCGCCGAAGTAGACCGGCGGCCATTATCATCCTTGGTCTTTCCTGCGCCGCCCAAGAGGGCCGGTCAGGTCGCAGTTCGTGCCTTGGTGCGGCTGAGAGGACTTGAACCTCCACGGGGTTTCCCCCACAGCGCCCTCAACGCTGCGCGTCTACCGATTCCGCCACAGCCGCCCGGTTTGGGCCCCGGCGCCACAAGGCACGGAGCCGGATTTATAACGTGCGTAGCGGTAAGAGCAACGGGAATCTGGCCTTTACCCGCTGGCCTTGGCGGCCGCGCCACACTAGGTTGCGCACCTGTGTCACGCGCCCGGAAATGGTATGCGAACTGTATTGTTGGTCATATCTCTTGTTGGACTGCTCGTCCTGGCGATTGCCTCTGGAGCCTACACGTGGTGGAGGATGGCGGATGTCCAGATCGGGATCCACGGGCTGATCGCCCTGATCTTGGGCGCCGTTTTTAGTCTGATCTTGGGCGGTGGGTTGATGGCGCTAGTCTTTTATAGCCACCGACATGGCCACGACGATGGGCCGCAGAACCCCAGGAACTAGAGTTTTAGAACTGCGCGGTCGAGGGCGTCCAAGCGGTTTTTCTCTATGATTGAGGCCAAGGCCTTGACGTATTTTGGACCCTGCTGGGAATATGACCCGAGCAGCTTTGCCAGCGGAGAGCCTGAGATTTCTTCGCCAGCCGCGCGGGTATTCGCCCGGGCCGCCCGAAACTTCCGGTACGCCCGGTGCGAATTGAGATTGTGCATGTAGGCCTTAATCGAACCCAGCAGGGTGCTAAAACGCCGGATCGCATAGGTACGGCCCTTATCTCGCCCGGTCGGAATCATACTGGTGTCTGATTCCTCGTCCCACTGCCCGAACAGGGCATTACCCTCCGTCGTGAAGCGCGACGTGCCCCACCCGGACTCGATTGCCGCCTGGGCGATGGCCAAGGATGGCGGAACAATATCGATCCGGCTTTTCAACGCATTCAGGGCCTTGCGGGTCACTTTCGGTGCGTCGAGCTTATAAAGCTCCGCCATTTCCGAAAACCAGAATCGATCTTTCTTTGACAGAGCCTTATTGGCGTCGATGCGTGCCGACAAGGCGTGCAGGTGCTCGCGCTCGGCCAGCAAAATTTCGTTGGCGTGTAGTACGAGGGGCAAAACGACCATTGTAAACGCGCGCTTACGTTCCGCGGCCCTCGCGAGTTTACGCCAATCTCTTGGCAGCGCCGGTAGAAACACCCGTGGAACCGCCCCTCGCCCTTCGAACACCGCCTCGAGATCGAACCCCTGCAGGTTGAAATCCATCAACACATCGTCGACCGAGCGGGGCCCGGGAGACATGATCCCGCGTGTCAATTCAATGCCGAGGTAAGCCGGAAACACGCCACCCAAGAAAACGAGGGCCGTAAGCGCGAGCGCCCGATACCGGGTTCCGGCCCGCCAATCTATGCTCTTACACAGGGTCGCGATGCCGCTCATTCAAAGGCCCCTAGAGATCTGGTAGCTCCCGCGCCAACGCTAGGCGAAACAGCTTAATACTCTGGTAAGTGGGGCCCAAAGGGGCCACGTTTAGACTTGGCAACAATCGAGCGGAGAATCGTAAGGGCATACATTACTTGAAAGAAATGCCCGACCGCGTATAGAATTTTGGGAACTTTTGTGCTTGTCACAGCAAAGGCTGGTGCGGAGGCGAAAAATGTTTCTGGCGAGGTTCCTCAGGTCGCTCATCCGCAGGGGTGAGTTAACTTTAATCGATGCCGACGGAGTCGTGCATCGTATCGGCGATCCGGCATCCGGACCGGCGGTCCATATGCGGCTTCACGATCGCAGGCTTCACAGCAAATTTTGGATCAATCCCAGGCTATATGTGGGCGAGGCCTACATGAATGGGACCATGACGATCGAGCAAGGCACGATCTACGACTTCCTGGATCTGGTTGGCCGAAACACGGGTGAAATGACCTTCGGCAAATGGGATTCCCTGCTCCTGCGCTTGCGGCAAGCGTGGCGGGGACTTGCACAAGCTAACCCGATTGGCCGGGCGCAGAAGCACGTCGCGCACCATTACGATCTGTCGGACGATCTATACGCCCTCTTTCTCGATCCTGACCGGCAGTATTCCTGCGCCTATTTCGTCGAACCCGGCATGACCTTGGAAGACGCGCAGGAAGCAAAAAAGCGCCATATCGCGGCAAAGTTACGCCTTTCGCCCGGACAGCGGGTTCTGGACGTCGGCTCCGGCTGGGGTGGCATGGCCCTCTATCTGGCGCGCACGGCGGGCGTGCACGTGACCGGCGTCACCTTGTCGAAGGAGCAACACCGGGTTTCGCAAATGCGTGCGAAGGCGGAAGGGTTAAGCGACCGCGTCGATTTTCAACTACGCGACTACCGTGAGGTATCCGGCAAGTTCGACCGGATTGTCTCGGTCGGCATGTTCGAGCACGTTGGAACGCCGCACTATTGGGAATATTTCCGGAAATTTCATGAGCTTCTAGCCGATGACGGTGTCGCCTTGCTGCATACCATCGGGCACCGCGATCCACCGTCCAGCACCAACCCCTGGATACGTAAATACATCTTCCCGGGCGGCTATTGCCCGGCCTTGTCGGAGGTCCTGCCCATTACCGAGGGCACCGGCCTCTGGGTCACGGATATCGAGATCCTGCGCCTGCACTATGCCGAGACCTTGCGCCATTGGCGGGAAAGGTTCCTGGCCAATTGGGACAGGGCGGCTGACCTCTATGACGAGCGCTTTTGCCGCATGTGGGAATACTACCTGGCCGGCAGTGAGATGGCTTTCCGCCACCAGGGCCAGTTCGTCGCACAGATTCAACTTACAAAGCAGGTCGACGCGCTGCCCTTAACCCGCGACTACATGATGGAGTGGGAGGCCGCGCAGACCGCCGTACAACCGCGCCGGAGGCGCCTGAAGTCCGTCAGTTAGCGGCGTCTAAACGGACCGTGTGATGCCACCGTCGACCCGGATGTTTTGCCCGGTGATGTAGCTCGACTTGTCCGAGGCCAGAAATGCGACCGTCTCGCTAATCTCAGAGACGTGGCCGTAGCGCGCCATAGGGATCCTCGCACGAAAGGTTTCTTTCTCAGGTAAACTATCAATAAATCCAGGTAACACATTGTTCATGCGTATATTATCTGGTGCATATTTATCCGCAAATAGCTTGGTGAAGGCGGCCAGACCGGCACGAAATACGCCGGAGGTTGGAAATGTCGGGTCGGGCTCAAAGACCGCATAGGTCGAAATGTTCACGATCGAACCGCTGCCTTGCTTCTGCATGATCGGGGTAACCAGGCGTGTGGCGCGGATCACATTCAGGAGATAAACCTCCATTCCCATATGCCAATCCTCGTCGGAAATGTCGAGAACCGGCCCTTTCGGCCCATGGCCGGCGCTGTTGACGAGCGTGTCGATACGGCCCCAGCGCTCGAAAGCGCCCTCGATCGTTCGCGTCAGGTCGTCGACCGAGCGGTTCGATCCGGTGACGCCTAGGCCGCCTAGCTCCTTGGCCAGAGCCTCGCCCTTCCCGGACGACGAAAGGATAGCGACGTCATAGCCTTCCTGCGCCAATTTGCGCGCCGCCCCGGCGCCCATACCGCTGCCCCCGGCCGTCACCACGGCAACTTTCTTGTCCGGCACTAAAGCATCCCTTCCAAATAGAGGTCCGATTGAAACCCGCATACGAATGCGCGAAACTGCATGATAAAATATCGGTTATGCATACCTTGCGCGCAAGAACTTGCGCATGTGCGCATAGACTTAGGAACACCGACTTGCCCAGCTTGTCGCCCAAGCTCGCTTTTTCAGTTTTTTGCGCCGGGGCCCTTCTTGCCACGGCGGCAAGAGCCGAAGGCAACGTCAAGACCGGGCGCGAGATTTCGGTCACGCATTGTACCCGGTGTCATGTTGTCGGCGATGCCAACCCCAATGGGGGCATTAACAGCACGCCCTCGTTTCAGCTCTTGGCGCGCCGGGACGATTGGCGCGAAAGGTTCCAGACCTTCTTCGAGCGCCGGCCGCACCCGGTTTTCGTCCGCGTACCGGGCGTCCCACCCTGGACCAAGCTGCCGTCGGTTGTCGAACCCTTCAACATCACCCTTCAGGAAATTGAGGACGTCATGGCTTTCGTCGAAACACTGGTCCCTAAATGACGGACGCCGCGGCCCGAAGCGCCCCCGCCGCCGAGCGCAACCGGGAACCCATCCTGGCAGTCTTGCGAAAGGTCCTGCCGGCCAAGGGCAAGGCCCTGGAGATCGCGAGCGGGACCGGGCAGCACATCGCGGCCTTCGCCGCGGCCTTTCCAGGGATCGATTGGCAGCCTAGCGACCCGGATCCGGCGGCAAGGGACAGCATTGCCTCTTGGGCCGCCCAGTCCGACGTGACGAACCTGCGCAAGCCCATCGAGCTCGACACGCGCCTGCCGGGCTGGCACGCCGCGATCCCTGGGCCGCTCGACGCCATCCTGTGCGCCAACATGATCCATATCGCGCCCTGGGCCGCGTGCGAGGGCCTGATGCATGGCGCCGGGTCCCTGCTCCGCCCCGGCGGCCTGCTTTTCCTCTATGGGCCCTACCGGCGCGAGAACCGGCATACCGCACCAAGTAACGAAGCGTTCGACGGCTGGTTGCGGGAACAGAACGCGGCTTGGGGCGTGCGGGATCTGGAGGCTGTATCCGATTGCGCGGGCGTTGCCGGGCTAAGCCTGGAAGAAACCGTCGCCATGCCGGCCAACAACTTCTCCCTGATCTTCAGGCGGAGCGCATAAACGGACGCGGTTCTGTCCAGGCGGTCCCGCTCAGGTGGCGGCGCCCTGCGGCCGCCCCGCACTTGAATCCTCAGGGGGCGAGGCGCCGTCTTCGCCCGTGAGTTCGCGGGCGCGTTCCATGATTTCCTGCAACCAGCGCGAATCGCTCTCGCTCGGGGCGGCGGCGGCATATTTCTGAGTACCGGCGTTATCGGGCGCGGCCGAGACCGCCGCAGTGTCCTTTAGCGGCTTGGTTCGCGGCATCGGCGTCTTGGCGATAACCCGCGTTTCCTGTGATTGGGCGCGGCCCTGCTTTGGCGCTGTGGCCAGGGGAAACAGGGCCGAGACCTCGCCTTCCAGGTCCTTCACCAGGTCCATGAGACGGCCGCTGTAGCGTTGCTCGATCGCCAGCAGCAGGCGATGGAGCATGCGCCGGAGTTGCTCGTTCTCGCGCCTTAGCTTGGAGACTTCCTCGCGGTGCCGCTCGAGCTCGCGGTACCTTTGGCTTAGCCCGGCGCGGACCTCCTTGACCTGTTCGTTGATGTCTTGAATCTGTTTGGTTTGAGCCTCGTCCGCGGCGCCGAGGCGCTTCTTGGCCTCCTCGATCCGGTTCCAGAGGTCGGCGACGTCGGTCATCGATCCGGGGTCCTAGGGCAAAGTCCAGAGCATTTGAGGCAATCAAAAGACCAGCGTCGTTAATATACCGTTTAGACTATTAGAAGCCGCGGAAATGCTGTGTTTTCGACACCTCACGCAAATGCAAAAAGGTCACAGACATCACACCTGGCCAGCCTGGGTTGAGTGCTAAGATGTTGGTGAAGCGCCGCGTGGCAGGACGCCGGCGACCCGCCCATGGAGGGCAATTATGCCAAGATGGCTATATGGCAGCGTGATCGTGATCTATCTGGCCGGGACCTTTGGGTTCGGCCTGGCCCGGCAGGTCTCCGGGGTGGAATTGGACGTTGCCGATGCGATGACCTACGGCGCCTCCTGGCCCTTGGTCACGCTTCGGCTTCTCAACATTCTGTGATGGCGATCACATTGCGGCAGACCAAGCGCGCCTAAGTATCCAGGCAAGCCTAAAGGGGTGCAGGCCCGGCGCAAGGCCGGTCCGAGGCCCCCAGGTTCGGTAAACTCACCGTAACTCAAGCTTGCAAGGAAGCAGACCATGTCCGCCAAAAATACCAAAGGCTATATCTTGATTGCCGCCGCGGCCGCCATCGCCGCGCCGGCGTTGCTCGCTCAGCCCGCCGCCGCCGAGGGCGATTACGCCGATTACCGCTACCGGACGGTCCTCGCGACGGAGACGCAGCAGGAAAAGACCAAGCGCACGGCCGCGCAATCGCCGCGGCAGAACGTGCGCGCCGGCGCCAGCGATGCGGCTTCGGCATCTAAGCAGCCGCACACCCGGTCGTACCGCTTCAAGTTCGACGTCCCGATAGACGAAGAGCAGCACTACCGCGACTAAGATATTCTCGCCCGACGCCCCGCCGGTAGGGACCGGGGGGGGTGCCTAGGTCACCGACTCACAAACGGAAAATCGTCATCCCGGACGTTAGGCGAGCCCGGAAATCAACCGATTTCCGGTACGCGAGCCTTGCGATCCGGGATCCATGTTTCCGCTTGTCCGACACCTGGATCGCGGCGCGATGGATCCCGGATCACTGACTTTCCTGGCCAAGCCAAAGGCTTGGAGGAAAGTCGAGTCCGGGATGACGCCGTAATGGGTATAAGACCTGGGGCGCGACGACGGCCCCATTTCGCGTGACCGGATCGTCATCTGGGCCTATATGGGGAAGATTGAGCACTGGGCGCGATCGAACGCGATCAGGCGCGGTTTGAAATCTTCCCCTCTGGGCCCGGAAAAGTAGCGGTTGGACCGATCTCTCAGCCTCACGAGCGCCAATCATTCGCCCGGGCGCGGCATCCTGTGGATGCTCGCCACCATGGCCCTGTTCGTTGCCCTGGACACCGTGGCCAAATACATGTCGCAGAGCTTCCCGGTGCTGCAGATCGTCTGGGCGCGGTATTTCTTCCACATCCTGATTCTCGGTTTCATGCTGGCGCCGCGCCTGCCGCGGATGCTGCGCACACAACGGCTTGGCTTGCAGGTCGTGCGCTCGATCTTTCTGCTGGGCGCGACCGGATTCTTTTTCTCGGCCATCAGCTTCATGCCGCTGGCCAGCGCCAGCGCGATCATGTTCGTCTCGCCCTTGCTGGTGACCGCGCTGTCGATGCCGCTCCTGGGCGAGAAGGTCGGCCCGCACCGCTGGGCCAGCGTCGTGGTTGGCTTCATCGGCGCGATCGTCATCATCCGCCCCGGCAGCGAGGCGATGGACCCGGCCGCCCTGCTCGCCCTCGGCGCGGCCTGCTCCTATTCGCTCTATCAGATCACGACCCGGCGCCTGGCCGGGGTCGACGCCCCCCTGACAACGCTCGCCTATAGCGCCTCCGTCGGCGCCCTGGTCTCCAGCCTCGGCGTGCCCCTGGTCTGGGTCACACCCGGGCTGGCCGATTGGGCCGGGCTGGTCATGCTGGGCGTCCTGGGCGGCATCGGGCATTTCACCCTGATCAAGTCGTTCGAGAACGCCCCGGCCGCGACGGTAACGCCCTTCGGCTACACCAGTCTGATCTGGGCGACCTTGTTCGGCTTCGCGGTCTTCGGTGATCTGCCCGACAGTTGGACCGTCGTCGGCGCCCTCATCATCGCCGCCAGCGGCCTCTACATCGTCCACCGCGAGCGTGTGCGGCGGAGGCAGGCTGCCGCGTGAGGGGTGCGCACGCCTGGGGGCCGGCCTGTCGTCGAGTCGCCTCCAAATCGTGACTCGCTACGCGATGGAGCAGAATTAAAGAAGCAGCTTTCGGACTTCCAAGTCCACTTCACGCCGGCCCGGCGTTCGACCGGAATAGCCGAGTTGTGCCAAACTCAGACGTTCCGCTGCCCTTATAATCCGTTGCAATTTGCCCTTATTTACCATCCAGCTTTTACTCAGTTTTCCTGCACCCCGACGTGATGGCCGATGCGTACGGTAATCGGAAATAAATCGACGGCGAAGTTGAAGTGACGACGGCGGCGGCCAGACAAAAGCTACCGCGCAGCATTTGGGCGCTGGGCTTTGTCAGCTTGTTCATGGATATCTCGTCCGAGATGATCCACGCCCTCCTGCCGGTGTTCCTGGTCACCGTGCTTGGCGCCAGCACGGTAACGGTCGGCATCATCGAGGGCATCGGCGAGGCCACGGCTTCGATCTCCAAACTGTTCTCGGGCTGGCTGAGTGACCGGCTCGGCGCGCGTAAGACGCTGACCGTTATCGGTTACGGTCTCGGCACGCTCTCGAAGCCGCTCTTCGCCGTGGCCCCCACAGCGTCGTGGGTATTGTTTGCGCGTTTCTCCGACCGGATCGGCAAGGGCATTCGGGGGGCGCCGCGCGATGCTCTGGTCGGCGATCTGGCGCCGGCCGAATTACGGGGCGCCGCCTATGGTCTCCGGCAATCTCTCGACACCGTCGGCGCCTTTGCCGGCCCGCTGTTGGCGATGGCGTTGATGGCGCTGTTCGCTAACGATTTCCGGCTCGTCTTTTGGCTCGCGGCGATCCCCGGCCTAATTGCCATGGCGATCCTCGTGCTAGGCGTTCGCGAACCGGCACAACATCGAGATGAGCCTGCGCCGCGTTTTCCACTTCGCGGGAAGGAATTCGGCGCGCTCGGCGGCCTGTTCTGGGGCGTTGTCGCCGTCGGTACCGTCCTCACGCTGGCACGGTTCAGCGAAGCCTTTCTCGTTCTTAGAGCCGAGGACAAGGGGCTGCCGCTCGCGCTAATTCCCATGGTCTTCATTGTTATGAGCGTCGTCTATGCGGCTTCGGCCTATCCGTTCGGAGCGCTCTCCGATAAGACCGATAAGCGCGTTATCCTCGCCAGCGGCTTTGGCGTCCTCATTGTTTCAGATCTCGTCCTGGCCCTTGCGACGAACCTTTGGAGCGTGATGGCGGGCGTGGCTCTGTGGGGGCTCCATATGGGGATGACACAGGGCTTGCTTGCCACGCTCGTCGCTGAGACGGCGCCGGTGCCGTCACGCGGCACGGCGTTTGGGGTCTTTCACCTAATTACTGGAATTGCGCTTTTGGCGGCAAGTCTGGTCGCGGGCGTTCTGTGGGAATGGGTTGGGCCGTCGGCGACATTTATCGGCGGGGCCGCGATCGCTGCTGTCGGCCTTGCGGGGTTGCTCGCGCTAGGCCAAAGGCGAGAGCAGTGATTTATCCCCGCTAACAAACCAGCCCGAGGTTTCGGTACCGACGCGCGCCGCCAAAGTCATCGAAATCTCATCGAAAAGGGGCTAGAGCACCGTCTGATTTTGCTCTAACCCATTGATATCCTTGGTGAGCCCGGCAGGACTCGAACCTGCGACCCGCTGATTAAAAGTCAGCTGCTCTACCACCTGAGCTACGGGCCCTGACCAGGATTCTGCTCTGCGAACGCGGGCGGCGCGACCATAGGCCGGGGGACGCGCAGGGGTCAAGCCGAAGACGGCTGGAAGATCTTCTGGGATACTAATACCAAGGAGCGTTGATAATGACCCCTAGAGATCGCCTAGGCGATCCGTCGGGTAGGAGGGAAGCCGCAGGCGATGCGGTGCATCGTCAAGGTTTTCCGACGCCCTCCGACGGACCGCCCAGGCGACCGGAACGGCGGCTTACCAAGGCTTTCGGACGGCGTCGCGCACGCCTCGCGATGCCCCGCATCGCCACGGCGCACGCTCCTGGCCGAAAACCTTGGTAAGCCGTCTCTATGGGTCATTATCAGCGCTCCTTGGTATAAGTCACCAACTCGCAAACGGAAAATCGTCATCCCGGACGTTAGAGCCTGCCCCCGACTGGATCGGGGGCGAGCCCGGAAATCAATCGATTTCCGGTACGCGAGCCTTGCGATCCGGGATCTTTGGGTGGTCCGAGCTCGGCTTCCACCGAAGATCCCGGATCACTGACTTTCCTTGCCAAGCCAAAGGCTTGGAGGAAAGTCGAGTCCGGGATGACGCCATAATGGTTATATGACCGACCTAAACCTTCCGCAGGCGTGGGCGGCTTTTGGCTCCGCGCTTGGCCCCGGCCTTCCCGGCATAGCGCGCGGCCAGCCTGGCCGCGACCGGGGCGCTGACAAAGCCGGTCACGTCGCCGCCCAGGCGCGCGATCTCCTTGACCAGGCCGGCGGCAATGAACTGCTGGCGTTCGGAGGCGGTCAGAAACAGAGTTTCGATGTCCGGGTCCAAGCGCGAATTCATCGAGGCCATCTGGAACTCGTACTCGAAGTCCGAGACCGCACGCAGGCCGCGCACGATGATATTGGCGCCGATATCCTGGGTGAAATGGATCAAGAGATTGTCGAAGGCGCAGACCGTGACATCGTGCCCGGCGGCCCGCAGGCCGCTCAATTCGGCGTCGATCATCGCGACCCGGTCGGCAACACCGAACAGGGGTTCTTTGCTTGGGTTTTCCGCGACCGCGACGACCAACCGGTCGAGGATGCGCGTGGCGCGCGCGATGATATCCATGTGGCCCATGGTGATCGGATCGAAGGTACCGGGATAAACCCCGATGCGTGGCGTGGACATGACCGTCCTTCCTTGTCTTGTCGGACCGGGCCCCGGCTTCGACGCCGGGTCCCGTCTTTCCGTTAGGCCCCGTCCCCGGGCGCCGGTCCTTCTTCGGGCTCCTCGCCCTCGTCCGCCAACCGCGCGACGGAAACCACCCGCTCATCCTCGGCGACATCGAACAACCGCACGCCGCGGGTCGCCCGCCCGGCGATCCGGACATCGTGCACCGGGCAGCGAATCAACTTGCCACCGTCGGTCACCAGGACGACGTGATCGGTAGGATCGACCGGGAACACGCCGATGACCCGGGAGGCGGCAGCGCCCCGGCCACGGGTCAAGTCCATGCTGACGATCCCCTGCCCGCCGCGGCCGATGACCCGGTACTCATAGGCGGAGGTCCGTTTGCCCTGGCCGTCCTCGGCGACCGAGAGGATGAATTGCTCGGACTGCGCCAAGGCTTCCAAGCGCGCCTCGGGCACCTCGATCTCCAGGTCTTCCGGCTTCTGGTCCTCGGGGGCGCAGGGAACATCTTCCTCGTCGCCGGTCTCGGCCCGCCGCCGCGCGGCGGCATAGCGCAGATAAGCGTCGCGCTCCTCAATCCCCAGATCGACGTGGCGCAAGACCGTCATGGAGATAACCTCATCGTCCTTGGTCAGCTTGATGCCGCGCACACCGGTCGAGGTGCGTCCCGAGAATACCCGTACGTCGGTGATCGGAAAGCGGATGCACTTGCCGCGCGCGGTCGCCAAGAGGATATCGTCGTTCCTGCCGCAAACGCGCACGCTGACCAGGCGGCCGTCGGCTTGGTCCAGCTTCATGGCGATCTTGCCGTTGGCCATGACGTGGGTGAAGTCGGACAAGAGGTTGCGCCGCACCCCGCCGCGCGAGGTCGCGAACAGCGCGAACATACCCGACCAGGTCGTCTCGTCCTCGGGCAAGGGCATGGCGGTGGTGATGGTCTCGCCGGTTTGCAGGGGCAAGAGGTTGATCAGCGCCTTACCGCGGGCCTGGGGCGAGCCCAGCGGCAGGCGGTAGACCTTCATCTTGTACACCATGCCGCGCGAGGAGAAGAACAGGACCGGCGTATGGGTGTTGCAAACGAAGACCTTGCTGACGAAATCCTCGTCCCTTGTCGCCATGCCGGCGCGGCCCTTACCGCCCCGGCGTTGAGCCCGGTACATGCTCAGCGGCACGCGCTTGATATAGCCGCCGTGGCTCACGGTCACGACCATGTCCTCGCGCTGGATCAGGTCCTCGTCGTCGTGGTCGGCCGCCGATTCCTCGATGACGGTGCGCCGGGGGGTGGCGAAGCGGGCCTTCATGTCGAGCAGCTCGCCGCGCAGGATTTCCATCAGGCGCTCGCGCGAGTCCAGAATCGCGAGGAAGTCGCGTATCTGCTCGGCCAGCGCTTCCAGCTCCTCGGCGATCTTGTCGCGCTCCAGGCCGGTCAGGCGTTGCAGGCGCAACTCCAGGATCGCGCGGGCCTGGATCTCGCTCAGGCGGATCGTGCCATCGTCGCCGATCGCGCATCCCGGCTCGTCGATCAAGGCGATCAGGGAGGCGACATCGGCGGCCGGCCAGTCGCGCGCCATCAAGGCCTCGCGCGCCGCGACCGGGTCCGGCGCCGCCCGGATCAAGGCGATGACCTGGTCGATATTGGCAACCGCGATGGCAAGACCGACCAGGACGTGAGCCCGGTCGCGCGCCTTGCCCAGATTGAAGATCGTGCGCCGGGTGATGACCTGTTCCCGGAACGCGATGAAGGCGGAGACGATCTGCTTGAGGTCCAGCGTCTCCGGGCGGCCGCCGTTGATCGCCACCATGTTCATGCCGAAGCTGGTCTGCAGCGGCGTGAAGCGATAGAGCTGGTTCAGAACGACGTCGGCTTCGGCGTCGCGGCGCAGCTCTATAACCACGCGCAGACCCTGCCGGTCGCTTTCGTCGCGCAGGTCGCTGATGCCCTCGACCGTCTTATCGCGCACGACCTCGGCGATCCGCTCGACCATGCGCGACTTGTTCACCTGAAAGGAGATCTCGGTGACGATGATCGCCTCGCGGTCCTTGCGGATCTGCTCGATCTCGACCCTGGCGCGCACCCGCACCGCGCCGCGCCCGGTGTGATAGGCGTCGCGGATACCGGCGCGGCCCATGACGATGGCGCCGGTCGGAAAATCGGGGCCCGGCACGTATTCCATCAAGCCGTCGATACTGATGGCCGGGTCGTCGATGTAGGCGCAGCAGGCGTCGATCACCTCGCCCAGGTTATGGGGCGGGATGTTGGTCGCCATGCCGACCGCGATCCCGCCGGCGCCATTGACCAGAAGATTGGGAAAGCGGGCCGGAAGGACCGTCGGCTCTTTGGTCGTCTCGTCGTAGTTGGCTTGAAAATCGACCGTGTCCTTGTCAATGTCTTCCAGCAAGGCGTCGCTGGCCACGCGTTGCAGGCGCGCCTCGGTGTAGCGCATCGCCGCCGGCGGATCGCCGTCCATGGAGCCGAAGTTGCCCTGCCCGTCGATAAGCGGCAGGCGCATGGAGAAGGTCTGGGCCATGCGCACCATGGCGTCGTAGATCGCCTGATCGCCGTGCGGGTGATAGATGCCCATGACGTCGCCGACCACGCGGGCCGACTTGCGGTAGGCCCGGTTCCAGTCGTAGCCGGCCTCCTTCATGGCATAGAGGATGCGCCGGTGGACCGGCTTGAGCCCGTCGCGCACATCGGGCAGCGCGCGCGCGACGATGACGCTCATGGCGTAGTCGAGGTAGGAGCGCTTCATCTCCTCCTCGATCGTGACCGGGGAGATGTCGAAGTCTGGCGCTGTCGTATCGCTCAAGGGATGGTCCTAACTGGCTGAAAAACGGCGAAAATCCGGCCCGCCGCACGAGCCGCCTCCGAAACGCCGGTGCGTGGCGTGAAGCCCCCCGGATTCGACGAAATACCTGACCGAAAACTAGCAAATTTTGCAGGTGCGAACAAGCGGATGGCGTCCGCGCGCACGCCCTCCCAAAGGCTGGGATATCGCAGGCCGGTGGGAGTTGGGGGAGACCCTCTTAGGGTGTGTTGGGGGCCGAGAGAACCTCGAACCGGAACCCGTCTTCCTGATTGCCGGTCACCTCGACGTCAAACGCCGGTCCGTCGGGGGCGTCCGGTGGGAAGATATCGCCTTCGCCAAACTGATAAATCCCACTCGCGACCTTATCGCCCGCCTCTATCACGTACACGACGCGCGGCAGGGGCTCCGGTATTCCGTTCAAGATCATCTGATAGGCGTAATTTCCTTCTCTCAGATCCTCGCAGGCGACGGAAACGCTGGACCCCGCGGGCGTTTCAACGGGCGATCCGCCGGGCGAGAGCGGGGGCTCGAAAAAGATGGCCCGCACAGCGCTGCCCAAGCCCGCGAAGACCGTAATCACGCCGTCCTCTTCTTCCTCGCCCGGCTGAACCAGCCCGTCCAAGGTCCCTAATACGTGGCCGATAATCCTAGCGCGGCTGCCCGGCCCTTCCATGTAGGCATCCAGGAAAGAATGGCCTAGTGGGTCGGTGTTGACGCCATTGGTGAAGTTGGAGGCCTGTGGGCGCGGCTGCAACGCCAAAAACTTGGCGGCGTCGATCGCCTCGATGACGAAGTCCTCATGGAGCGTCGTGTGTGGACCGCCGCCGGCCACGAAACTATCCGGGTTGGCGGCGGAGACGATGCCGAAGCTTTGCCGCTCATCCGGCGTCAGGGCGTCGTAAGACAGATTGCCGAAAAAATTGCCCTGCGAATGGGCGACGAGGATAACCTTTTTGCCTTGCCTAATGCTCGAGCGATAGAACTCGACATGGTTCTCCTGGATCGGGCTGGCCGCGAGCGCGGCGGCCGAGATGATGTCGGTAATTATGTCTTCAAACCCGAGCGGGGCCGGGACTATCCGCGCCAATATCAGCCAGTATTCGCGTGTGTCCGTGGCGATATCTTGAAGGTAAGCCTCTAAGAGGTCGAGCAGGGGGCCATTGGTTGGATTATAGACGGCGTCGCTCTCGAAGTTCAGTAAATCGAATTCTTCAGGAGGTAGCGAGACCCGAATTGCTCTGCGCACAACATCCAATGACTTCGTAGCAGAGTCTTGTGTCGTGAGAACGCCGTTACCGAACACAACAACCGAACGCTTTCCGCAAAAAAGCTGCGGATCGAGGGGTTGTTGTGCATTCGCCCCGCCACCAAACGATATCAATCCTGCTAGCGCCAATGCGGCTATTGAGGCACGTTGCATCCTGTTACCCTCCTCAGTTTGGCAGTGCGTCGGGGTCGAAACTGCAGCCCTTTTTCCATTCGGACTCGGGCAGAACCGGATACACGCCGCCAGCAAGCTGGGCGTCATATGCCAAATAGCTGCGGGAACGGATCTCTGTATTCAGAACCTCAGCCAAGAGCGCGCCTGTCGCACGGTGCGATCGCAACAGGTCTTCAACTGTCTGACCACCAAAAAGAAAATCAAAGCAATGCCTGGTCCTCTGAACATCAGCCGCCAAGTTCACCGCTTTGACCCGATCGTTACCGACGAAAAACGTCTCCTGCACCTTCTTGGCGTAGGCGGCGGCGGCGGCGCGGACGCTCGGGGAGTTGGCGAAGGTGAAGGCGATATAGCGCTGAATGTCGTCGCGCAGGCCGTCGCCGTCGGAATCGATGCCCTCCAGGGTCGCCTTGCCGGCCTCGCCCGGGTCCGGCGGCAAGGGCACGACGGTCAGCGTGATCGGCAGCTCTTGCAGCAAGGCTACAGGAGACCCGCCACTGTCGGCCAAGACCCGCAGCGTGCCGGTGACCGTGAAGGACTCACTGGGCAGGTCGTCCCACAGGGTCCCGAAGCCCAGCGTGACGGTGCGGGTCTCCCCCGCCCCCAGGTCGCCCAGGTTGGCCGGCGCGGCCCCGGCGAAACTGCGCAGGCTTGGCGAGACCTCTAGAAGCGCGCCGATCAAGGCGGTCTCCGCGCTCAATTCCACCTCGACGAAGCCGGTCCCGCCCGCCGTGACCTCCGCCGTGACGGCGCCGGGTGCCCAAGACACGTCCGTGCTTTGCGCGAGGGCCGGAGCCTGCCCCAGGAACACAAGGAAACTTGCGCCGAGCGCGGCGCGTCGAAGCCATTGCACTGGATATCCCCCTTTTCGAACTTGCGAAGCCGGGCCGTCCCACCTAGCGCGAAGGCGAGAGGTCGAGACCGACTATAGGATGCCACAAGATTCGTTCCAGGGTTAAGACCAAAAAGTGTCAAGCGTTGGACGTTAGCTTCGGCGCGGCCTCAATTCGGCAGCGCGTCGAGATCGAACGTGCAGCTCTTCTTCCACTCGGGCATTGGCAGGGAGCGGTAAACGCCGCCTGCTAACTGAGCATCGTAGGCTAGGTAAGACCGGGAACGATCCGCTGTGTTCAATACCTCCGCACGTAGACTCTCGCCCGCTCGCCGCGCGATAACCAAGGTCTCGTAGGTATTGCCGCCATGAGCAAAATTCATACACTCGATCGATCTGTTTATCTCCGCCGCTAAGTTCATGGCTTTGACCCGGTCGTTACCGACGGAGAAGGTTTCCTGCACCTTTTTGGCGTAGACGGCGGCGGCGGCGCGGACGCGCGCCGAGTCCGGGAAGGTGAAGGCGATATAGCGCTGCACGTCATCGCGCAGGCCGTCGCCGTCGGAATCGATACCCTCCAGGGTCGCCTTTCCGGCCTCGCCCGGATCGGGCGGCAAGGACAGCACGTCCGCCAATGTCACGGGTATGCGATCCGGAATGTTTTCAAGATCGTCGTTATCGGCGGCAGCCAGGTATGGAACAAAAGCTGCCGCAAAAATAAGCGTTCGGGTCAGATTCCGATTAACGCCCATCTTCCCGGTCTCCTCAGTTCGGCAGCGCGTCGGGGTCGAATGCGCAGCCTTTCTTCCATTCGGATTCCGGTAGAACCCGGAACACACCTCCGGCCAAAAGAGCGTTATACGCTAAGTAGCTGCGAGAACGCGCTCCTGTATCTAAGACCCGAGTTCGAAGTTCATCAGTCGCTTTGATGGCGCGTCGCAGGGCCTCACCTGTCTCGCTACCGTGTAGAAAACTGATGCATTGTCTCGCCCGACCCAAGACCGCTGCCAAGTTCACAGCTTTGACCCGGTCCTCGCCGATGAAGAAGGTTTCCTGCACCTTTTTGGCATAGTCGGAGGCCGCCGCACGCACGCGCGCCGAGTCCGGGAAGGTGAAGGCGATATAGCGTTGGATGTCGTCGCGCACGCCATCGTTATCGGAATCGATGCCCGCTAGGGTGGCCTTGCCGGCCTCGCCGGGGTCCGGCGGCAGGGGCGCCTCGGCCAGTGTCACGGGCAAGCGGCCCGGAATGCTTTCATGATCATCGTTATTGTCGTCACCGGCAGCAGCCAAGTATGGAACAAAAGCTGCCGCAAAAATAAGTGTTCGGGTCAGATTTTGATTGACGCCCATCTTCCCGGTCTCCTCAGTTCGGCAGCGCGTCAGGATTGAACGTGCAGCCGCTCTTCCACTCCGATTCGGGAAGCACCTTGTAAACGCCGCCAGCGAGTTGGGCGTCGTAGGCCAGGTAACTGCGGGAGCGTATTTTTGTATTCAATATCTCAGCCAAGGTCCTGTCCTTTGCTCGTCGCGCGTTCTGCAGGTCTTCATATGTTTGACCTCCTGAAAGAAAATAGAGACATTCCTTTGCCCGCAGAATCTCTGCCGCCAAGTTCACGGCAAATACGCGGTCGCTGCCGACGAAGAACGTCTCCTGCACTTTTTTGGCGTAGTCGGCGGCGGCGGCGCGGATGCGCGCCGAATTCGGGAAGGTAAAGGCGATATAGCGTTGGATGTCGTCGCGCAGGCCGTCGCCGTCGGAATCGATACCCCCCAGGGTCGCCTTTCCGGCCTCGCCAGGGTCCGGCGGCAGGGGTGCCTCGGCCAGTGCGGCCGGTAGCTCCTGCGGCACCGCCACCGGAGCCCCGCCGCTGTCCGCTAGGACCGGAGCGTAACCCAACAACACAACAAAACTAGCGCCGAACGCGGCGCGTAGAACCCACTTCACTGGATGTTTCCTCTCTCAGTTCGGCAGTACGTCAGGATTGAACGTGCAGCTCTTCTTCCACTCTGCGATCGGCAGGGACCGATAAACGCCACCTGCCAACTGAGCATCGTAGGCCAGGTACGAACGAGAACGGATCGCTGTATTCAACACTTCTGCATTCAAGTTCTGCCCCGCTTTCTGCGCACTAACTAAAGCGTCGTAAGTATCACTACCCAGCACAAAATTCATGCATTCGATCGATCGGTTTATGTCAGACGCCAGGTTCACCGCTTTGGCTCGATCAATGCCGACGAAGAACGTCTCCTGCACCTTTTTGGCGTAGTCGGCGGCGGCGGCGCGCACGCGCGCCGAGTCCGCGAAGGTAAAGGCGATGTAGCGCTGCACGTCGTCGCGCAGGCCGTCGCCATCCGAATCGATGCCTTCCAAGGTCGCCTTTCCAGCTTCGCCCGGGTCCGGCGGCAGGGGCACGACGGTATCCGCGCTCAGTTCAACCTCGACGAAGCCGGTTCCGCCTGCCGTCACGGCGTCGGGCAGCCAAGGCACCTGCCCGGCCGTGCCCTGCGCGAGGGCCGAAGCATGACTTATGAAGACAAAAAAACTTACGCCGAGCGCGGCGCGTCGAAGCCATTGCACTGGATATCCCCCTTTTCGAACTTACGAAGCCGGACCGTCCCACCTAGCGCGAAGGCGAGAGCTCGAAATCGGCCCACGCAGAATGAAACGCCGCGCGTTAATAAAATTTCCCACTCAGGATGTGGACAAATCGATGCGAATCACTACTAGTTATAGTGTTTCGACAGAGTCTATGGGGGAGTCTCGAGAAACAAGGGGTGTTATTAGGGGGTATTCGGTATGGCGGAGACAGGAGTGACGAGCGCGCTGGCGTCCACCGGCGACAACCGGCAGGCGCGAAAACAGGCCCAGGCACGAGCGCCGGGGGCCCTGCCGCTCGGTAACGCCCGGGTGCTGCTCGGCATTCTGGTCCTGTCGGCCACGAACCTCATGGCGGAGGTTTATCTGCCGGCTGGGGTTTGGGCCGCCGCCTTGCATCTCTCCCTTGTCTTTCTCGGGGTGTGGCTCGCGCGGCCGCGCGACGTCTATGTCTTGGCGGCGATCGCCAGCGGCCTTGTCGCGCTTGGGGCCGTCCTGACCTCGAGCGCCGCGACGGCTTCGATACTGGTGCAGACTCTGCTCTCCGGTCCGGGCCTGGCGAACCGTTTGATCGTGCTCCTGGCGATCTGGGCCCTGGCCGCCGTATTGGCGGAGTCGAAGCGGCAAGAAGTCCGGCTGCGGACCCGGCTGGCGAAGGAAGTAGCCCGCCGCCAAGCGGCCGAAACCGACCTGGAGCAAGGACATAGCGTGCCCCGCCCCTCGGCCTTGAATGACCGGGTTTGGGAAAGCCAGGACCTGGGTCACGAAATCCGCACCCTGCTCAACGCCATCGTCGGGTTCTCGGAAGCCGCGAAAAGCGAGATCTTCGGCCCCATCGAGGACGCGCGCTACCGCGATTACTTAGGGCACATCAATGAGTCCGGCTGGGCCTTGCTGCAGGTCTTCGAGCGCCGCTTCGCCGCCGAGCCGTTGCCGAAGGAGAAAGCCGATGCGGGCGCGCGCCGGGCCCAAGGGGGGCCGGCCTTGCCGGGCGGTAAACCGTCCTCGTCCCGGGCGGTCAACCAGTAACGGTTTTCGGGGCGCCGGTAATTCGGGGCGCCGGTAACCTGTCGGACATAGCCGTCATCCCGGACTCGATCCGGGATCTTCTGCTGGTTTCGAGTCCGGGTGTCACCAAAGATCCCGGATCACTGACTTTCCTTCCCAAACCATGGGTTTGGAGGAAAGTCGCGTCCGGGATGACGGTAAGAACTTAAGGCGAAAAAGCTCGGTTCCACCACACTAGGCTCTAGAACGGGATTTCGTCGTCCAGGTCGCCGCCCGGCCCGCCGCCACCGAAGGACCCGCCGCCCCCACCGGAGCCCCCGCCGGACCCACTGCCGCTACCCGGACCGCCGCCGCCCGTGGACCCGCCGCCGTAGTCGCCGCCTTCGCCTCCGCGCGTATCGAGCATGGTCAGCTCGCCCCGATAGCGTTGCAGCACGACCTCGGTCGAATAGCGGTCTTGCCCGTCTTTATCCGTCCATTTGCGCGTTTGTAGAGCGCCTTCGACGTAGATCTTAGAGCCTTTTCTCAAGTACTTCTCGGCGACTTCGGCCAGGCGTTCGTTGAAGATCACGACCCGGTGCCATTCGGTACGCTCCCGGCGCTCGCCGCTCGTGCGGTCGCGCCAGGTCTCCGAGGTGGCGAGCGAGAGATTGACGATCTTCAGGCCGTCCTGGGTCGTGCGGACCTCAGGCTCGCGCCCCAGGTTGCCCACCAGAATGACCTTGTTCACGCTGCCTGCCATGACCTTACCCCGTATCCATTTTTGCGCATTCGAAACGGCGCGCACCTTAGAACGAAGGCCGCTGCAGGCCAAAGGGATTCTCGAAACGCGTTCCTTTCGTTCTCGCCTTCGGATAAAGAATCGGGCATAGTTAGTTCAGGTTTTGTTCTAGTCTCAAACTCCGGCGATGAGAGTTGTGGATGGACGGTCTTGGTCCGCCATGGACTCTTCGCGCGTGAAAGCTATCTTGCCCTTAAACCCGGCGCCAAGGGATGCGCCGATCCGACACAAGGTACCTTTAGCTCTTATGCCAGAGCCTACAATTTCCGTGCGCGGCGCGCGCGAACATAACTTGAAGAATGTCGACGTCGATTTGCCGCGCGACCGCTTGGTGGTGATCACGGGGCTGTCCGGGTCGGGTAAATCTTCGCTCGCCTTCGATACCATCTACGCCGAGGGTCAGCGGCGCTATGTCGAATCGCTCTCGGCCTACGCGCGCCAGTTTCTGGAGCTGATGCAAAAGCCGGACGTGGATTCCATCGACGGCCTCTCGCCGGCCATCTCCATCGAGCAGAAGACGACATCGAAGAATCCGCGCTCGACCGTCGGCACCGTGACCGAAATATACGACTACCTGCGCCTGCTCTTTGCCCGGGTCGGCATTCCCTATTCGCCCGCGACCGGCCTGCCGATCGAAAGTCAGACGGTTAGCCAGATGGTCGACCGGGTGATGGAGATGGCCGAGGGCACGCGGCTTTATCTCCTGGCGCCGATCGTGCGCGGGCGGAAGGGCGAATATAGGAAGGAGCTCGCGGACCTGCAGAAGCGCGGCTTCCAGCGGGTCAAGATCGATGGCGAAGTCCATGAGATCGACACCGCCCCCGCGCTCAACAAAAAGCGTAAGCACGATATCGAGGTTGTCGTCGATCGCATGGTTGTGCGCGCGGGCGTCGAGGCCCGGTTGGCCGACAGCTTGGAAACCGCGTTGGGACTGGCCGATGGCCTGGCCTTCGCCGAGGACGCCAAATCCGGCGCGCGAACCACTTTCTCCGCCCGTTTCGCCTGCCCGGTCTCCGGCTTCACCATCGACGAGATCGAGCCGCGCTTGTTTTCCTTCAACAACCCCTTCGGCGCCTGCCCCTCGTGCGACGGGCTGGGTGTTACCTTGTATTTCGATCCCGGTCTGGTGGTGCCGGACCCGCGCCGCTCCCTCTACGAAGGGGCCATCGCGCCCTGGGCCAAATCGACGACGCCTTACTATAAGCAGACGCTCGATAGCCTGGCCCGGCATTTCAAGATGTCGTCGCGCACACCCTGGGAAGAATTACCGGCGCCGGTGCGTAAGGCGATCCTGGAAGGCTCGGACGGGGAGCCGATTACCATGCGCTACGACGACGGCGTGCGCGCTTACGAGACCACCAAGCCGTTCGAGGGCGTGTTACCGAACATGGAGCGGCGCTGGCGCGAGACCGACAGCGACTGGATCCGCGACGAGCTGTCGCGCTATCAGGCCAATAAGGCTTGCGCGGCCTGCGGCGGTTATCGGCTGAAGCCGGAAGCCTTGGCGGTCAAGATCGACGGCCGGCACGTAAGTGAGATCGCCGAGATGTCGGTGGCCGAGTCGGCGCGCTGGTTCGCCGGGCTTGCCGAACGGTTGCGCCCGCAGCACCGCGAGATCGCGGAGCGGATTCTGAAAGAGATCAACGAACGCTTGCGCTTCCTGGTTGATGTAGGACTGGAATATCTCACGCTGTCGCGCGGTTCGGGTACGCTCTCGGGTGGGGAAAGTCAGCGGATCCGCCTGGCCTCGCAGATCGGGTCGGGCCTGACCGGCGTGCTTTATGTGCTGGACGAGCCCTCCATTGGCCTGCACCAGCGCGACAACGCGCGCCTCTTGGAGACTCTGAAGCGCCTGCGCGATCTGGGGAACACCGTGATCGTGGTCGAGCACGACGAGGAGGCGATTCGCAGCGCCGACTACCTGGTGGATATGGGGCCGCGCGCGGGCAGACATGGCGGTCAAGTGATCGCCGCCGGCGTGCCGGAGGCGGTCTTGAAGGTGCCGGAAAGTCTAACCGCGCAATACCTGACCGGCGCGCGCCGGATCGAGGTTCCGGCCCAACGCCGGCCCGGTCACCAAGGCCAGAAGATCACGATCCAGGGCGCCAAGGAACACAACCTGCGTAACCTGACGGTGGAGATCCCGCTCGGCACCATGACCTGCGTGACCGGGGTATCGGGTAGTGGCAAATCGACCCTGATTATCGAGACCCTTTATAAGGCCATCGCCCGCCGCCTTCATAATGCGCGCAGCCAGCCCGGCAAGCACGACGCCATCGAAGGCCTGGAGTTTCTGGACAAGGTGATCGACATCGATCAGTCGCCGATCGGGCGCACGCCGCGTTCCAACCCGGCGACCTACACCGGCGCCTTCACGCCGATCCGCGATTGGTTCGCGGGCCTGCCGGAAGCCGGCACGCGCGGCTACAAGCCAGGGCGGTTTTCCTTCAACGTCAAGGGTGGGCGCTGCGAGGCGTGCGAGGGCGACGGCCTCATCAAGATCGAGATGCACTTCCTGCCCGACGTTTATGTGCAATGCGATGTCTGCAAGGGTAAGCGGTATAACCGGGAAACCCTGGAGGTGACCTTCAAGGGCAAGAGCATCGCCGACGTTCTCGACATGACGGTCGATGAGGGGGCTGTGCTCTTCAAGGCGGTGCCGGCGATCCGTAACAAGATGGAGACCCTGCGCCGGGTCGGTCTGGGTTACATCCACGTTGGCCAGGCGGCCACGACCCTTTCCGGCGGCGAGGCTCAGCGGGTCAAACTGGCCAAGGAGCTCTCGCGCCGCTCCACCGGGCAGACGCTCTATATCCTGGACGAGCCGACCACGGGCCTGCATTTCGAGGATGTGCGCAAGCTGCTGGAGGTCCTGCAGGCCCTGGTCGAACAAGGCAACACGGTCCTTGTCATCGAGCATAACCTCGAAGTCATCAAAACCGCCGACTGGATCGTGGACTTGGGCCCCGACGGCGGTGACAAGGGCGGGCAAATCGTAGCCGCCGGCCCGCCGGAGGATGTGGCCGCCACGCCCGGCAGCTATACCGGGCAGTTCCTGGCGCCCTACCTGCCTAGCCGCAGAAAACGGCGTAGGCGGGCTTGAGGCTATGGGGAAGGAAAGGCCCAAATCCGACCCCCAGTCTTGTGCTAACGAGATGGAAACCCAAATACTCTTGGATGACGAACTCTGAATTCTGGATCGGCCGCGTAGCCGGGCAAAGGCACGGACTATGAATCCGATTGCGGCCGGATTGGCCGGCAATATTCCCTCAAAGCTGGACGACGTACAGACCCGGGCACGGCCGATCGTCGATTGGCTGCTCGGCGAGGAGCGGCTGCGGGCTAACCGTATGACGTCCCTGATCGACAGTTTCGCCCGCCGCCTGTGCGACGCCGGACTGCCTTTGGACCGGGCCAGCCTTCATATCCAGCAGCTTCATCCGCAGCTAGCCGCCCGCAGCTTCGTGTGGGACGCGGAAGCCGCCGGAACAACTGAGATGGGCTATCGGTATAGCGCCCGCGACAATGCGTCCTATGTCGCCTCCCCCGTGCGACCGGTTTTCGAGAATGGAGTATCGATACGCCGCCGCCTGAATAGCCCGGACGGCCCATCCGGCTATTCGATTCTGGATGACTTGGCCCAGCGTGGCTTTACCGACTACGCGATCATGCCCCTGCCATTCGCGAATGAAGTGACCAATGCGGTCAGCTTGGCGACGCGGCGACCGGAAGGATTCGACGACGACGACCTAGCCCTGTTCGACGCGGTCTTGCCCGCGTTCTCCACCCTCATAGAACTGCAGCAAACCCGGCGGACGGCGCGCGATTTGCTCAGCACCTATGTCGGCCCGAATACGGGCGAGCGCATTTTCAACGGCACGATCCGCCGTGGCGACGGCGAGGTCGTCCACGCCATTCTCTGGTTCTGCGACCTGCGCGGCTTTACCGCCCTGTCGCAAACCGAGCCTTTGGCTCGGGTCATCGAGCTGCTTAATACCTATTTCGATTGCATGGCCGGACCGGTCACGGCGCGGGGCGGCGAAATTCTAAAATTCGTCGGCGATGCCATGCTCGCCATCTTCGCCTGCGATGCCGACGATGCGACAGAGTGTAACTCGCTAGAAGCCGCCATCGGCGCGGCGGAAGAAGCGGTCTCGGCGATCGCGGCCCTGAATTCGGTACGCCGAACCGTCGGTCAGGCGCCGATCGAATGCGGCATCGCCGTTCATATCGGTGACGTAATGTACGGCAATATCGGGGCGGCCGATCGTTTGGATTTCACCGTCATAGGGCCGGCCGTCAACATGGTGTGCCGGATGGAAACCCTCTCTGCGCCGCTCGAGCGGTCCATCCTGGTGTCCGGCGAGATTGCGCGCCTAGCCCCGCCCCGCTTTACGTCGCTAGGCAATCATGCCCTCAAAGGCATTGCCGAGCCGCAAGAAGTTTTTGGCTTGGCGCAAACTCTCGCGCTGACGGGCAGCACCTGATCCCTCATAGAGTGCCGTCGATGGTGTAGGCAAGCAGCTTCACGACCTGCTGCGGCGTCTCCGCCACGGCCAGGGCGGCGGCATCGACCTCTTTCATCGCATGAGTCAGTGCTGGGTCGCGCAGCGTGATAATTGATTTCCCCAGAGCGGCCGCATAGCCAGCATCGAAGGCGGCGTTCCACTGCTTGTATTTGTCG
Organism: Kiloniellaceae bacterium; assembly: GCA_021776115.1. Classification (GTDB taxonomy): domain Bacteria; phylum Pseudomonadota; class Alphaproteobacteria; order Kiloniellales; family J153; genus JAJFGN01. The sequence continues at coordinate 122,683 of JAJFGN010000004.1, read as the reverse complement.
CCAAAGCGCACCACAACCACGTCGGCTTGCGCCAATAAAGCGCGGGTGCGGATTGCATTGAGCTTGGCGCCCTTATGGTCCTGCCAAAAGGGCGTCTGCTCCTCGCCCAGAATGGCGACGCCGCACCTGTCGCTACTGTCGTGGTCGGTGTTGGGCGCCAGGAGGTCCACAGGCAAACCCGCGGCCTCGACCCCGGCGCGAATCCGGTCGCGCCAATCGGTGTGGATTTCTCCCGATAGATAGACTTGCCAGCGACCTGTATTCATATCTGCGCCTCTGATTGAAGTTTCTTGAAGACGGCGAGTCTAAGTCTTTTGGGCCGTTGTGCCCAAGCCAAACTCTTTTGCCAGAATCTCATAGCTGCGCCGGCGCGCGGCCTCGTCGGTCGCCCAGGTGACGACGGCAATCTCTTGGATATCCAGTTCGCTCGCCAGGTTTCGGATGCGCGCCGCCACTTCGGGGCCGGTGCCGATGAAGGCGCGCTCTTTCAGGTCTTCAATGCGTGCCGCCTCGGCGTCGGTGTAGGGGTGAGCTAAAGCGGCATCGGGCGGGTCGAGCGGGCCGAAGATGCCCTGGTTGCGATAGAGCTGCCATTTGGCGCGCGAGGCGTAGTGATATTCCGCCTCCTCCCGCGTCTCGGCGGCAAGCGCCCAGACACAGAGTGCGGCGTGCGGCGCCGGGTGGCGCTCGCTGGGCTGGTATCCATCGCGATAGAGCTTGAGCGCCTCGGGTCCGCCGCGCCCGTCGGTGAAAAACCAGGCGAAACAATAAGGCAGGCCGAAATGGGCCGCGACCTGGGCGCCGTAGTCGGAACTGCCCAGCAACCATATCTCCGGCACGCTCTCGCCCTGGGGAAAGGCGCGCAGACTGGCGAAGGGATGCCCCTCGGGCAGGGGCGCGGCGCTGACCCAGGCCATCAGGTCGCGCACGTCGGCCGGGAACTGGGCCGGGCGCTCGTTCGCCATGGGATTGAGCGCGAAGGCGGTGCGTCCGTCCGAGCCTGGCGCGCGGCCGAGGCCCAGATCGATCCGGCCCGGCGCTAGGGCATCGAGTACACGGAACTGCTCCGCCACCTTGAAAGTGGAATAGTGCGGCAACATGATGCCGGCCGCGCCGACCCGGATGCGCTGGGTGGTCGCGGCGATGGCGGCGATCAGGATTTCCGGGGCCGTACCCAGGATGGTCGGATGATTGTGGTGCTCCGAGACCCAGAAACGGTCGTAGCCGAGCCCGTCGCAGAGGTGTGCGAGCGCCAGGGTATCGCGGATCGCGGCCCCATGTGGGCGGCCGGTGGTGGCGATGGACTGGTCGAGGACGGATAGGCGTGGCACGCGGCGCTCCTACGGCATTGGTTGAGGTTCGCCCAAGCTTAGCCTAAATCCATCCCCCTTGTTCGGGCGCCGACGGTCCCGCGGGAGATGCGTCCGCGCCGCAAACCTCGCCGGACTCAAAAGATGCCGTTGGCCTTCTGAAGTTCGCGCACATAGCGGATGAGCAGGGGGATTTGGTCGTCGGCGACCCCTTCGACGGGCTTCATGTTGCCGAAGGACCAATGGTGCTGCTGCGTGCCGTTGCGTATCGCGGCCCTGAAAGCCTGGTCCGGATGGTGATTCGGGCGATAGTAGGGGTGCAGGAAAGGCGGTCCTTTTTTCGTCCCCTGACCGTAAAAGCCGTGACACTTGGCGCACTTGCTCATGAAGAGCACGCCGCCCTTGCGCGCGGCCGGCGAAAACTCCGGTAAGGCGACGTCCTGGGATCGGGCTAGGCCCGTCGCGAGAATCAATGTGGCCGCAATACCGACGATGCTCAAAAGACGCCGCGTCATGAACTACCCATATAGATGCGCAGGATTCCGGCGTTTGGCTATTCCGTTATGAGGCTGCGGAACTGCGCCGGAATGTCCTTGCTTTTCAGCTCGCTTTGTTCAGTCCGGTCGTGGGCGAAGGCGACGAGGTCGGCTAGATCCTGTCCGCTGAGGTCGATGACCTCGCCCAAGAGATCCTCTTGCATCTGGGCCATGGCCGGGGCACCGCGCCACATTCTAGCGGTGAAGTCGAAGGCGCTCATGGGCTGGGGCATGTCGGCCGCGTTAAGCGACGGTCCCACCGCTCCCCCGACCCCGTTCACCGAGTGGCAGACGACGCAGCCCTTGTTCAGGAAGGTTTGGCGTCCGCGATGACTGTCCATCGGCGGCAGCGCCAGGCCGACGTCCATCATCAAAGCCATCACGCGCTCCATTTCCTCGGGGGACATCTTTTCCATGGCTTGGAAGTCATGCCCATGGGCATGGCCGCCGTGCATCTCTTTCATCTGCTGAAGCATTTCCTGCTGATCCTTGGGTGCGTCGGAATGGCCGGCATCGCTCCACGCCGGAGCCAGGGGAATGCTGGCCGACAGGGCCATGCCAAGAACATAGACGTACAAGGTTTTGCAAAGCCTGCTCATAGTTTGCTCCTAATCCGTTGTTTTCCCCGGAGGCCCAAGTCGGGCCGTTCTCCATTTAAACGTAACGGCACCGGCCGCCGCGTAGATGAACCGTGTCAACCATGGCGATTATCCCAGGTGAGTCAAATAATGAAGCTCAATTGCATGACCGTTCCCACGGCGCTCAAACGGCCCCGCTAGGCGACGGAACTTCGTCAGTTATCGCGCCCACTTGCCTGGCCGCCCGCGCGGGAGTATCCCTGCCCCGCCAATGACACATAATACTCTTAAACATACTCTTAAACCGGTTCACGTGATCGGCGGCGGCTTGGCCGGCAGCGAGGCCGCCTGGCAGCTCGCGCGCGCCGGGGTTCCTGCGGTCTTGCACGAAATGCGGCCGGTGCGCGGGACCGACGCGCACCAAGGCGAGGGCTTGGCCGAGTTGGTGTGCTCCAATTCCTTTCGTTCCGACGACGCCGAATACAATGCCGTCGGGTTGCTGCATGAAGAGATGCGCCGGCTCGGCTCGCTCATCATGACGGCGGCCGACGTCCACAAGTTGCCTGCCGGCGGTGCGCTCGCGGTCGACCGCGACGCGTTTTCGGGTGAGGTCACTGCGCGTCTCGCGTCCCAACCCCTCATCGAAATCCGGCGCGAGGAAGTCGACGGCTTGCCGCCGGAGGACTGGGACTCGGCGATCGTCGCAACCGGGCCGCTGACCTCCCCGGCACTGGCCGAGGCGGTGAGCGGCCTAACCGGTTCGGAAGACCTGGCCTTCTTCGACGCCATAGCGCCCATCGTCCACAAGGACAGCGTGAACCTGGAGGCCGCCTGGTTCCAATCGCGCTATGACAAGGCCGGTCCGGGCGGAGACGGCGCGGACTACATCAACTGCCCGCTCGACCGGGAGGGATACGAGGCCTTTATCGACGCGCTCCTGGCCGGCGAGAAGACCGAGTTCAAGGAATGGGAAGGCACGCCCTACTTCGAAGGTTGCCTGCCGATTGAGGTCATGGCCGAACGCGGACGTGAGACTTTACGTTTCGGCCCTATGAAGCCGGTCGGCTTGACCGATCCTCACAGCGACCGGCGGCCCTATGCGGTGGTGCAACTGCGCCAGGACAATGCCCTGGGCACGCTCTACAACCTGGTCGGGTTTCAAACCAAGCTGAAGTACGCCGAGCAGGTGCGGATTTTCCGTACGATCCCGGGCTTGGAACAGGCCGAATTCGCCCGCCTCGGCGGATTGCACCGCAACACCTTCCTGAATGCGCCGGAGTTGCTGGACGGGGCGTTACGTTTGAAAGCCATGCCGCGCCTGCGCTTCGCCGGGCAGATCACGGGCGTCGAGGGTTACGTGGAATCCGCCGCCATCGGCTTGCTCGCGGGCCGTTTCGCGGCGGCGGAGCGTCTGGGCGATGCCCATCCCGCGCCCCCCGCCACGACCGCGCATGGCGCCCTGCTTGGCCATATTACCGGGGGCGCGGATGCCAAGACCTTCCAACCCATGAACGTCAACTTCGGTCTTTTCCCGCCGATAGAGCCGCCGCCGGGCAAGAAGAAGATCAAGGGTCGCGATCGCAAGGCAGCGATGAGTGCCCGAGCACTCAGCGATCTGGAGACCTGGCAGGCTTCGCAGGCCCGGCAGGCGGCAGAATAGCTGTTAGTCGCGGATAATCTCGGCCTCCGGCAGCCCTAAGATTTCGGCCATGGTCCTGCCGGAGGCAATTTCGCGCAGCCATCCTTGTTCTTGCTTCAGTTTCTCGAGGCACGCGGCATGGACCACGCGCCAGCGCGCCAGCGGCACAACCGCGATCCCGTCATCGTCGCCAAGCACGATGTCGCCGGGCGCGACCGGGCAGCCGGCGCAGGCAATCGGCCCATCGATGATCCCACCGAACCCCTTGTGCGGGCCGGCTGGAACCACGGCCCGGGCATAGCAGGCAAAGCCGAGCTCGCGAATCTCGGCCACATCCCGGACGGCGCCGTCGATCACCACGCCTGCCGCCTTCCTGGCCATGGCGGCGCGGGTCGCGACACCGCCCCAGACGGCGATATCGCCGTGGCCCTGGGCGTCGATCACCAAGACCTCCCCAGGATTGAGCAGCGCGGTCGCAACGTGACTGACCCCGTTGTCGCCGACCATGGAGGTGACGGTGCGTGCCTGCCCGGCCAGGCTCGTGCCCGCCGCGAGCGGCTTGATGGCGGCTGCCATGAATTGGCTGCGGTTCATGCAATCGCTGGCGATGGCCGGCGGGATCTCGCGCCAAGCGGCGAGATCAGGCGCCGACAGCCGCTCGAAGTCGATCTCGTGGCGTTGGATCGCCATGGCCGTTCCCCTTCCGTTATCCCTGGCCGAAACCGCTCCCGGCCTTGCGGTATTCGGCGCGTGGCGGCGCAAAGATGTCGAGCACGGTCGCGCCCTCGGCTCCGGCCCTAAGGCCGTGCGGCGCGCCACCCGGCGTGCGCCAGAAATCGCCTTTCTTGACCGGCACTTCGCGGCCATCCTGAATCCGCACGCCTTCGCCTTCCAGCATCACGCCCCATTGCTCTTCGGGATGATCGTGGATCTTGCCTTCGGCATGAGGCGCCAAGGTAACCACGGAGAGCATGGCCTGGTCGCCAGCGAAGACCCGCGCCGTGATGCCGTCCGTCAAGACCCTGGGAATGCCCTGCCCGGTATCGGACAGGCTGAAGAAATTATCCTCGGCCATGTTGGCTCCTTAGTAGCTTCCGCGCAGGCGGGCCCAGGTCAGGCGCCAAGCGGCGCCTGGGTCCGGCCACTGTACCCGCGGATCGAAGGGATCGTACCTGGCCCGGCGCAGTCTTGCCAAATGCCCTTGCGCCAAAGTCGCTAGAATCAGGGCGGGATGCGCGGGCTTGGGTGGCCTCGGGCGCACTTGGCGCGCCGCCGCCAAGTGTTCTGCCGCGCGCGCGGCCACGGCCTCGACAACCCCGTTGAGCGCAACCGAGGGGCGCAGCTCCAACAGATCGCGGGCTTGAGCGCCGCTGGCGTCCATCGTCTCGCGCGGCAAGATGAGTCTTTTCCGGCGGGCCAGAAACGGGACCGCGCGCAGAAGCCCGGTCAGAGCCCAGGCAACGCCAAGCGATTCCGCGACCGCACGCGCCGGCTCGGTATTCTGGTCCAAGGCTTCCAGCGCCAGCCACAGGAGCGGGACCGAGGTCTCCCGTGCGTAAGCCTCCAACTCCGCCAGGGTCGCTGGTTGCCAAGCCTCCAGGTCTCTCTCCCGCGCATCGATCAGGCGCTCAAAGTGGGCCTGCGTGAATCCCCGCTCTTGGATTGCCGCCGCAAGCGGGCGCAGGACCGCATGATCCCGTGGCCGCCCGCTGTAAGCCTCGCCAATCGCGTCGCGCCACCATTGCAGGCGGATCCGCCCGATCATCGCTTCGCTGACGACTTCGGCGGTCTTGGCGATTTCCAGGTTGAAGGCATAAAGCGCGAATAGATCGCCGCGTCGCGCGTGGGGCGCTGTAAGGGCGGTCAGATAGCGGTCGCGATCAAAGCGGCGCACTTCCCCCGCGCAATAAAGTCCGGCGTCGGCGATGGTATCCGCCGTCACGGATCCACGCCGGTGGCTTGGCAAAGCGCTGGCCAAGCCCTAGATTTCGACTTAGGGAATCGGCGCGGGCACGCCACGGAGCGAGTGGCCGCCGCGTAAAGAGTCCTTAGAAAAATCATGGGCTTAATGGCCGCATTTCCACGAAGGTTCGTGTTAATGTGGCGTAGCGACGCATCCGGGGGAAGGATCAAATAATGGCTGCTATTCTGACTGATCTTAAGAAGACCGTTATCGCGGGGTTCATCCTCGCGGCGGTCATGTTTGTCATCTACTACATGACGCAAGGCTATAGCGGCAGTGAGTTCGGCCGTTTCTTTTTCCGTTGGCTGCATGTCCTCAGCGGTGTGATGTGGGTCGGCCTGTTGTGGTACTTCAACTTCGTCCAAATTCCGAACATGCCGAAGATCCCGGACGATCAAAAGCCTGCCATCGGCAAGGTTATCGCGCCGGCGGCGTTGTGGTGGTTCCGTTGGGGCGCCATGGCGACCATCGTGACCGGCCTGATTCTGGGCATGTTGAACGGCTATCTTGTCGATGCCTTGACGCTGAGCGCCGGGAACGGCGTGGCCAAGAACACCGCGATCGGCATTGGCATGTGGCTGGGCATCATCATGTGGTTCAACGTCTGGTTCGTGATCTGGCCGAACCAGAAGCGGGCTCTGGGAATGGTGGATGCCACTCCGGAAGAAAAAGCAAAGTCGGCCCGCACGGCCATGCTCTTCTCCAGGACCAATACACTGCTGTCGTTCCCCATGCTGTTCGCGATGGTATCGGCGCAGAATCTTTACTGACGGCGAGAGGCAACTCACCAAATGCGAACGGGGCCCTTTGGGGCCCCGTTTTGCGTTTAGGTACAGCGGCGATTTTCTAGGAAGCGGCAGACGTCCGCTAAGCTTTCTCCACGGCCTTGGTCTTCTCGCCTTCGTCGTCGGTGCCGCCAACCAAACCGGCCCGCAGGTTCATGTAGCTAAGGATGGGAACGGCCAAGCCCCACGACGAAAAGGTTCCGATTAACACACCCCAGATCAAGGCGATTGAGAACCCTCGAATAACCTCGCCGCCGAAGACCGCCAAGGCCAGCAGCGCCATCAGGGTCGTCAAACTGGTCAGTGTGGTACGCACCAGCGTGCCGTTGATCGAGAGACTCAGCAGATCGAGCAAGGGCATCTTCTTATATTTGCGCAAGGTCTCGCGCACGCGGTCGAAAATGACCACGGTATCGTTGATCGAATAACCAGCGACCGTCAGGACCGCGGCCAGGGTTGAAAGGTTGAATTCCAACTGAATCAAGGCCATCAGGCCGATCGTGGTGATGACGTCATGGAACAGGGCGATCAAGGCCGCGACGGCGAACTGCCACTCGAACCGGAACCAGATGTAGACGGTGATGCCCAGCATTGCGAAGATCGTCGCCAGAAAGCCGGCCTGCTTCAGCTCATCCCCGACCTTGGGGCCCACGAACTCGGTCCGGCGGTACTCCGCGACTTGATCGCCAAGTTCCGCCTTGATCCGGTCGATTGCCGCGATCTGCTCCTTTTCGGCGCCGTCCTGGCGTTGCACGTTGATCAGAACGTCGGTTGGATTGCCAAACTCCTGAAGCGTCACTTCGCCCAGGCCCAAGCTGCCCAGACGGGCCCGCAGGTCGCCAAGATTTGCGGCGTCCCTGGTTTCGATCTCGATCATGATCCCGCCCCGGAAATCGACACCGAGGTTCAGGCCGCGCACCGCGAACAGGGCCACCGACGCGAGGACGAGCGCGGCCGAAATCGCGATGAACAGATTGCGCCGCCGCATGAACTTGAAGTTCGGGGCAACCGGGACATGTCGAATCAGCGCCATCGCAGTGTCCTTGGGATTAAATGGCCAGGGCCTGGGGCTTGCGGCGGCGCAACCAGGTTACGACCAGAAGCCGGGTCAGCATGATCGCGGTGAACATCGAGGTGATCAGCCCGATCGCCAGAGTCACGGCGAAACCCTTGACCGGTCCGGTGCCGAATTGAAACAGCAACAGGGCCGCGATCAAGGTCGTCAAATTCGAATCGATGATGGTGGTCATGGCGCGGCGATAGCCGGCGTCGATCGCGGTGACCGGTCCCCGGCCCTCGCGGATTTCCTCCCGGATGCGTTCGAAGATCAGCACGTTGGCATCGACCGCCATGCCGATGGTCAGGACAATGCCGGCGATACCGGGCAAGGTCAGGGTCGCCTGCAAACCGGAAAGCGCGGCCATGATAAGAACGAGGTTCAGAATCAGGGCCACATTGGCCATCAAGCCGAACAGGCCGTATATGGTGCCCATGAACACGACAACGAAGATCATGCCCAGGATGCTGGCGATCTTGCCGGCCGCGATGGAATCCGCACCCAAGCCCGGGCCGACCGTGCGTTCCTCAAGGATCGTCAAGGGCGCCGGTAAGGCGCCCGCGCGGAGCAGGAGGGCGAGATCCTGCACCTCTTGCGATGTGAAGCTGCCGCTGATGATGCCGCGGCCACCGAGGATGGGTTCGCGGATCACCGGGGCGCTGATAACCGTGTCGTCCAGGACGATGGCAAAGGCCCGTCCAACGTTTTGTCTTGTCGCGTCGGCAAAGCGCTTCGCGCCGACGCCGTCGAAGGTAAAGCTGACGACCGGCTGGCCATCCTGGAACGTGGCCGCCGCGTCGGTCAGGGAGTCGCCGCCAACCATGATCCGTTTCTTGATCACGTAGCGGCGGGGATTGCCAAGGGGATCCAACTCGTCGGAGGACAGCAGTTCCGACCCGGCAGGGACCCGCGAGCCGTCTATCGGTGCTGTTTCGTCGACAAAGCGGAAAGTCAGCTTGGCGGTTTTGCCCAACAAGGATTTGATCCGCTCCGGGTCCCGCACGCCGGGAAGCTGTACCAGGATGCGCTGGTCGCCCTGTTGCTGGATGCTGGGTTCTCTGGTCCCGGTTTCGTCGATGCGCCGGCGCACGATCTCGATCGACTGTTGCACAATCCCGGCTTGGCGGTCGCGCATCGCCTGAGGGGTAAACGACGCCTTCAGAACCCCACCCTCGGCGCTTTCGATCAAGAGCTGGTCGGCCGAGTTACGCAGGATATCGCGCGCTTGCTGCAGGTTCGCTTGATCGCGCACCTGGAACGCGACCGCTTGGCCGTCGACGCCCAAATTCGTATACCCGATCTTAGCACGCCGAAGATCGATGCGCAGGCTCTCGATCAAATTGTCGAGTTGCTCTCGCGCAACTTCGTCCAGGTCGATCTCCAGGAGCAGGTATGACCCGCCCTGCAAGTCAAGGCCCAGGTTGATCTGCTGCGAGGGAACCCATCCCGGCAAGCCTTCGGCCGTTTCCCGCGCCAGAAAATTGGGTGAGACAAAGACCAGGCCGAGTACGACTACGGCGAGGACCAGAAGTTGCTGCCACCTGGGAAATTGGACCATGGTCCGCCGTTCGATCCGATAATTCGTTCAGTTAGTTACGAGTGCGTCCGCAGACCGGGATGAGGCCGCCGACGCTAAGACTTCTTGGATTTCGGTCCGCCGCCAAGCAGGGAAGCCAAGCCACCAAGCGGCCCTTTCGGTTTCTCCGCGGCATCGTCGTTGGCTGGCGCAGCCGTGCTTTCGCCACCTTTCGATTTATCGGCGGGTTCCGGCTTGGCCACGACATCCTGAAGGGTCGAGCGCACGACACGAACCCGCACGCCGTCGGCGATTTCCACCTGAACTTCGTTGTCGCTGACGACCTTGGTGACGTGACCCAATAGGCCGCCGCCGGTCACCACGCGATCGCCGCGCCGCACGGCTCCGATCAAGGCCTTGTGAGCCTTCATTTTCTTTTGCTGGGGCCGAATCAGCAGAAAGTAAAAGACCACGAAAATGAGGACTAGCGGCAGCAGCGACACGAGCCCTCCCCCGTCGCCGCCCGCGGCGGCCTGGGCGTAAGCCGGCGAAATCCACATAGGTTGTTTCCCTTGCCAATTGGCGGCGCTGAGCGCCGCGCGGACTATACTGACCCGCCAAGGAAATGCAACGCCGCGCCCCTAGTATTTGGCCCGGCCAACGATTGACACCGTCGCGGCCCGGCGGCTAGAGCATAGTCCGTTCATATTGAACCATTTGACCGGTTTTTCGCGTCTGCTGGCTAGGCGAGACCCCCGCTGCGGTCCGACGACCGCAAGGGAGCCGCAACGATGTCCAGAGGGCGCGAAAAACCGGCCTTCGGTGGGCCAAATCAGCCCATCGGCGTCGTTGCGGAACTTGCCCGATGTCCCACATCGCGCCGCGTTCCGCGTCTAGCCGAATGGACTGATTTGGCGCCATCAAATGGTTCAATATGAACGGACTATGCTCTAAGCTCTGCCGCCCTGAGAGGACCTTATTCACAACCGGATGAACCCATGGCCAAGGATCTGCGGGACCTCGAGCCCGTCCTGATGCGCATCGCGGAAGCGTTGGAGCGCCTAGCCCCGGCATCCCCGGCCTCGGACCCGGTCGAAAGCGCCGAGGCCTTCGCCTGGCACGCGGAGACGGGCATCCTATCCGCGGTGCCCAAGGTCAGCCGGGTCGATTTCGGCTTGCTTCAAGGGATTTCCCGGCAGAGCGATATCCTGCTGGAAAACACCCGGCGCTTCGCCAAGAGCCTGCCGGCCAACAACGCCCTGCTTTGGGGTGCCCGGGGCATGGGTAAGAGTTCTCTGATTAAGGCGGTACATGCCCGGGTCAACGAACAAGCGCCGGACAATGGCCACGATCCGCTGGCGCTGGTTGAAATACACCGGGAGGACATCCCCTCCCTGCCCCATCTGCTCAACATCCTGCGCGGCGCCACACGAAACTGCGTCTTGTTCTGCGACGATCTCAGCTTCGACGATGCGGACACTAGCTACAAGTCGCTCAAAGCGGTTCTGGAGGGCGGGATCGAGGGCCGGCCGCCGAATGTGATTTTCTACGCGACCTCGAACCGCCGCCACCTCATGCCCCGCGATATGATCGAGAACGAGCGCTCGACGGCGATCCATGCTTCGGAGGCGGTAGAGGAAAAGGTAAGCCTGTCCGATCGCTTCGGCCTATGGCTGGGTTTCCACAACTGCGATCAGGACACCTACTTCGCCATGATCGAGGGATATGCCGGTCACTACGATCTCGATCTCCCCGCGACGCAACTGCGCGCCGAGGCGAATGAATGGTCGATCACGCGCGGCGGCCGCTCCGGCCGGGTCGCCTGGCAGTATATCCAGGATCTGGCGGGCCGGCTGGGCAAGCCGCTCGACTAAGCAAACCTAGGCCAATTTCTTACCGAGAAAACGGCGCGGGTCGACGGCGCGCGATCCTTTGCGGATCTCGAAGTGCAATTGCGGCCGTGATACATTGCCGGAGCTGCCCACCTTGGCGATGGTTTGGCCCCGCTTCACTTTTTGACCCCGCCCGACCCGAATTTCTTCTGTGTGCGCGTACGCCGTGACCCAGCCGCCGGCGTGCTTGATCAGGATCAGGTTGCCGAAGCCGCGTAATTCGTTACCGCTGTAGACCACAACCCCGTTTTCGGCGGCGCGCACGGGGGCGCCGCGCGGCGCGGCTATATTGATTCCGTCATTGTGCAATCCACCCTGTTTGGGGCCGAAGGTCGCAAGCAGCTTGCCTTTGGCCGGCCACAAGAACTTGCTGCCCGCGCGCGGCGGCGGCTGCGGGATTGCCGCCAGCCGGGCGGGCTTAGCAGGCGCCTGGACCGCTGCCTTCTGCACCGCACCGGGGGCGGTCTTAGCCGGAGGGTCGAGCTTTCCTGGCGCATCGGCCGTGGGCACGGTTCTGGGTGGGGCCCCAATGGCCGCCGCCGGCAGAACCAGCTGCGCGCCCAGAGAAATGGTATAAGGCGGCGCGATCCCGTTAAGGCGCACCAATTCGGTCATCTCGACACCGTAATCCCGCGAAATACCGTAAACGGTTTCGCCCCGGCGGACCGCGTGCCGGCGGGGATTAGGGATGCGCAGCGACTGCGACACCCTCAAGCTGTAGGGCGGTGTCAGGACATTCGCGTCTATGACTTCGCGCAGGGGCACGCCTAGCTTTCGCGAGATCCCATAGACCGTATCGCCCCGTTGCACGACGTAGGCAAAGGGCACGGCAGCACCTGAGCGCGCCGCCGGAATTGGCGCCAAGGGAGATTTAGCGACAGTCGCTGGGCGCGGGCTTATCGCGATCCGCTGTACGGACGCCTGCTGATGGCTCAGCGCCGTTGCTGTGGCAGGCGGCAGAGGCGGTTTGCGCTGTGGGATTGGCGGTGGATCGGGCGGCGGCAGGTAAGACAGGCGCGTGTTCCCGCCACCGCAAGCGGCCAGGGCGATGGCAAGTAGAGGCCCGGCCCAAACAACCTTGCACCTGTTGGTGTCCGCGATCCTGGCCTGTGGACGCCGGCTCGCAGTCTCTGATGCCCTTGGCTTGCCTTCCATCATCCTTCCGAAGTCAGGATAGCCACTGTTCTCATGCCAGAGTCGGCCCATCAGGTCTAGAGTCTTATCCGCTTGGATTAGGCTCTAGCCCGCCGTGGCGCCTGGCTGGCTTCAGCCGTGGCAGGAAGGCCGGCGACCATTGGCACAAAGCGTACGCCGCCCAGACGCTCCTCATGAATTTGACCGTATTCGTCGCGAGTCAGTCGCAAGAGAGCCTGTTCCCGCCCGGTTTGGCCGATCGGGACGATAAGAATACCACCCGGACTAAGCTGATCGACCAGAGTTCCTGGGACTTCGAGCGCCGCCGCTGTCACGATAATGCGGCTGAAGGGTGCCTGCTCCGGCCAGCCTTTGTAGCCGTCCCCGATCCGGGTCGTGATGTTGTGCAATCGAAGATCGTAAAACCGCGCCTCGGCCTCGCGCCCCAGATCGCGGTAACGCTCGATGGTATAGAGCCGGCGGCACAGGCGCGAGAGAATGGCGCCTTGATAACCGGACCCGGTTCCGATCTCCAAAACTTTGAGGCGGCGGTCGGTTTTCAACGCCTGGGTCATGGCCGCAACCACGCCCGGTTGGCTCAGGGTCTGTCCGAAACCGATCGGCAGCGCCCGGTTCTCATAGGCTTGGTCCTGAAACGCTTCGGGTACGAAGGCTTCGCGCGGAATGCGCTCGATGGCCGAAAGCACGTGGGTGTCGTTAATTCCCGAGCGGCGCAGCTCCATGACCAGCCGGATCTTGCGGGCCGCGGTCGTCACCCGAAGATGTCCTCGAGTTTGGGCAAAGTGCCTTTGTGGGTCAGATCCAGATGCAGTGGCGTAATCGCGATGGCGTTGTCCACCACGGCGGCAAGGTCGGTGCCCTTTTCGGAGCTCGCATCGCTCAGGAAATTGCCGACCCACAGGTACGGCCGGCCGGATGGATCGGCGCCTTGCGTGATCGTGGTGCCCTCGTCCCGGCGTCCCTGACGGCAGGCGCGCAGACCCGAAACCTCATCCGGCCCGACCGCCGGAAAATTCACGTTGAGCAAAAGGTCGGCGGGCCAGTCGAGCGTCATGGCGCGGCGCACGATATCGGGTCCGAAGCGCTCCGCCGTATCCCAGGAAATCTTACCGTCGTCCTGCCGCAACTGGCTGAACGCGATGGCCCGGACACCAAGGAGCGCGGCCTCCATGGCCGCCGCGACCGTGCCGGAATAGGTCACGTCCTCGCCCAGGTTGGCGCCGTGGTTGATGCCCGAGAGCACCAGATCGGCGGGCCGCTCCACCATGATGTGCCGATGCGCGACCAGGACGCAGTCGGTCGGCGTCCCGTCGACCGAGTAGCGCTGCTCGTCCAACCGCCGTGCCCGCAAGGGCCGGCGCAGGGTCAGCGAATGGCTGGTCGCGCTCTGCTCGGTCTCGGGGGCGACGACCCAGACGTCGTCGGTTAGCGACCGGGCGATGCGCGTCAGCGCGCTCAAGCCAGGGGCGTGGATGCCGTCGTCGTTCGTCACCAGGATACGGGCCGTCTCGAGCGCGATCGGGCCCTCAGCCATGGGACCCCGGAACTTCAATCTCCGTCACCCCGCCCATGTAGGGGCGCAGCGCCTCGGGAATCTCGATCGAGCCGTCGGCGCGCTGATAGGTCTCCATGACCGCGATCAGGCAGCGCCCAACGGCGACGCCGGACCCGTTGAGGGTGTGTACGAAGTTTGTGCCCTTGGCCCCGGCGGTGCGGTAACGCGCCTTCATGCGCCGGGCCTGGAAATCCCCGCAGTTGGAACAACTGGAGATTTCCCGGTAGGCGCCCTGCCCCGGCAGCCAAACCTCGATGTCGTGAGTCTTGCGGGCGCCGAACCCCATGTCGCCGGTCGAAAGCACCATGACCCGGTAGGCCAAGCCCAGGCGCTTGAGCACCTCCTCGGCGCAGGCGGTCATGCGCTCGAGTTCCTCTTTCGAGCGCTCTGGATGCGCGATCGAAACCATCTCGACCTTGTCGAACTGATGCTGGCGCAGCATGCCGCGCGTGTCCTTGCCCGCCGCCCCGGCCTCGGAGCGGAAACAGGGGGTCAGCGCCGTGACTCGGATCGGCAGGGCGGACTCGTCCAGGATATCGCCCGCGACCAGATTGGTCAGCGGCACCTCGGCGGTCGGGATCAGCCAGAACCCCTCCTCCGTGCGGAACAGATCCTCGCCGAATTTTGGCAGTTGTCCGGTCCCGTAGAGAACATGATCGCGCACCAGATAAGGCGGCGCGACCTCGGTGTAACCATGCTCGGTCGTGTGTAGGTCGATCATGAACTGCGCCAAAGCCCGGTGCAGGCGCGCCACGGCACCGCGCATGACCACGAAGCGTGCGCCCGACAGTTTTGCCGCCCGGTCGAAATCCAGCAGGCCCAGATCCTCGCCCAACTCGAAGTGCTGCTTGGCCTTGAAATTCGGCTTGCGCGCTTCGCCGTGGCTGCGCAGGAGCAGGTTCGCCTCTTCGTCAGCCCCGTCCGGCACATCGGCGGCAGGCAAATTTGGCAAGCCCGCGAGTATATCTTCAAGCTCGGCGCCCAGGGTCCGCTGGCGTTCCTCGGTTTCAGCGATCTTGTCCTTGATACCGGCAACCTCAGCCACACGTTCGCTGGCGTCCTCGCCCTTGCGCTTGGCCTCGCCGATCGCCTTCGAGGCGGCGTTACGGTGTGCCTCGAAGGTTTGCAGATTGGTCACCGCATCCCGGTGCTGGGAATCCAACTCCAGGACTTTAGCCGACATCGGCGGATGCCCCCGGCGCCGCAAGCCGGCGTCGAGGTCGTCGGGGTGGTCGCGAATCCACTTTAGGTCGAGCATGGCCCCATCGTCATTTCAAGCGAATCGGTGTGAGATAGAAGCGCCGCGCGCCGTTATACGGTCTGAGCGCGCCAAGGTCTATCGCCTAACCCCACCTTCGATTCCCGACCCCCGAAGGCGTCAGGATTCAGTCAGAGAGTTGTCCGGGGAATCGTCGTCCAGATCGTCCTCACTCTCGGCCTTCTTTTTCTCAACCAGCTTCGCCATCAAGATCGAGATTTCGTAAAGCAGGATGATCGGAATGGCCAAGCTCAGTTGACTCAAGGGATCGGGCGGCGTGAAGACCGCCGCGACGACGAAGACGCCCACAATGGCGTATTTCCGCTTGGCCGCCATGCCCTTGGAGGTCGCCAGCCCAACCCGCGCCAGCAGGGTCATGATGACCGGAAGTTGAAAGCACAGCCCGAAAGCAAAGATCAGCTTCATGACCAGGGACAGGTATTCGTTCACCTTGGCTTCCAGTTCGATCGGTAGCGTGCCCGGCCCGCCCGCGGTCTCGAAGCTGAGAAAGAACTCCCAGGCCAGCGGGAATATGACGTAGTAGACCAGGGAGGCGCCGATTAAGAACAGAACCGGGCTGGCGATCAGGAACGGCGCGAAAGCGGTCTTTTCGTTGCGGTACAACCCCGGTGCAATGAACAGCCAGAGCTGGGTCAGGAAGATTGGGCAAACGACGAAGGCGCCAAAAAAGAAGGCGACCTTGACGTAGGTAAAAAACACCTCGGTAAGGTCGGTGAAGATCAAACGCCGCGCGCCGTTTACGCCTGCGCGCTGCTCCAGTATCTCGGCTAGCGGCGTGACCAGGAAATCGAAAAGCGGCCGGGCGAAGTAAAAGCTAATGAGGAAGGCCACAATCAGCGCGAGCGCGGAGTACAGCAGGCGCTGCCGCAGCTCAATCAAATGATCGAGCAAGGGCATCTTATGTTGGTCGGATGGCTCGGTTGCCTCGGCCACGGCGCCTATGCCCTCTTGGACGTGCCGCCGTCCGCGTCAGCCCCGGCGGTGTCTTCGGCCGGTGGGGTGACGGAATGGGCGGGCGCAACCTTGAGCGGGTGTTCAATCACCGTCGCCGCTTCGGCTGGCGCTGGCGAATTATCCGAAGCATCGTCTTGCTGCGTTACCGGCTTCTCGGTCTCATCCGACTGCGCCGTTCGCTCCAGATCCTTGGCTTCGTCGCGAACGTCACCGGTCGGATCTATTGTTTGCTCCAAGGCTTTATCGACATCGAAATTTTGCGTGGTTTGGATTGCCTTACGCGCGTCTTCTAAGTCCGCCTCGCGGACCATATCGTCGACACCGGATTGGAACTCGCGCGCAAGCGAACGGGCCTTGCGGATCCACTTCGTGGCGGCCCGCATGGCCTGTGGCAATTCCTTGGGACCGATGACGATGAGCGCGACCAGCGCGATCACCGCCATTTCCGACCATCCGATGTCAAGCATGACGGCGCATCACTTTTTGGCGGGCCGGCCTTGGTATCAGCCAGCCCGAGCCGGCCTCAGCCGCTGGCGGCCTTATCTTTTTCTTCTATCCTGGACGCGGTCGTTTCCGTGTCCGCCTCGGCATCCGTGGCCACCTTGTCCTTCTTCTTATCCTCTTCCTTCAAGCCCTTCTTGAAGGCGTTGATGCCTTGACCCATGTCGCGCATCAACTTGGGGATCTTGCCGCCGCCACCAAAAAGGACCAGCACGACGGCCAGGACAATGAGCCAATGCCAGATACTGAACGTACCCATCCTGGGCTCTCCTACGTAATAAAAATCGGCTTCTTGAGGCCGGACTATGGCAAAAAGCCCCCCAGACCGCAACGTCCGCCGGGCCCTAGAGCCGTATTCGTCCGGATCGGCCTAATTCTGCGTCTCGCCAGGCGCGGAAGGCGGCATCGGCCCGGATGATCCTGCACGAGTTATAGGAAAAACAAAGGCTTGGCCTCGGTCGAGCTCGACCGCCATGACCTCTGCTTCGGCGGGAAGATGGCGGCCGGGAATACGGGCGTGCAAATGAAGATGGTTACCATGGGCACCATGGACGCTCAGGTGAATCATGCTGCTGCGTCCCAGCATACGCGAGGCGAGGACGTGCGCCGGTCGTTCGCCGGCCCGGCAACCCGGCCCGATCGGGCGCAAGATGAGGGCTTCCGGCCTAATTAGGACTTCAACCTCCGCCCCTTCGGCGTGACCCTCGGCCCGAACCCAGCCAAACGGGGTTTGTACGCGGCCCTCGTGCACCGTGCCGGGCAGCCGATTGACCTCTCCGAAGAAGGAGGCGACGAAGGCGTCTCGCGGGGCGACATAAAGTTCGGACGGTTGGCCGATCTGGACCATTCGCCCATCGCGCATCAGGGCCACTCTGTCGGCCATGAACATGGCCTCTTCCGGATCGTGCGTGACCATCAGCGTGGCGGCGCCGCTTTGCTTCAGGACATGCAGGGTCTGATCCCGGATCTGGTTGCGCAGGGCCTGGTCGAGCCCGGAAAATGGCTCGTCCAGCAACATGACCGGGGGGCGCGGCGCCAGGGCCCTTGCCAGGGCGACGCGCTGCTGCTGACCGCCGGACAGCTGATGCGGATAAGCCTCGGCGTAGGTGTCCATGCCGACCTGCGCCAGCACCTGCTCCGCTCTGGTCCGGCGCTCTTTCGCGGGCAGCTTGTTCAGACCGAAGGCGACGTTCGCCCGCACGCTGAGGTGCGGAAACAGGGCGTAGTCCTGGAACACCAAGCCAATATTACGTTCCTCGGGGGGCAATTCCCTGCGCTCCCCCGCCACGACCCGCCCAGCCAAGACGACCCGGCCTGCTTGCAGGTGCTCGAGCCCTGCGGCGATACGCAAGGCAGTCGTCTTGCCGCAGCCCGACGGCCCCAGGAGGCAGACCAGCTCGCCGGCCGCGACCGTAAGAGAAAGATCGTCTACCGCAAGGAGGTCGCCATAGGCATGACTCACCCGATCCAGGACCAGGGCAGGCTCTTTGGGGGTTTGTTCGGCCGCGCGATCTGGCCCGGGCGCAGCGCCCTTTGGATCGTTCATGTGCCGAAAGCTATTTCGGGAACCGGCCTATGGCAACCGCGGCACAGATTCTTATCGTTCCGTCGGTCCCGCATATCGCTGAATCGGAACCTCGTTCTCCCCATCCGGGTTTTCCGTATCCGATGGACTGTCGTGCCGGGCAGCGGATTGAGGCGCAGAATCATCATCCTCAGGTTCCCCGGTATCGGATGTCTCCTGATCCGCGACAAGATTTTCTCCAAAATCGGCGGCGAGAGCTTCGGCGAGGCCCGGCTCATCCCCGTCCTCGTTTTGAGTCTCGCTCTCCACGTCTTCGCCCACTTCACCGGGGGCGAGCAGATGGCCCCGGCCTCCAAGAGCCGTCACGGCCGGACGGATATCGATCAAACCGGCCGCTTTCAGCTCGGCAACGCCAGGCAGACTTTCCAGGCTTTCCAGGCCGAAATGATCTAGAAACGCGTCCGTGGTTCCCCAGGTCACGGGCTTGCCGGGCGTCCGCCGGCGACCCTTGGGCTTGATCCAACCGGCCTCAAGCAAGGTGTCCAAGGTGCCTCTGGACAGGGCGACGCCACGCACCTCCTCGATTTCGCCGCGTGTCACGGGTTGGTGGTAGGCAATAATGGCCAAGGTTTCGATCGCGGCCCGGGTCGGCTTGCGCTCCGATTTGGTTTCGATCTGCATCAGAGGCGCCAAGTCCGAGGCGCTGCGGAAGGCCCAGCGTGCGCCGAGATGAACGAGATTGAAGCCGCGGTTGGCATAGTGGCCCGCTAGCTCCTCCATAAGTTCATCCAGGTTCGCGTCCTCGGGCAGGTGGCGCATAAGCTGCGCGCGGCCGAGGGGCTCCGCCGAGGTAAAGAGAAGAGCTTCGATCAGGCGTAAGTGCGCAAAACGATCGGTCATGCTTGCTCCGTCGGATTCTGGCGGCCACTGCGTAGATAGATCGGCCGAAATGGCCCATCCTGCCGCAACTCCACCTTTCCTTGCTTGCTCATTTCCAGGCTCGCGGCCAGGGTCGAGGCGATTGCCGAGCGCCACACCAATCCGCCGCGCAGTTCTTCTGGTAAAAAGCTTGTCAGTGTCTGCCAAGCCGGCACCAAACCGCCCAGCAGCAGCGAAAGACGCTGAATCGCATCGTCGACTGAAAACAACTCGCCCGGGTCTAGCCGCAGACTGGCGTCGGTGCGTTGACGGTGAATGCCGCCATAAGCCTTCAGCAACTCGTAAAGGCTCACTTGATACGTCGTCGTCGTTACCACCCGCAGGGGGGCGGGTTCGCCGCGCGGAAATACGTCACGGCCAAGGCGCGGCAAGGACAGAAGGCGGAGGCCGGCGTCTTGCATGGCCTGCAAGCGTTGCAATTGGAATTTCAGGGCAGCCGCCATTTCGGCGCCGCTCGGTTCCTCTTCCCCATCCGACGTCGGGAGTAACAGCCGCGATTTCAGGTAAGCCAGCCACGCCGCCATCACCAGGTAATCGGCGGCCAACTCTAAACGGAGCTTGCGCGCGTGAACGACGAACTCAAGATATTGGTCGGCCAGCGCCAAGATAGAGATTGTGGCCAGATCCACTTTTTGATCGCGCGCCAGTTGCAGGAGCGCGTCGATCGGTCCCTCGTACCCCTCGAGATCGAGCACAAGCTTAGCGCCCTCCTCATGGCGTTCCGGCTTGTCGTCCTCAAACGGGTCCACAGCCTCGTTCATGTCTTCACTCGCACCAAGTTCCGCGTTCCGCTGTCCCGATCTTATCTAACCATTGCCGCTCAACATCCAGAAAAACGGCAACATCCACTCGAGCGGCCGTAAGATCAACCACTCGAAGACATTCAAATTGACTCCGATCCGATCCCCTAACATCGGCAGCACGACGATGGCGCCAATCACGATAAAGAGCCCAAAACGCTCGAGTCGCGCCAGAGGTATCGCCAGTTGGCGCGGCAAAAGCCCAACCGCCACCCGGCCGCCGTCCAGGGGCGGCAAGGGCATCATGTTGAAAATCGCCAGCAGGAGATTGATCAGAATCGCGTGGGCCAAGTTGAGTTCCAGCCAGTCCGACAAGGGTTCCGGCGTTAGCGACGCCAGGTTCATTAACAGGGCCGCCGCGATTGCCAAAGCGAAGTTGATACCCGGTCCCGCCGCGGCGACCAGAATCATGTCGCGGCGCGGCGAGCGCAGGCGGTGGAAAGCGACCGGAACCGGCTTGGCCCAACCAAAAATAAAAGGTGCCGGCGACAGGAAAAGCAAAGCTGGAAGAATGACGGTCCCGAAGGGATCGACGTGGCGCAGCGGGTTGAACGTCACCCGGCCTCGGGCGTAGGCAGTATCGTCCCCTAGACGCCACGCGACATAGCCGTGCGCGGCCTCGTGGAACGTGATCGCAATCAGGACCGGGAGCAGCCAAGTCGAGGCCGTGTACGCCAGGCCAGCGGCGTCGACACCGAAAAGATCGTCCATTCTCAGCGTAATCCCAAAAGAACGTCCAGCCGCGAGGACGCGGCGGCCATATCGATTGGGGAAGGCGCTGCAAGGCGAAGCGTGGCCGCATCGATCCGGGCCAGGCTCTCGCTTGACAGGGCGCCGCACGATTTTGCGACCGATTCCATTTCGTCGGGGTGCCCGTTGCAATGTAAGGCGACGTCGCACCCCGCCCTCAAGGCCGCGATAGCCCGTTCGCCGATGGTTCCCGCAAGCGCTTGCATGGAGAGATCGTCGGACAGTAAGAGGCCCTTAAAGCCGATGTGGGTCCGAATGATTTCATCGATCACCTTTGCCGACGTCGTTGCCGGGAGGTCTGGATCGATCGCGTTGTAGATCACGTGTCCGGTCATAGCCCAGGGGGCGTCAGCCAAGGATTGGAACGGCATAAAGTCGCTTGCTTCTAATTCCGCGCGACCGGTTTCAACAACCGGCAGGGCGTGATGACTATCGACCGCCGCCCGGCCGTGGCCCGGAATGTGTTTCATCACCGGCATTACGCCGCTGGCGAGCATACCCTCGCAAACCGCCCGGCCCAGGGTGGCAATAATGTCTGGATCGCGTCCAAACGACCGGTCCCCGATGACGTCGTGCGCGCCCGGGACAGCGATATCGAGCACCGGCACGCAGTCGACCGTTATGCCGAGGTCGCTGAGTTCCGCCGCGATCATGCGGGCATTGAGGCGAACGGCTTCGATCGCGGTTTCCAAATCGCGCGTCGCCAGGACACCGAACCTCACCGCGGGCGGCGCGGTGCGCCAATGCGGTGGCTTCAATCGGGCAACCCGGCCACCTTCCTGATCGATCAACACCGGAGCATCCGGGCGGTCGACGCTTGCACGTAAGTCGCTGACCAGCGCGCGGACTTGATCCGGCGAGTCGCAATTGCGGCCAAAGAGAATGAACCCGAACGGGTTGTGACGTACGAAAAACGTCCGCTCCCATGCAGTCAAGGACAGGCCTTCGCAGCCAAAAATAACCGCCTTGGGCGTCATGAGATACTAATCGGAGTTCAGAGCTTTACGACGATGCAAGCTTGGTTTTTTGCCTTCAACGCTTGGCAAAACGCAGCCGCGCTCTTTTGGTCGGCGAAGTAGCCGGCGCGGATCCGTTGGTACACACCCCGGCCACCCAGATCGGCCTCTTGAAGCACTAGTTTCTTACCGGCCAGCAATTTTGGGAAGGCCTTTTGCAGTCGGACCCACTCGCCGCCGACCAGCTTCTTATCCTTGAGCGACGCAAGCTGAACTAGGAATCCACCGGGAATAGCCGCGGTTTGGGTTGTTGGCGCCGATATTGCCGGGGCCTTAGGCGCCGGTTCGGCCTTAGGCGGAACCGGCGCCGCGAGAGCCTTGGTGGTGGGAGCTTTCGAGGCCGGCGCGGGGTCGGAAGGGGTTTTTACCGTCACGGCCTTGTCAGCCACCGCCGACTTCGGTGCGTCACCTTCCTGCGGCTTGCCCGCGGGCGCGAGCTTCAAATCCCCGTCAGCCTCGCCAGTAGCTTCGCCAGCAACGCTGGCTCGTTGGTCCTGCGCCGGGTCGGCGAGCGCCGGGCCCGCTGCGGAGTCCACAGCCGAGTCCGCGAACTGCTCGCGCGCGGCCGCAGGCGGCCTCGGAACCTCCGGCGGCGGCAACAGGCGCTCCACCTGCGGCTTATTGGGATCGGGGGCTATATCGTTCAGAACCAACTTATCCTGGTGCGGGACATCAATCCCGCCAGGAGCCGCCGGGCGGGTCTTTATCGGGCCCGCGTCGGCTTGAATCAGCGGGATCGCTTCGTCGCTCAAATTCCCGATCGCGCCCTGGTAAGCGTACCAGGAAATCGCACCGAACCCAGCCAGAGCAATAGCCGCCAACCCAAGCGGCAATATCCGCCGCCGGGCGGGCGGGGCGTCCTCGTCTTCGAATTCATAGTCCGGATCGTCGTCGAGGCGGCCAAGATCGATCATGTCGTCCGGCCGCTGGTAAGTCGGTTCATCGCTATCGCGGCCGAGAACCCTGGGGTCGTCGTCTCCCGGCTCAATGACGAGTCTAATCCGATCCGCTTGTGGGTCGGAGGCCATTATCTCATCTCCTCGACCGGTTGGACCCCAAACACGTCCAGTCCGGATGCGACAACTTGCGCCGTGCCCCTAATCAACGCTAAGCGCGCGGCTGTCAATTCCGGGTTGCCCTCGATCAAGAACCGCAACCGCGTGTTGTCTTTGCCCTTGGTCCAAAGGCCATGAAACGCCGCCGCGACATCGTAAAGGTAAAACGCGACGCGGTGAGGTTCAAAAGTCTCGGCGGCACTTTCCACCAGACGCGGCCACTGTGCGAGTAATCTTATCAGAGCAAGCTCATCCGAGTCGGTCAAGAAATGCAAGTGACTGTTGGCCAAGGTTTCCGGATCCTGGGCTATGGCCGGAAACGCCTCCTGCGCGTGACGCATGACCGACCGCACGCGCGCGTGGGCATATTGCACGTAAAAGACCGGGTTGTCGCGACTTTGCTCCATGACCTTGGTCAAGTCGAAATCGAGCGGCGCGTCGTTCTTGCGGGTCAGCATGATAAAGCGGACGACGTCTTTTCCTACTTCATCTATAACTTCACGTAAGGTGACGAAGACACCGGCCCGCTTGGACATTTTAACTGGCACACCTTGCCGCGTCAGCTTCACGAGTTGGCAGATCATGACCTCAAGCCGACCCTGACCCTCGGTTAGGGCCTCGACCGCCGCCTTCATGCGTTTGACATAGCCGCCGTGATCGGCGCCCCAGACATCGATCAACGTACTGGCCCCGCGCCGGTACTTATCTAGGTGGTTGGCCATGTCGGATGAGAAATAGGTCCAGCTGCCGTCGGACTTACGCAAGGGGCGGTCCACGTCGTCGCCGAAGTCGGTCGCCCGGAACAGGGTTTGCGGACGCGGCTCCCAATCCTCCGGCGCCTTGCCCTTGGGCGGCTCAAGCGTGCCGGTATAGACCAGTCCGCGCGCTTCCAAGGTCTTGAGTACGGCGTCCACCCCGCCCGCCTCGACCAAGGCGCGTTCCGAGGTGAACACATCGTGCTCGATTCCGAGCGCGGCCAGATCCTCACGGACTAAATCCATCAGGCTATCGATGGCGAAACGGCGGGCTTCCGGCAACCATTCCGCTTCCGGTTGCGCGAGCCACTTTGGGCCGTCCCGCGCCGCCAAGGCCTGGCCGACGTCTTTTAGATATTCGCCCGGGTAGTAACCGGAGGGAATCTCGCCGATCTCCTCGCCCAGCGCCTCCCGGTAACGCAGGTAGGCCGAGCGCGCGAGGGTGTCCACCTGGGTCCCGGCGTCGTTGATGTAGTACTCGCGCGTGACCGAGAATCCGGCCTTGGCCATGATGGCGGCCATGGCGTCGCCAACGACGGCGCCCCGAGCGTGTCCCACTGTCAGGGGACCGGTTGGATTGGCCGAGACGTACTCGACATTCACCGCACGTCCCCGGCCCAGGTCGGAATCGCCGTAGCTGGCGCCGGCGCGCAGGATCGAGGCCAAACAGCCATGCCAATAGCGGTCGTGTAGCCGCAGGTTGATGAACCCCGGACCGGCCACCTCCACATCGCTGACATCCGCATGACCGCGAAGACGTTTGGCCAGGGTATCCGCCAAGTCGCGCGGCTTTACGCCGGCCGGCTTAGCGAGGACCAGCGCTGCATTGGTCGCCAGATCGCCATGTGCGGCATCGCGCGGCGGTTCAACCGCGACCCGGCTCAGATCCAAGTCAGCGGGGAGCGTCCCATCTTGAATCAGTCCCTCAAGTTCAGTCTTAACAACCTCTTTGAAGTCTTTGTAGGGGTTCATAAGCTGGGACTTGTATTGGTGAGATCGCTGGCCCCGAAAATGGCCCTGTGTTCGTCCATGGCGAAGCGGTCCGTCATACCGGCGATATAATCTCCAATCAAGCGGGGCAAATGCCCGGAGGGCATGTTGCGTGCCGCAGCCCGCCACTCATCTGGCATACGCTCGTTTTGACTCAAGTAAGTCCCGAAAAGATCTCGCACGACACATCGTGCCCTTTCCGTCATGCGGTTAACCCGTTCGTGCCGGTACATATGCTCGAAGAGAAAGGCCTTGAGCGCCCGGTCGTTCTCGCGCATTGGCTCGGAAAACGCAACTACGGGATAACCTAGCGCGCGGAGTTCCGAAGCCGACTTCGGCGCCGCTTCGGCGAGGCGCCGGCGGGTCTCCGCTAGAAGGTCTTCAACCATATGGGTCATCAGGCGCCGGATCGATTCGTGGATCAGCCGCGGCCGCTCCAGTTCTGGAAATCGTGAGGCGACGTCCTGGAAAATCGGCCCGACCAAGGGAATTCCGTGAAGATCCCCGACCGGAAACAAGCCGGCGCGCAAGCCGTCGTCGACATCGTGATTGTTGTAGGCGATGTCGTCGGCCATGGCCGCGACTTGCGCTTCAGCGCCGGCGTGACTGGCGAGTTCCAGATCGAAGGACTCATTGAGGGCGGCGATGGTGGCCGGTACCGGGCCATCGAGCGGCCCGTTGTGCTTGACCACGCCCTCCAGGGTTTCCCAGGTCAGGTTCAGGCCGTCGAAACCAGCATAGCGGTGCTCCAACATGGTGAGGACGCGGAAGGTCTGCTCGTTATGGTCGAAGCCGCCATAGGGCTCCATGGCTTGATCCAAGGCCTCCTCCCCGGCATGGCCGAAAGGGGGGTGGCCCAGGTCATGCGCCAGAGCTAAGGCCTCGGCCAGGTCCTCATCCAGGGCAAGGGCCCGAGCCAGGCTGCGGGCGATTTGGGCGACTTCGAGCGAGTGGGTCAAGCGGGTCCGGTAGTGATCGCCCTCGTGGGTCACGAATACCTGGGTTTTGTATTGCAGGCGCCGGAAAGCGGTCGAGTGGATGATCCGGTCCCGGTCGCGCTGAAAGCAGGTCCGGGTCGGGCTCTCGGGCTCGGCCTTGGCGCGGCCCCGGCTCAGCGCAGGGTCGCCGGCATACGGCACAAGATGAAGTTGTGGCGCCATGTGGCGGAACCTAGATGTTGTTGCCGATGGGAACAACGGCGATTATAACCCTTGCAAACCCAAGGCCGAGGTTTTTATGGTTAACAGAAAGTTATCTGCATGTCTTTTCGAGGTGAAATACTTTGAAAATTCACCGAAATGGCTTAAGTCTTAGGTTCGGGCACCCGCTTTGGCGCGCCGGAATAATGGAACCATCACCTCTATGATCATGCCTGAGATGTCGATTACCCTGAGCGAACGGGCCGCCACTCAAATCGGTCACCTGATCGCCGTGGAAGACCAAGCCGGACTGATGCTGCGGATTTCCGTCAGCGGCGGTGGCTGCTCGGGCTTTCAATACGGCTTCGCCTTCGACGACGCGGTTAACGCGGACGACCGCACCTTCGAGCGGGGTGGAGTCACGGCGGTGATCGACGAGACCTCGCTCGAGCTCTTAAATGGGGCCGAGGTTGACTACGTGGAAGAGCTCGTCGGCTCCTCCTTCCAAATCAAGAACCCCAACGCGGCCTCGTCCTGCGGCTGCGGGTCGTCGTTTTCGATCTAAGGGTATCTAAACCCGCCCTGACCCACTTGCCCGTGTGCCAGGACCCGGGCATGGTCGCGTCATGGTCAAGATCGCCACCTGGAACGTCAATTCAATCCGCGCGCGTCTCGGCAACGTCGTCGAGTGGCTGGAGGCGGCCAGGCCCGACGTCCTGTTGCTGCAAGAAATCAAGACGGTCGAAGAGACCTTTCCCCTGATGGAGATCAAGGGGCTGGACTACGAAGCGCTGGTTGTCGGTCAGAAATCCTACAACGGCGTCGCCATCCTCTCCCGCGATACAATCCTTCACCCTGTCACGCGCCTGCCCGGCGACGCGGACGATGAGCAAGCCCGTTACGCCGAGGCGACAACCTTCGGCCTGCGGGTGGCTTCGATCTACCTGCCGAACGGCAACCCGGCGACAACCGAGAAATACACCTACAAGCTAGGTTGGATGGCGCGGCTTCGCGACCATGCGCGGGGCTTGCTAGCAGGCGAACAGCCGGTGGTTCTGGGCGGCGACTACAATGTGATCCCGGCGCCGCAGGACGTTTACGAACCTGCCCGCTGGACCGACGACGCGCTGTATAAGATCGAGACCCGCCAGGCCTTCCGCACGATCCTCAACCTCGGCTATACGGAGGCCTTTCGGGCCCTGCACCCCAATAAGCACGCCTATACCTACTGGGATTACCAGGGCATCGCCTGGAGCGCGGATCAGGGCCTGCGCATAGATCATCTCCTACTCTCACCCCAAGCGGCGGACCGTTTGAATGCCTGCGAGATCGACAGCAAGCCGCGCGGCAAAGAGAAAGCCTCCGACCACACCCCGATCTGGTGCGAACTGGAGAGCGCGGCATGAGCGAACCCGAGAGCCACGAAGGCGGCTGCCTGTGCGGCGAAGTCCGTTACCGGATCAAAGGTGCAATCGATTCAGTCGGTCACTGCCACTGTACGATGTGCCGGCGCTGGAGTGGCGCCGTGGCGGTGACCTGGTTCACGGTGCCGCTCGATCGCTTCGCCTTAACGAAGGGTGAGCTCGCGACCTACCGATCGTCGGACCATGGCGAGCGGCGCTTCTGCCCGGCTTGCGCCACGCAGGTCGCGTTCTGGTCCAACCAGCGGCCCGATGAGATCGATATTACCCTGGGCACGCTCGATCATCCCGAGCGGCACCCGGCAGACCACCACGTCTTCGCGGCAAACCGCCTGCCCTGGTTGCACCTGGATGAGCAGTTACCGGCCCACGACACCACCTCATCCGGCATGGTACCCGGCCAGTCAAAAACCGAAAGGACATAACGAAGAGATGCTGATTCCCAGGCAAGAATGTCCAGCCCTCGCGGTTGAGACGCTGAATCACGGCCGCTTCGATCTAGGCAGCGACGGTGCCGAACGCTTCACCCTCGTCGTGTTCTACCGTGGCCAGCACTGTCCGATATGCGGCGCCTATCTGAAGGAGTTGGAGCGCCTGACCCCGGAGTTCGCGGCGCGCGGCACCAAGACCATTGCGATCAGTTCCGACCCGCGCGACCGCGCGGAGGGCATGGCCGAGAAGGTCGGCGGGTCTAACTTGCGCTACGGCTACGGTCTGCCGCTCAGCGTCGCCCGCGACTGGGGTCTGGCCATTTCGACCTCGCGCGGCGTCACCTCGGTCGGGATCGAAGAGCCGGCCCTATTTGCCGAACCCGGCGTGTTCCTGGTTCGCCCAGACAGGACCCTCTACTTCGCCTCGGTCCAAACCATGCCGTTCGTGCGCCCGCACTTCTCGGAGATGGTCAAGACGCTGGATTTCGTGATCGAAAAAGACTACCCGGCGCGCGGCGAATACACCGGCCCGGTGTGAGAAGAAAAAAGGTGGCTAACCACTCTTAAGCGCCAAACGCCGGCCCCATCGGCATCAGACGGACGCCGGGACGCAGGTTGCGGTAGCTGAGTTCGCTGTAGTCGATGGCGTTGGCGCCGGGCGCCTTGACGACCAGGATTTCCTCGGCGATGGGCGCGAAATCGGCCCGGAAGTGGACCGAGCTCTTGAGCGCCAGGATCTTTTGCTGACTTGGCTCGATCCCTAAATGGCGGAAGATCTCTTGGTCCGCCGCCTGAGTCTTGCGCGACGCCACGACAACGCGCACGCCGCCAAGGCGCAGCAGGGCCATGGGGCCCAGCTCCATCGTCCGGCCCCTGGCAAAGGGCCCCGTGCAGGTAAAGCACCCGTCACCCAGACGCTCGACCTCGAACGTGCCCTCCAAGGGGGTATGTCCCGGCATACCCGACTTGGCCCCCAATCCGATATTGAGCGTGGCGCCCGGCCCGGCCCGGTGCGCCGCCGCCGCGGCTTCCGGATCGAAAAGGATCGCCAAGGCCGCGTCTTGCGCATCGCGCGCCACCAACGCCGTGAGCAAGCCGACGGTGTCGCTGCTGCCACCGCCACCCGGGTTATCCTGGAAGTCCGCCAGGACCATCGGTTTGCCGGCCCCTGCCGCGCGGGCCATCGCGTGCGCGACGGCGTCTTCGGGCGACCAAACCGGCGAGACGAAGTCGGCCTCGCGGTCCTGGATTTCGGCGCTCAAGGTGTCGGCCGCGCGATCCGCCGCCGCCTGTGTTGGGGCATAGGCCAGGACCGCCGGCCCGCACTCCCAAATATCGGCGGGGCCGAACCCGGCCGCAAAGGACACGCTGGCGGATTGGTCCGCCTCGATCTCGTCCAAGCGGCCATAGAGGCTGCGCGCCGGTTCGGTCATCGTGCACCCGGCTTGCAAGGGTATCAGGAACGGCAGCTTGCGGTACGCCCTCCCCTCCATCCGCCGCCCGGCCAGGATCGACTCCAGATAGCGGGCCGTCCGCGCGCCGGTACCAGCCATATCAATATGCGGATAGGTTCGATAGGCGATCAGCAGATCGGCTTGCTCGACCATGCGCGGGGTCACGTTCGCATGCAGATCCAGGCTCGCGGCAAGCGGTACGCCAGGTCCGATCGCATCGCGTACGCGCGCGAGGATCTCGCCCTCCCCGTCCTCGAGATGTTCGCAAACCATGGCGCCGTGCAGATCGAGATAAACGGCATCGACCGGCAGCGCCGCGCGCAGGTCTTCCAGAATGGCGCCGACGATACGCTCGAAGGCGTCCTCCGTGACATGAGCCGCCGGTGTCGCCTGGGCCCAGGCCAGGGGCACAAGTTCGTGCCCCCCGCGCGCCGCCTCGATAAAACCGGCGATCGGCAGGTTCATGCCGATGAGGGTCTTCAGTATCGCCGGACCGCGCGTCAGGCCCGGCCAGCCGCCCGGCTCCACGAAGGAACGGTAATCCGCCTTGATCGGCGCGAAGGTATTGGTCTCGTGCTGAAAGCCGCCAATCGCGATGCGGGCCATTTTTTCCGACACTCCTGCAGTTAGCCGTCCACGGCGTGTGGCTGCCGGCGTAAGGCCAGGACGCCATGGACCATAACCGCGCCAAGGATGATCACGCCACCGACTAAGGTCAAACGGCCCGGCACTTCCCCGACGGTGAGCCAAACCCAAAGCGGCGCCATGATCAGCGCCAGGCGTCCGACCAGCGCCACCTCAGCGGCCGGCACGTCGCGGGTTGCCCGTGTCACCAGGATATACTGAAAGGCGAGCTGCACGACACCCAGAGCAATGGCGATACCCAAATCCCGGCCGCCGATGGTTAGATCCTCGGCAGTCAGACCGGCGATCACGGCGGATACCACACCGGCCAGGCACACGGCAGGCAGCATGTCCCGGGCCCGGCCGCCGCGCATGCTCACCAGCCCCGCCGAATAGCAAAGGCAGCAGACGAATGCGAGGGCGGTGCCTAGCCAAGTGCCGGCCTCCAGGCCGTCGCCGAACATGAAGCCGACCCCGATCAGCGCCAAGACCATGGTGCCGAGCGTGGCCGGCCGGACCGCCTCGCGCAAGACCAGCCAGGCGAAGAGAGCGGCGAAGAAGGGGGACAGGCTGACCGTGAAGACCGCGTTGGCGACCGTCGTGTTCAGGAGCGCGAAGATGAACAGCATGAAGGCCGCGCCCAAGAACACCGCGACCCCCAGACCGGGCCGGCCGATATCGCGAAACGCCGCGGCGCTGCGGCGGCCATGACGCCAGACGATGAAGACCGCCATGGTCGCGACGAAGGCGAGCGAGCGGTAGAACACCACGGTCCAGCCGTCCGCCGCCTCGACGTGGCGCAAGAGCACACCGGCCAAGCTCGTGAAGAAGGTCGCCGTGACTAAGTAAACAAGGCCGAGGCGATACCGTTCGGACGACGCGGCAATTTGCCCAGGGAGAGGCACGTGAGGGACGTCGGCTGGGGAGGATTCACGCTTTAGGGGTATATGACCCGAAGGTCATGGCCCTTAAGCCGTGAGCCGCGAAACATGCCGCCTGTAGAACATGACGAGCCCGAACAAGAGTCCGATGACAAATAGGCTCATCGACGCCGGCTCCGGCACAACGGTGTTACTGACTATGAACGGCGAGACTCGTGGCGCAGTCGCTAACGTAAAAATTGCCGCCACGGACTGACTTGTTTGAACCGTCGCGCATGCCGAGTCTAGGCACTCACCTATCGACGCGTCCCACGATACCGAGTCTATAGATATGACATAGGATATGTTCGAAGGCGCGAGACCGGAGGTGACAAACGAGTCGATGTTCACCGAGAGATCCGGGGCAACGTTTCCCGCGAGATCGAACCCGCTGGCGGTCGCGCTGTTAAACTTCACGATCCCGAAATCGATCACGAAGGAGTCGACGTCGGCGCGGCCCAAGACCGCCCCAGCCAAAACACTCGAATCAAGGAAATCGAAGCTCGCGAAGACAGGATCGCCCAGCGACAATCCGATCTCGGCGCAGCCGGTGTTGCACGTTCCCTCGAAGTCGTGAGTGATTACCGCACCGGCAGGCGCAGACCAGCCCGCGATGCCGACAAGCAAGAGCCCTGTAAAGGCCGCAGTGAGTTGAAGCTTGGATAGAGACGGCATGAGCATAACGGCCTTGCCCCAATGCTGCCTGAGCGAGGATCTCTAAAAACATAATCGCGCCGTTAAAGCGGATTAGCAAGCTCGTTATCGGTTCACCGACTGAGGGAACCACACCCAAATCTATTTGACGACCCCGATATGGCGCCGCCCGTCTCAGATGTCCGCATAGACGTGGGTTTCGGCCTTGGCGCCGGGGTGTGTGAGGGCGCCGAGATAGGCCGGGCCGACGGTCTGGGCATAGCGCCACAGCGCGCCGGATTGGAAATCGTGGGTGCGGGGCTTCCAGTCCTTACGCCGGGCTTCCAACTCGGCCTCGGACAACTCGACCTCCAGCGTGCCCTTGACCGCGTCGATGGCGATGATGTCACCATCCTTGAGCAAGCCGATCGGCCCGCCCACGGCCGCCTCCGGTCCGACGTGGCCGATGCAGAAGCCGCGGGTCGCGCCGGAGAAGCGCCCGTCGGTGATCAGCGCCATCTTATCGCCCATGCCCTGGCCGTAAAGCGCCGCCGTGGTCGCCAGCATCTCGCGCATGCCCGGGCCGCCCTTCGGCCCCTCGTAGCGGATGACCAGGACCTCGCCTTCCTTGTAGGTGCGTTTCTTGACCGCCTCGAAGGCGTCCTCTTCGCAGTCAAACACGCGCGCAGGGCCCGTGAATTGTTGGTTACCCATGCCGGCGACCTTCACGATCGCGCCTTCCGGCGCCAGGTTGCCGCGCAGGCCGACGACACCGCCGGTGGGGGTCAGCGGGTTGGAGGTGGGGCGCACGACGTCCTGATCGCTCGGCAGAGTCACCTCGGCCAGGTTCTCCGCGATGGTCTTGCCGGTCACCGTTATGCAGTCGCCGTGAATGTAACCGCCGTCGAGCAGCGCTTTCATGATGATACCGACGCCGCCGACTTCGAAGAGATCCTTGGCGACGTAGCGCCCGCCGGGCTTCAGATCCGCGATATAGGGCGTCGAACGGAAGATCTCGGTCACGTCGTGTAGATCGAAGTCGATCCCGACCTCGTTGGCGATGGCCGGAAGATGCAGGCCCGCGTTGGTCGATCCGCCGGAGGCAGCCACAACCCGCGCGGCATTCTCAAGCGACTTCCGGGTCACGATATCGCGCGGCCGAATGCCGGCAGCCAGGCAAGCCATGACCGCTTCGCCCGAGGCTTCGGCATAGGCATCGCGCGATTCATAGGGCGCCGGTGCGCCGGCCGAACCTGGCAGCGCCAAGCCGATCGCCTCCGACACGCAGGCCATGGTGTTGGCCGTGAACTGCCCGCCACAGGAGCCTGCCGAGGGGCAAGCCGCGCATTCGATGTCGCGCAACTCCTCGTCACTGATTTTTCCGGCGGAGTGCGCGCCGACCGCTTCGAACACGTCCTGGACCGTGATGTCCTTGCCTTTCAGGCGTCCAGGCAGGATCGAGCCGCCGTACATGAATACGGATGGCACGTTCAGGCGCACCATGGCCATCATCATGCCGGGTAACGATTTGTCGCAACCGGCCAGGCCTACCAAGGCGTCGTAACAATGGCCGCGCATGGTCAACTCGACCGAATCTGCGATCAGATCGCGGCTGGCCAGGGACGACTTCATGCCGGAATGGCCCATGGCGATGCCGTCGGTCACGGTGATGGTGGTGAACTCGCGCGGCGTTCCCTGCGCTGCCTTAACCCCGCGTTTGACGACCTGGGCTTGACGTGCCAGCGAGATATTGCAGGGTGCGGCCTCGTTCCAGCAGGTCGCGACCCCGACAAAGGGCTGGGCAATCTCCGCGTCCGTCATACCCATGGCGTAATAATACGAACGATGCGGCGCCGAGGCCGGGCCGACGGAAACATGCCGGCTGGGCAGCTTGGACTTGTCGAACTGGGGCTTATGATCGAGGGGCATGGGAAGCCATATCCTGTTAAAGTATCGCTTGATCCGGACAGAGAGGATAGCGGTGTAGCGGTAGGGCGACCAATGCTTTTTCGGCAAGCCGTATACGCGCGGGCGAGTGACCTCCGGCTTCCAGGGCACGGCGCCGCTGTCGAGGGACGGCCCGCCGGCAAGTATGCAACGACATTGTGATCGCGCTGAGCAGGCCCTACCCTTGGTGCGCTAGGACAGGCGCGCTACCGTTGGCCGGGATTGCACAAGATTTTGCCGTTTGGGCGCGATAGAGACGAAACGAGCATGAGTAACCAGATTCGCCACATAACGGTCGTCGGTGGCGGGACCGCCGGTTGGATGTCAGCCGTGTTCCTGGCGACTCGCTTTGCGTCCCGGCCCGGCGGCCAGGGCATGCGGGTCACCCTCATTGAATCCCCAAAC
This sequence comes from Kiloniellaceae bacterium, assembly GCA_021776115.1. Lineage (GTDB taxonomy): Bacteria > Pseudomonadota > Alphaproteobacteria > Kiloniellales > J153 > JAJFGN01. Next base: position 89,159 of record JAJFGN010000004.1, on the reverse strand, counting down.
GTCCCGACTGTTGGGGTCGGCGAGGCGACGGTACCGTCTATGACCAGCTGGCTGAAGCAATTGGGCATAGACGAAGACGAATTCTTCCTGCGCTGTAACGCCTCCTTCAAGCTGGGGGTCCGTTTCGTGAATTGGGACAAGGATCCGGACGGCAGGCCATGCGATTACATCCACCCCTTCCAGGGGGTGACCAGCGAGATGCGCGACATCAGCACCGGGTACTATTTTCATAAGTTCGCCAACCGGGACGGCCGTGCGGACGCCTCGGATGCTCTGACCCCGTGCCGTGCCGTGATGAACGCCCGCCGGGCCCCGCGCGGGCCCGAGCGCGATCCGGAAGATGATTTGCGCTACGCGTATCATCTCGACGCCGGGCTTTTCGCCCAGTACCTGAAGGAAATAGCCCTGCAGCGCGGAGTCGAATATATCCAGGACGATGTCGACGAGGTGAAGCTCGGCGAAAAGGGTTTCATCGACTCGCTAACCTTGCGCACGCGCGGCAGCTACCCGGTCGAGCTCGTCATCGATTGCACAGGCTTCAAAGGTTTGATTATCCAGCAGGCGCTGGGCGAACCCTTCGTGCCTTACAGCAAATACCTCCTATGCGACCGGGCGTTGGCGGTTCAACTCCCGCACGAGGATGTGACAAAGCTGGACCCCTTTACCCAATCGACGGCCCTCGGCGCCGGCTGGTCCTGGCGTGTGCCGCTCTATTCGCGTATCGGCACCGGCTATGTTTTCTCCAGCGCGTTCCGCAGCGACGACGAAGCAACCGAGGAGTTCCTAACCCACCTCGGTCCAGCCGGAAAGGGCGCGACGCCGCGTGCGTTGTCGATGCGGGTCGGCCGGTCCCGGCGCACCTGGGTCGGCAACTGTGTCGCCATTGGCCTATCCAGCGGCTTCATCGAACCGCTTGAATCGACCGCCATCTTTCTTATTCAGCGCTCACTACACCACCTGGGGGCCTATTTCCCGGATCGCACCTTCGATCCGCGCCTCGCGCGCCGATACAACAGCCTAATCGAGACCGCTTACTCGGAGATTCGAGATTTTATCGTTTTGCATTACTGCGTCTCGAACCGCACGGACACAGCGTTTTGGGAAGCGGCACGCGGCGACATAGAGATTCCCGACTCATTGCGCGAGAATCTCGAGCTGTGGCGTCAGGTGCTGCCAGGCGCCGACGATATCGAGCACAATCACCTGTTTAACTACCTGAGCTATATTCAAGTCCTGTTCGGGAAACGTTATTTCGAGGGCGTGTCTTTTCCGGTCGAGGATATTCTATCGCCGGCGGATTGGAACGGGTTCTCGCAAGCCATGGATGACTTGAAGTTCCGCTTACTAGAAAAGTTACCGGATCACTATGATTTGGTGAGCCAGCTACGCGCGCGGGCCGAAGCCCGCGCCGGTCAGAAGGCGCCGGGCATCCATTTACCGACGACCCAGAGCGCGACGGTGCCGCTACCAGGGGAAGCCATGCGGCCCCAAATCCGTTTCAGCCCCGGCACCTTGGCCGAGGCCCATATTCTCTGACTCACGAAGTCTTGAGCGTGGCGGTCGCGGCTCACACGGTTCTTTGAAGCCTATTTTCCTAGGCTCGGCTGGACGACTCGGGCCAGGTGACATTAATATGTCAACTAACGGTCGTGGGGGCCCAGCGCCGCAATCGTGGGTATAATGCGGCGAACAATCCAACATTCGGATGGACGGCCCTAATGGAACAAGTTCTCGACCGCCGCTCCCGCAGCGCACCTAAAAGCCAAGCTATGTCAGCCAGAAACGCGATGTTTTATTGGTTTAGTACGAGTCTAGTTGTGTGGGCAGCCGTGGCCGTGTCGGCGATCTGGCTGATCTAACCGGGCCCCATAGGCCCGCTGGTCGTCGTGAAGTTGGCTTTGGGTCAATCACCTTGTGGCTTGGTAGCGAAATCGGCCGGCAGGGTAATCTCGATCAATTCCAGATCGTCCGAGTGCGCGATCTCCCGGTGCACGATGCCGGGTGGCTGATGCACGCAGGATCCGGGCTTCAACAGGACCTCTCCCTGCCCTTCGTACCAAAACCGGACCCAACCCTTGAGGACATAGACCATCTGAAAGTCGAGTTGATGGCGATGGGTCTCGCCCGATGCGGTCTTCCCGGCCGCGGCTCGAATAACCTGGGCGCCAACTTTTCCGCCTGTAGAGTCTTTGATACCGAGATCCCGGTATTCAAAAAAACTACGCAGGCCGCCATCTTCAAAAGAAGCCCCCTCCAAGTGGGACACTGAAAACTTCATCGGTCTTCTCCCCGTCGGATGCCTTGGCGCCCTGCTTGCTATCCTGCTAAACGCTCCAGGGCCGCTGCGAACTTGTTGCGCAATTGAGTGTAGTCGTCGCGGCGTTCGCGTTGCTCCTCGACAACGGTTTCCGGCGCCTTGGCCAGAAAACTTTGGTTGGCGAGCTTCTTGTCTATCTTGTCGATTTCACCGGAAGCTTTGTCGACTTCGCGCTGAAGGCGCGCATGCTCCTGAGCAATGTCGATAACATCGGCCAAGGGCAGCACGGCGGTCGTATCGTCGAGAACGATCGGCACGGCGCCGCTGACCGCCGCTCCATCGATCTTTTGGATCGAGTCTAGGCGCGCCAGGCGAGTAAGAAGATCGCGATGCGTGTCCAGCCGCTCCGCTACACCCGGCCCCGCTTCGCGGACCAAGAGCGGTAAGCGCGCTTTGGGTGGAACATTGAGCTCCGAGCGCACGGCCCGCACCTCGGTGATCAAGCGGATGACCCAATCCATCTCGACCGAAGCCGGTTTATCGATGCATGCCGCATCGAATGAAGGCCAGGCAGCGGTTATCAGGGGCCCGCGTTTCGCGTCTCCCAGTTGTTCCCAAAGTTCTTCGGTCACGAAAGGGACGATCGGATGCAAATAGTGTAAGAGCCGGCCCAGCACCCACGCCGTCGTGGCTCGGGTTTCGGCTTTGGCGGCCTCGTCGGTACCGGTCAAGATCGGCTTCGTAAACTCAAGATACCAATCGCAGAAGATGTTCCAAGTGAATTGATACAAGGCGGTCGCCGCGTCGTTGAAGCGATAAGCTGCCAGGGACTCTTCCACCTGCGCGCCGGCCTCCACCACCTTGCCGATGATCCAGCGGTTAACCGTTAACTTGCAGGCCGTGGGGTCGAAGGTATCGTCCAAGGCCGCGCCGTTCATTTCGCAATAGCGCGCCGCGTTCCACAGCTTGGTGACGAAGTTGCGATATCCTTCGACTCGGGATTCTGACAATTTGATGTCCCGACCCTGCGCCATGAGGGCCGTCAAGGTAAAGCGCAGGGCGTCGCAACCGTACTTATCGATCAGCATCAAGGGATCGATGATGTTGCCCTTGGACTTCGACATTTTTTGGCCGCGCTCGTCGCGCACTAGGGCGTGAATGTAGACGGTGCGGAACGGCACTTCGTCCATAAAGTGCAGGCCCATCATGATCATCCGGGCGACCCAGAAGAAGATGATGTCGAAACCGGTGACCAAGACGTCGCCGGGATAGTAGCGGGCCAGCTCCGGCGTTTGGTCCGGCCAGCCGAGCGTGGAGAACGGCCAGAGCGCCGAGGAAAACCAGGTGTCGAGCACATCCTCGTCACGCGAAAGCGCGACAGCCTCGCCGTAATGGGAGTCGGCCGCTGCTTGTGCAGCTGCTTCGTCCAACTCGACGAAGATCTTACCGTCGGGGCCGTACCAGGCTGGAATTTGATGGCCCCACCAAATCTGCCGCGACACGCACCAGGGTTGGATATTGCGCATCCACTCGAAGTAGGTGTTCTCCCACTGCTTCGGCACGAAGACGATGCGCCCGTCCTCGACCGCCTCGATCGCCGGTTTGGCCAAGGTCGCGGCATCGACATACCATTGATCGGTCAGCCAGGGTTCGATGGCCACGCCCGAGCGATCGCCGTGCGGCACGGTGTGGACATGGTCCTCGATCTTCTCGACTAAGCCTTGCGCTTCCAAGTCCGCGACGACCCGTTTCCGCGCCTCGTAGCGGTCCAGGCCGCGGTAGGGCTCGGGCACATTGTCATTGAGATGGGCATCGGCGTCGAAAATATTGACTATTTCCAAGTTCTGCCGCCGGCCAACCTCGAAGTCGTTGAAATCGTGCGCGGGGGTCATCTTTACTGCGCCACTGCCGGTTTCCGGGTCGGCATAGGCATCCGCGACGATGGGTATGCGCCGGCCGACAAGCGGCAGGATCACGTGCTTGCCAACGAGGTGCGTGTAGCGCTCATCTTCCGGATGCACGGCAACGCCGGTGTCGCCCAGCATGGTTTCGGGCCGGGTCGTGGCGACCACGATGGCAATCCCCTCCTCGCCCTCGACCGGATACTTAAAGTGCCAGAGATGGCCTTTGATTTCCTTCTGCTCGACTTCCAGATCCGAGATCGCCGTATGCAGCTTCGGGTCCCAATTGACCAGGCGCTTGTCGCGATAGATCAGGCCTTTCTTGTGCAGGTCGACAAAAACCTTGCGCACCGCCCGGGACAAGCCGTCGTCCATGGTGAAACGTTCACGCGGCCAATCGGGAGTTGTACCCAAGCGGCGCAGTTGCTGCGTGATAGTCCCCCCAGATTCCGCTTTCCACTCCCATACTTTTTCGATGAAGGCCGCGCGGCCGAGATCGCGCCTATGGATTCCTTGCGTGCCCAGCTGCCGCTCGACAACCATCTGAGTCGCGATCCCGGCGTGATCCATGCCCGGTTGCCAAAGCGCGTCGCGCCCGCGCATGCGGTGATACCGGGTTAGGATATCTTGGATGGTTGAATTGAGGGCATGGCCCATATGCAAGCTGCCCGTCACGTTGGGCGGCGGCATCATGATCGTGTAGGGGGCGGCATTGGAGTCCGTGTGAGCGGCGAAATCACCACTCTTTTCCCAATGGGCGTAATGCTTCGCCTCGACCTCTGCGGGCCGATAGGTCTTATCCAGCATGGCTATCCTTTTGTTAGGCTGGCCGATGCGATAAAGGCGTCAAGGGATCGGGCTCTGGGGCATCACGGGACTTGTCCTGGAAGAAGCACGTCCGCGCTGCCGGCCTTAATACGTCCTAGACCGTGCGGCCAAGCCCGATATCGAAAACCCTGACTTACTGATCCTCGGCGCGGCGGACCAACCTCTTGACCTCCTCGCGTACGATCTGTTCTACCAACGCCGCGAGGTTGGTATCAAGCCAGGCTTTAAGTTCCGGCGTCAGGGCTTCGCGTACAATCTGCTCAAGGGTTCGGCCATCGCCGATCTGCACCAAGGAATCGACTCTGGCGGCACTGACCGCACGGGCCAGCTCCGTGAAGGATCCGGCGGCGGCCGTCTCTACGGGCGGCGAAACCAGGCCTTCGCCGTCTGAATCGGCGTCCATCGGTTCCGTATCCACCGGTTCGGTCACCATCTCCGGTTCGGCATCGGTATCGGCGTCAGGTTCTGGCTCTGGCTCTGGCGCTGCCGCCTCCTCGGGCTCGGGAGCAGGCTCATCCGGAAATGCCTCGGCCAGGGTGTCGGAAATGTCGGCGGGTTCCTCCGCGGCAGCCGCTTCCAAGTCCGTTATTGAACCGTCCGGATTGACCTTCTGGGTCAATTCGAGCACATCGCTGTCGCCCGACTCGGCCTCGGTTTCCGGCTCCGGTTCTGACTCCGGTTCTGGCTGAGGCTCCGGTTCCGGCTGCGGCTCCGGTTCCGGCTCTGGCGAAGCTTCGGGTGCGGCCGCGGCCTCTGGGGCATCGCCTTCGGCAGGGTCGTCTTCCGATATAATCCGCCTTATGGAGGCGAGGATTTCCTCCATTGACGGTTCAGCTTGGGCACTCGCGTCACTCATCGCTCAAATCTTCCAGGCGTCCTCAATGGACCATTTCATTCCGCGCCGGGTGCGGCTAGCCCGAACCAACGGTTCCGCACTTTCCGATAGTCCTCGTCCGGATCGTAAACCGTAACAGGTAGAGCCAATTCAGGCGCGGTCAGGCGCCCTGTGACCGCCAAGATCTGAAATGAGGCCACGACTTCATCTCGTTCCGAGCGGACTAGGCTTACACGGGCGTCAAGCAGCTCTTGTTCGGCATCCAATATGTCAAGAATCGTTCGCGCGCCGACCAAATTTTCCTGACTTACGCCTTCGAGCGCGATCTCGGCGGAGCGGACGCCGGACTCGAAAGAAACGATCTGCGCCCTCGCGGTCAGCAGACTTTCCCATGCGCTGATAGCTTCTTGCTCCGCGCGGCGGCGGCGCTCTTCAATCTCGACCCGGCGCTGGCTGGAGACTTGCTTGGCCTGGCGCACCCGGCTTGTGACAGCGCCCTGTTGATAGAGTGGGATCGACAATTCCGCCAGTACCGAGGCCTGCTCAACCGTTGTATCGCGCTGTGTCGAGTCGTCGTTCCGGCTCGCCGTCGCGCGCAACTGAACGTCAGGTAACAATTCCCCGGTGACTTCGCGGACACGATTTTGCGCTGCTTTCTCGGCGAAGGTCGCGGAAAGTACATCTGGATTGCGCGCGATCGCCAGGGCGACAACTTCTTCTAGCTGGCCCGGTAGCGCGGTAACTAATTGCGGTGCGCCCAATTTATTGGGTTCAAGCCCAATAACCTCCTGAAAGATGGCTTTGTTGCTGGCGAGGCTACCTTCCGCTTGAATTCGCTGCGCCGTGGCGGACGCCAATCTGGTTTCCGCCTGCGCCACGTCGGTACGGGTTACCTCGCCGACTGTGAAACGATCCTGTGTCGCCTCCAGTTGCCGGCGAATCACGCGTTCGTTGTTGAAATTTAGCTCGACCACGGCAAGGTCGCGCCAGACGTCCATATAGGCGCTGACCGCGTTCAGCAGTATCGCCTGCTCAACCGATAGCAGATCCGAACGCTGGGCGCGGACATCGTTTTCGGCGGCCAGTGTCCCGGCAACCGTGCGCCCACCGCGATAGATCGGTTGTGTTACCGTGAGCGACCCATCGGTGGGCGTGCTGCTTCCGCTGCCGGAGAAGGTCGCGGTTTCCTGGTCTGTATACTGCTGGCCTATCGAGCCAGAAACGGTCACACGTGGCCGCCAGTTTGACAGCGCCTGCGGGACACCCTCATTCACCCCTCGCAATTGGGCCCGGGCCGCACGCAGTGTGGGGTTGGTCGTGTAAGCGTTGGCCAGGGCCTCGCCAAGCGTCTGCGCCCCAGCAGGGGTGCCGGCGCCAAGACTGACCGATGCGAGGACACCTAGCAGAACGCCGGCGGCCAGCCGCAGCCTTCTGTCCCGCGCATGGGCACAACCTGGATATGTTCGCCTAGAGGTCATTAAATCCCTTACCGCCGGAGCGGGCCGTGAGCCAGTTTTCATGGCAAGTGTAACAAAGTCCCGCCAAGTAAGCACAAATAAGGTTAACAGGTCAGTAACGCACCGGCCAAGGAAGCGCTGAGGTCCAGGCCGCTATTAGAAGGCAAAACCCGAAACCGGCTCAAATTCCGGTAGCTGAGGCACGGTTGCGTCGAACAGCACCCGGGAGGATGTCATGCCACCCTGACGCTCGATTAGGGTTGCCCGGCCAATGCCGTCGCTGTCGCGCACGACGGCCACTAAGCGGCCGCCTTCGGCTAGCTGGTCCCGGATTATTGCCGGCACTTGCGAGACCGTGCCGTTAAGGAGAATGACGTTATACGGCGCCTGTCCAGGATAGCCCTGGGTGATGTCGCCTTTCACGACGACCGCGTTGTCCAGCCCAAGGTCCGAGAGGGCCGAACTCGCGGCTTCAACCGATTGATCCTCCGATTCCACCGCAACCACGGTTGCCACGATCCGCGATAGAATCGCGGTCGCATAACCGGAGCCGCAGCCTATAACGAGCGCGATATCGGCTGGTCCGGGCCGTGCCGCCTGCAGCATTCTTGCCAACACCATTGGCTCCATCATGCAGCGGCCGCCGCCTAGTGCGATATCCTCGTCTATGTAGGCGGTGCCTCGCAACGCCTCGGGCAGGAACAGCTCGCGGGGGAGATTCGCGAAAGCTTCCAGCACGGCCTCGCTCGTCACCTTATTGGTACGCAGCTGAGATCCAACCATGTTTCGGCGAGCAGTGGTGAAATCAGTCATGACGACCCCGATGATGGAACGACAATCGAAAACGATTAGTGCCCTCGGCCCCGGCGATCACGGCCCGGCCGCGCACCCCCAGTAAGCCCTTTACAGCTAAATTCGCCCACTCGGTCTTATAGGTCCGGAGCGAACGCAATACAATCTCACAGGGTAACGCTGGCTCACAGGATAGCCCAGGCTCTCAGGGTAGCTCTAGCTCGCCGGATACCTGAGTTACGCGCCCCGTGTATGCTTGACCGGCCTAGAGGCCATCCGTAATGTCCGGCTCCCGCCGATCGCGCTGCGATCGCCCGCCCCCGGCCCGGTGGCAGAGTGGTTATGCAGGGGCCTGCAAAGCCCCGTACGTCGGTTCGATTCCGGCCCGGGCCTCCAGGGAATCCGCACTTTTCTCCATTCGCGCTGGCTGAACGGCCCGGTTTGTCGATTGGCATCAAAGACCGAAAAGACCGCCGGGGGCCCGATAATACCCACAATTATCATGTGGAGGTTTGGGATGACCGCTGCCGGATCGATTTACCTAGCGGCCGTATTCATCATATTTCTGGCGTTTTCCATCACCTTGGCCTGGGCCTCAATCGCGTCCGGCGGAGTGCCGAAGACCCGCAAGTAAGGCCGTGGAGGCTTGCCGTAAGCCCTAGCGTCAGGATGAACTGCCCCAAAACGGTGCGTCGTCGGCCGGCAGGACGGCGAGGCTGGCATCGTGCTGTAAGCCTTTGATATGAGTCGCGTTATGTTTGGACACCCTGCCGGTATAAAACGGATCTGTTAGCGCGGGACCGTGTGTTTCGGCAAGAAAGTTGCCGTCGCCCAAGGTCGCTATGCCGATCAGGAAGTGCTCGCGCAATTTCCTGCGGGGTGGCACTAATCCCGTCCCATCGCGGGAGATTCGCTGCAGATGCTCGACCGTCATCCGGTCATATACGTCCCGCCGCCAGCCGGCTGTGAACCAATGGTCGAATGCGGCCCGGGTTGCGGCCTGGAGCCCCTCGACACTGGTGTTGCCTTCGGCGGCATATTGGAACGCCCGGACGACGTCGGCATAGGGGCTTGCCCCTTTCTCATTCCAGGCATCCGGGTACCCGGCCTCCCGCAGTTCCCAAGCGATCCGCGTCGCTAAGGCCTCGGCGGTGGCCTCCCTTATCCGGCGAAGCAAGAGTAAATCCTCAGGCGGATAGTACCGATTGTCGGAGTATCGGGGATGCTGAGGCACGTGGCTAAGCTCATGAGCGAGAAAGGCGATTCTACCGCCCTCCGAAAGCTCGGTACTTAGCCCGATGACGCCCATGCTGGAAAAGTAGTAGGCCAGCAGATCGGTCTTTTCATCCAAGCAAACATGGATCCTGCGGCCGCGAGCCTCATCCAGAACAGCCCGTGCGGTCGCGCTTTGAGAAAGGATTTCCAGAACCCTCTCGATCGATCCTTCAGGGATTCCGGCAGGCTCTGGTTTTCCGATTCTGACCAGCGCCGCGCAGCCCTCGATTTCCCACGCGTGCGTCGACAGGGCACGGCTGGCTTGGGCTAAATCCAGGCCGCCCGGTCGAAAATCGGCAGTGGCCCCTTCGCCCTGCGTGCCCGTGAAAGCCAGCCACAGGCCTGCCCAGGCTAAGGCCGCTATCCCAGCCAAAGCGGGCAACCTGGTTCGAAGGAACCCAAGTCGTGGCCCTGGACCAGCTTCAGCAGGATTCGACAGCATATTCAGCTCGAATTTGGCGTCCTTCTCGGGCATGGCCCGACGATGCCGGGTTTGGTTTAACGACCTCCTAACGATACGGCACGCTTCCAGGCGCCGCCCGCACCGTCAAGGGCCTCGAGTTGCGCCGAATCGCTGGGACCGGTAGAGCTATAGGGTGCGGCAAGGACAAAGTGCTAACTTGGGTTCCTAGACGATGACCGGGAGAACTGGCCGATGACGCCCCAGTTGCTGGCATGCCTGCCTGAAAGGCTGCATCCGATCAGCCAGATGTTCTTGGAAACCTGGCTTTCCGGAGAGATGTCGACGGCAGAGTTCCTGCGCTGGTTTCATATGCCAAACTCCGATTATCTTCCGGTCGCGCAGTGCCTCCTCGCAGCAGTGGCCGGAGGATAAGGGCATTCGGCTTACAACCCCTGGCAATAAATTTGCCGGCCCCGATACGCTTTGATATAACCCGCCGCGCGCCCAAATGTATGTGGCGCCGGTATTATGGGCCGCGCCAGGTTTTTTGGCATGCGGTCACTGGTCCGCGGTAGCTCAGTTGGTAGAGCGGGTGGCTGTTAACCACCATGTCGCAGGTTCGAGTCCTGCCCGCGGAGCCATTTTTGAGGGAGGCTTGGGCCAACACGGCCCAAGCCTTTTCTCGTGCTAGAGCGTCTGCCCCCGCGTAACTCGCCCTTCCGTCCCTTCGCTGCTTGTGCCATGCTGTCCGTAATCGCGACAGACGAATAAGACGTGCGCGCTTTCAGGGAGTTACGATATGTTGCTAAGACGAATTCGAGCACTTTGCGGAATTGGCTTGGCCACGGCATTTCTGGTCGCCATACCGCAGTTGGCCGGGTCGGCAGAAAGTAATGCGGTCACAGTTTATCGGGGCGCTGACGCAACCACCGTGCGGTTGCCGGCGGGCGGGCCCTTGCAAGTCCAGCGGGGCGCGGCGGTAAAGACGGTGGCGTACACTGCCAACAACGATCGGGGACCGGAGTCTTGGCGGTTGCTCGCCGGGGATCGGCTATGGCTCGTTGATACTGAGTCTGGCCGCCTGATGACCTGCACCCTACAAAATTCGACTCAGGTTGGACGCAAAGACATTCGTTGCTTCGCCCGCGATCTTCCTCGATCGTTGGCACGCGCGGCGGATTGACCCGGTATTTTTGAGCGATACACTTGTGGCATCCGCCTCCTCTGCTTGGGGGCCCACAGGGGATACCAAGGTCGATGCGCAGATGGTTTGCAGCAACAAGCGCCTTGGCCCTCTCCTTTGTCTCGACGGGGGCCTCAGGGGCGGAGGAAACCGAGTCGTGGCAGTATCAATGCCTAGGCGACGAGGTCGCCGGCAGCAAGATTTGCACGACAGAGCTCGCGACGTTCCAGGACGGCGAGGAATTTATCGTCTATTTCGTCCATGTCGACGAGGGCAAGCCGCCGCTCGTGGTCTCCGGCGAGGACGAAAACATCGCCGTGGCGACGGTCGCTGTGGATAAGAACACACCATTGTCTTCGCAGGAATGCGAGGACGGCGCCTGTTTCTTCGGCGCCGAGAATTCCAGCGAATTGATGAAACAATTCCGCAAGGGGTTTCGGGCAAAGGTAACGGTCGAAACGGGAAACAACGAAGTTCTTTTCGAGCGTGTACTGTCCTTGCGCGGCTTTACCGCTGCCCTCTCCGCGCCGCCAAGCTAATCCCTTTTGACTCGAGTCAAGGCGGTGCCGCCTTGGGCGGAGTTATTGGAGCGCGGTTTCTGCCTCGCCGCTCGCGTTGACGCCCCGGCGTTCCAGCCCCACGAGAGCTGCGCTAACAGCCTCCCGGACACCTTGATCGTTATCGGAGCTGGCTTCCATCAGCGCCCAGAATGCAGATTCGGTGGTCATACGCCCTAGTCCAGCTGCGGCCATGCGGCGGACGCGCGGCGCCGGATCCTCCAAAAGAACTTTGCTCAGGCTCGAAACCGTCTCTTCACCACCTAGACGGACCAATCCTTGCACGGCGCGCTGCCGAACCACGGTATCGGGATCGGACAAAGCAGAATTTAAGGCGCTGCGGCCCGTATCCGGTCGCCCCTTGGCCGCACGCAAGGTGCGGTCGCGCCGGGCCATGGGGTTCCCATCCGCGAGAGCTTGATCAATCGGCTGCACCCCGCGCGAAGCCGGCTGAAGGTCGTCGGCCGACGCGAGCTGATTGCGCGCTACCGACATCCTGGCCTTGGCCGCATCGATGTTGTCGAGCCCCTCGCCGTTTTCATCACTTTCCGCCAGCGCTGTGCGGTGTTCGACCAGGGGTACGTCGTTGTCGCCGCCGCGCAAAATCCGTACCTCGGTCAGAACCGGCCCGGCGCCCTCACCCGCAGGCGCGTAAAGCGCAACCGATGAGACGCGGGCCAAGAGACGCGTGACCGCCTCCTCGACCGGCACGTCCTGAAGGTTCCAGGTTACGGGTGCATGGAGGTCTTTTTTCATGACCAGACGGAAGCCTGCTTTCTCAGACAGGTCCCGCAGAACATCCCCAAGAGGTGCGGCATGGGCATTCATCGTAACGAAGCCGTTGCGCACCGATACATCCAGGGTGCCGGCGGCGGCGGCGCTCCACGCCAGAACAGCGGCCGCGACAATGCTGGCTTGGGCGGCGATACGCATCCGATGACGTCGCCGAGTCATTTTCGACCGATTGTAAAAATATCGCATGTCACTCGCTCCTACTTAAAAGCCTAGGCGTGCAAGAAGAGCAAAGAATAGGCGCCGGAATATCTGTCGCCGCGAAGGCCGGCGCAGGTGGGAGCCATCGGCCACAGTGGTGTCGTTGGCGATGTTCACAAAGCGGTCGACGCGAACGTCGGAGCCTATTTGTACACCTGTGCCGATCCGCACATTGCGATCGATTATCGTGTTTTCGCCGATGGTCGTCCCTTCGGGAACGTTAACACCGCGGCCAATCGAGGTGTTGGCACCGATTTGCACGTCCGCACCGAGGTTGACGCTTCGGTTAATAACCGCGTTTTCTCCGACGATGACGTTATCGCCAATTTGGGCGCGCGAGGCGATCCGAGCGTTCTCGCCTATTTGGGCGCCCGCTCCAATTGTCGCACCCCGGCGAATAATTGTGTTGTCGCCGATCACGGCCCCGGCTTCGATGACGGTGCCGGATGCGATACGCACATTGTCGCCGATCACCGCCCCTTCGCCGATGGTAACACCGCGTCCGATGATGACGTTGTCGCCAACGATCACATCGTTTTCCAGAGTGCTGGAGCGGTCGATACGCACGCGGCTGCCGAGCTCGACATTATCGCCGAGGGTCACGTTTCGCCGGACCCGGGTCCGGTCGCCGATGACAAGATTGTCGCCAGCCGTGGTGTTCCGGTCGATTCGGACGTTGTTGCCAATGTTGGCGAAATCGCCGATCGTTACATTCCTGCGGATCCTGGAGTTGTCGCCAACCACTGCGCCAAGTCCAAGGGTCGCGCTTGACGCTACGCTGCCCGGTGGCACACAGGCGTCGCCATAACCGTCACCGTTGCTATCCAACTGATCGGGGTTGGGGACTGTCGCGCAATTGTCGTCCAAGTCAGTGATACCGTCGCCATCCTGATCCGGCGGCGCGATAAGAAGGGCCATGACCAAGGAAGGCGCAGCCATGTCGCTTGCCGTCGCAGCGTCGACACCGGCCGGGCCTTGGGCGCTGATCGCCGACATCACGGGCGAGGCGGACAAGGCATCGAACATGACATCGGTCGGCCCGCCGGTCACCCGAACGTCCATCAGAAGGTTATCCTGACCGTTGTAGAAGAATCGATTGTCGACATCCAAGAAGATGTCGAACAATAGCGGGCAGAGGGCGTCGGGAAAGGCCGGGAATGCCTCACTAAATAAGGGGAACGGGCCCGATTGGCGAACTAGCGTTTCATCGGTGCCCATATTGTCAGCAAATGCAGGGCTAAGATTACCAGGCGTTGCCGAAGTATGTGAAAAGCGTATCTCGAGTGCAGGTCCCTCACCTTCTAGCGGAAGTCCCGGACAATCTTGCCGGAGTACGATGGCATCGATCATACCCGACTGGCCATTGAACAACGAGGCATCGAAGACCTGTTGGAAGCGCGTAGTTTCCCCGGCTGGCGAGCACTCCGGACCAAAGGGCCCGCAGTCAGCCGAATCTGCATCGAGAAACTCGATTTCGCCGGGCGTCATCACGATATTCTGTGCGGCGCTCTGGGACTGTGCGCCGAGGGTAACGCCGAGCGATGCGACTGCCGCCAGGCAGGCCCTTGCGAGCGTCGTGACAACGTCCGTGCTCTTCAAGCATCCGCTATCTTGTGTGCTCATGACTATCCACCCTTGTCCGCTGGTTCCTAAAGCAACGCACTATTTGTTTGGGTGGAGTAAATACGGTCTGCATTAATATAATGCTAATAAATATGAAGCTTTCGAGTTAATTACATTGGATAATATTTGTTATATATTGTTTTTAGTTCAAAAAATGTCAAATATACTTGTGTTAGCAGTGTTTAATGTTGGGTGCAATCTTCGGTGGCACCCGGCCACGCAATGCGACCTGACTTAGAGCTTTTTAATCTTTCCCGGTCATTTTCTAAGCTAGGCGATAGACCGATGCTGCCCGTATTTCCTGGAGAGCCGACGATGCAGACCCTGCCACAGGTCAAGGAGTTCAGTGTTGAGCGCCAATTGCGGAAGCGGCGCGTACACCGGCCCGAAGGGGTGACAAACGGCGAAATACTGGATGCCATTGAGGACCTAAGCCAACGGATCAGGAGTTCCGGCGCCTCATCGGGCCCGTCGGTACACGCGCCGGCAGGCGGCGCGGAGGCCGCCGCGGAAGAAGCCATGGCGGCCCGGGTCGAGATCGCGGCGATGGTTCGCATGATCAGTCAGGCCAAAAACGAGATCGCGGCGATCCGGCACCCAGAAGCCGAGGACGATCGGATGGCCGCCGCCACCAGCCAGCTGGACGCCATCGTCTTGGCCACCGAAACCTCGACCGAAGACATATTGTCCGCCAGTGAGCAGATCGAGCTGCTGGTCCGGCAAATGAGCGGTCAACACCCGGAGGACGAGGAATCCGTGGCCATGGCCGAGCAGGTGGCAGGTGAGATCATCAAGATCTTCGAAGCCTGCAATTTCCAGGACATAACGGGCCAGCGCATTACAAAAGTCGTGCGCACGATCCGCTTCATCGAAGAAAAAATCTTGGCGATGATCAATATCTGGGGCGTCGAGGCCTTTACCGATCTGCCTGTCGCTCAAGATCCAGATGCCGAAGGAGATAAGGCCTTGATGAATGGGCCGCAGTTGGCGGGCCAGGCCATCTCTCAGGACGATATTAACGCCCTATTCGACTAAACATGTAGAGTAAACATGTAGAGCGCCGGACGTCCTGCGCTATTCCCGTCCAAGGCCGCAGGCCCAGGCCGTGTAGGCCTCCATTTCCGGCAATGTCGGCACGGGCGGCGTAATTTGACTTAGTCCGAACACCAGACGGTCCATTGCGCCCTCGACATCCGCTATTCCGTCGACATAATTGGCGTTGCCTCGGTAGTAGGCTCGCGGTTCCAGCGGAACCGCTGCAATCGGCGCCTTAGACTCGTCGATCCGGCCGGTCGCGCGATCGAGCACCCGCAGGGTTACGGTCTTGCCGGCCGCCCAGTCGGCCGGGCCGTCGGTCACCAACAGCAATTCTTGGCTCTTATAAGCCCGAGTTTGCGAGTCGACCCAATATCCCCAGCCCTGCCAGCACTCGACCGCCGCCGCCGGGTACGAGATTAGCGCCGCAAAAAGGCCGGCGAGGGCCGCATATCTGAGACGTTTCACGCGCAAAATCACCACCCGACGCCTGTTTACGCAGTCTGTTCCGCGCCATCGACACCGCAGTATTGTCTGAAGGAGCTTAAGCTATCGCAAAAAGGGGCGCATGCATCCCGGCAAGGCCGTGCCTATTCCGCGGCGGGACGATCTTTATCAACCTGAACGATGACCGGCTCGACACTTTTCAGCTCTTCCATGGGGATATGGCACATGATGACATGGCCCGGCCCCGCCTCGACAAAAGGAGGAACCTCTGTCTCGCAGATGCTACCGATCTTGCGCGGGCACCGGGTGTTGAACGGACAGCCTTTCGGTGGGCTCATCACGCTGGGTAAGTTGCCCTCCAAGATAATCCGCTTTTTCTTGATCGAAGTGTCCGCGATCGGGACCGCGGATAACAGGGCTTCGGTGTAGGGATGGTAGGGTGGCGCGAATACCTCGTCGGTCGTTCCTTGTTCCATGATCTGGCCCAGGTACATCACGACCACGCGGTCGGCCAGATATCGCACCAAGCTGAGATCGTGGCTGATGAATAACAACGTCGTTCGGTAGGTGTGCTGAATATCCATCAAGAGGCCGGTAATCGCCGCCTGAACTGACACATCCAGCGCAGATACCGGTTCATCCGCGACAACCATGGCTGGATTGCCGGCAAAGGCCCGAGCGATTCCGACCCGCTGCTTCTGTCCGCCGGAAAGTTGGCGTGGCCGCCTGCGCGCGAAATCTCGTGGCAGCTTGACTAAGTCGAGTAATTCCATAACCCGCTGCTCAATTTTATGCTTATCGCTTTCGACGCCGAATTTCTTGATCACCCTAGCAAGCTGCGACCCAACCGCATGGCTGGGATTCAGGGTATCGAAGGGATTCTGGAAGACCATCTGCATGGAGCCGACCTGCTCCGGCGAGCGCTGTTGCACAGGAAGCTCCGAGACATCCTTGCCATTGAAAACGACGTCGCCATCGGTCGCGGTTTCGAGCCCCATCAGGACCTTGGCGAAGGTCGACTTCCCGCAACCTGACTCACCGACGATGGCGATAGTTTCGCCTTCATGTGCGTTGAAGCTGATACGCTCGTTCGCTTTGACGTAACGCACACGCTTCCCGGAGATCATGGCCGCAATGGAGTTGTCGTTCAGCTCGTAGTACTTGCGCATATTGTCGATTGAGAGAACTTCCTCACCGGCTTGTAACGGGTATGAGGTTACGCCTTCAGGCCGATAATTTTCCCAGTCGATTTCGTTCCAGCGTTCGCATCGGACAACGTGGCCCGGGCGGTCATCGACGTCACGCATATCAATCGTTCCGCGTTCGCCCGCCTTGTCGCAGCGTCCTTCCTGAAAGAAGTCGCAGCGCGGTCCGAAGTAACATCCCGGCGGGCGCTCGTGCGGCAGCGGTAACTGGCCGCGGATCGGCACCAGCGGATGGGCCATCTTGTCGGTTCCGGGTAAAGGTATGCAGCTAAACAATCCCTTGGTGTAGGGATGGCGCATGTGGTCGAAGACTTCATCGACCGAACCGTTCTCGACCACGACGCCCGAGTACATCACGTTGACCCGATCGCATGTCGCTAGGATCAAACCCAGGTTATGCGAAATGTAAACCATGGAGGTGTTGAACTTTTTGGCGATGTCGCCAATCAACTCGACGATGCCGGCCTCGACCGTGACGTCGAGCGCGGTCGTCGGTTCGTCAAGCAAGAGAAGTGACGGATTCGAAAGAAGTGCCATCGCGATCACAACACGCTGCTGTTGACCGCCTGAAATCTGATGCGGATAAGAAGCCATGACCCGCTCCGGGTCAGGTAAATTTACGTCGGCCAGGATCTGCACGGCGCGGCCGTAAGCCTCTTTTTCCGAAATATTTTCGTGACACAGCGGCACTTCCATCAACTGCTTGCCAAGTGTGATACTTGGGTTCAGGGACGCCATGGGTTCCTGATAAACCATGGATATCTCGTTGCCGCGCAACTGCCGCAGCTCTTCCTCGCTACAGGTCGCTAGATCGCGCCCCTTGTAAATGACTTGGCCGCCGACGATTCCACCATTGCTGCCCATGTATTGCATGATGGCCATGGCCACGGTCGATTTGCCGCACCCCGACTCCCCCACCAAGCCGACGCTTCCGCCTTGTTCCAGCGTCAAGTTGAAGTCGACAACAGCCGGGATTTCTCCAGCCCGTGTAAAGTAAGAGATGGAGAGGTTCCGGCATTCCAGAATCGGACCGTCGTAATCTGCCTTGGTGTTCATCCCGAGCTCCTCAGTCGCGCAGCGACACTTCGCGCAGGCCGTCCGCCAGAAGATTGAAACCTAGAACCAGCGACGAAATCGCGATGCCGGGGAACACCGTCATATGCGGGAAGCTCATCGCCATTTGCCGTGTCTCATTGATCATGCCACCCCAGTCCGGATCGGGCGGTGGCAGGCCGAGACCGAGGAAACCGAGCACGCCGATGGTAATGATCACGTACCCGAGACGCAGACAGGCATCGACGATCAAGGGTCCCCGTGCGTTCGGCAGGATCTCCACCAGCATAATGCGCCATGGCGTTTCGCCGCGCGTTTCCGCCGCAAAGACGTATTCGCGATTACGAAGGTCCAGCACTAGCCCCCGCACGATCCGGAAGATACCGGGCGCGGAGGCGAAGGTAACGGCGACCACGATATTGGCGCCGGAGGCGCCGATGGTCGCGATGATGATGATGTAAAGGACCAAAACCGGAAACGAGAGGATCACGTTGGAAATAAACGACAACACACCGTCGGTTGCGCCCCGTCGGTAACCGGCGGCAAGCCCCATGGGAATGCCGACTAAGTAAGCGCAGAGGGTGGCCAGCGGTGCATACAGCAGGACTTGGCGCGAGCCGTGTATGATCCGCGATAGGATATCGCGGCCAATGTGGTCTGTGCCCAGCCAGAAGGTGCCCATGCCCTCGACGAACTCTCCGGGCGCGGCAAGCGGATAAAGGGTTGCGTTAGGTGGAAAGGGTGCAATTTGGTTGGCGAATGCTGCCATGGCGACCCAGAAAAGAACTAAGGCCAGTCCGATCATGCCCACGACGCTTTCGCGAATCAGGGCCAGTCCCTTAAGTGTCCGGACGATACGCGATTCCCGGCGCTGCACTCCGGCGGCAATGTCTGTCATGGCCAATCCCCCCTAGGCGAACCGGATGCGCGGGTTCAGGTAGGTATACCCCACGTCGGCGATTGTTTGGGTCGCGACCGCTACGAACACCGCGACCATCGCGCAAGCTTCGATCATGAAGATGTCTTTGGTGAGCGAAGCTTCGAGAAGTAGGGCCCCAAATCCCTTATAGGCAAAGAAAAATTCAACCACGATGACGCCCGACAGCAGCCAATTAATCTGCAACATGATCACTGTGAAGGGGGCGATAAGCGCGTTGCGCAGCGCGTGCCGTGTGATCACGGTTTTGTAGGGCAGGCCCTTGAGTACTGCGGTGCGAATGTAATGGGTCATCATGACCTCGGCCATGGAGGCGCGGGTCATGCGCGTTACGTAGCCAAAGTCATAGAGCACCAAGACCATGGCCGGCAGCACAAGCTGAACCAGGCTGAAACCACTGGCCATGGAGCTCGTGCCGGGCAGCCAATCCAAGTAAAACACGAAAATCGCGGACAGCAGAGGCGCGCTCGCGAACTCAGGTATCGACGTCGTGACAATGGAACCGACTGAAATGCCGCGGTCCAGATTCGAACCTTCTTTCATGCCCGCCAACACACCCAGCACCAAGGAAAGTGGGATCACCACCAACATGGTCGCCAGACCCAGGATGCCGGTGTTAGCCAGGCGGGGCCAAAGAATCTCGCCCACCGGAACCTTGAAGCGGATCGAATCGCCGAAATCGCCAGTGATGAAATTGCCTAACCAACTAAAGTAGCGAATATAAAACGGCTCGAAATAGCCGTTGGCCTCGAGCCAGATATTGCGTTGCTCTTCCGAGGAGTATGGCCCCAGAACCTTGATCGCGACGCTGCCAATATTGATCTCTAAAAGAAGGAACAGCAGCAAGGACACGACGACCATGGTCAGAACCATGGTGCCAAAGCGTCTCACCATAAAAATCAGCATTGGTCGGCCCCCCACTTGGTCCAAGCAATGCCTGGCCAGCGGTCATAGAAAATTTGGGGCGCGCCGCGGCGGACGCGCCCCATTCTCGTGCTTAGCCCTAGGCCAGCCAGACCTCATTAAACTGATGATAGAAGGTCGGGTGGGTACTGTAGCCCTTGACCTTATCGCTGGTCGCGGTGAAGACCGCGCGCCACAAGGGCTGAAGCGCCACGGCATCGTCTTGCAAGATGCTCTGGACCGTCTCCATCTTCTTGCGCCGCTCGTTGACGTCGAGGATCGCGCTCGCCTCGTCCAGCGCCTTATCGAACGCTGGATTGTTGTAATGGCTCTCGTTCCACGGCACGCCGGAGCGGTAACCGAGGTTGAGGACCATCACGCCGAGCGGACGATGGGTCCACGAGGTAAAGCCGAACGGCGTCTTGTCCCAGACTTCCCAATACTGAGAGCTGGGCATGACGTTTAGCACCAGGTCGATGCCAGCCGGCTTGCACTGCTCCCGGAAGGCTTGCATGGCATCCAGTTCCCACTTGCCGCTGGTATTGCCAACGTCGATGGTGATTTGAATACCGTTGGGGTGGCCAGCATCGGCGAGCAGCTTCTTCGCCTTGGCGTAGTCCTGCTTCTGCACCGGCAACTTGGCGTACTCGGGGTGGATCGGCGAGACATGATGGTCCTCGCCAGGGGCGCCCTTGCCACGGTAGGCCAACTGGAGCAGCTTTTCATGATCCATACAGGCCTGAACCGCCTGCCGAATACGCTTATCGTCAAACGGCGCCTTGTCCATCTGCATGCGCGCGATGGCCGTTTGCGCCGTGGTTGCCGTATGCACGACAACACCCGGTAGACGCTCCGCCATGTCTAGCTGATTGACGTCGAACTGGTAGATGCCATCGACCTGCTTGGAGGCAAGGGCCGCCAACCAAGCCGCCCGATCCTCGCCGAGATCGACATAAACAATTTCGTCGAGGAAAGGCTTCTTCCCCCAGTATCCGTCGCGGCGTTTTAGCACGGCCTTGTCGCCGACCCGGTGTTCGGCCAAGGCATAGGCGCCCGTGCCGACCGGATTTTTGGAGAGATCACCGCCCTCCGCCTCGAACCGGCGATGCACGATCGCGGTTGGGTAGTTGTAGAGATTTTCCGGCATGGATAGGACAGCGGAGTTTAGATTCAGGCGGACTGTATGGCTGTCGATTTTTTCGACTGCCCCCGCCGTCATACGCTTGCCCATGACCGCGTTGCCCTTGTCGTCCTTTTTGCCGGTGTCGATTTCTTCCACCATCGAGGCGAATAGGCCAATATTGGAAGAGCCTGTCTTAGGATCGAGCCAGCGCGTGAAGTTAAACACGACGTCGTCGGCATTGAAGTCGTCGCCGTTCGACCATTTCACGCCCTTGCGCAGCTTGAAGGTCCAGGTCTTCAGGTCGTCCGAAGCTTCCCAACCTTCTGCCAAGTACGGCCGGGTGATATTATCGGACCCGGTGCGGCAGAGGTACTCGACAATGTGGCGCGCCACATTGGACTTCTCGGTCCAGTCGAACTTTGCGGGATCGGTCATTTCCTGGACCTGCATGCCCCAGCGCAAAGTACCGCCCATCTTCGGGTCTTCCGCGGCGGCCGCCTCCTTGACCATGGGTTCGCCGAGAATCTTGCCCGCCATACCGTAAGCCGCGCCGGCCGACACGCCGAGCAAGGTGGCGGTCCGCAGGAACTCGCGCCGGTCCAATTCACCCTTGCGAAGTTGCTCACAAAGTTCCGGCACGTACGGGTGAACCCGCTTGCCGTTTTCGTCCTTGATCTCTTTCTTCATAAGATATCTCCCAGTTTTCGTTCGGATTTGTGTTTCTTTGATTGGTCAGGGGCAACCGGCCCGCGGAATAGCTCGCAGGCTGTTCCCACCACGGTGCCGGGCGGGAAAATTGATTGAGCGCGAGTAACCTTCAAAAACTAAGATGTCTCACCACCGGTATTGCCGAGATCCTCGACGGAGTCTCTTCACGTTGACACGTCGGAGTCAATCTTCGCGGCTCGACCTTCGGATGGACAACTGCCGCCTCCCAGAGCTATGCATCTGACTTCCTTGACCGGAATTCAGATCGCCCCCACTTATTCTTATAATTTCAACCGGGAGCCTAACAGACTTTATCGCCCAGAGTCAGCGACAAGTTGTTCTTGTACGACAATCTCTAGATCGTGAGCGACCCGGCCCTGCCCCGGCCAAGGATGCATTTTGGGTTACTCCATCAGGTTTGTCTCGATTTTGACCTCGCTGGTCAACGTTCTATGAACCGGGCATTTGTCAGCGATTTCAAGCAGTTTAGCGCGTTGCTCAGCAGAAAGCGCACCCTCCAGCGTTAGCCCTCGTGTAATCCTATCGAGCCGCCCGGCCTTGGTGTCGCAATCGGTACAATCCTGCGCGTGGATCCTGTCGTGTTTTAGGCTAACCGCGACACGGTCGAGGGGCCAGTCCTTGCGTGCGGCGTACATGCGTACAGTCATCGATGTGCAGGCTCCCAAGCCCGCCAATAGCAGATCGTAGGGGCCGGGCCCGGTGTCGTCGCCGCCAACTTCCAGCGGCTCGTCGGCGCGCAAGGCATGGGGGCCTGCCGCAATCTCCTGAATAAAGCTCCCTTGGCCGGTTTCCCGAACGATCACGGTGCCGGGTTCGGCCTTCAAGGGCGCAGATTGTTGTTTTTCCCCCAAATACCGACCACCCCAGGCCGCGAGCACCTTGGCGACATAGATTGCGTCCGCCTTCCGGCTAAGTAGATGATCGGCGTCGTCCAGGGAAATGAAGCTCTTCGGATGCTTCGCGGCCGCGAAAATATGGCCTGCATTCTCGATTCCGACCGTCTGATCGCGCGGCGCGTGAAAGACGATCAGGGCCTTGCGAAGTCCCGCGACCGCTTGCGCCAGCTTCTGTTCCGCGATGTCGTCCAGAAACTGCTTCTTTATTGTGAAGGGGCGACCGGCGAGTAGAACTTCCGCCTCCCCCTTGGCCTCGATCTCGGCGCGCGAAGACTGAAAGGTGTGCGCGACATGGGCAGGATCGGCTGGCGCCCCGATCGTGGCCACGGCGGCGGCCTCCGGCACCTGTGCCGCGGCCGCGAGAACCGCGGCGCCGCCCAGGCTGTGACCGATTAGGATCTTCGGGGCCTCGTGGGCCTCGCGCAGGTAATCCGCCGCCTTAACCAGGTCTGTGACATTCGACGAGAAGTTGGTGTTCGCGAACTCGCCATCGCTGTGTCCCAGGCCGGTGAAGTCGAAACGCAGGACCGCGATCCCTTCCTCGGCCAAGCCTTGGGCAATACGGGCGGCGGCAAAAATATCCTTCGTGCACGTAAAACAATGGGCGAACAGCGCAAACGCGCGAGGCTTTCCCACGGGTAAATCCAACCGCGCCGCCAAGGTTTCTCCGTCCGCGCCGGCAAAAGTCAATTTCTCGCTTCGAGCCGCCATGCCGCCCCCTCCTGCCGGGTCCGTCCAAAATGGACCTCATGGCAGCACGACGGCGCCCGGGCGGCAAGCAGCTCGACCCGGGCGCGGCTTGTGAAAATTACTTCACTGGAATGAAATCGAAGGCTCCCTTGGAATTGAAATAGAACTCACAGGGTGTGTCCGAGATACAAGCCGTCGTATGCACCGATTTGCCGGGCACGTGCCAATACGACCCCGGCCCCATTTTCGGCGGGTTCTCTTCGCCCGCAAACGGATTGGTCATGACGCCGCTGATCACGACTCCGTCGTAGGATTCGCTATGGGTGTGCCACGGCGCCATGAAGTTCGGGGCGAACTGGCCAAAGGTGCCGTGCGCACCCTTGGACCTGTCGCCATAGGCGGGCGCCATCTTGATCATAGGGTTCATCGGCTCGAATCCCCGCTGCCATGCGGGAAGTGCGACGTCGCCTTCGGCGGAGATAGCTTGCGCGGCGCACCCCGAGATCACGAGGGCGCCCAGACCCACGGCCAAAAATGCGCCAAGGCTCTTGTTTGAATGTGGTTGGTTCATTCGTTGCATAAATATCTTTCCCTTCAAAGAAATAGTTGGTGGACATCCAAGCTACGCCGAAAACCCAGGAAGGATAATGTTTGAAATTCCAATAAAATGAACTCATCGTCCACAGGACGGTGCAATGGTCGGATTTATGGGCTAGCCTATCTAATTATGAGCTGAATCGGCTCCGATCCGAAAAACCGTGGAAAACTCGCGATGGAAGATGCTCTTAGCGATGTATTGCGCCTGATCCGGCTCAAGAGCTGCGTCTATTTCGTGCGCGATTTCCGCGCGCCTTGGGGCATGGAAATGGACTCTGGCCCGGTCGCGCAGTTTCACGCGGTCGTACGCGGCGACTGCGTGGTTGAGACTGGCGGCCGAAGACATTCGGTAACGGCTGGCGACGTGATCTTGTTCCCGCGCGGCTCGGCCCACGTCCTGGCCGATCAAGCGGGACGAGCGGCGATACCCGGACCTCAGGTGATGGCCTCGTTTAGCGGTGATCATCCCTTTTTTGTGGAGGGCGAGTCAGCGACCCAGCTAGTTTGCGGGCATTTCGAATATCGCGACGACGTGCGCCACCCGCTGATTGCACAATTGCCCGACCTAATCTTAGTGCACGCCTTCGACGCCCTTTCGCGCGGCACGGTGGACTCGGTTCTACCGCTCTTGGTCCGCGAGATGCAGCACGGCGGCCCTGGGGCTGCCACGGTCGTTGAGCGCCTGGCCGAGGTGCTGCTAATTCAGGTTCTGCGCGCCCATCTCGCGCGCGAGCACGCGCCTCGCGGATTCTTGTCCGGTCTGGCTGATCCGCGTCTGGCCCGCGCCATCGGGCGGGTCCATCACGAAGCGGAAAGCCGCTTGACGCTGGATACTTTGGCGCGCACCGCCGGCATGTCCCGTTCGGCTTTTGCGTCGCACTTCAAGAGCCGGATCGGCCTGTCGCCCATCGAATATCTGACCAAATGGCGTATGTACAGGGCCGGTGAGTTGCTGCGCGGGCAAGGTCTGCCTCTGGACCGGGTCGCAGAGAAGGTTGGTTACGACTCGGCCATCTCGTTCATTCGTGCCTTCAAACGGGAATTCAAGATCAGCCCTGGTCAATACCGGCGCGCTCAAAGACCGGCACCCGGCGGCGATTAACGGATGAGGAAAACTTCATGGCCAAGGACGACCCGCGCATCGATCTGTGCGAGAAGACGACCCCCTTCCGCGGTTACTTTCAAGTCGACCGCTTTCGGCTAAAGCACAAGCGGTTCGATGGCGGCTGGAGCGAGGAGTTTATTCGCGAGGTTTTCGAGCGCGGGCAAGCCGCCTCTGTCCTTCCTTACGATCCGGCGCGCGACGCCGTTGTCCTGATCGAACAATTTCGGGTGGGCGCCTATGCCGCCGGTATGGAGCCCTGGCTGGTCGAGGTCGTCGCGGGTATCGTCGAACCTGGCGAAGACCCGGCTGAGGTGGTGCGCCGCGAGGCGATCGAGGAGGCCGGATGCGAGATCGGCACTTTGGAGCCCATCGGCAAGGTGCTGGTCAGCCCGGGCGGTTGCTCCGAGACCCTGGCCATGTTCTGCGGCCGGGTCGATAGCACCGGCGCCGGCGGGGTTCACGGCCTGGATGAGGAGCACGAGGACATTCGCGCCTTCGTCCTGCCTGCGGACGAGGCGCTAGCCCGCCTGGCGCATGGCGAGTATGTCAACGCACCGATCGTCATG
The DNA here is from genome assembly GCA_021776115.1 of Kiloniellaceae bacterium. Lineage (GTDB taxonomy): Bacteria > Pseudomonadota > Alphaproteobacteria > Kiloniellales > J153 > JAJFGN01. The sequence goes on along the minus strand of JAJFGN010000004.1, from coordinate 63,769 downwards.
TCGCTCCAGTGGTTTGCGCTCAATCGGGACCGCCTGCGCCGCAAGTGGCAAGCCTGAAGCACATTGTATCGAGACAGCCGCAAGCTTGAACCGGACCCGCTGGGGCGGCTAGTCTCCCGGCTTCGCGGGCGTGTCTGCCCGAAGTCACAGGATTAGTTGGACATGAATGTCAAGGACGGGTTCGTCGGCAGCATAGGTAACACGCCGCTCATCCGCCTGCGCCGCTTGTCGGAGCAGACCGGGTGCGAGATTCTAGGCAAGGCGGAGTTCCTGAATCCCGGCAGCTCGGTCAAAGATCGCGCGGCCTGGGCCATCGTCAAGGACGCCGAAGAAAAAGGACAACTCCGCCCCGGCGGCGTCATCGTCGAGGGGACCGCCGGCAACACTGGGATCGGCTTGGCCCTGGTCGCCCGGGCGCGCGGCTACCGCACGGTGATCGTGATTCCCGAAACCCAGTCGCAGGAAAAGAAAGACATGCTGCGCCTGTGCGGGGCGGAGTTGCGCGAGGTGCCGGCGGTTCCCTTCAAGAACCCCGACAACTACGTCCACGTCGCCCGCCGCCTGGGCGAAGACTTGGCGAAGAGCGAGCCGAACGGTGCTATTTTCGCCAATCAGTTCGACAACGTGGCCAATCGGCAGGGGCACTTCGAGACCACGGGTCCCGAAATCTGGGAACAGACCGACGGCAAGCTTGATGGCTTTATCTGCGCTGTCGGGACAGGGGGCACCCTGGCGGGCACCGGCATGGCCTTGAAGGAACGCCGCGAGGATATCGTGATCGGCCTGGCCGACCCCATGGGGGCGGCTCTCTACAACTATTACAAGTACGGCGAGTTGAAAGCCGAGGGCAGCTCCATTACCGAAGGCATCGGCCAGGGCCGGATCACCGCCAACTTGGAGGGGGCCCCGGTCGACGAGGCCTATCAGATTCCCGACGCGGAAGCCGTCACCCTGGTCTTCGACGTCTTGGAGCACGAGGGCCTGTGCCTGGGCGCCTCCAGCGGCATTAACTTGGCCGGCGCGGTGCGTCTGGCCAAGCAACTGGGACCGGGCCATATCATTGTTACGATCCTGTGCGATTACGGCACGCGCTACCAAAGCCGCCTGTTCAACCCGGTATTCTTGCGCGAGAAGGATCTGCCCGTTCCGGCCTGGCTGGAGCATTCGGGATTGGGGCACTGACATGAGTACCGAACCGCTTTTTCGTGACGACGCCTATGCCAAATCGTGTGACGCCACCGTGCTGAGTACGGACGATGCCGGCATCCGGCTCGATCGTACTGTCTTTTACCCCATGGGCGGTGGCCAGGCAGGCGACACCGGGGTCCTGCGCTTGGGCGACGGCCACGAGATCGCGATCGCCGATACGCGCAAAGGCGAGCTTCACGACGAGATCTTGCACATTCCGGCGCCGGACGCGGCCCTGCCCGCCCCTGGCGCGAAAGTCAGCGCCGAGATCGACTGGGCGCGCCGGCACCGTCTGATGCGCATGCATACCTGTCTGCACCTCCTATGCGCGGTGATCGAGGGCGACGTAACCGGCGGATCGATCGGTGACGGCAAGGGCCGGCTTGATTTCAACCTGCCGGACACACAACTCGATAAAGACGAAATCGCGGCAGCGCTCAACAAGCTGATCGAAGCGGATCACCCGGTAGAGCCGCGCTGGGTCGCTGACGAGGAATTGGAATCGAACCCGCAGCTTGTGCGCACGATGTCGGTCAAACCACCCACAGGAAGCGGCCGGGTGCGCCTACTGGACATTGCCGGGGTCGACCTGCAACCTTGTGGCGGAACCCACGTGCGGCGGACCGGCGAGATCGGACCTGTCAGGGTAACTAAGATTGAGAACAAAGGGCGGCAAAACCGGCGCATCAACATCGCATTCGCCGACTAGGCGCCCGCATTGAGCGATAGGACATCCCATGCCAACATCCGACCCAAGCTTCTTGGTCAGCACGGCTTGGCTCGCGGAACACCTGCGCGCGCCCGACGTACGTGTGGTTGACGCTAGTTATTATCTACCGAACGAAGGTTTGAACCCCCGGGCCGAGTTCGAACTGCACCATATTCCCGGCGCGGTCTTCTTCGATATTGACGAGATCGCGGACACCGGTAGTCCCCTGCCCCACATGTTGCCGGCGCCGGAGAAATTCTCCTCGCGGGTGCGCAAGCTCGGCTTGGGCGATGGCATACGCATCGTTGTCTACGATCAACGCGGCATTTTCAGTGCGCCGCGCGTGTGGTGGACCTTTCGCCTGTTCGGGCACGACGATGTCGCGGTGCTCGATGGCGGCCTGCCCAAATGGTTGGCCGAGGGCCGAGGGGTTGAAGAGGGTCCCGGGCGTGCCGGCGAGCGCCATTTCACGGCGCGCATGAACACCATGATGGTGCGCGACAAGGCTCAGATTCTCGCCAACCTGAAAAGTGGGCGCGAGCAAGTGCTGGATGCGCGGTCGCTTGGCCGCTTCGAGGGCCGGGATCCGGAACCACGCGAGGGCCTGCGCGGCGGTCATATTCCCGGCAGCGTGAGCCTGCCTTTTACCGAGTTCATAGACGCCGAGACCCAGACCATGCGCGCCTCGGAAGAGATCAAGGCGCTCCTTACCGCCGCCGGTGTCGATCCAAGGCGGCCGGTGACCACAACCTGCGGCTCCGGCATAACGGCGGCGGTTCTGGCGCTCGGGCTGCACATAACTGGGCACCGCGACGTCGCCGTTTACGATGGGTCTTGGTCCGAATGGGGCCTTGCCGGGGAAACGCCAGTCGCGACCGGCCCCGCCGCTAGTCCTTGAGAGCGTGAGCGCGCTTTCCATCCGCGCCTACCGGCCGGCCGATCGCGACAATCTTGTCGCGCTATGGGACCGGTGCGGCCTGCGCGTTTCCTATAACGATCCCGACCGCGACATCGCCTTGCTGCGCGCCACGCCAACCGCTGAGATTTTCGTGGCGGAAGAGGCGAGCCAAATTGTCGCGGCGATTTGCGTGGGCCACGACGGGCATCGCGGCTATCCCTATTATGTCGCCGTCGATCCGCAAGCGCAGGGTAAGGGTTACGGCCGGCAGATCTTGCGTCACGCCGAGACCTGGCTAACCCAACGCGGTGTGCCCAAGATGAATATCATGGTCCGCGACACCAATGAGAAAGTCCGCGCCTTCTATCTTGCGATCGGTTACGAGGAAACACCGCGTTTCGTCTTGAGCCGGTGGTTGACCGAGGACGGCTCGCCGCCAAGCGGTCCAGTCCAAGCCACTGGTACCTTATCATGTACGATTACTTCGTTGGAGATGACCGAGCGGCCTAGCCACACGCCGGTGCCGGTCTCATCTCAGCGGAAAATCGCCCTGATGCGGGCCCATAGTCCGGGCGCGGCTTTTTATCGCTACCTCTATGACAGGGTGGGTGAAAAATGGCTTTGGTATGAGCGAAGAGCCATGGACGATGACACCCTAAGCGCTATCGTCGATGACGAGTGGGTCGAAATCTACGTTCTCTACGTCGATGGTGTACCGGCCGGCTTCGCCGAACTCGATCGCCGCCATCCGCCCGACATTGAATTGGCCTATTTCGGCTTGCTGCCCGAGTTTATCGGCCAAGGGTTGGGCCCTTATCTGCTTGGCTCCGCCATCGATATTGCCTGGGCGCACGACCCCCAGCGCCTCTGGGTCCACACCAATACCCTGGACCATCCCAAGGCCCTGCCGCTCTATCAGCGATTTGGCTTCGTACCCTATAAGCGCGAGGACGAAGTTATTCCGGACCCACGTCTACATGGCCTAATCCCGTGATGTGGGCCAATTTCTGTCGTCCCGGCGCTGAGACTAAACGTCCCACGGCATGCGTCCTTTAGGGGAATATTAGGCTCAACGCCTTAGAGAAGCTTAGATATTGCTGCAGGCCGGCGTTGGCGGCCCGGCTGCATCGCTGACTCCGAGTAATCGAGGGCAAGGCCTATCCCGACTCTAAGAACTCCCTCATCGGCTGACGTTGACTTGTCAAGCGAGACCATCGACTTGCCGCGGCGCATCGTCGACGTTTCGCGGCGCCTGCTGACCAACGACACCTTCGCTTACGGTGTGCCTCTCGCCTTTCTAGCGATCGGCTTGATCGCGCAGCTTATGGCGTCAATCAATCACGACACGGCGTGGTATCTGCACGCGGGCGGGCGGTACCTCGAGGGCGGTATGCTTTACCGGGACATCTTCGTGGAGGTGAATCCGCCGCTCGGCCTATTCCTGACCCTTCCACCCGTCATCCTGGCGCGCCTCACGGGGCTCTTCTCCGTTCATGTCTTCGTGGTGTACGTATATCTCCTGATTGCACTGTCTCTAGCGACAGTGTGGTGGGTGCAGCAAGCCGACAGGCAAAGCCCGCCGGTCTTGCGTCGCGGTATACTGATCGTCGCCGCGGCCATTCTGATCGTGAGTCCCGCTGATCAGTTCGGGCAGCGCGAACACTTCCTGATGATACTCACCTTACCCTATATAATCATGATCGCGAGGGACGTGGTGCGGGGGACGCGTACGTCTTGGCCAATGGCTCTGGTCTTCGGCTTGGTGGCCGGCGTCGGGTTTGCACTCAAGCCGCATTACCTTCTGGTCCCGCTTGCGCTCGAAGTCTATCGCCTGGCAATCACGCGCGGCCGGTCCTCGATTTTGCGTGCTGAACTTCTGGGCCTCGGCACCGCTTTGGTAGCCTACGCGGTTGTTTTGTACCTGGTCACACCAGACTATCTAACGCGGATCGTTCCTTACGCGCTTGAGGTCTATAACGTCGCTTACCGCAACCCGCTATGGATCAACCTCCTGCGGGTTGAAACTTTCATGCTGCCACTGGGATGCGTAGTTCACCTCGTTACCCGGCGCCGCCAAACGGCGCCGCATGCTGGCGATATTTTCTTAATCGCCTCGGCCAGCTTCTTCGTGGCCTACGTGGCTCAGATGAAGGGGTGGGACTACCATCTTTACCCGGCTTCGGTTTACCTCATGTTAGGTTACGCGTCCCTCTTTCTGAACGGTCTCACCGGGCGCCGAGAAAACAAAGCCGAGATCAAGAACAACAGCCTTACGCCGGGTGTTGCCGTTGCCGCCCTGGTGGTGGCCGCCCTTCTGGTAGCCAGCGACGCCTCGAAATTCGGGTACAAAAATCGCTTCACAGACATCATGACGCCTTATGTGGAGCGCTATGCCGCGAACGGTTCGATTGCCGTTCTAGGGGCGAACGTTTGGCCGGGTTTTCCCATGGTCAACTACAGCCAGGTTGGTTGGTCTTCCCGCTTTTCGTCGCTCTGGTTACTGCCCGGCGCCATGCAAAAACGGTTTAAAGGCGCCGCAAAGAACCACGCGCTGCTCGACGAGATGGAAGCCTTCACGCGCGATGCCGTGGTCGCCGACTTCTCATCCGATATGCCGGATTTGGTTTTTGTCGATGACCGCGATGAGAAAACATACTTCGGGCAGGTTCGCTTCGATTACCTGGATTATTTCGGCCAGGACCCACGTTTCGCCCGCATCTGGTCGGACTATGTTTGGGTTGCCGAGGTCGTCGGATTCGACATCTTCCGCCGGCGCTGCGCGCCCGGCTGTTAACAGCCCGCTATCTCGGTCCGCTACAGCTCAAGTGCCAATTTACGGCCTTCGTAAATCGCCATGTTTGCCAAACGTGGCGCGACACAATCGCCGATCGCATGCACATCTAGCCCGCTATCAGTGAGGTCATCTTCCAGCCAGGTCTCCGAGCGGTTGAGCGTGGCGAGGATGAGGCTATCGGCTTCCAGACGCCGTTCGGCCCCATCGCGCAGGTCGACCACGGTGGCGCCATCGCCGTGCCAGGCTTTTAGTGCGGCGTCGCAAATAACTTCCACACCCAATTGCTTGAACCTTTGGCGCAACGGCCAGTCGGCCGCCGTGCGCTGCAACTCCCATCCCGCCATGGGGTGCGGCGTCACTAGGGTCACCGCGTGACCTTGTTCGGCGAGATGCCAAGTCGTCCCGCAAGCGTGCCAATGCCCAATGTCGTCGAGCACGAGGACCCGCTTGCCGGGACGCGCTACGCGGCCCATCACGTCTTCGATTGACCAGACCTGTCCAAGCTCCAAACCCGGCAACTTATCGACCTGCGGCAGGGCGCGCTGGAAACCGTCATTTGCCGGCTGAGACCCAATCGCCAGAACGATTGCTTCGGCGCCGAAACTTCTGACGTCTTGGTCGTCCATGGGGGCGTTCAAGCGCACTGAGACTTGAAGCCGCTCCAATTGGCCTTCGTACCAAGCGATCAAATCTAGGATTTGCGCCCGGCGCGGCTGCAACCCCGCCAGGCGGAAGCGCCCGCCCAGTTGATGCGATGCTTCGGCCAGCGTGACGTGATGGCCCCTTTCGGCAGCAACCCGCGCCGCCTCCAGTCCCGCCGGACCGCCGCCGACAACCAAAACCTGGCGCGGTCGGGCCGCCGGAACGAAGCGATCGCCGCCCCACTCGAATTCGCGCCCGGCGGAGGGGTTCACCAGACACGAGATCCAGTAGTCGCGATAGCGCCGGCCCCAGCACATCTGATTGCAGGATATACAACCGCGAATATCGGCCGGGCGGTCTTGCTGCGCCTTATTCGCCAAGTGAGGATCGGCGATTTGGCCACGGACAATGCTGACCATGTCGGCCTGGCCGGCGCCGATCACGGTATTGGCGTTCTCTGGCGTGCGGATGTGACTCTCGGCCTGGACCTTGGCATGGGTCACGACCCGTTTCAGCGCCGCTGCCAGATCGGCACCCAAGTTTTCTTCGTAGAGAAAGGTCGGCATGAGGTCGTAGAAATGGAAATAGCTGCCGGTGCCGCAGGTTACGTAGTCCAGCAAGCCGCGCGCGTCGTGATAGGCGACGATCTCTTGCAGGGCCTCCTGCGACAGGGCGACCTCGGCGTGCCGCTCGATGCTGACTGCGAAGCCGATGATGAAATCCTCGCCAACATATTTACGGATACGTTCCACGATCGCGCGAGAGAACCGCATCCGGTTTTCAAAGGCTCCGCCCCAACGGTCATCGCGGCGGTTCGACCAGGGGGTCCAGAACTGGTCGATCAAAGCGTGGTAGGCGGCGAATAGCTCGACCCCGTCAAAGCCCGCTTCCTTGGCCCGGCGCGCGGCCTGGGCGAAGGCTTCGATGGTCTCCTCGATCTCCGCTTCGCTCATGGCGTGGCTGCCGGCGGAATCGTGGTAGGAGCCTAGGCCGGAGGGCGACCAGTTCGCCTCGAAGGAGTTATCGGGATCGCCATGCTGGCCAACGTGGTAGAGCTGATGGATCATCACCGTGCTGTAGTCGTGACAGGCGTCGGTGATGCGCCGGAAATGCGGGACGATCGAATCGTCACCATGGCGGAAGTTACCGCGGGTCAGCACGGCCGTGCGATGGATCGGTACCGGCTCGACCACGATCATGGCCGCGCCGCCCATCGCGCGCTCCCGGTAATACCCTAGATGGCGCGCGCCCGGCAGGCCCCCTTCCGCCATATTCGCGGTGTGGGCGCCGAAGTTGAGCCGATTCTTCAGCGTCTTGTGGCGCAGATCGAGCGGCCGGAACAGGTGCGGGAATAGCCGCGACATGGCAGGGAGTTAGTGGAAAGAATCCACTAACGCAGACTGGACAGATTGGCGATCAGGGCCGTGTTGGCGCGGCGCATTTCCTCGGCGATCTTGTGCGCCCTGTCCGTGTCCTCCTGGCAACAAGCGACCGCCACATGGGTATTGCGCTCGGTGCAGTCGCGGTACGAATCGATCATGGCCTTTTCGACAATCTTGACGATCGCTTGAGATTTCTCCGGCGCCACCGTGGTTCCAAGCAACTCGACGACGGCATTCGTGACTTCTTCGGCGCGGCTTCTCAACGACATGGTGAACACCCCTTCCCTGTGGCAGACCATTGGCTCATCGCCAGTCTAACGCCAAAACCGCACACCAACACAAGGGCAGCAATCCACGACAGCCGTTCCGGATCGGCACATTAAGGAAAATTTACGTCTTGTTAACCGGATGCGCCAATGCTGACGTCAGAGTCGCGAGGGCACTTGAAGCCCCCGTCACGTTCCGGCGCAGCATCAAGTGAGGTCGAATTATGAGGCGCTTTGCTGCCGTTGTCGTTATCGCTCTTTTAGCTGCGGGATGCGCCGGGCGAGAGCAACTGAGCCGGAAAGATCAGGTGATCCGGCACGCCCTGGACTCGACGGTACAGCTTTTTACCGAACGTGAGGGCGGCGTTACCCGCGCCGGTTCGGGCGTCATCGTCAGCGTCGACGATTCGACCGGGCAAGCGTTGGTTCTGACCACGGCCCACCTCCTTGAGCCCCCCGTCGAGCAAATTGTCACAGTCTTGTCGCCACCGGGCAGTGAGCGCATGAGCGCCAGGATTCGAGCCGTCGACCCGAAAACCGACCTTGCCCTGGTTGAAGTCGAGGGCCTTTCGGGTGCCGCCACCGACATGAGGTCCGCGGCCAATCTGGGCGACCGGATCTGGGTTGTGGCCTTTCCCTGGGGCCGCGAGCGAACCGTGGTCAGCGGTGTGATCAGCCAAGTCGCTCGCGTCTCGCAACCGGTCGATGGCCGTGCGCCTTTGGGCGGACCGGTGCGCCTCATCGACGCCTCGGTCAGCTACGGCATGAGCGGCGGTGGAATCTTCGATCAAGAAAACGGCGCGCTACTCGGCCTCGTGCGCGGTTACCGCAGCGCCGAGCTATCTTTTCCCGGCGTTGCGACCGGCGCGCTCACCCTGCCTGTCGCGGGCGAGACGACGGTCATCTCAGTGCCCAAGATCCACTGCTTCCTAGGTCAGCCGGTGAACCCGTCCTGCACGCAGAATACTGCACAGTGAACCGGACGCGCCTGTAGCGCGCCCGGTTCGGTTCCGCCTGGGTGGGCAGAGTTTCTTCGTCTACTTCTCGACCGTCACCTTTTCGGCCGTTTTCTTACCGTCCTTGGTTTCGTAGGAGACCGTAACCTCCTGGCCTGGCTTCAGGCCCTGAACGGCTACCTTTTTGGTAAGCTGATACACGGTTCCGTCATCTAGCATCAGGGTATTGGTGGCCGGGTCGATCACTTCGATCTTGCCCTTGCTCTCGGCTGCTAGAACCGAACTGGCGGACGCGATCATCGCGCCTGCAACTACCGTCGCCAATATCTTATTCATACTTGCTACTCCTAACCTTTCCTTCTGATACGCATTTACTGATCACCTTCACCGCGCCCGGCCCGATCCCCATTTCAGAGCGTCCGGCGTGTGAAATGTCAGGCGCCTTTCGACGCAGGATCAGATTACAGCCCTCAGCAGGCCATGCCGGGGACAAGTACGAGGCATTAATGAGGCCGCTTGGTCACAGGCTTGGGTCGCTAAGAACACTTTTCTTGGCCCCGGCCATTATGTACCCTCTGGGCCAAGCCAAACCTCGAGGTGGGGCTAGAAAAGAAAGACAAAACCGTCCAAGAAGGGACGGTCAAATGGGAGGTTTATTCATGAAACGCTTCGCGACCCTATTGGGCGCGGCAACGTTGCTGGCCGCTTTGGCCCAGCCCGCCAACGCCGAAACCAAGCTGCGGATTTCCTTGCAACTGCCGCTGAAGAGCCATCTCGGCCAAAACCTTCTGGTCTTCAAGGAAGAGGTCGAGCGCGAGAGCAAGGGCGATCTGGTGGTCGAAATCTACGATTCCGCGCAGCTCTACAAAGACAAAGAAGTCCCGCAGGCTGTGGGGACCGGCCAGATCGAGATGGGGGTCGCCTCGCTGACCCGCTATGTCGGCGATATTCCGGCCGTGGACGTGTTCTACATGCCGTTCCTGTTCAATACCGAAGAACTGATCCGCAAGGCGACCGCGCCGGGCAGCCCGGTACGCCAGCCGCTCGACGACGCGATTCTGGGCACCGGCGGGCGCGTACTCTGGTGGCAGGCTTACGGGTCCAATATCCTGCTATCCAAAGGAAGCCCGATCAAAACGCCAGCCGATTTAAAGGGCAAGAAGGCGCGGGTTTATAGTAAGTCGTTGGGCACCTGGGTCGAGACCCTGGGCGGCGCGCCGACCATCATCTCGGGTTCCGAGCAGTACATCGCCTATCAGCGCGGCACCGTCGACATCGGTATGACCGGCGTCTCGGGTGTCAAGTCGCGCAAGCTGTGGGATGTCATGGACACGATCTCGGCAACCAACAACGCCGACATCGAATTCCTGGTGGTCGTCAACGAAAAGTTCTGGCAGGGCCTGACCGACAAGCAGCGCGCCATTATCACGGCTGGGGCCCGGACCGCCGAAATCGCCGTACGCGACGCCGTGGCCGATATCGAGGCCGATGCTTTCGAGATCGCCAAGAAGAACGGTATGATGGTTTACCGGCCAACCGCCGGAGAAGTCGATCAGTGGCGCACGGCCAGTCAGCCGGTCATCGACAAGTGGCTCGGCGCCTCGGGCCCGCTCGCTCAGCAGGTCTACGACGCCGCCGTTTCCTTGCGGTAATATTCGCGATCGCGCGACCTGCGGCCAGAAACGGCCGCGGGTTTCTGCTTCCGCCCGGACGCGGCGATTTCGATGCCGCGCGCAACTCTGACCGTGCCAAGCCTATGACAGGCGCACCATGTCAATGGTCGATCGTATTTCGGGAAGGCTGTCTTCCCTCTCGGCCTGGCTGTTCTTCGCCACGGGGTTGATGCTCGGCTGGGAAGTCGTGGCCCGCTATGTCTTCACCGCGCCGACGATTTGGGCCGAGGAGTTGTCGCGGCTGCTCCTCGTCTGGGGCACTCTCGCCGGCGCCGCGGCCCTGGTGCATCGCCGCGAGCACATCCGAATCACCATTCTGACCGACCTGCTTCCGCAAGCTGCGCGCACAGTCCTGGAGGTCTTCAGTTCGCTGATCGTCGCCGGCTTCGGCACCGCCGTTGCAGTATATGGCTTCGATATCGCTTGGGATTCCTATACGCGCGGCCGCACGACAGGCTCGATGCTTGACGTGCCGCTGGCGTGGAGCCAGATAGCGATACCGGCCGGGGGCGCGCTGCTGGCTCTTCAATCCTTGGTCGAGGCCCTACGATGCGCCCGCCATGGCGCGCCCGCTCCTGAGCACTTCACCGAAGGAGAGCGGGTGCCGTGACCACCGGGCTTATCCTGGTATCGCTATTGGCTCTGCTATTCGCCGGCGTCCCGGTCGCCTTCGCGCTCGGGGGGCTGGGCTTCTTTCTCCTCATTCTGGGTGGCTTTTCGCCGCTCATGGCGCCGGCCGCCCTTTTGTCGACCCTGGACAGCTTCGTCCTGATATCCGTACCCCTGTTCCTGCTGATGTCCAACATCCTGCTCAAGGGCGGTGTCGGGCGCGATCTCTTCGCGGCGGTTCAAGCCTGGGTCGGACACTTGCCCGGCGGCTTGGCCATCGCGACGATTCTTTCCTGCGGATTGTTCGCCGCCATCTCGGGTTCGTCCGTGGCAACCGCCGCGACCATCGCGACCGTGGCGATTCCCGAGATGACCTCGCGCGGATATCCGCGCCCCTTCGTCCTGGGGCTGCTCGCCGCCGGCGGCACACTGGGAATCCTGATTCCACCTTCGATCCCCATGATCGTCTATGGCGTCATCACTGAGGAGTCCATTATCCGGTTATTTCTGGCGGGGATCGGACCCGGCCTGATCCTGATCGTTATGTTCATCGCCTATTCGGTGATCTATGCCCTTTTCTCCGCCCACTATGAGCCGAGTCCGAGGGCAAGCTGGGCGGAGCGAAAAGCAACCGCCCTGCGCGCCTTTCCGACCTTCGTGCTGGCCGCTCTTATCGTGATCGGTCTTTATTCGGGCGTTTTCACGCCGACCGAGGCGGCGGCGGTTGGTTTTCTTGGAGCGCTTGGGGTCACTGGCCTAGTGTTGCGGACCCTGGACTGGCCGAAACTGAAAGCCGCTGCGAGCGAGGCCGCGGTCACTACCATCGCCATTCTCATGATCGTCGCCGGCGCCAAGATCTTCGGCAAGGCGATCACGCTCTACCGGATTCCTCAAGACCTTTCGGCCTTCATCACGGCCAACATCGATTCCGCCGGGCTGTTTATCCTCGCGGTATCGGCGGTCCTGCTGGTTATGGGATTGGTCCTGGAGGCGCTCTCCATGATGTTGATCATGGTCCCCGTGTTGTCCGGTTCGCTCGCCGCGCTGGGCATCGACACGATCTGGTTCGGTGTGTTCTTCGTGATTCTCGTCGAGTGCGCCCTGATCACCCCGCCGGTCGGGCTCAACCTCTACGTCATCCAGGCAGTCGGGCGCGCGCGCATGACCGAGGTTGCGGCCGGAGTCTGGCCATTTTTGGCGATCTTGCTGCTTAGTGTTGCGGCGATCTACGCCGTTCCGGATATCGCGTTGTATATTCCCTTCAAGCTCTAAGTTATGGACCTCATGTTTCGACAGGCTCAACATGAGGACGTTATTAGAAACCTCATCCTGAGCTTGTCGAAGGATGACCGCTGGAATCGAAACGGAAAGCGACCGCCATGACCCAATCCAACTCTCCCGCCCAACGCCTGCGCGCTCTGCTCGCCTCGCAGCAAGGAGCGGCGATCGTCATGCCGTGCTGCTTCGACGCGCTTTCGGCCAAACTGATTGAGCAAGCCGGCTTTCCGGTCACCTTCATGAGCGGTTTCGCGGTCTCCTCCACGCGTTTGGGGGTGCCGGATACCGGGCTCATCTCCTACGGCGAGATCGTCGATCAGGCCCGCAACATTTGCACCGCCGTCGACATCCCCGTGATCGGCGATGGCGATACCGGCTATGGCAACCCAGTCAACGTAAAGCGCACCGTGCGCGGTTACGCCCAGGCCGGCCTGGCGGCGGTCATGATCGAGGACCAGGTTTGGCCAAAGCGTTGCGGTCACACGCGCGGTAAGCAGGTTGTGGCGCGCGAAGAAGCCGTTGCCCGGGTTCGGGCCGCCGCCGACGCCCGCGAAGAAGGCGCCGATATCCTGATCTTGGCGCGCACCGACGCCCGCGCGACAGAAGGCATGGACGAAGCGCTGACCCGCGCCCGCGCCTTCGCCGAGGCCGGGGCCGATATTCTTTTCGTCGAGGCGCCGAAGTCCGAGGCCGAGATGCGCCGCATCTGTGCCGAGGCGCCGGGCATCCACATGGCCAATCTGGTCGAGGATGGAGAGACGCCGCTTTTGCCACCTGAAAAGCTGGGCGAGATCGGTTACCGCCTCGCCGCCTACCCGCTCACCCTCATGAGCGCCGCCATGCGCGCCATGATCGCGGCGCTGGACGACATGAAGGCCGGCCGCCACCCCAACGACCGCCTGCTCACCTTCGCTGAGTTACGCGAGCGTGTCGGCTTCGAAGACTACTACGCCGAGGAGGAGCGCTACGCGGTGCCGGCTCCCAACGAGAAGCGCGGCGCGGCAGAATAAGGCACCCGATTTCGGCCTCCGTCACGCCGGTTGAAAACCGGTGCGAAAGCCCATAGGTTCCGGCCGCAGGTTATCTGCATCGGGGCGTAGCTCAGCCTGGTAGAGTGCCTGCTTTGGGAGCAGGAAGCCGGAGGTTCGAATCCTCTCGCCCCGACCAAGATCGTTTGAGATCCCAAGGTTGCGTTGAATTCCAGCCCTGTGGCTGGTATCAGAGCGCCAGGAACCATTCCCAACCCTCGTCAGGCTGAGCATCCATGACCATCCAGGTGCGCATTTACCGCCAAGCCAAGGCGGCGACACAATCGGGCCGGGCCAACACCGACCGCTGGGTGGTGGAATTCGAGCCCGAATCCGGGCGCGAGGTCGAGCCGCTGATGGGCTGGACCAGCTCGGCCGATACCAAGACCCAGGTCCGCTTGCGATTCGATAGCGAGGCGGAGGCCGTGACCTACGCGCAAAAGCACGGGTTTATGTATACGCTGGAGAGACCGCGCGAGCGCCGGGTCCGGCCCAAGGCTTACGCGGACAATTTTAAGTACGACCGCCTACTCCGCTGGACGCACTGACGGGGCCCGAGAGCGGCCCAATTTCCGGCACGCGCCCGTAGCTCAGTTGGATAGAGCACGAGCCTTCTAAGCTTGGGGTCGCAGGTTCGAATCCTGCCGGGCGCACCACCGGCCACCGTGACTTGGCTCAAGAGACCGTACGCTCAGCGGTACGGGCATGAGAACGTCCTGCCACAAGATCACGTACGTACGCCCAAGAAATCAGGCTGTGGTAGTCTTTCTCGGGGTCAGCGCTTGCGCCGGCTCGCCGCCATAAAGGCGGCCTGACGCCAGGGTAGCATTAAGCCCAAAAGGCCTAAAACGATGCCCGTGACCGAGGCGGCTCCAGCCGCCGTCTCCAACGAGGTATTGAGCGGCACCGCGACCAGCGCCACGATCAAGCCGCCGAGGATCGCGCCAATGTAACCGTATACGATAGATCGGAAAATGGTCATGGCGACCGCCTCTTCTGCTCTTTTTTTGACACTCCTTTACGGATGAGTGCCATTTGCAATAAATTTAAGTCACTATTGCTTTTTTGTCAATATTTTGTTCATATTTATTTATAACTATTAACTATAAATATCGAAAACTTCTACGCATATGGGTAGAAAGGCCTAATGCCTTCTTGCGACAGACTGGGCTTTAATCCGGCTAGAGCCGTTTAAAGGCGATCCCCGCAAGCAGCATATTGACGTCTTTTTGATCGTCGGACAGCGGCAGGATCAGACGCTCGACCCCTATATGAGTACCGCGTAGATTCCAGAACAGGTGGTTCGAAACGCTGGGACACCGCTGTTCTAGGGCTACCGCGTAGTCCTGGAGGATTTGTTCCCGCCTATCGCCGAAGTCGATTTCGTCTAGGTACCGGCCTGTATAGTCGGCACCGTAAAGCTCAACGATGGCGGTGCCGACAAGGCGTACCTTCAAGCGCCGCGATCCCGGCTCGATATCGAACAGAATCAGGTTGGGTAAAATTCGGGGGATGTCCAAGGGGTCGATATCGCTTCGGGACGGCATGTCCCGACCAGTGCGCTTACGGTCCCAATAAGCGTGCAGGTCACGAAGAACCTCGCTGCTAATCTCCATAGTCGCCTGCTTTCCGAATTTGAACCCTTTGCCGCGGTCCGTCTCAAGATGCCGAGCGTGCGCGGCAGCTCAATCGAATCCCGGACACATAGATTTACCGAGGATTTCCTCAGCGCCGTGTGGGCATCGCAATAGGGTCGTTATGCCAAGATCAAGGGCTCTGTGCCCCTGAGGACCCACCCACAGCGACCGGTCCAGGTGCCGCGCTAAAATCGGCGATAGGCCAGTCGCATACATACATTTCCGCAGCTATATCGGGTGCCCGGTGTTTCAAACAAGCGTTCAGGACCAAATAAATTGCTTCCTTAACAGAATTTACAAAACCCGGTTGAAGACCGGATAATTAGTTCCAGAAAATATCCTAATTGTTCAGAACCTTGTTGACTGTTACGCCATTTTTGTAAAAAAGTGAATCGTAAACCAATGGCGATCCCTGGCAGATAGATCTTTGCCAATGCCTATAGCCGGTGGATCCCATCAAACCTTGGGAGATCGATGCTGTGGACTTTGTAAAAAAGAATACTTGGGTAATCATGGTCGCCGTTTTCGCCGTTCTGATCGCCGTTGGCATTGCTGTCAGTTAACACCCTACCCTCTTGATATTTAACAGGTTCGTCCGCGGACCGGCCGGCGCTCAGTATCTCCTAGCTTTCTCTGGAACTCGCGGGCGCCAAGAAGCGGTTCGCCCCAGCGTCCCGGCCGAGGCTGGTTCGATCTATCGCAACCGCTTTGATCAGGGCAAAGACGGGTGCGCCCGGCGCTAGAGCAAGATCGACCACCGACCGCCTCGTGATGCGAGCCCAAAGCGCCGCCCCGCTTGCGTCGAGACGCAAATCGACCTGCGGTCCGGCCTCTGTCCCAATAGCCTCGACCCGGCAGGGCAAGATATTGAGGATACTCAATCCTTGTGGTCGCTCACGGGCCAGGGAGACATCTCGGGCACGGATTCTAAGGCGTAGCTCGGCGCCAAGCGCAGCCTCGACCCTTGGAACCCGCAGAACCCCTCCAGCGAATCGTAATTCAGTTAAGCCAAAAGAATCGTCGTGCCGCTCAACTTGGGCGCGGACAACGGCGCCGGCCTCATAGCGGCCGGTCAGAGGCCGCAAGTCGAGCCGGCTGGTCAAATCCTCGACCCCACCGACGGCTTCGACCCGGCCGTCGGACATCAATACAAGTGTGTCCGCCAAGCGCACGATCTCGGCCATTGAGTGGCTGACGTAAACGATGGGTATATCCAGGGTGTCGCGCAGGCGTTCGATAAAGGGCAGGACCTCTTCCTTGCGTGGTTGGTCCAGTGCCGCGAGCGGCTCGTCCATCAACAGTAAGCGGGGGTTGGCAAGGAGAGCGCGGCCCAGGGCCACGCGCTGTTTTTCGCCCCCGGAAAGACCGCCTGGGCGACGCGCCAGCAATCGGTCGAGGCCGAGCAGCTCAACCACCTGATCGAATTCCACGCGAGGCTTCGCCGTCGGCGTGCGCCTATAGCCGTAACTCAGATTGTTGCGCACGTTCATGTGGGGAAACAACCGGCCTTCTTGGAAAACATAGCCAAGGCGCCGGGATTCCGGCGGCAAATCGATACCGCGCGCTGAATCGAACAAGACATTGCCGTTGACAGAGATGCGCCCGCGTTGGGGCCGGGTCAATCCCGCCAGCATATTGATGAGGCTGGTCTTACCTGCACCGGATCGGCCGAAAAGGGCGATTATACCAGTGGTTTCGCAGCTTAACTTCGCTTCGATTGCGAAGTCTCCGAAGCGGGCGGCAACATCCATTTTCAGCATGGTTTTAGGCCGCGAGCCGGGCGCGCAGCCGGTGCGCCAAGGCCTCGGACACGATGAGCGCGCCGAGCGATATCAGTACGGACAGGATGGCAAGGCGGAAGGCTGGTCCCTCGCCGCCGGGTGTCTGGATCATGCTGTAGAGCGCGAGAGGCAAGGTCCGCGTCTCCCCCGGAATGTTGGCGGCAAAGGTGATCGTCGCACCGAACTCACCCAAGGCGCGCGCGAAAGCCAGGATGATGCCGGCCAGGATGCCCGGCGCCATGAGCGGCAAGGTCACGGTCATAAAAACCGCTGGAGGCCGCGCACCCAATGTCCGTGCCGCGGCCTCCAGCCGGCGGTCAACGCCCTCCAGCGACAGCCTCATGGCGCGGACCATCAGCGGAAAGGCCATGACCCCCGCGGCCAGGGCCGCCCCCTGCCAGGTGAAGGGCAGTGTGACGCCAAACCAGTCGAACAAAATTCGGCCCAGCGGTCCTTGCCGGCCAAGAAGCACGAGCAGCACATACCCGACCACCACCGGCGGCAAAACCAGCGGCAAGTGGACAAGCCCGTTCAAGAGGCCATGACCGGGAAAGCGGGTCCTGGCCAGGATCCAGGCGGTGAGCACTCCAAGCGGCAAGCTCACTGCCACACTCCACACCGCAACCCAGAGGCTGAGGCGCACCGCTTCCATTTCCAAAGGGCTGACGGAAAGCATGCCGGTCAACTACCCGCGACCGGATGGATAAACCCGTGCTCGCGAAAAATGGACCCGGCCGCGGCGCTCTGCAAGTGCCGGTGAAAGGCTGTTACCGACGGCGCCGCCCGCGCTCGCACGATGGCCATGGGATAAACGATTGGCGCGCGCAACTCCTCAGGGAACTCGGCGACGATGCGCACCCGGGCCCCGGCCATCGCATCGCTCGCATAGACGATTCCCGCCATAGCTTCGCCTCGTTCGACCAAAACCAAGGCGGCACGTACGTCGTTTGCAAAGGCCAACTTGGCGGCAAGAGAGTCCCAAATCCCCAAGCGCTCCAAGGCGGCCTTGGCGTAAATTCCGGCCGGTACGTGGCTCGGATCGCCGATTGCCAAACGGCCTTGGCCCAAGATTTTGGCAAGCGCAAAACCAGGTTCAACCGAAATCTCGAGCGGTTGGTTCAACGGTGCGATCAAGACCAAGTTATTACCCAGAAGGTCAACTCGGCTTCCCGGTTGGACCCCGTCTTTGCGCTCAAGCTCATCCATCCAAGCCGCATTTGCGGCGAGGTAAATGTCCGCAGGGGCGCCTTGCATGATTTGCCGGGCTAGGATCGATGATGCCGCGAATACAGCGCGCACGGTTTCGCCTGTCGCGCCCTCGAAGTCCTTCGCCACGGCCTCAATCGCGCCCGCCGTGCTGGCGGCGGCAAAGATCGTCACCGGCGCGCTCGCGGCAATCGCATTGGAAATTCCGCCAAAGGAAAAGCTGGCCGCCAATCCCAGAGAACGCTTGAGAATACGCCGCCGGGACAGGCAATGTGACGCAATCGCTTTTCGTTTCGTCTTAAGCCCATCCACGATGGCGCTCTCCAAGAAACTGGTTATATCCAATGATATATATCGGGTACGAAGGTACGGCTCCAGGGCCTTCGTGCGAAGGTCCCATCAATCCTCAGCGTGCGGATTAAGTAACTTGCGAAATGCCGCCATGTCGCGGGCTAGCGTGCTCTGGGCCTTAGCCTCCATGGCGCGGTAGCGGCGCAAGGCCTCGTGCCCGGTTTCGGTCAGGCGCGCGCCACCGCCCCGCCGGCCGCCCCGTTCAGCCTGAACCAGAGGCGCGTCGAAGCAGTGGTTCATCGTCTCGACCAGAAGCCAGGCACGCCGGTACGACATACCCATACGGCGGGCGGCCCGGGTGATCGAACCCTCTTGGTCAATGGCATCCAGGAGGTCCGCCTTGCCGGGTCCCATCGCGATGGACGATCCCAAGAGCACCCGCAAGCGCGGTTCGGCACCTTGTGCCATTGTTAGCGCCTACCCGCCGTAGAGGTCCCGAGGGTCCCGCTCGACCGGTAGGATGTCCTCGATCTCGCCACCGCGCAACGCCCGGTAAAAGCAGCTCCGGCGTCCGGTGTGGCAGGTGACCCCGGTTTGCGCGACCCTGAGGAGAAGCGTGTCTCCATCGCAATCGATCCGCAAATCTTTCAGATGTTGAACCTGGCCGGACGTTTCGCCCTTGCGCCATAGCGTGCCGCGAGACCGCGACCAATAGCATACCTGGCCGCTGCGCAGTGTTTCGCTCAGGGCGGCCCGGTTCATCCAAGCCATCATCAAGACGTCGCCGTTGCGATGGTCCTGCGCGATCGCGGGTACCAACCCACGGTCATCGAACTTTACGAGTTTTAGGAGCGCCTCGGGGGCTGGGTGCGTCTCTCGTGTTTTCGACGTACTCATTTAGATTCCTCTAGATTCCTCGCCGCCGTTCACTGCCGCCATGCGGATAAGACCGGCCTCCAAGTCCGCTATCAGGTCCCGAGGGTCCTCGAGGCCAGCGTGAAAACGAACCACAGGCCCGGAAGTTTCCAACGTCGTGGCGCTGCGCGCCATGGAAGGCCCGCTTGGCAGAGCAAGGCTTTCATAGCCGCCCCAGCTCGCCCCAAGGCCGAACAAATCATAACCGTCGATCATCGCGGCGAGCGCGGCATCGGAGCAGGGCTTGAAGATCACACCGAACAACCCTGAAGCCCCGGTGAAATCCCGCCGCCATATCTCGTACCCCGGATCGCTGGGAAGCGCTGGATGCAGAACCCGCTCGACTTCAGGGCGGTCTTGAAACCATTTGGCCAACATCAATCCGGTTTCTTCATGTCGGGCCAAACGCACTGAGAGCGTTCGCAAGCCGCGCAGCGCCAGATAAACGTCGTCGGGCGCCGCCGAATATCCCAACAACGCGGTCGTATGCCGTATGCGGGTGTAATGAGACTCGCCCGCGATGATCAGTCCCATCATGGCATCGGCATGACCGACGATATACTTGGTCGCGGCATGGACGGAAATGTCGACACCAAGCGCGAGCGGCTTGAGATACAAGGGCGTAGCCCAGGAATTGTCGATGATCGATACCGCCCCGCTAGCACGCGCCGTAGCGGCGATGGCCGGAACGTCCTGGACTTCAAAAGAGTGCGACCCGGGAGATTCGAGGAAGACTAGCTTGGTTTCGGGCCGCATCAGCTTAGCGATACCCGCGCCGATAGTTGGGTCGTAGAACTCAACCTCAACTCCCATTCTTGCCAAGAAATCTTCGCAGAAATTTCGGTTTGGCTTGTAGACCGAGTCGCTAACGAGAATGTGATCGCCTTGACCGACGAACGTCGTGATGGCGCCGACGATTGCGGCTAAGCCACTCTGTACCGCGATGGCACCGTAGCCGCCCTCCAAGTGCGCGACCGCCTCTTCCAGCGCGAAGGTCGTCGGTGTCCCCATCCGGCCGTACATGGTTCGGCCCTTGATATATGGGTCCCGGCGCATTTCCAGTAAGGTTTCGACGGAATCGAAAAGAAGCGTGGAAGCATGATAAACGGGCGGGTTCACAACGCCATGATTGGCCGCCGAGTCCCTGCCCAGGTGGCTTAACAGGGTGTCTGTTTTGTAACTGTTCTTCTTAACCATACGCCGATCTTGCCTCCACCAAGCCGATTGCGGCGCCAGCATAATCCCAGATTGCGGGCCTGGCGAGCGCGAGGCAGCCGCCGTCCCACGCAATATTATTTCCGAATGCGACGCGCGCTTGCCTTTCTAGGCCTCATGTTCCATGTTTCCCGAGTGTGGACCCGGTTGCCGGCGAAGATTGGCGCTGGGGGTCGCTTTGGCGGGCGGAGGGTCCGTCGTGAATGAGATTAACAGGGAAGGTGTTCCATGAAGGTATTGTCAGGGTTTATCGCGGCGGCGGCTGTGGTCGGTGTTGCGGCTACGGCTTCGGCCAGCACTTTGGACGACATTAAGGCCAAGGGCTTCTTGCAGTGCGGCGTCTCGACCGGCGTTGCAGGTTTCGCCTTTACCGACGACAAGGGCAATTGGCAGGGCTTCGATCCCGCCGTGTGTCAGGCAGTCGCCGCGGCCATCTTCGGCGACAAGTCGAAGGTCAAGTACACGCCAACCACCGGCAAGACACGCTTCGAAGCGCTGAAATCCGGCGAAATCGACATGCTGGCGCGTAACACGACTTGGACTTTGAGCCGCGATGCCGATCTGAAGCTGACGTTTGTTGGCGTCAACTACTACGACGGTCAGGGTTTCATGGTGCCGAAGTCCTTAGGCGTGAAGAGCGCCAAGGAACTCGACGGCGCCTCGGTCTGCATCCAGACCGGCACCACGACCGAGCTGAATTTGGCTGATTACTTCCGCACCAATAACATGAAGTATGAGCCGGTGGCGATCGAGACCAACGCGGAAGGCCGGACGAATTATCTGGCCGGCCGGTGCGACGTGTATACGACGGATGCCTCGGGCTTGGCCGCGACCCGCGCGACCTTCGAGAACCCGAACGACCACGTGTTGCTTCCGGAGATTATCTCCAAGGAGCCGTTGGGTCCGCTCGTGCGCCACGGCGACGATCAGTGGGGCGACATCGTCCGCTGGACCTTGAACGTGCTGATTTCGGCGGAGGAACTCGGCGTCACGGCGGCCAACGCCGATGACATGGCCAAGAACGCCAAAAACCCCGAGATCAAGCGCATGCTTGGTACCGAGGGTAAGTTCGGCCCGATGCTAGGTCTGCGGCAGGACTGGGGGCTAATGGCCGTTAAGGCCGGTGGCAACTACGGCGAGATCTTCGAGCGCTTCATTGGTGCTAAGACGCCAATCGGCCTCGAACGCGGCCTGAACGCGCAGTGGGTCAATGGCGGTCTGATCTACTCACCGCCGGTCCGCTAAACGCCAAATGTTAAGGTGCCGGCCGTGCCAAGTGGTGCGGCCGGCATCCTTTCCGCCCGCCCTTTCCTCTCGATAAAAGGTGGTGTCGCGCGGTCATGTCAGCCATTGAATATCAGGCTCCCAGTTTCAAGCTGGAGGACCTTTGGACCGATCGCCGATGGCGTGCCATCTTTGTTCAGATTTTGGCGCTAGCCGGGCTTTTCGCGTTCCTCGCTTATATCGTCAACAACACCATCAACAATCTCCAGACTCTGGGTATCGAAACCGGCTACGGTTTTCTGAACGATCCCTCCAGCTACGACATCAGCCAAACCTTGATCGACTACGATTCGCGCAGCACCCATGGCCGCGCGACGATCGTCGGTATCTTGAACACCGGGTTGATCGCGCTATGCGGAATCATCACCGCCACTTTGCTCGGTTTCACCGTGGGCGTGCTGCGCCTGTCGGGAAACTGGCTGATCAGCCGGATGATGTATTGCTACGTCGAGTTTACGCGCAACGTGCCGCTGCTGCTCCAGATCTTGTTGTGGTATGCCCTCGTGGTGCATTCGTTGCCCCGGCCCAAGAACGCGCTTGAGCCCTTATCAGGCATTTTCTTGTCGAACCGCGGATTGGTCTTGCCCGGTCCGGAATTTGGATCGGGGTCCTGGATAATCTTTATTGCGCTCGCCGTTGCGGTCGCGGGCGCGATCGCCTTCAGGCGCTATGCCAAGAGAATCCAAGAGACAACTGGCAAGATCTACCCAGTGATCTCGATTAGCCTGAGCATTATCGTGGTCCTGCCGCTGCTGGCTTATTTTGCCGCCGGCCAGCCCGTTTCATTAAATTGGCCCGCGTTGAGCGGATTCAACTTCAAGGGCGGTCTGACCCTCAGGCCGGAGTTTTTGGCCTTGTGGTTCGCCCTAACAATTTACACGGCCTCCTTCATTTCCGAGATCGTGCGCGCCGGCATTCAGTCTGTCAGTCATGGTCAGACGGAAGCCTCCTACGCCTTGGGAATTCGCCCCAATTGGACCATGCGGTTGGTGATTCTACCGCAGGCCCTGCGCGTTATCCTGCCACCGCTTATCAGCCAGTATCTCAACCTGACAAAGAACTCTTCGCTGGCGATCGCGGTCGGTTACATGGATATCGTCGCTACAATCGGGGGCATCTCGCTCAACCAAACCGGCCGGGCGCTCGAAAGCATGTCGATCGTGCTTGCGATTTATCTGACGTTCTCGCTCTCCATTTCGATGGTGATGAACTGGTACAATAAGCGCGTTGCGCTGGTGGAAAGGTAGAGCGGCATGACCGACGCTACTCAAACCCACGCTCCCGGCACTCATCCAGATCTGCCGCCCCCCTTGGGCAACCGGGGAGCGATCAAATGGATGCGGGAAAATCTTTTTTCCTCGCCGACCAACACGGTGCTCACCCTTCTGGGGATTTACCTTATCTACCTGGCCATTCCCCCATTTCTGGATTGGTTTATTCTGAATGCCGTATTCGACGCGGGCTCGCGAGCCGAATGTTGGGAGCGGGCTAGCGGCGCATGCTGGTCCGTGGTGATCGTGCGCTTCGACCAGCTTGTGTACGGATTCTACCCTGTGGAATTGCGCTGGCGTGTCGACCTTTCGGCGGTCCTGCTGGCCGTCGCTTTAGTGCCGATATTGTTCGACAAGGCACCGTACCGCCGAGGCTGGTTTGTATTTTCCCTAATCTATCCGGTCATAGCTTTTTTCCTGTTGTGGGGCGGCTTGGGTTTGGAGCCGGTGGAATCCGCCAAATTCGGCGGCATTATGTTGACTGTCCTAATCGGCGTGACCGGGATCGTGGCGTCGTTGCCGCTCGGCATTGTCCTGGCGCTAGGCCGGCGTTCCGAGCTTTTGGTGCTCAAGGTCATTAGCATCTGTTTTATTGAGTTCATCCGCGGCGTCCCCTTGATCACACTGCTCTTCGTGGCCTCGACCCTGCTCAATTACTTCCTGCCGCCGGGGACCTATTTCGACCTCTTGCTGCGTGTGCTCATCATGGTCACGCTGTTTTCCGCCGCTTATATCGCCGAAGTCGTACGTGGCGGTCTGCAAGCGATTCCCAGGGGCCAGTTCGAAGCCGCCATGGCCATGGGCCTGAGTTATTGGAAGATGATGGGGCTGGTGGTCTTGCCCCAGGCCCTGAAGATTTCGATCCCGGGCATCGTTAACACCTTTATCGGGCTTTATAAGGACACGACCCTGGTGGTTATTATCGGCCTGCTCGATCCCCTGGGCCTAAGTCAATCGATCTTGGCCGATTCGAAGTGGCAGGGACTGTCGACAGAGCTCTACATCTTCATCGCGATTTTCTTTTTCATCTCGTGCTTTAGCATGTCGCGATACAGCATCTATCTTGAGAACAAGCTCCACACTGGGCACAAGCGATAGGGAGATAACGTCATGTCCGAAGCAGCAGCCCACGTCATGCCGCAATCGCAAACGGATCAAGTCGCCGTCCAGATGGTTGGCGTTCATAAATGGTATGGCGAGTTTCACGTCCTGAAGGACATTAACCTGAGTGTGGATGCCGGAGAACGTATCGTGATTTGCGGGCCTTCGGGCTCGGGCAAATCGACCCTGATTCGCTGCATCAATCGGCTCGAGGAGCATCAGCGAGGTCAAATCGTCGTCGACGGGGTTGAGCTAACTAACGACGTGCGCAAGATTGACTCGGTTCGCCGCGAAGTCGGAATGGTATTTCAGCATTTCAATCTGTTCCCGCATTTGACGGTCCTGGAGAATTGCACCTTGGCTCCTATCTGGGTGAAAAAGACGCCCAAGGTGGAGGCCGAGGAAATCGCCATGACCTATCTGGCACGAGTCAAGATTCCGGAACAGGCTACCAAATTCCCCGGCCAACTTTCCGGTGGTCAGCAGCAGCGCGTTGCTATCGCCCGCTCGCTTTGCATGAACCCGAAGATCATGTTGTTCGACGAGCCGACCTCGGCGCTCGACCCCGAAATGATTTCGGAAGTTTTGGACGTCATGGTTGGTTTGGCGGAATCCGGCATGACCATGCTGTGCGTAACCCATGAAATGGGCTTTGCGCGCAAGGTCGCCAACCGGGTCATTTTCATGGATGGCGGCGAGATCATCGAGCAGAACAACCCAGAAGAATTCTTCAACAACCCGCAATCCGACCGGACCAAGCTGTTCCTCAGCCAGATCTTGCATAACTAAGCTCAGTCCGCTTTTCGCCCTCGTCCGGGATTCTGAATTCCGAGACGAGCGGATCCAGTTTGTGGTAGCCGGCCCAGACGGGTTGCCACGAATCTGTAGCGAAAGCCCCCTTTCTTTGAGGTGCACGCGGCCCGGACTGGCTGCTTGCCGGTAAGTGATAAGCACGCGATCATGCGCCCTTACACAGCGGATTACCCGCCCTGATATTCAACCTGGGAACTCAAGCTATGACCATCGACCGCAAGCATACCGGCCCCCGCATGAGCCAGATCGTCATTCATGGCGACACCGTTTACCTGGCTGGCCAAGTGGCCTCGGACGCGCCGGGCCAACCCGCCGGCGCCCAAATGAGCGATATCCTCGGCCGTATTGACGCGCTATTGGCCGAGGCCGGGAGCGATAAAACCAAGATTTTGTCGGCCACGATCTGGCTAAGCGATATTCGCGACTTCAGTGCGATCAATGAGGTTTGGGATGCCTGGGTGGTGCAGGGCCATACCCCCGCCCGCGCTTGTGTGGAGGCCAAGCTGGCCATGACGAAATACACTGTGGAAGTGGGCGTCGTTGCCGCCCGATAAAACGAGCGGTGCGCGTACAGGAGAAAAATTTCCCCATGAACTCACGCACGATTGAGCTTACAGACCGGGTTTACAAATACCTGCTGGACCATTCGCTGCGCGAAGCCCCGGTTTTGGCGCGCTTGCGTGCCGAAACCGCGACTATGGAATGGGCGCGTATGCAGATCGGACCGGAGCAAGGCCAGTTCATGGCCTTTTTGGTCGAGCTGATCGGGGGGCGCCGAACGCTGGAGGTCGGCACTTTCACCGGCTATAGCGCCTTGGCCGTAGCACTCGCTCTGCCCAGCGATGGCAAGGTTATCGCCTGCGATATCAGCGAAGAATTCACGTCCGTTGGCCGGCGTTATTGGGCCGAGGCGGGGGTCACGGGCAAGATCGACCTGCGCCTTGGCCCGGCTGTGGATACCCTGGACGCTCTGTTGAGCGAGGGCGCGGCCAGCAGTTTCGATTTCGCGTTCATCGATGCGGACAAGACCAACTACGGCCATTATTACGAGCGCTGCCTGTCCCTCCTGCGGCCGGGCGGGTTGATCGCTGTCGACAATGTGCTCTGGAGCGGATCGGTTGCCGACCCATCGAATGATGATGAGGATACACGCGCAATACGCGCTTTGAACGAAAAAATACACGGAGATACCCGCGTAAACATCTCCCTCGTCCCCATAGGCGATGGCTTGATGCTGGCCCGCAAACGATAAAGTCCAAGGCCTTTGCGGCCTGTAATGGTTAACGACTGCGTTAGACTTATTTAAGCCTATCTTCACGCAACCTTGTGAGACTCAGAGACCGGCCGAAACCGTTTTGACCGGGACCTAGAGACCCGCGAGGCTCTATATGTGGAAAACTCTGGCGCTCAGCGCAGCCTTAGCCCTCATCGCGCATTCGGCGACCGCTCAGACGGCGCAGCAGGGAAGGCCCCAGTGCAACGACCGCAAACAAGTGCTCGATCTGCTCTCGCAGAAGTATAAGGAAGCGCCTGTTGCCGCCGGCGTTACTAATAACGGCGGCCTCGTTGAGGTGCTGACCGACGCGAAGGGCGGCACCTGGACCATCATCGTGACAACGCCGCAAGGCGTTAGCTGCCTGGTCGCCGCAGGCGAAGGCTGGCGCAAGATGGAGCAGATCGCGGTCGATCCAGAGGCCTGAAAAGGACCTCCGCCAAACGTTACCGGAAGATGGGCATCCGGCTGCGCACCCTTTCACTCAACTAAGGCCCTAAGACCCACCGCCAAGTGCCGGGTGAATGACCCGGTCCCCGGCCTCGATCCCCAGCCGATTCGCCGTTCCGCCGTTCAGCTCCAGCACCGCCGCCACTGCCTCGCCAGAGGAAATCGTTTGCAGGGACATGGGCACCGCCCGCTCCGCGATGCGCAGAATTCGTCCGTCGCGCGCGAGAAAAAGCATGTCGAGCGGGATCAGCGTATTCTTCATCCACATGCTGATCGGCGTATCGCGCTCGTAGATAAACAGCATACCCGCGTCCCCATCCAGGTTGCGGCGATACATCAGGCCTTGGGCCCGCTGCTTTGACGTCAGCGCCATTTCAACCTCGAACGAATACTTCTCACTCGCGGAAGTTTCGATGACCAAGCGGTCGCGTTCGAAGGTTTCGAGTTTCGTTTGTGCTTGGGCCGGCAAAGCCGCGGTCAGGAATAGACCGAGTGCGAACCATAGTCGGAGCAGGGAAGGCAGGGGCATCGCCAAGACATAGGGCGCCGCCCGCCTTGTCGCAAGAACTCTCAAGGGGCCACAACCGCAGTTACGGCCGCGCGAACTTCGGCGCGGACCGGCCCCACTCGGGGTGCATCGGCCAAGGTCGTGAACCAGGTGTCCGGCGGGTTCCGGCCCCGGCTGTGACGCCATTCGAGGCGGCGCAAAATGGCTTCGGCCCCGGGAGGCAGATAGTCCGGAATGGCTAAGCCATTGAGGGTCGCCCAAACTCCGGTCCAGCATCGGCCGACGGACCAAGGATTGTACCCGCCCCCGCCCAGCACCAGAACCCGGGGCGCCATATGCCGCGCGGCTTCGACTACACGCCACAGGGCATGGTTGGAGAGCGACAAGCGGCTTTGGGGATCGTCCTCCAAGGCATCGGCGCCGCATTGCAGGACCACGGCTTCCGGCGCGAAGGCCTCTGCTAGGGGTAAAAAACCCATCTCCAATACATAATCCATCTCACAATCGTTGAAGCCGGCCGGCACGGGCAGATTGCGCGCACCGCCCCCGCCGCGGTCGCCCAGTGCGCCCGGCGCTTGACCAGTGTAGGAGTCGCCCGTCATGGGCCAACGCCCGGCTTCATGCACCGACACGGTCAAGACTCGCCGGTCGTCGTCAAAGGCGTCTTGAACGCCGTCGCCGTGGTGCGCGTCGACATCCAGA
This sequence comes from Kiloniellaceae bacterium, assembly GCA_021776115.1. Lineage (GTDB taxonomy): Bacteria > Pseudomonadota > Alphaproteobacteria > Kiloniellales > J153 > JAJFGN01. The sequence goes on along the minus strand of JAJFGN010000004.1, from coordinate 35,899 downwards.
TACAAGACTCGCCCAACGCCATTGTCGAGCAGGGCCAGGATCGCCAAAACCGGATCGTTGAAGAAGCAGAAGCCGCTCGCCCGACCGCGCCGGCCATGGTGAGTGCCCCCCGCTGGATGGTAGATCATACCCGGTTCCACTAGTAGGGTCCCGGCCAAGATCGAGCCGCCGGCGGCGGTTGCCGGGCGGCGGAAGATCTCAGGGAACACAGGGTTGCCATTGCGGCCGAGATTGAAGCGCTCGCGCACCTCCTGCGTTGCCTTTTGAAGCCGCTCGACTTCCTGCACCGCCGCGATATAGGCCGGATCGTGAAAACGGGCCAGGCCCTCGGCCGTCGCAAGTGGGCTATCCAGATACACATCGTCCGACAGCCAACCCAAGGCCCTGCAAAGGTCCATGACGGTTGAGACCCGAGGTATCGCGAGGGGGTGACGAGAGCCGTAGGTCGAGCGCCGGTAAATCTCGCTACCGATAAAACGGGGTCTTTGAGATCCGGCTTGACCGGCCATGTCGACTCTCGCGATGCTCGAGAAGGGTCGCTCCCGCTAGATACCGCGATCTCCCACGGTCGGCAATTCCGGCAATTCCTGAATTCCGAGCGGCCGGATCTGTGGCGGGTCGCTCGACATCCTGCCCAGTGGGCCGGTAGGATTAGCGTTATGCCCTGGCCCGCCGGAGCATAAAGTGGCTATAATTCAATTATATCACTCGTTTAAGAGAGAAACCTAAGGCATGGACAAGAGAACGCATTGGGGCCGGGCCATGGCTCTCACCGTCTTGATTGCCCTGGCGGGTCAACCTGTATCGGTCGGCATGGCCGGGCCCACGCTCTCGATCGAGCTGAACAAGGTCGAAGATACCGACCAGAATAGCTGCATTGCCGCTTTCGTCCTGCGCAACGACTTGGCTGCCTCGCTCGACCGCTTCAGCCTCGATCTGTACGTGTTCGATTCCGAAGGTATTATCGCGCGGCAGCTGGTTCTGGATTTGGCCCCCCTGCGCAACGATAAGACGACTGTGGTGCGCTTTCCCCTCCTGAGCCAACCTTGCGCGACCATCGGGCGTGTATTGATTAACGATATCCCCTCTTGCCGCTCGGCGGATACAGGCCAGGATATTGACTGCCTGACGGCCTTGCGGGTTTCCAGCCGGGACCGCATCGGCCTTACCAACTAAGCGGACCAACCCCGGGGGGACAGGGTCCATGGGGACTAACATGGCGCCCGGGATCGCTCCCGGGGTCCACCTGCACGCGGCAGACCTTCGTTACGGCAGCACCACGATCTTCGAGGCCCTGGATCTCACCTTGCCGGCGGGCCGTACGACGTGCCTGCTTGGGCCTTCGGGCGTGGGCAAAACGAGCCTGCTGCGCCTGATCGCCGGCCTTGCTCACGGGGCGGAAGGCCAAGCCGAAGACGAAACCGGGAAAGCGCTGGACGGCCGGATTGCTTACTTGGCCCAGCAAGACCTGCTTTTGCCCTGGTCTAGTGTTTTGAACAACGTCCTCCTTGGCCCTCGCCTGCGGGGCGAGCCCGTTACCGGGGCGTTGGAAGATAGGGCCCGCGGCCTCATTGCTCAGGTCGACTTGGCCGGGCACGAAGCCGATCGGCCGGGCCGATTGTCCGGCGGTATGCGCCAGCGGGTGGCGCTGGCACGCACCTTGATGGAGGCGCGGCCGGTTGTCCTGATGGACGAGCCGTTCTCCGCGCTCGACGCCATCACCCGCTATCAGCTCCAGGATTTGGCCGCCGAGCTTCTGCGCGGCCGGACCGTGTTGCTGGTCACCCACGACCCGCTGGAGGCGTTACGGCTAGGTCATGGTGTCCGGATCATGGCTGGAGCCCCCGCCCGCCTCGACGATCCGCTCTTACCACCGGGAGTACCGCCGCGCGATCCCGGCGATCCCGAGATATTGCAGTTGCAGGCTGAGCTCCTGCGCCGTTTGAGCCTGGCTCAGGCGGCCCGTACAGGACTCGCCTTGTCATGAGGTTGCTTCGACCCCTGATTGTCTTTCTGGGCCTAATCTTGGCTTGGCAGATCGTTGTGACGGCCACCGGCGCGCCGCACTATATCCTGCCCGCCCCCGCCCGCGTGGCCGCCGCTTTAGCGGCGCACTGGTCCGCCTTGATCGGCCATGCGGCGGTGACGGCGACCGAGATCCTGCTGGGGCTTATCCTCGGGGCCATTCTAGGCTGCACGACAGCCCTGGTTGTCGCTAGCGCTCGGCCGGCTCGGCGCTGGCTTCTGCCGGTTCTGGTAGTCAGCCAGGCAATCCCCGTCTTCGCCTTGGCCCCTGTCCTGGTGCTCTGGCTGGGCTACGGCTTGGCCTCCAAGGTCGCGATGGCGACGCTGATCATCTATTTCCCGGTCACCGCGGCGTTTTTCGACGGCCTGCGCCGGACCGAGCCCGGTTGGCTCGATCTGGCCCGGACCATGAACGGCACTACGCTGAGAACCCTGTGGCGGATCCGCATCCCGGCGGCGCTCCCGGCCTTGAGTTCGGGCCTCAGGGTCGCCACGGCGGTGGCGCCGATCGGCGCCATCGTCGGCGAGTGGGTCGGCTCCAGCGCCGGGCTTGGCTACCTGATGCTCCAGGCCAACGCCCGGATGCAGGTCGATCTCATGTTCGCGGCCTTATTCGTTCTGGCCCTGTTCGCGGTTGGGCTCTACAGCGCGGTCGACGCGGCCCTTCGCCGGGCGCTGCCCTGGCAGGCCGAGGACGGAAGGGTGCGAAATTAAGCCGTCAAAATCCGGGACCCGGAATGTTGCAGTGCACTATGCGGGAACGGCTTCGAGTTCCCAAAAAGCTGCTCCGCCGCGGCGCCGATACTGGGCCATTTACCATAGGTTCCTGGCCGGCGGGGCTTGCGCCCCGGGACATCCGCTATATGATCGCATGCGAGCCGAATGCCGGGCACCAACAGAACCTGGCAGGCATAAAAACAGGACTCGAAAACGGGAGGTTTATTGACATGCTTCATGTGAAGTCAATCTGCATGACCAGTGCCATTGCCCTATCGCTTGGTCTCGGCCTGGCCGGTGAGGCTGCCGCGAAGGTCGAAGGCGATACGATTATACTTGGATCCGCTATCTCGCTGACCGGCAAGTACTCCACCAACGGCATCCATGCCCAAAACGGCTACGAACTTTCGGTAAAGCGGATTAACGAGACCGGTGGCGTCAAGGTCGGTGGCAAGACCTACAAACTGAAGGTCGTCTACTACGATGACGAGTCGACACCGGCGCGCGGCGCCCAGTTGGCGGAGCGCCTGATTCAACAAGACGGCGTCAAATTTATGCTTGGCCCGTATTCTTCCGGTCTGACCAAAGCAATCGCGCCGGTCACCGAGAAGTATAAAATCCCGATGGTCGAGGCCGAGGGCGCGTCGCGCTCACTGTTCACGCAAGGCTACAAGTACCTTTTCGCCGTTCTCTCGACCTCCGAGCAGTATCTGGCGAGCTCGATCAGCCTGGCGGGACAGATCGCGGAAAAGAATGGCAGGAAGGCGTCGGACGTGACGATCGCCATGGCGTTCGAAAACGATCCTTTTTCTCAAGACGTTCGGGCCGGCGTGATGGACGACGCCAAGAAGCTTGGCATGAAAATCGTCATCGACGACAAGTTGCCGCGCGATTTGAGCGACATGTCAGCGACTCTGACGAAGGTCAAGGCGGTTAAGCCCGATCTTTTGGTCGTTTCCGGTCATTCCAAGGGGGCCGCGACAGCCACACGCCAACTCAAGGAAATGAGGATCGACACCCCTATCGTCGCCATGACTCACTGCGAGGCGGCACAGGTGACAGCCAAGTTTGAAGGCGCTTCGGAGGGTCTTTTGTGCCCGACCCAATGGGCCGAGAGCCTGAGCTACAGGGGCCAATACTTTGGTTCGGCGGCGGATTACGACAAGCTCTTCAAGCAGACTTACGAGGGCTATAAGTCGGTGCCGTATCAGGCGGCGCAAGCATCGGCGGCGGTTCTAGTCTGGAAGGACGCTCTGGAGCGGGCCAATTCATTCGATACCGCAAAGGTCCGCGATGCCCTCGCGGCAACCGAGATGGAAACCTTCTACGGCAACATCAAGTTCTCCGCGGCAGGCAACAATATCGCCAAGCCGATGGTGTTGCGGCAAATTCAGGGCGGCAAATATCGTGTTGTCGCGCCGGCCGAGTGGGCCTCTGAAGAGGTTGTTTTTCCACGTAACCCGAAATACTAAGCCGAACCTAGCACAAGCTTAGGATTGAATACGCCGCCTTCGCCCTAACCGGTGGAGGCGGCGGATTCACATTTCTCCGTGGCCCCCTTGGTCTCTGTGGCCCCCGTCTCAATGTTTCCTAGCTCAATGTCCTCCGGGGTGATGTATGTGGGATAACATTTCTCTGCTCATCATAGCGCCGCTCCTCAATATTCAGCTTCTGCTGGACGGCGTTTTGATCGGCGCCATATTCGCGCTCGCCGCCTATGGGCTGGCCCTGGTCTGGGGCGTCACCAACGTCAAGAATTTGGCGCAGGGCGACCTCGTTATCATGGGCGGTTACGTTGCCTATGTCTTTACCACCTTGGGCATCCACCCGATTTTGGCGTTACCGGTCGCTTTCGTTTTGATGTTCGGCTTCGGCTGGCTTATTTATCGCTTGATCATTTCGCACGTGATCGACCGCGATCTCTTTACCTCATTGCTGGCTACCTTCGGGCTCGCCTTGGTGATCCAACAACTTCTTAACCTGATTTTCGGCCCGGACGTGAAAATTGCGGAGTCCGGCTTCGATATCCTCTTTCTCTTCGGCGGTCAGGTGACCTTGGCCGAAATTAAGTTAGTGTCCCTCATACTTGCGGGCCTGCTTGCAACGGCAATCGTCATCTTTATGAAGACGTCGCGCATGGGCCAGGCGATCCGCGCCACGGCGCAAAATCCGCGCGCGGCTAAGATCATGGGTATCGACACCGACCAGGTCTATGCCTTCACCTTCGCCATGAATTCGGCGATCTGCGGTGCGGCGGGTGTGCTGATTTCGATGATTTGGGTCATCCAACCGTTCTTTGGCACCAGTTATTCGATCCGCTCCTTCGTTATCGTGACCGCGGCCGGACTGGGCAATCTACCCGGTGTTATCATCGCCGGCTTGGGCCTGGGCGCCGCCGAACAATTCTCCGGTTTCGTAATCGGCGCCGAATTTCAACAGGCAACCGTGGTCGGCCTGCTCGTTGCCGTGTTGATATTCCGTCAACTTCAGATGCGTAGGCACCGCAGGGTCGTCGCATGACTGCTGCAGGAAGAAAGAGAGCTAGCCCCGCAAGCATCATTGGCCATGCAGCGATTCTCGTTTTCGGACTAGCCGCGCCCTTCGTGTTCCCGAGTTATACTTTCCAGATCGCCATGCTCTGGATCATGATTCTCTTCGCCCTAACCTGGGACATCTTGGGCGGCCAGATGGGATATAATTCCCTCGGCAATATCCTTTTCTTCGGGGCCGGGATGTATATTTCGGCCGTTGTGCAGATCAGCCTGGTCTATGACGTCGCCGCATATACCTCGGCCTTCGGCGCCGTGAAGGTCGACTTCACCACGGCCCAGTATTTCACCGGGATTGGACTCGGTATCGTGGCCGCGGCCTTAGCTTGTACGGTCTTTGCGGTGATTTTCGGTTCAATGGTTTTCGGGCTACGCGGTCCCTACTTCGCGATCGGTACCTTGGGAGTCGCCCTTGCCGCGGGCGAGCTGGTCGGAGGTTGGGATTACGTGGGCGGCGGCAGCGGAATTTCCATGCCGGTATATCCAGGAGAACCGGAAGCCCGCAGTCTATTTTTCTATACGCTCTGTTTCGTCTCGGCAATTTCGACCTTCGTGTTCCTGAAGTGGGCATATTCTGGCCGCTTCAAGACCACCATCAACGCGATACGCGACGATGAGGAAAAAGCCGAGGCGATGGGCATCCACACGGTGCGTTACAAGATCGTCGCCTGGGGCATCGCCGCCTTTTTTCTCGGCATTTCGGGCGCAATCTTCGGCAACATGGCGGGCTTCATCGAACCTTTGGAGGTCGCCTTCCCGACCATTACTTTCGGTATCTTCATGGTCGTCATGTCGCTCCTGGGCGGCAAGGGAACGCTTTGGGGTCCGGTTCTCGGCGCTACGTTATTCCATATCATCAAGGAGGTCTCTTGGACTTACTTGTTGGGTTGGCAATGGGTCGCGCTGGGTACGCTCATCATCGTCAATGTTGTCTTCTTTCAGCAGGGGATCCTTGGCTGGGCGCAAGAGAAGTGGCCGGCATTCTTTGGTATCGTGGTCGATGACAAACTGAGCGCCAAAGGCGCCGTCGCGAGCGAGGCTGCGGAATGACAAACCTGATTGAAGTTTCAGGCGTCTCGAAGCGTTTCGGCGGCGTTGTCGCCAACAGCCAAATCAGCCTAAAGGTACCCGAGGGCAGCATTACAGGTCTGATCGGCCCCAATGGGTCTGGTAAGACCACGCTATTCAACTCAGTTGTCGGATATCATCCCATCGATGAAGGATCGATCACCTTCGAGGGCCGGGAAATCTCCAATCTACGGGTACAACAGATTGCCCGTCTCGGGATGCTGCGTACGTTCCAGCAAACGCGCATCTACGGCAAGATGAACTGCATGGATAACATGATGATCTCGGTACCGCAGCGGCAAATGCCGTTGGCGCGCATGTTCTCCAAGTTTCCCCGGGAGGTGATCGAGCGTGCCGAAGCGATCCTGGAGTTCGTGGGCCTCTATCAGAAGCGACTCCTCCCGGCCGGCAGCCTGTCCTTCGGTCAGCAAAAGCTGCTCGAATTCGCGATGGCTCTGATCAACGAACCCAAGGTCCTCCTGCTCGACGAGCCAACCGCCGGAATCAACCCGACCCTGATCAACGGACTGATCGACCGCCTGCGCCATGCCAACCAGGATTTCGGCATCACGCTCTTTGTGATCGAACACAACATGAGGGTGATTATGAACCTGGCGGACAATATATATTGTCTCGCCCACGGCGAAATGTTGGCGCACGGCAGTCCGGACGAAATACAAGACGATCAACGTGTCGTCGACGCCTATCTGGGAGCCCACTGATTATGTCGGGCGGTCCCAAGAAAAAGGTCGATATCGCGAAGGCCATTCGCGGTTACCACGCGGGGAACGTCGAGACCGTAATCTCGGTGGAAGATGTCGCGCGTGAAGCGGAACGTATCTCGGAAGAAGGTCCCCCGCGCGAGCGGCTCGCTCGGCTCGCGCACGACGAGGCATTTCTATCGATCGAGTCTTTGAATGCCGGCTACGGTCAGATGGAGATTCTGCACAATCTCGATCTGCAAGTCGCAAAGCGCCAATCATTGTGCCTGATAGGCCCGAATGGCGCCGGAAAATCAACGATCCTGCACTCAATCTTCGGCTTCACCAATATCTTCGGCGGCACGATCTCGGTCGGTGGCGAGGACGTCACGCGCCTGTCGCCTAAGGACAAACTGCGCCGGGCCGGGATCGCCTATATCTTGCAGGACAATTCCGTCTTTCCGGACATGACGGTCGAGGAAAACCTTTGGATGGGAGGCTTTCTAAAAGCCGGGACGGACCAGGCCAAGCAAGCTGCCGAGCGGGTATTCGAGAAGTATTCCCGCCTCGCGGAGCGACGCAACAAACCGGCTCGGGTCCTTTCCGGTGGCGAGAGACGCTTGCTTGAAATCAGCCGCGCCCTGGTCATGGAACCCGAGATCCTGCTCGTCGACGAGCCCTCCATTGGCTTGGAACCGCGCTTCATCGACATGGTGTTCGAAATCCTACGCGACCTGCAGATGACCGAAGGCAAGACCATCATCATGGTTGAGCAAAACGCGAAAAAGGGCCTGGAGTTCGCCGATATCGGGTACGTGCTTGTCTCAGGTCAGGTCGCCATGGCCGGACCGGGCGACGATCTGCTCAAGGATCCTCAGGTCGGCCGCTTGTTCCTGGGCGGTTGAACCCGCGTTCCCGCCGCCGTGCGCTTTCTTGCCGCGCCCAAGCCGCGTGACTAAGGTTATCCGCCGCCCGAATTATCTGTGTCAGAAAGCGTCGTATCATGGAAATGTCCGGCCAGCACCGCATCCTGGCTCCCCGCCAAACTGTCTGGGAAGCCCTCAACGACCCCGAAATTCTTAAGCTGGCGATTCCGGGGTGCGAGGAGATCGAGAAAACCTCCGACACCGCATTTACCGCCAAGGTGAAATTGAAGATCGGGCCGGTATCGGCAAAGTTCGCCGGTGCCGTGAGCCTTTCCGATCTGGACCCGCCAAACGGCTACACCATCTCCGGCGAAGGTAAGGGCGGCGCGGCCGGTTTCGCCAAGGGCGGTGCCAAGGTCCACCTTGACGAGGACGGCGGGGCAACGATCCTGCGATACGAAGTACAAGCACAGGTCGGCGGTAAATTGGCGCAAATCGGCTCGCGCCTGGTCGACAGCACGGCAAAAAAGATGGCTGAGGACTTCTTCGGAAAGTTTTCGGCGGCCGTTGGCGCACCGGAAGAAGCGGAAGCCGTGCCGGAAGCGATAACTGAGGCGCCGGAGGTCCGCGGGCTAAGCCCAATGGTCTGGATAGTGGGTCTCATCGCGATAGTTGCGGTTTTGTTGATGATATTCGCTGTGTGACCGGGGCTGCTTCTCAGCCGTTTTCCTCCCACCCATGGGCTGCCCGTTTGATTCACTTGACCTAACCAGGGCGTGGCAACAAACTTAACGACAAGAGGTTGCTGGCCACCTAGCCCCAATACGCGAATTTCGGCTTGGCCCGCCAAAAAAGAAGTCAGGTTCGGTTTGAGCCGGACCGTTGCAAGGGAGACATATCCGATGCCTAGCGTTTCCATGACCGTAAACGGCAAGGCCGTCACGGGCGAAGTCGAGGGGCGCACGCTGCTCGTCGAATTCCTGCGCCAGAACTTGAACCTGACCGGCACCCACGTCGGCTGCGATACCAGCCAATGCGGCGCCTGCGTCGTTCACGTCAACGGTAAATCCATCAAGGCCTGCACCACACTGGCGGTTCAGGCCGAGGGTGCCGAGATCATCACGATCGAGGGCATGGCCACGAACGGCGACCTGCACCCAATCCAAGCCGCGTTCAAGGAGCATCACGGGCTTCAGTGCGGCTTTTGCACGCCGGGCATGGTGATGAGCGCGGCCGATCTCTTGCAGCGCAATAGCAATCCCAGCGAGCCTGAAGTTCGGGAATGGTTGGAAGGAAATATTTGCCGCTGCACCGGCTATCAGAACATCGTCAAGGCCATCCAGGCTGCGGCGCAAGCGATGAGAGGATAGAGCCATGGCCGAAACAGGAATCGGCGCCAGCGTTCGCCGTAAGGAAGATAACCGCTTCTTGACCGGCAAGGGGCGTTACACGGACGATATCAACCGGCTGGGTCAAGCCTATGCCTATTTCCTGCTTTCGCCGCACGCGCGGGCCAAGATCAACGGCATCGATACCGGCGCGGCGAAACAGGCACCCGGCGTGCTCGGCGTTTTCACCGCAGCCGACCTTGCCGCCGACGGCGTCGGCGGACCGATCTGCGGCTGGGTTGTGACCCAGAAAAACGGCGAACCGCACAAGTCACCCGCGGTCAGCGCGCTGGCCTCCGACCGCGTCAACTACGTCGGCGAGCAAGTTGCGGTCGTGGTCGCGGAGACTCTGACCCAGGCCAAGGACGCGGCCGAATTGATCGAGGTCGATTACGAGCCCCAGCAGGCGGTCACCAAGATGAAGGCCTCCCTGGCCAAGGGCGCGCCGCAGCTCCACGACGACGTTCCGGGCAATCTGTGCTTCGATTGGGAGATCGGCGACAAGGCCGCCGCCGACGCGGCCTTTGCCAAGGCTCATCATGTCACGAAGATCGATATCCTCAATAACCGTTTGATCCCGAACGCGCTCGAGCCGCGCGCGGCGATCGGCGAATACGACAGCGGCACAGACAGCTCGACGCTCTACACCACCAGCCAAAATCCCCATGTCGCCCGGCTGGTGCTGGCCGCCTTCATGGGCTTGGGGCCGGAGAACAAGTTGCGGGTCGTGGCGCCCGATGTCGGCGGCGGTTTCGGGTCTAAGATCTATGTCTACCGGGACGAGATCGTCACCCTTTGGGCGGCGAAGAAACTCGGCCGTCCGGTGAAGTGGACGGCGGAGCGCTCGGCTTCGTTCCTGAACGACGCCCACGGCCGCGATCACGATACCCACGCCGAACTCGCTGTCGACAAGGACGGCAACTTCCTTGGGTTGAGGGTTTCGACCCTGGCCAACGTGGGCGCGCACAACCAGATCTTCTCGACCGCGACGCCCAGCTACCTCTACGGTTGCTTGTTGGCCGGTCAATACAAGACCCCGGCGGTCTACGGCGAGGTCAAGACCGTATTCACCAACACCGCGCCGGTCGATGCCTATCGCGGCGCCGGGCGGCCGGAGGCGACCTTCGTGGTTGAGCGCCTGGTGGAAAAGACGGCCCGGGAAATGGGTATCGACAGGACCGAGCTGCGCCGCCGCAATTTCATCCAACCGGAGCAGTTCCCCTACCAGACGCCGTGCCTGGTGCAGTACGATTCGGGCGACTTCCCGCTTCTGCTCAACCGGGGCATGGAGGTTATCGACTACGCCGGGTTCCCGGCGCGCAGGCAGGCCTCCGCGTCGCGCGGCAAGCTCAGGGGCCTCGGCCTGTCATGCTGGGTCGAGGCCTGCGGCCTTGCGCCTTCGGCGGTCGTCGGCGCCCTGGGCGGTGGCGTCGGCCAGTGGGAATCGGCCAACATCAAATTCAACCCGACCGGCAGCGTGACCGTCTTCACCGGCAGTCATTCCCATGGCCAGGGCCATGAGACGGTCTTTGCCCAGATCGTCTCCGAGCATCTGGGGATCCCGGTCGAAAGTGTCGAGGTGGTTCACGGCGACACCGCCGTCGTACCCTTCGGCATGGGCACCTACGGCTCGCGCTCGGGGCCGGTCGGCGGCGGCGCGGTATACAAGGCGGCACAGAAGATCGTCGAGAAAGGCCGCAAGATCGCGGCCCACCTGTTCGAAGCCTCGGTCGAGGATGTGGAGTACGCCAACGGCACCTACTCGGTGGCCGGAACCGACAAGACCAAAACCATGGCGGAAATCGCTTTCGCCGCCTACGTGCCGCACAACTATCCCCTGGATGAGTTGGAGCCGGGCTTGGACGAGACGTCGTTCTTCGACCCGATGAACTTCACGTTCCCGTCCGGCGCCTATTTCGCCGAGGTCGAGGTTGATCCCGACACCGGCCAGGTGACGATCCTGGATATGGTTGGGATCGACGATGTGGGGACGGTCATGAACCCCATGATCGTCACCGGCCAGCTCCATGGCGGCTTTGCCCAAGGCATCGGTCAGGCACTCTACGAGCAATGCGTCTATGACGACGACGGACAACTGCTCACCGGCTCCCTGATGGATTACTGCATGCCACGGGCCGACAACCTGCCCTCGTTCAAGACCGAGGAAACCAACCAGCCTTGCCCGCACAATCCTTTGGGCGTGAAGGGCTGTGGCGAGGCCGGCGCGATCGGCTCGCCCGCGGCCATGCTGAACGCCGTGGTCGACGCCATCGGCGTCGACATCGACATGCCGGCCACGCCGGAAAAGGTCTGGCGCGCCCTGCAGTCGCGCGCACAAGCCGCCGAGTAGGAGAACGACATCATGTACGATTTCAACTATCACCGGCCGAAGTCCATCGACGAAGCGCTGAGCGCGCTGTCCAGCGCCTCGGACGGTAAGCTGATGGGCGGGGGCCAGACTTTGCTGCCGACCTTGAAACAGCGTTTGGCGAGTCCCTCCGATGTGGTGGATTTGAGCGCTATCTCGGAACTGAGCGGTATCACAGAGCAAGGCGGCGCGATCGTCATTGGCGCGGGGACATGCCACGCCGAGGTTGCGGGCAATGCCTCGGTCCAATCCAAGATCCCGGCCCTCGCCGCCTTGGCGGAGGGGATCGGCGATCCTCAGGTGCGCAACCGGGGTACGATTGGCGGCTCGATCGCCAACAACGACCCTGCGGCCGATTATCCGGCGGCGCTCGTCGGACTGGGCGCGACCGTAAAGACCAATATGCGTGAGGTTGCGGCTGACGACTTCTTTACCGGTATGTTCGAGACCGCCTTGGCCGACGACGAGATCGTCACGGCGGTATCGTTTCCGGTTCCCGAGAAGGCCGGGTACGCCAAATTCCCCAACCCCGCCTCACGCTATGCCATAGTCGGGGTCATGGCCTCCAAGGGTCCTGCGGGAGTCCGGGTGGCAGTCACGGGCGCGGGCCAAGGTGGCGTGTTCCGGGTTTCGGCAATGGAAACCGCGCTGGCCGGGCACTTCAGTGCCGAGGCTTTGACCGGAGTCAGCGTCCCTGCAGACGATCTCAATGCCGACCTCCATGCCTCGGCCGAGTACCGCGCGCACCTAGTTGGCGTTATGGCCAAGCGGGCCGTCGACGCGGCGGGATAATTACAACCCCGCCCCCGTCATCCTCCGGTTGGACGAGGGGGCGGTGGTGTATGCAGATCGAGACCCGTCCGCACCTTGACCTAGTCAAAGGGTGAGGACGGGTCTCTGCTTTTCAGACCAATCAATCGTTGACCAGCAGGTGCATCAGGCTGGAGGTATCCCAGCGATTGCCGCCACGGGCCTGAACCTGGGCATAGAACTGATCGACCAGGGCCGCCACCGGCAAGCGCGCGCCGTTACGCTTGGCCTCGGCAAGGCAGTTGCCAAGATCCTTGCGCATCCAATCGACCGCGAAGCCGAAGTCGTATTTACCCTCGCACATGGTCGGCGCCCGGTTTTCCATCTGCCAAGATCCGGCCGCGCCCTTGGCGATCACCTCAATCACCGTCGCCATGTCCAGACCGGCCCGCGCCCCGAAGTTCATGCCCTCGGACAAGCCTTGGACCAGCCCGGCGATGCAAATCTGGTTGACCATCTTGGTCAACTGACCGGCGCCTGCCCCGCCTAACAGGGTACAGGCCCGGGCGTAACAATCGATGACCGGCTTGACCTGATCGAAGGGCGCCTGGTCGCCGCCGCACATAACCGTCAAGACGCCGTTCACGGCGCCAGCCTCGCCGCCCGACACCGGGCCGTCGAGGGTTGCGATCCCTTTATCTTTGCCGACAGCGTAAATTTCACGCGCGACGTCGGCGGAGGCGGTGGTGTGATCGACCAGAACCTTGCCTTGGCCAAGTCCGGCGAAAGCCCCTTCTTCTCCCAGGACCACGGCGCGTATGTCATCGTCGTTACCGACCATGATAAAGGCAATGTCCGCGCCCTCGGCCGCGGCGCGCGGCGTTTTAGCCATGCTTCCACCGTATTCCGCGACCCATTTTTCCGCCTTGGCGGCGGTGCGGTTGTAAACGGTTACCTGGTGCCCCTTATTCTGGAGATGACCCGCCATGGGATATCCCATGACACCGAGACCTATAAACGCGACTTTGGTCATGGCTTTCTTACCCGCCCCTCGTGACTATATGAAATTGCTGTTCAACGGAAGTTCCCCCGAGCCAGATTCTCAGCCGACAAGAGGCGGCGCCTGAACCCGAGGGACGTAGCCGTTAACATCCCGCACCGGGGCCGCCCGCGTCAAGGAGGCCGTCCGCCGACGCCGCGCCCTGGCCCCACAAGCGATTTCCATCTGGCTCTGTTCAGCCCTGGCCCAAACGGTAACATGCGCCAAACGTGCCCCTGGGCCTTGATCCGGGCGTGCGGCACTCACAACACCTGGAAGGGAGAAGTAGCCATGACCCGCATGACGTCCAGCGAGGCATTTGTCGAGACGCTAGTGGCCCAGGGGGTCACCGATGTCTTCGGGATCGTGGGTTCGGCCTATATGGACGCGCTCGATATCTTTCCGGCCGCCGGTATCCGCTTTATCCCCACGGTGCACGAGCAGGGCTCCGCGCATATGGCCGACGGATATTCGCGGGTTAGCGGGCGCCACGGCGTATGCATCGGCCAAAACGGGCCAGGGATCACTAATTTCGTGACCGCCATCGCGGCTGCCTACTGGGCACACTCCCCGGTCGTGGCGATTACGCCCGAGACCGGTTCGCAGACCATGGGCTTGGGTGGCTTTCAGGAGACCGAGCAACTGCCGATCTTCTCCAAGATCACCAAATATCAGGGCCATGTGACGAGCCCCAAGCGCATGGCGGAAATCACCGGGCGCTGCTTCGATATGGCCATGGCGGAGAGGGGCCCGACCCAGCTCAACATCCCGCGCGACCATTTCTATGGCGAGGTGGACGTCGATATCACGGGTGCTAGATCGGTTGAGCGGGGTCCTGGCGGCGAGAAGAGCCTGGACGACGCAGCGGCGCTGTTGGCCGAGGCCAAGTTCCCGGTCATCGTCTCGGGCGGCGGCGTGGTCTTCTCCGGCGGTGTCGACGAATGCGTCGCCCTGGCGGAGCATCTCAATGCGCCGGTCGTTAACTCCTACCTGCACAACGATTCATTTCCGGCCAAGCACCCCCTGTGGTGCGGGTCGTTAGGTTATCAAGGCTCAAAGGCGGGTATGAAACTGATCGCCCAGGCCGACGTGGTGCTGGCGCTGGGCACCCGCCTCGGCCCCTTCGGCACCCTGCCTCAACACGGCCTGGACTATTGGCCCAAGGACGCCAAGATCATACAGGTCGACACCGACCATCGTATGCTTGGCCTGGTCAAGAAGATCGGCGTTGGTGTTTGCGGCGACGCCAAGGCTTCGGCCAAGTCGCTTCTCCAGCGCTTACAGAACCGGGAAATGGCGTGCCGTGAAAACGCCCCCCGGCGCCTGGACGAAATCAAGACCCAAAAGGCGGCGTGGGAAAGCGAACTCGACGCCTGGTCGCAGGAAAACGACGCCTGGAGTCGGGAAGTCTCCGCCGAGGACCGGGATCTGATGCATCCGCGTCAGATGCTGCGCGAGCTGGAGAAAGCCTTGCCCGGGGACGCCATGGTCTCGACCGACATCGGCAACATCTGCTCGGTGTCGAACAGCTATCTGCGCTTCAACAAGCCGAACAGCTTCTTCGCGGCCATGAGTTTCGGCAACTGCGGTTATGCCTTCCCAACCATCATCGGCGCCAAGGTCGCGGCACCGGACCGTCCGGCCGTGGCCTATGTGGGCGACGGCGCCTGGGGTATGAGCTTTGGGGAAATTCTGACCTGCGTGCGCGAGGACATCCCGGTTACCGCGGTCGTCTTCCACAATAAGCAGTGGGGTGCGGAAAAGAAGAACCAGGTCGACTTTTACGGCACCCGCTTTCTGGGCGTCGATCTGAAGAACCCGAGTTTCGCCGAAATTGCCCGCTCTATGGGAGCGGAGGGCGTGACCGTGAGCAACCTGGGCGATGTGGGCGAGGCCCTGGAGAAAGCTTGCGACGCGCAGAAGCGGGGCAAAACTACAATCCTGGAAGTTATGTGCACGCGCGAATTGGGCGACCCCTTCCGCCGCGATGCCTTGAGTAAGCCAGTTCGCCTGCTCGACAAGTACAAGGAATACGTTACAGCGTAACTCTTCGCTTCGACACGGGCTCCCTGCTAAACTAAACACCGTCATTTCGGGTGCCGACATACTCTCCCTTATCTCGGCGCCCGTATTCGGAACTGGGAGAGCGGGACCGCGCGGCTGTGAATTTTGATCCTCTGGCCGTGACGGTCTCCGTAATCGCCGTGTCGATCGGTGCCTTTGTGCGTGGCTATAGCGGTTTTGGGTCCTCGCTCATCTGGGTTAGCGGCATGTCCGTTGTCTTTCCACCGATCCTGGTCGTGCCGGCGGTCTACATGCTGGAACTCGTCGCAAGTATCGGTCTGCTGCCCGGTGTCTGGCGGCAAGCCGACTGGCGTTCCCTGCGCTGGCTATTCCTCGGGGTCGTGCTCGGTCTGCCGCTGGGGCTTTATCTGTTGGCCAGCCTGCCGCCGGCCCCTGTACGCGTCGCCATCGCGCTGGTGGTCCTCGCTGCGACCTTCCTGCTCTCGCGCGGCTTCTCGCTCAAATCCATACCAGGCCCCCTGCCCGCCGCCTGTACCGGGGTCGCTTCGGGTCTGTTCAATGGCTGGACCGGGATCGGCGGCCCGCCGGTCATTCTGTTTTATTTTTCCGGCCCGGCGCCCGTGGCGGTGTCGCGTGCCTCTCTGATCGCCTTCTTGTTTGTGTTGGATGTCCTCGGACTAGGTTTGGCCGGCGCGAACGGTCTGGTTACGACGGACGTGTTCGTTCTTGCCGCGATCCTCGCCGGCCCGGTCTTCATCGGCATCGCCTTGGGAAACCGCCGCTTCATCCACACGCCGCCGGAAACGTTCCGGCGTTTCGTCGTGGTCCTGCTCGCCCTACTCTCTTTGGCGGTGCTGGCCCGCGCTTTGCTGACCTGAAGAAAGTTAGAGGCCCCTCGTGCGCGACGTCGTGGTTGTCCTAAACGCCGGTTCCTCGTCTTTGAAGTTTGCACTCTTTCTTCCGCAAGCAGATCAGGGTCAATCCGAACACGATCCATTCCCTATTCTTCGCGGTCAAGTTGAACGTATTGGCGAGGCGCCTGAGTTGCGGCTTCACGGCCGATCCGGCAGGGGCTTTGATAACCCGCCTAACGAGTCACAAGTAAGGCAGGTGAAGGACCATGCCGCGGCGCTAGAATTGCTGCTCGACTGGTTCGAAAAAGACGCCGCGGACCTGCGGATCGTGGCCGCAGGACACCGCGTCGTCCATGGCGGCACGTATTTCAGCGTACCCCAGCCAGTCACGGCGCAAGTGATGGAAAAACTAACCGCGATCGCCCCTCTTGCGCCGCATCACCTGCCGCACAATCTAACCGCCATACGGGCCGTCTCGGAGCGGCGTCCTGGATTGCCTCAGGTCGCATGCTTCGACACCGCCTTTCACGCCAAGCAGCCACCGGCCGCGACTCGCCTGGCCCTACCGCGCGCTTATGATGAGGCGGGCTTGCGCCGCTACGGTTTCCACGGTCTGTCCTATGAATATGTTACCGGCGCCCTTGCCCAGAGAATCGCCGGCAATGTCCTGCCGCGTAGATTGATTGTCGCCCACCTCGGCAATGGGGCTAGCATGTGCGCGATTCAGGACGGCCGGAGCATCGCGACCACCATGGGTTTCTCGACCCTGGACGGCCTGATGATGGGCACCCGCTGCGGCGCGCTCGACCCCGGTGTGCTGCTATACCTGCTCCGCAGCGAAGGCCTCGACGCGGCGGCCTTGGGTGAGCTTCTCTACGACCGTTCTGGCCTGCTTGGCGTATCTGGCATCAGCAGCGACATGCGGACCCTGCTTTCGTCCGGGCGACCCGAGGCCGCCGAAGCGATCGAGCTCTATTGCTACCGAATCGTACGGGAGATCGGATCTCTTGCCGCGGCATTGGGCGGGCTGGATGCCTTGGTGTTCACTGGCGGCGTGGGCGAGAACGCCGCGCCGATACGCGCCATGGTCTGTGCGGGTACGCGCTGGCTTGGCGTCGATCTTGACGACTCTGCGAACGCCCGTCACGGCCCTTGCCTTACCGACCCCGGGAGTCCAGTGACGGCTTGGGTCATTCCGACCGACGAGGAGTTGGTCATTGCCCGCCATACGCTTGCCCTGGTCGGTTCTTAGACACCGTGCGACGCGCGCTCGGGTGTGAGACAGATCCAGAGAACTACGCGCCTGCCTTGATGATTTCCGACAGCAATTTGATACCTTGCGGAATCTTCTCGGATCGAATGGACGAGAACCCCAGACGGAAATAGTTCTTGGGCGCTTTAGCGCCGTGAAAAAATAGCGACCCGGGCTCCAACACAATACCTTGCGGCAAGGCATTCGCCGCTAGCTCTCCGGCGTCCATGGAGTCCGGCCCACGCACCCAATAACTCGTGCCGCCGAAGGACGGCGTACGCGCGCTATCCGGAAGATAGGTGTTGAGCGCCTCGCCCATGGCCTCCCAACGGCTGCGGTAGACCCGCTGCAGCCGGCTGATCAGGGCGTCGTAGTACCCGCCGGAAACGAACAGCGCGACTGTTCGCTGGTTGTTCGAAGGTGGGTGGCGCAGGATCATGCGGCGCAGCATCCGTGCTTCCTGGATAAAGGACGCGGAAGCGACCATGTATCCGATCCGCAGGCCGGGCGCGAGGCTCTTGGAGAACGAGCCGACGTAGACAACGGTCCGATCCTGGTCCATGGACTTCAGTGCCGAGGTCGGCGAACTGATGAAATTGGCCTCGGCTTCGTAGTCGTCCTCGATCACCGCGATGTTATGCCGGGCGGCCGTCTCCAGCAGCTCCACCCGGCGCTCCATAGGCATCGTCACCGTGGTGGGCGATTGATGGCTGGGCGTCACATAGACGCAATTGCAGCGGTGCAGGGATTTGTCCACCACCATGCCCGCGTGGTCGATCGGAATTGGGCGCACCCGCGCGCCCGTCAACCCGAATATGTTGCGGGCATCGACGTATCCGGGATCTTCGACTCCGATCGTTGTGCCGGAGCCGGCAAGCAAACGTGCGATCAAATACAGGGCGTTCTGCGCCCCCATGGTGATGAGAATTTCGTCGGAAGCGGCTCGAACGCCCCGGCGCGGTAGAACTCGCGTGCGCACCTCCTCGATCAACAAAGGGTCATCCTCGTCGAAACGATCCTCGGTCCAACGGTTGATGGCTTCCACGCCCATGGCCTGGCGCGAGCACAATCGCCAAGCGGCCACCGGAAACAGGCTTGGGTCCGCCTGGCCATAGATGAAGGGATAGGGATATTGGCGCCAGTTCTTGGGTTTGCTGAGTTGCGGCTGGTCCGAGGGACGAAGGAGCAGCCGTTGGCGCCAATCGGTTAAACTGCCGGGTTCCGGCGGCGCCAGGGGTTGGACATTGAGTTTAACCGGCTCGTCGAGCATCTCCGTATTGACGAAATACCCGACCCGCTCACGCGACTGCAGAAACCCCTCGTCGGCCAAGGCTTGATAGGCCAGAACGACCGTGTTGCGCGATACGCCAAGGGCGTGCGCCATACGCCGGCAGGAGGGCAAGGGGTTATCCGCTTGCAGACGCCCGTCAAGAATGGCGTCGACCAGATGCCGCCTGATCTGTGCCTGAAGGCCGACTTCGCCATCGTGCCGAACTGGAAAGATTAGCTCGCGCATACTCTGTCCTGCGTTCCGGTCCAGAGCCACCATAACTGGCTCTAATCCCTGGCCTATCCTGGCCCAATTGGGCCACTGGCCGCAAGACTTCGTGTTATCGCGCGTGTTCGCTGGGACGAAAGCCGCCGCACGGCGGCAGACCGTCCGGCGCGCCTATCGGGCCTTCTTCTCGCCCCGGTCGGTGAAGATCAAAGCCAACACCAGAAGCGCCGAGCCGCCGATCAAGGCGACGCTTACCGCGTTGACGACCGGCGTCGAACCTTCCCGCATCATAGAATAGAGTTGGATCGTCAAGGGCGCATCCGATCCAACCAGCATCAGCGTGGTGTTGAAGTTCTCGAAAGACATCAGGAAGGCGATGACCGACGCACCAATGATCGCCGGCAGGAGGTAAGGCAGGGTCACGGTCGCAATCGCCATCATCTTGCTGGCGCCAAGATTGAGGGCCGCTTCCTCAAGTGTCGGATCGAACTTTCTAAGCCGCGCTGAGATGACCAGGGTCGTGATAGTCGTAATAAAGGCAAACTGCCCAAGTATGACGAGCGGCAGGCCGGGCCGGAGGAAATCGATATCCATGTTCAGCAGCTCTTCCAAGCTGTTGGCGACGGTGCTTGAAAACGCCAGGATCGAGATACCGAGGATGACACCCGGGATCACCAGCGGCCAGAGCATCATCATGTAGAGCAGGCCGCGCAGCGGGAACTTGTGCCGCTCGAACAGGAAGGCGTTGCAGGTGCCAACCGCCACCGACAGCACCGCGACCCCCAGGGCGACCTGAAGGCTAACGGCGAGACTGCGGGTTAGCGGATCGTTGTGCAGGAGGCCGACCCTATCCGGACCGGAATCCACGAACCAGCCAAACGTGAAGCCGTTCCACGGCGGCGAGGAAAAGTTACTGTCATTGAAGGCGAAGGCGACGACGACCACCAGCGGCGCAAACAGGTAAACCAGGAAGCCGACGATATAGGCACCGTAGATCGCCCTTGCGGCCTTACCTTGGGGAAGTGTTGGCAGCATCAGCGCATTCCCCTCATGTCATGACCTTGCCCAGGCTCTGACGGCTTAACTTGAGGCCGGCCCAGACTATGAAAGAAGACAGCGCGAGCAGCAGAAACCCAAACGCCGAGCCCTGCTCCCAGTTGAACCGCAAGATGAATTGGTTGTAGATCTGCTCGGTAAACCAAAGGCTGTCTTTGCCGCCCAGTAAGGTCGGCGTGACATAGTTGCCGAGCGTCAGCATGAATACCACGATGCACCCAGATACGATCCCTGGCATCGCATGCGGGATCACGATCTCCCGAAGCACGACGAACCCGTTGCCTCCCAGGTTGTAGCCAGCTTCGATCAGGCTGTCGTCCAGGGTGTCGAGCGCGCCAACCAGCGGTATGACCATGAAAAGCATCGAGGTATAAATCAGGCCAACCAGCATCGCCGCATCGTTGTAGAGGAATTCGACCGGCGCATCGACCAGCCCCAGAGTCTGCAAAAACGTCGAAACCACACCCGTCTCGCGCAGCAAGATGATCCAACCAAGCGCGCGCACCAGCTCGCTAACCCAGAAAGGCAAGAGGCATAGCAAGAACAGAATATTTTTGGGCCTGCCGCGAAGCATCTTGGCGATGTAGTAAGCGACTGGGAATGCGATCAGGAGAGTGAGCGCCGTCGCCATGACGGAATAGGTCGCGGTGCGCAGAAAAGTGTTCCAGTATAGAGGCTCGATAAAGAACTCGAGATAATTGGTCAGCCCGCTCTCGTACACTCTGGGCGCGACCCGCTCCCTCAAGGAGACGAGAAACAATTCAGCATGCGGAAGAACGATCAGCAGGCCCAGCCACAGCACCCCTGGGGCGAGCAGAAGAAACAGCCCCACGCGAAAGCCACTGCGCTGGTTCATCCGTTTGCCCCTGGTTGCGGCGCCAGAAAACAATTCGCTTGCGCGGCATCCCAGCCGAGATGGACCTCCTGCCCGGGTTTCAGATCGGCCAGACGCCCGGTCTGAGGCAAGGCCACGGCGAACACGGCCTTCGATCCCTGGTCGGCGACGTAGGCTGTACTGTTTGCCCCATCGAACAATAGATTCCGCACGCTGCCGCGCAAGCGATTGGCCATGTCCGAAACGCCTTCGGCCTCACGGCTGATCGCGACCACTTCCGGCCGCAGGAAGACTTCGACCGCCGCGCCGGCGGAAGCTTGGCCGGTCACGGACACCTGACAATTCAGCCCATCGTCGGTAAGAACCCGCAAGGTGCCGTTGTCGACGGCTTCCACCCGGCCGGGCCAGCGGTTGGAGTTGCCGACGAAGCCGGCGACAAATCGAGTATCGGGGTTGTAGTACAGCTCTTGGCCGGCGCCGATCTGCTCGAACTGGCCTTGGTTCATAACCGCGATGCGGTCTGACATGACCAGCGCTTCGGACTGATCGTGTGTGATGTAGACAAAGGTCGTGCCAATCTCGGCCTGAAGCTGCTTTAGTTCGATCTTCATGTGCTCGCGCAGCTTCAAATCGAGCGCGCCCAAAGGCTCGTCCAGGAGCAGTAGGTCGGGATCCAGGACCAGGCAGCGTGCGATTGCCACCCGTTGCTTCTGGCCGCCGGATAACTGGTCGATGCTCTTGCCGCCCGCGTCCGGCAGCCCCACTCTCTCGAGTATGCCCGCGACCCGCTCGGCGATTTGCGGCTTCGCGATCCCTTGCCGCCGCAGTCCGTAGCCCACGTTTTCGGCGACAGACATCATCGGAAATAGGGCAAGGTGCTGGAATACCATGCTTGCCGGCCGCTTGTTGGGCGGCACACCGTTCATTGACTTACCCCGGATCACGATCTCGCCTTCGTCCGGCTCCGTGAAACCGGCGATCATCCGCATCAGGGTCGTCTTGCCACAGCCAGAGGGACCCAGAATCGAGAAGAACGAGCCCCTCGGTATAGAGAACGAGATCCGATCAACGGCGGTATAGGGCCCGAAACGCTTCGTGACGTTCCGAACTTCTAAATCGGGAAGATCGGTCATGCCTGAATGTCAGCCTGAGGAAATGAGCGCTGTCCCGCCGGGAAGACCGGCGGGACAGCTAAGAGACGACGTTACTCGGACTTGGCCGCCTTGACGCGATCGAGGACTTTACCCTCGATGCTCTCAAGTCCCGCCGGAATCGGCGGATACCATTTGATGTTGTCGATTGCCGCCTGCGGGAAGCTAACCGCGAACTGCTCCTTCAGCTTGCCCTTGATGAGCTGATCGGCCCCCTTGGACGAGGTGAAGTTGCCGGCCGACTCAATGATCTTGGCGGAAATGTCCGGCCGATTGACGAAGTTAATCCACTTGTAAGCGGCATCGTCGTTCCGGCCCTTGGCCGGGATGGCGAAGGTGTCGATCCAACCCAACGCCCCGGTCTTCGGTGCAACGAAGGTTACGTCCGGGTTCTCGTTGTTCAAACTCCAGCCACCGGTGTCCCAGGCCATCGCCGCGTTCACTTCGCCCGACCGCAAACCCGCCAGGAGCTTGTCCTTGCCGCCGTCCCAGTAGAACTTCACGTTCGACTTGCAAGCAATCAGCGCCTTACCGACTTCGTTCATCAAGGCTTCATAGGCTTTGGCGTCTCCGTAAGCCGCGAAGGGATCCTTTCCCATTGCGAAGGCGAAGGCGATGAGAGTCGGACGCGCGGTCCGGTAGCTCACGCGGCCCTTAAGCTTGGCGTTACACAGATCGGTGTAATCCTTGACCCAGCCGGCCGCCTTGGTGTTAACCACCAGGCCGCTGGTGCCCCAGACATGCGGAACGCCATAGACTTTGCCGTCGACCGTCGTATTTTTCTTGGTCGCCTCGAGCATGGAAGAAATGAACAGGCTCGCATCGAGCTTGCCAAGGTCGAGCGCTTTGTAAATGCCGTATTCCGTTTGCGGGCCGGCGATACGGTCCTGGCTCGGCTGAGCCAAGTCAAACCCAGAGCCTCCCGTGGCGCGCAGCTTGGAGATCATCTCCTCGTTGTTGGAAAGCGTGACTTCGACGTCGATGCCGGTCGCCTTTTCGAACTCTGCGATCACACCGTCGGGGGCATAGCCGCCCCATGTAAGAAGCCGCAACTTCTCGGCAGCTTGAGCGCCACCAAAACCAACGCTAAGCGCGAGGACTGCAGCCGTATACTTAATCGCCTTGGCGATCATACCTGTCTCCCTTGTTTTTTGTCCGTTATCGGATGTGTGGTATTGGCCATAGATCGTCGAGTGGTCAGTTTCCGGCTATTTCCCGGTTGTTGTTCAGACCCTCTGGTCGATCAGCGCCAAGACTATATAGACGGGACATTGATAATGTCCACAATAGCTTCCGGTGTTTTATTAGACCTAGAACGAAAGTGCATGAACTTAGAAACAAAGCGCATAGAATTAGGTTAAGAATGCATGAGGCTAGAATGAGAAGACATGGCTCTAAGGTGAGCTGTCCTGTGAGACCGACAAAAAATAGCGTGCGGCGTCCACCCCCTCGCTCTGGCACCATGCGCGGTAGCCGCCCAGGCCACGATTAGACCATTCCCTGTCGGCCGCGACCCACCCGGCGATCCGCTGCGCCTTGGTTTCCTGCGGGCTGAGGCCATTGGTTTCGGTCAAACGTGCGAGTTCCTTGCGAAATCCCGCTTCAACCTCGGGCGTTAAAGTTCCACAGTAACTTGTCACTGCATAATCGTAGACCGCATCCTGAATCCGCCGCTCTGCTGCGTGCGCAGGCATCGCCAATAAGATCGCGAGCATGGCTGGAATGGCTGGCTTGGTCACAACTATGTGATCGCCCCGAATTTGGGTCCGTGCGTGGTCAATCTACTGAAAGCTGGCATCTCTCGGCACCGAAAAAGATTCGCTGGCCACAATTTGTCCGAAAAGCTTCGGCATCCTTGGCCCCACGATATTCGCCCAATTGGCCCTTACCCGCCTTTTCTTGGCTCTTTAACCTCGATTCATGGCATGAAGTTCCGTTTCAATTCGGCAGCGGCGCGCATAGTATACGATATGGCGGCGTTACGAATGGCATAGATCGGACCGCCGCCACAAGGCGCCGCAAGAGCGCAAAAATATACAGGGTGCCGGAGGCCTGCGAGATGCACGTGCGGCAACACTCCAGACACGAACGATCGGTTGTAACCGTCTTCCGCTATTTCTGGGACCTGTCGACCCTTCGTCAACGGCGTGCGGACCCGCTCGCCCGGCCGGCAAATGTTCCCTAGCTCTCAATCATCAAAACGGAGAGGCACATCGTGACTAAGAAAACAAAATCCCCAAGTGAAAGCGTACTGATCCAGCGCGCGGCCAAGGCGTTTACCCGCCGCACCGTGCTACGGGGCGCGGCTGCCGCCGGTGCGGTCGCCGCGGCCGGACCCTTTGTTATCGGCTCAGAAGCACGGGCGGCTTCCGATACCATCAACATCATGATGTGGTCGGATTATCTGCCCAAGTCCTTCAAAGAAAAATTCACGAAGCAAACCGGCGTCAAGATCAAGCACACGCCTTACGGCTCCAATGAGGAACTGATCAACAAGATCAAGGCGACCCGCGGTCGCGGCTTCGACCTGATCAGCCCGACCAACGATCGCACCGGGCAGTGGCAGGACCTCAACCTGCTTCAAACCATCGACATGAACCGGGTGCCCACCGGTAATGTTATCGACTCTATGCTAAAAATCTCCGGCGGTTTCTCCTGGGATGGAAAGCCGCGCCATCTGCCTTACCTCTGGGGCACCGAGGCCCTGGCCTGGCGAACCGATAAGTGGTCGCGCGACTATGCCGATCTGTCCTACGGCGATCTGTGGGCGGACGACATGAACGGCAAGGTCATGGGGCGGCCGCATTCCATGATGGCCGGCATTGGCCTTTACCTGGACCGGATCGGCAAGGTGCCGTCGAACCGCATGCTCGATGCCTATAAGGACGAAGACAGCATGCGGCGCATCTGGGGCGAGATCACCAAGTTCGCGGTCGAACACAAGCCTTGGTTGAAGCAGTTCTGGAATGACGCCGACGGCCAAATAAACGGCTTTATGCAGAACGACGTCGTCCTCGGCCAAACTTGGGACGGCCCGCCGTTAAAGCTGAAAGCCGACAACAAGCCGGTCACCTTCATGGCTCCGCAAGAGGGCGCCTTCACCTGGCTGGACGGTTTGGCCATTCCGATTGGCGTCAAGAATATCGATGCGGTCTACGAGTTCATCAAGTTCGCGTACGATTCGGAGAACGCGGGCATGCTCGCCAACGAGACCGGCTACAACGCCACCGTCAAGGGCGCCGACCAGTACCTGAGCGCGGCGTCCAAGAAGAACTTCCAAGAAGCCTATCCCGGCGACGCCCTGGACCGGCTGTGGCCCTGGCCGCCAACGCCGTCCTGGTACGCGGAGATCCGGGCCGAATACCGCGACAAGTTCGTCGCGGCCTAAGCAAACGACCTTGGGGTACCGCCCTGCTCTATCCAGGAGTGGGGCGGCAACCCACCCGGAAACCGCGGAACCAAGCGGCCGGGGACGAGGGCGGCTAGGCCAAGAGCGGTAAGTCCATAGAAGGCGGGCCGCGGGCTGACAGGGGGCGAAGAATCCATGAGTGCCGACGTCGAACTTGACCACGTCACGATAAGATTTGGCGACTTCACCGCCGTCGACGATGCCAACCTGCGCATCGAAGAAGGCGAATTCTTTAGTTTCCTTGGTCCCTCGGGTTGCGGCAAGACGACGATCTTGCGCGCCGTTTCCGGTTTTCTCGATCCGACCGAAGGCGAGGTGCGTATCGGCGGGCGCAACATGCGAGGCATCGGCCCGAATAAGCGCCCGACGGCGCTGATATTCCAGAACTTGGCGCTGTTTCCCTTGATGTCGGTGGCGGACAATATCGCCTTCGGCCTGGAAGTACGCGGGATCAGCAAGTTCGAGCGGCGCAAGCGCGCCGATGAGCTACTCAACCTTATCGCCTTGCCCGAGCAGGCCGAGAAGCTGGTCACCGCGTTGTCCGGCGGCCAACGTCAGCGTGTGGCGATCGCCCGGGCGCTGGCGGTTGAGCCGGAAGTGCTGTTGCTCGACGAACCCCTGTCCGCCCTGGACCTGAAGCTGCGCCAGCATATGCGCACGGAACTGCGCGCGATTCAGCGGCGCGTCGGCATCACCTTCATCTACATCACCCACGACCAGGGCGAGGCCCTGACCATGTCCGACCGGATCGCGGTGATGAGCCAGGGCATCATCCAACAGGTCGGCGACGGATCGGCCATTTATAACGATCCGGCGACCGCTTTCGTCGCCTCCTTCGTTGGCGAGAACAACCCATTCCACGGGCATGTCACGGATGCCGATGATCAGCGAGCGGTCATAGATACCAAGTTTGGCCGCTTGCAAGGGCGGAATCACCAGGGGCTGAGCGCCGGCGACAAGGCGATTCTCTTTGTCCGGCCCGAGGCCCTGTCACTGGCCAACGGTGCGGCGGCCGATGGCAACACGATCGAAAGCGTGGTTGTGAACCAGGAGTTCGAGGGTCAATTCGTCAAAGTCTACTTGGCCGGCGAGGGGCCAAAACCAATTGGCCTGTCGATGACCAATGATGGCTCGGCTTCCCTGCCCGAGGTCGGCGAAACGGTCCGTGTCGGCTTCGACCCGGAGCGGGCCACCATGCTGCCGGTAGGCGAGTTAGCCGATGAGTGATTTCATCGTCCTGTTCCTCGCGGTGCTGCTGGCGCTGCTCATCAAACCCTTCGCGGAAAAGCACGCCCAAGCGATTTGGTCGGGCATTTCCAGCATCCACTTCGTGCAACGCAACGGGGTGGTGCTGTCTGCGTATCTCATTTTCTCGGTCTTGGCCTGGGCGATCTTCATGATCATCCTGCCGCAGCTCTATATGGTCGATTTCT
Source organism: Kiloniellaceae bacterium (assembly GCA_021776115.1). Taxonomy (GTDB): domain Bacteria; phylum Pseudomonadota; class Alphaproteobacteria; order Kiloniellales; family J153; genus JAJFGN01. Next base: position 8,915 of record JAJFGN010000004.1, on the reverse strand, counting down.
CGTTCCGGCATAACCTGCCGTTCAACGAGGTCGGTGGACCGGGCGATACCTGGACATTGGACAACTATCAGTACCTCCTCTTCGGTCGCGAAGGCGATACGGAGGCGATGAACTGGCTTCACCTCAAGGTCTTCTTCAAGACGATCCTGGTCAGCGCCCTGGTAACCCTGTTCGACTTGGCGATCTGCTATCCGATTGCCTACTACATGGGGCAGGTCGCCGTGGGCGGGAAGGCACGTTTAATGTTCCTGTGTTTGCTTATACCGTTCTGGGTCAACGAAATTCTGCGCGCCTTTGCGTTCCGAATCCTTTTCGGCACCAGCGGCGTGATTAACTCGGTCTTGATCGGCACCGGCGTCATCGACGAAGGCATCGATTTTCTGCGCGCCGATGTCGGTCTCTACGCCGGCCTGAGCTACGCCTATATCCTTCTGATGATCTTCCCGCTGTATAACGCGATCGAAAGCTTGGACCATAATCAGGTCGAAGCCGCCCGCGACCTAGGCAGCCCCTGGTGGCGCATCCACCTTCGGGTAGTCGTGCCGCACGCCAAGCCGGGCATCGCCTCGGGTTCCACCATGGTGTTCATGCTGACTGCCGGCGCCCTCGCCGCGCCGCAAATCCTGGGCGGGCCCAGTAGTCTGTGGTTCACCCAAATCATCTACGACTGGTTCTTCACCGGGCTGAACTGGCCGCAGGGTTCCGCTTATGCCTTCGTCCTCCTGGCGACTTGTATTGTATTCGTCATGACGATCATGCGGATCTTCAACGTCCGTTTTGGGGAGATCGCGAAATGAACTCCAAAAACGTGATGCGCCTCATGGTGGGCTTCTACATCGTGCTGTTCTTCGGCTACCTCTTCGGTCCCTTGATCATGATGGGCGCCGCCGCCTTCAACGAGAGCCCCTTCCCTCAAGTCAGCCCCTGGGAAGGCTTCACCATGAAGTGGTTCGGCCAGCTTGCCCAAGACGAACAGATGATTGAAGGCATCACCAACAGCCTCGTCATCGGTGTCGGCGTCGTGTCCCTGTCGGTGCCGATCAGCTTGGCCGCTGCGATCATGATCGGACAGATTTACGAGCGCGTACGCCCCTACTACTACGTCATCGTGGTATCGCCGGTCCTGACGCCGGGCGTTATTTTGGGTATTTCGACCCTCGTGTTCTGGGACCGCCTGGGTGTCTTGGCCGAGGCGGAATACGAATCGATATTCTACGATGGTATGTTCCTGACCATCGTCGGCCAGTCGACCTTCATTTCCGCCTATTGCATGCTGGTCTTCATGGCCAGGCTACAGCGCTTCGACCGGACCCAGGAGGAAGCCGCGCTGGACCTGGGCGCGACGCATGTTCAGGTGTTCTGGAAGATCCTGGTCCCGTTTTTGCGCCCAGCCATTTTCTCAGCCGCGGTTCTGGCGTTCCTGACGTCGTTCGAGAACTACAATACAACAGTCTTCACGATCCAGGCGGAAAGCACACTCACGACCGTCCTGGCCGGCAAGGTGCGCATGGGGACCCAACCGGATCTCAGCGCCCTGGCCGTCATCATCATCACGATTACCCTAATCGGCGCGGTGACGTACGAGATCGTGCGGCGGCGCGAGATGGCCAGAGAAGAAGCCGCGCGCGAGGAAGCCATGCGCGCCGATCAGCAGATCGACAAAACGATTACCGCCAAGCCGCTCGCAGCAAGCGCCTAGGGTCCTTCAAGTAGCCGGTGCCGAGTTCCAAGGTTTTCAGACCGGCAGTTCGTCTACTTTGTCGCCCGTGGGCTCGACATTTTTCGGCTAGCCGCCGGCTTTTCCGTGCGGCTGAAAGTATTCGCCGATCACTTCCTTCTTGGTGTCGATCGAGAGGTGCGACAAGGTCATGATCCGACCCTGCTGGCTCCATCCCAGCTTGAGATAGACGGTCTTTTCCTCGCGCAGAACGTCCATATAGCCCTTGAGGTGGGCAATATCTAAGTGTGCCGTCGCGGTTTGAGACTCATGATCGCCGGTCGGCTTCGTCGGTTCGGCGCCGGATGCGTAGTTCTCGAACACCGCGACCGCGCGGCTGACATTGTCGTCGTCGTAAAGGCGGACCGTGACGAAGGAATGGCCGTCCTCACCCGTTTTCTTGGTCAAGACCTGAACCGTGTAACGCGTGATTCGATGAATCGTGACGGACATGGTCCCTCCTCGTCTCAGTGCCCGCCGTCCGCCCGGAGCCTGTCCGGGCGGACGGTCGCATCGCGTAGCTCAATGGGTCTTCAGCACATCGCGCAGCTTGGTGAATATCTCGTCGAGATGCTGCTCCTCGCTGACCAAGGGCGGCGAGATAAGGACGCTATCGCCCGTCAACTTGACCATCAGGCCGGCATCGTAGAGTTGCTGCATAACCGCCAGGCCACGCAGGCCCGGCGCCTCCATCGGCGCCAAGTCAATCCCACCTAGCAAGCCATAGCCGCGTATATCGGTCACAATTGCCAAGTCCTTGAATGAACTCAGCCCCTCGAGGAACTTGGGCGCCATCTTGGCCGCCCGCTCGACCAATTGTTCCTTCTCGAAGATGTCGCGCGTTGCCAGCGCAGCAACGGCGGCCACCGGGCAACCCGAGTAGGTGTAGCCGTGGAACAACTCGACCGCGGTTTCCGGCGCCGCGTTGGTTATAGTGTTGTAAATGTTATCGCTGACCGCGACTGCGCCCATCGGCACCACACCGTTGGTCAGGGCCTTGGCCATGGTGATCATATCGGGCACCACGCCGAAGCTGTCGGAGGCGAACTGCTTGCCGGTCCGGCCGAAGGCGGTGATGACCTCATCGAAGATCAGGAGAATATGGTGCTGGTCGCAGATCTTGCGCAGGCGCTCCAGATAGCCCTTCGGCGGCACCAGCACGCCGGTCGAGCCCGCAATCGGCTCGACGATGCAGGCCGCGATCGAATCGGCGCCATGCAAATCGACCATGCGCTGCAAGTCGTCGGCAAGTTCGGCCCCCGTCTCGGGCTGACCCAGGGTGAACTTGTGCTCCGGCAGCATGGTGTGGCGCATGTGTACGACACCCGGCAGGCCCAGGCCAAAAGCCTTCTTGTTGTTGACCATGCCGGCCACCGACATACCGCCGAAATTCACGCCGTGGTAGGACCGCTCACGCCCGACCAAGCGAGTGCGCTGCCCCTCGCCCCGCACCCGTTGATAGGCGAGCGCGATCTTTAGAGCAGTGTCGACCGATTCAGAGCCGGAGTTGGTGTAGAAGACATAATTGAGGTCGCCCGGCGTCAAAGCCGCAATCCGGCGCGACAATTCGAAGGTGACCGGATGGCCGAACTGGAACGGCGGCGCGTAGTCGAGCTCCGTCAGGGCTTCGTAGACGGCGTCCGCGATTTCGCGCCGGCCATGTCCGGCGGCCACGCAAAACAGGCCGGACGAACCGTCCAAGACCGTGTCGCCCTTATGGGTCGTGTAATACATGCCCTTGGCGCCGACAATCAGGCGCGGATTAGCCTTGAAGTGCCGGTTTGCCGTGAACGGCATCCAGTGCTGCTCGAGCGAATTCGGTATCTTCTTTAAGGTCGACATGACAGATGCCCATCCAGTGAGGTTTACGCCAGGCTTCAGATTAATCCCGCCAGGGACCGGCGGACTAGACCCAATTGGCCGGATTACGTGAGGCCAGTCTCCGATGAAAACGACGGAAACTCAGGGTTTTTTCGGGCCGGCGGCCCTACCAGTACGCCAGCGCGTCTTGATACAGCTTCGTGAGCTCCTCTTTTCCGATGCTGCGCGGCGCATTGTCGAGTAGCCGCCGCTGGGGAAAAGAGCCTTCCGTGAGTCCGGGAATATCGTCCCGGTTGTACCCGACGCCGCCAATACCGTTCGGCATGTCCGTGCTTTTCATGAATTGGATCAAGTGGCCCGCGAGAACCTCGCCGGCATCACGCGCCGTCGCGCCCCGGATATCGGCGCCCAACCACCTGGCCGCCTCCAAATGCCGCTCCGGACAGGCTTCGGCGGTGAAGCGGAACACGGCCGGCGAATTCACGATCACCGACATGCCGTGTGGCACGATGGCCTCCGCCTTGGGGTAGCCGTCGGGCTGGAAGTCGCGGACCATGCCGGAGACCGAATAGGACATGCCGTGGGGTGCGTGGCAGCCGGCATTGCCGAAGGCGATCCCGGCCAGGGTCGCGGCCCAAATGAGCTGGCCCTTGGCCTCCGTATCCACCGGATCGTTCACCCCGCGCACCAGATTCTCGCCCAATACCCGCAGCGCCTCACGGCAGCCCAGGTCGCTCCAAGGGTTGGCGCCCTGGCTCATGGGACGCAGGCTGGGCCGTGCCGGGGCCTTGCGCCGCGTGTAAGCAACGGCGGTGTAGGATTCCAAGGCATGGCTCAGTACGTCGAAGGCACTAGCCGCGACCACATTCTTGGGCAAAGTATGGGTACAGACCGGATCGACCAGGGCCATACTGGGCCGCAAGCGGCGCGAGACGATCCCGGTTTTGGCCCGCATGGCGAGAAGATCGAAGACGGCGATGCCGGTACACTCGCTGCCCGTCCCGCAGGTCGAGGGGCAAGCGATATGCGGCTTGAGAGGGCCGGGAACCGGCTGTCCACCACCGATCGGTGGGTTGACATAGGTTAAAAATTCCGCCGGGTAAGTCGAATAGAGATTGGCCGCCTTGGTGGTGTCCATCACCGAACCGCCGCCGACCGAGATAAAACCGTCGAACTTGCCCTCCTGGGCGAAGCGGGTAGCGGCCATGAAGGACTCGTCGGTCGGCTCGACCCGGACCTCGTCATAGACGACGACGTCGATCCCGGCGCCTTCGAGCGCGGCCTTGACCACGGCAAGGTGTTCCAGACCGGCCATGACCTTGTCGGTCATCAGGGCCGCGCGCTTGATCCCCATGGAGGCCGCGTGATCGCCCGCTTCGCGCAAGACGCCCGGGCCGAAAGTAATCGTCGAAGCATCGATCGAGAACGCCTCGTCCCCGCCCTCGCTGGGTGCGAAATAGTGACAACAAGCCATAACTGATCTTACCCCGCGCTTCGCTGCTTACAAGTCCAAGGCCTGCTTGGCGGGGACATAATCCAGGCCGTGGGCCTCGGCGACCGCCTCGTAGGTCACCTTACCGCCAGCGACATTCAGGCCGTTCATGAGATGTGGGTTGTCCGCCAAAGCCTTCTTATGGCCCTTGTCGGCCAGGGCGAGGGTGAAGGGCAAGGTCGCGTTGTTCAACGCGAAGGTCGAGGTCCGCGCGACCGCGCCGGGCATATTGGTGACGCAGTAATGCACCACACCTTCCTCGACGTAGGTTGGATCGGTATGCGTGGTCCCGCGTGAGGTCTCGGCGCAACCGCCCTGGTCGATGGCGATATCGACGAAGACCGAACCGGGGCGCATACGCCGCATCATGTCTCGCGTGACCAGTTTTGGCGCCGCCGCGCCTGGGACCAGCACCGCGCCGATCACGAGGTCCGCGCCGATTACGAAGGTTTCGATCGCATCCACGGTCGAGTAGATCGTGTTCAACATCGGCCCGAACTGAAGGTCGAGGGCATAGAGCCGCTCGATACTGCGGTCGATGACCGTGACGTGCGCCTCCATGCCCATGGCCATGCGCGCCGCGTTGGTGCCGGAGACACCGCCGCCAATGATCACGACCTTGGCGGCGGCCACACCGGGGACGCCACCCAACAACATGCCCGACCCGCCCTGCTCCTTCTCCAGGCAGTGCGCGCCGACTTGAACCGACATGCGCCCCGCGACCTCGCTCATGGGCGCCAAGAGCGGTAGACCGCCGTGCGCGTTGGTGACCGTCTCATAGGCGATGGCGATACATCCGGACTCCATCAGGCCTTTCGTCTGCGGCAGGTCGGGAGCCAGGTGCAGGTAGGTAAAAAGCACCTGCCCCTCGCGCAGCTTACCGTACTCGCTCACCTGCGGCTCCTTGACCTTCACGATCATGTCGGCAACGGCGAAAACGTCGTCCGCCGTCCCGGCAACCTGGGCGCCGGCGGCCTCGTAGTCGCCATCCTCAAAGCCGATACCCGATCCGGCATTCTTTTGGACGATGACCTTGTGCCCGTGATGAATTAGCTCCCGGACCGACGCCGGCACCAGGCCAACGCGGTACTCATGGACTTTGATTTCCTTTGGAACGCCTACCAGCATATTCGTGCTCCTGACGACTGAAGAGTGATGGTTGTTTGGTTACCCCTGACGCCGGTTCGGCCGGATTATGCGCGCACCCGTTCCGACTTCGGATCGTACATCGGGCGCAAGCTCGCGGTCGCGGCGAAGCGCGTGCCGGCGACCTCGATCTCGTAACGGCCCGTCTTCACGAAATCGGCGTCGACACCGTCGGCGTTGCGCACATAACCCAGGCCAATCGCGCGGCCCAAGACATGACCGTAATTTCCGGAGCTTAGATATCCCACGATGACCCCGTCGCGGTAGATCGGCTCGTTGTGGTAGAGCATGGGCGCCGGGTCGTCGAGCGCGAACTGAACCAAGCGCTTGGCGACGCCGCGCTCCTTCTGCCGCAGCACGGCGTCGCGGCCGATGAAGGGCACGTTCTTGTCCAGGCGGCAGGCGAAGCCAAGTCCGGCTTCGATCGGCGTATCCTCGTCGCTGATGTCGTGGCCCCAGTGACGATATGCTTTCTCGATCCGGCAGGAATCCAGCACATGCATTCCGGCCAATTTCAAACCGTGGGCGGCGCCCTTAGCCTGGACGGCGTCGAATACGCCCGCGGCGAACTCGCTCGGCACGTAGATCTCCCAACCGAGCTCCCCAACATAGGTGACGCGCAACGCCCGCGCCAAGGCGTGGCCGATCTCTATTTCCTGGCAAGTGCCAAATGGAAACCGCTCGTTGGCCAGATCGGCGTCCGTAAGCTCGGACAAAAGCGCCCGGCTATTCGGTCCCATGATCCCCATGACGGCATAGCCGCCGGTGACGTCGGTCACGGTGACGCGGGCGTCCTCGGGCGTATTGCGGTTTAGCCAATTCAGGTTGCGCGGCCCCACGGCGGCGCCCGTTACCACGAAATATTGGTCCTCGGCCAAGCGGGTCACGGTCAGGTCGGCCTCGATGCCGCCGCGCGCGTTGAGCCACTGGGTGTAGACGATCCGGCCTGACTCGACCGCCACGTCATTGGCGCAGATTCGCTGCAGGACGCTCTCTGCGTCGCGGCCTTGGACCATGAACTTGGCGAAGGAACTCTGGTCGAAGAGGCCGACCGCCTCGCGCACGGCCTTGTGCTCGGCGGCCGCGTAAGGAAACCAGTTTTGGCGCTCATAGCTGTATTCGTACTTTGGCTCGACCCCCTCGGGCGCGAACCAGTTCGGGCGCTCCCAGCCCGCAACTTCGCCGAAGCAGGCGCCGTGCGCTTTCAGACGTTCGTGCAGGGGCGAGACGCGTATGCTACGTCCGCTCTCGAACTGGCGGTACGGCCAGTGCATGGCATAAAGAACACCCAGGGCCTCGGCCGCACGTACTTCCAGGTATTTCCCGTTGCCCTGGAAAGGTTCCATGCGCCGGATGTCGACCTCGGAGAGATCGAGCGTTGGCGCGCCTTCGACGATCCACTCGGCCAGCGCTTTGCCGGCGCCGCCTGAGGATTGGATGCCGACCGAGTTGAACCCGGCCCCGACGTAGAAGTTGCGCAACTCGGGCGCCTCTCCCAGCAAATAGCGATCATCCGGTGTGAAACTCTCCGGCCCGTTGAAGAAGGTGCGAATGCCCGCGCTCTCGAGCGCTGGAATGCGGTGGATGGCGCCTTCCAGAATGGGCATGAAATGATCCATATCCTCGGGCAATTCATCGAAGCAGAAATCCTCGGGGATGCCCTCCATACCCCAAGGCTTGGCATTGGGCTCGAAGGCTCCGATCAAAAGCTTTCCGGCGTCTTCCTTGAAATAGGCGCTGCCATCCATGTCGCGCAGGACCGGCAGGTTCGGGCGCATTTCCGTCATCGGCTCGGTCACCACGTAGAAATGCTCGCAGGCATGCAGCGGGACGTTGACCCCGGCCATGCGTCCAACCTCACGGCCCCACATACCGGCGCAATTGACCACGACCTCCGCCTCGATATCGCCCTGTTCGGTGCGCACGCCGGTTGCTCGCCCCTTGGCCGTTAAAACGCCGGTGACTTTGGTATCCTCGAAGATCTGCGCGCCGCCCATGCGGGCGCCTTTTGCCAGGGCCATGGTGGTATCGGCGGGGTTGGTTTGGCCGTCCTTGGGGAAGTAGATCCCGCCGATCACGTCTTGAACGTTCAACAAGGGATAAAGTTCCAGGATTTCGGTCGGACCCAGGAGGTGAACCTCGACACACAGGTATTTCGCCAGGCCGGCACTGCGCCGATGTTCCTCCCAACGGCCTTCGTTGGTCGCGATGCCGATGCTGCCGTTTTGCTTTAGGCCGGTTGCTTGCCCGGTCTCTGCCTCCAAGGTCTGGAATAGCTGTAGGGAATACTGCGCCAGGCGGGTCAGGGTGACGCTGCCCAGGACCTCCCGCACCAGACCCGCGGCGTGCCAGGTGGTGCCGCTGGTCAACTTCTTGCGCTCGAGCACGACCACGTCGCGCCAGCCCAACTTGGTCAGGTGGTACGCAAGTGAGCAGCCGACGATGCCCCCGCCAACGATGGCGACCCGAGTTTTCTTCGGTAGATCCTTGGACATGCCGGCAGCCTTCCCATCCGCGCCCCGAGCGGCTTACGGGCGGAGCCTATTCCCCAAGCGCGGCGGCGGCTAGAGCCAGTTGCGCCGATATGGTGAGGCCACCCCTAGTGTCCTGATTCGGAAGTTTGAATGATTTGGGTTTGGTTTTCGGCGGCTTCGATTGTTCTGAGGCAGAAGCGCTTGATGCTGGCCAGGATATCGTGAGCGGACTTGGTCCATCGGAAGGGCCTGGGATTGGCATTGA